>NZ_CABVQC010000096.1 GCF_902499175.1 Burkholderia aenigmatica
CGCGTCGCGCGCATCGCCGAACCCGCGCCGCGCCGCCAGCCACGCGGCCGCGCACAGCACGCTGCGCCCGTAGCCGAGCGCGCAGCAGACCAGCACGTCGCGCCCTTCCCCGTGCAGGCGTTCGAGCGCCGCGACGGCCTGCGCGAGTTGCGCGGCCGTCGGCGCGACGAGGTCGAGCTGCGGCACGGTCGCATAGCCGAGCGACGCATCGAGCGACGCCCAGCGCGGCATTTCGGCGGTCAGGTCGACCAGCCCCGTGAAACCGTGGCGGCGCACGTCGCGTGTCGTCGGCGTACGGCCGATCGAAACGCGTTCGTCGATCCGCACCGGTGCCGGCTGCCGGAACGTCCACAGCCGCGAATTGACGAATGCGCCGGCGATCGTCGGCGCGAGCAGCCAGCGGATGACGACCGGGAAACGCCCGTGCGCGTCCTTCCGGAACGCGCCGGGTGCGCCGCGCCGGTAGATCCACGCGACACACGCGAGCGCCAGCGCGACCCACCCGGCCGCCAGCGCCCAGCCGGGCGCGCGCGGCACGCACCAGAGGGCCACGAGTGCGACCGCCGCCGCGCCAAGCGCATAGCGGCGCGCGAGCGCGCGGCCGGCCGCGCCTGGCGATGCCTCGGCGCCCGGCAGCCGGCCCGCGGCATCGCGCAGCGGAAACAGGAACAGCGCGAGACAGCCGACGGCCGCGCCGGTCGGTACGTCGATCGCGTGATGCTGGTAGGTCGTCAGCACCGACACGCCGATCGCCGCGAACCACAGGTGCAGCACGACGCGCGCGAGCGTGCCGCGCAGATGCTTCGCATAGACGGCCCACAGCACGACGAGCAGCCCGATGTGCAGCGACGGCGCCTGGTTGAACGGCTTGTCGAACCCCATCAGCAGCGTGAACAGCGCACCGGCCACGCCGCCCGCGTCGGGCCGCTCGAAGCCGAAGCGCAACGGCCACGCGATGAAGCACGCGACCGAGATCAGTTGCACGGTCAGCAGCCGCTTCACGTGATCGAGCAGATCGGCGCGGCGCGTCCAGAAGAAGAACGACAGCGCATACAGCAGGTCGATCGACCAGTACGGCACGATCGTCCATGGCACGAACGGAATCGCGTGCTCCCAGCCGAACGCGAAGGTCGGCACCGCCGCGCGGCGTGCGGCGAGCCAGTTCGCGAAACCGTAGGTCGAGAAGAACACGGCACCCATCGCCGCGAGCCAGCCGAGGCGCAGCGCGAACGACGCGTCGCGCGCGCCGGCGGCGGCCGGCTCCGCGAGGCCGCTCGCGCCGCCGTCGAGCGCGCTCATGACGCGTCGACCCGCTGCGCGAGGCTGACCGTGAAGATGCCCATTTCGTCGATCCGCTGGTCGAGCTTGCGGAAGCCCGCGCGCGCGACGAGCTCGTCCATCTCGGCCTGCGAGCGGCGGCGCATCACCCAGGTCGCCTCGCCGCGGTGATTGTTCAGCGCACGCGCGATGAATTCGATCTGCGGATGCCACGGCTGCCCCGTATAGACGAGATAGCCGCCCGGCGGCACGGCCTGCGCGAGCCCGCGCAGCGAGCGCTCGATCAGCGCGTTCTCGCCGAACAGCTCGTAGAGGCCCGACACGATCGCGAGCGTCGGACGCGGCTCGAGCGTCGCGAGCGACGCCTCGTCGAACGCGTCGCCGCGCTCGAAGCGCGCGATCGGCTCGAGGCCGCGCTGCGCGATCAGCACGCGCCCGGCCTCGACGTTCGGCGGGCTGTAATCGCGCAACGTGATGTCGTCGGGCGCCGCGCCGTCGCGCTCGGCGGCTGACGCGATCGCGTCGAGCACGTAGCGCCCGTGCCCGGCCGCGATGTCGACGATCCGCACCGGCGTGCCGCCGCCGCGCAGGCGGCCGATCGCCGCGCCGATCAGCTCCTGCAGATGCACCTTGCGCTGGCGGATGCCGACCCAGCCCGGCGAATCGAGATACGTGCGGTCGATCAGCGCGCCGACGCCGAGGCGCCCCTGCGCGCGGTTGCGGTACACGTAGTCGAGCGTCGAGCCTGAATCGAAGCCGAGCCGCAGCCCGAGCGCGATGCCGTCCGACAGCGCGCCGCCGGCCTTCAGTCCGGCCCGCGTGAGCGCCCAGTACGCACGCGCGAACACGTTCGCCGGCGGCCGGCCGAGCGCCGCGTATTCGTCGTGAAACGCGCCGCGCCGGTCGGCGTCGGCGAGCGATACGCGCGGGCTCGGCGCATCGAATTCACGCAGCACGAACGCACGCAGCGGCGCGAGCGCCTGCGCGCGGTCGCGTTCGCCGAGCGTGTCGTGATAGAAGCCCGGCAGCACGATGCGCTCCTTGCGCGCCGCGCCGAGGCGTTCGAAGAAACGGTCCTGCGGGCCGCGATGCACGACCCAGTCGGCCCCCGAGATCAGCAGTTGCGTCGGCACGGTGATCGCGGCCGCGTCGGCGACGATCCGCTGCGCGGTGTCGTGCAGGTCGAGCAGCATGTTGACCGCGATCGGCCGCGTGATCAGCGGATCGGACGCATAGCTCGCGATCCGCTCGGGATCGTGCGTGAGGAATTTCGGCTTCACGTAGCTGTTCACGTAGAACAGCCCGCGCAGCTTGTGCATCAGCCGCAGGCCCGGCCGCGCGAACGGTACGTAGAGCTTGATGTGGAACGCCGGCGATGCGACGACGAGCGCGCGGATCGGCGGCGCGTAGTCGTGCGCCCAGGTGGCGGCGAGCACCGCGCCGACGCTCTGGCCGACCACGGCCATGTCCTCGATCGCAATGCCGTGCGTGTCGCGGATATGTTCGACGAAGGTCTGCAGGTCGCGCACCGACGCGGCCGCGCTCGGGCTATAGCCGCGCGCACCGGGCGAGCGGCCGTGGCCGCGCGCATCCCACGCGAAGAACGCAAAATCGGGCAGGTCGAGCTCGTCGACGAGGTGCGCGACGCGCGCCGAGTGTTCGTGGCCGCGATGCAGCAATACGATTGCGCCGCGGCAGCGCGCGCCCGTTGCGGGCCAGTGACGATAGAACAGCGTTTCGCCGTCGTGCGTGATGAAGTCGGCCTCACGGGCCATGCGTGCGCTCATGCGATCTCTCTCGTTTCGTTATTCGAATTTTGGTGCGCCGCCCTCCGGCGCCCGGCACTGCAACTGCCTGGACTACCCTTTCAAGCACCCTTTTCCGCGATGCCGGCCTGCACGCGCCGCACCACGGTGACCATCGACAGCACGATCAGCAAGCGCCACAGCCACGCGGCGACACCGCCGACCGGAAACCCGAGCCCGATCCACAGCGCGAACGCGCCGAGGGCGAGCGCGCGGTCGCTCTTGCCGAACGGGCCGTCGTAGCGGCGGCTCACGCCGACCAGCGGGCCGATCAGCCCCGCACATTCGACGATCACCGCCGTCAGCGCGAACAGCCAGACGTCTGCCGGAGCGAACGCCGGAATCGCGAGAAACGGCAGCACCAGCGCAATATCGGACACGACGTCGCCCAGTTCGTTCAGGTATGCGCCGAGCGTACTCTTCTGGTTGTGCTCGCGTGCGAGCATCCCGTCGATCGCGTTGAGCGCCATCCGCACGAACAGCCATAGCGGGATCAGCAGGAACAGTGCGCGGGCGAACACGCCGAGCCCGGCCAGCGCGCCGACGACGATCGAGCCGCCGGCCGCGAACAGCGTCACCTGGTTGGCCGTGACACCGCGTTCGGCGAGCGAGTTCGCGAACGGGCGCAGACGGTTCTGAAATTTGGGTTTGAGTGCGTATAGGCTCATCGTTTTATTTGTGCGGCACAGTCGGATACGTTTCCCGTCACCCCGCCCCGGGGTGGCGAAACGGCCTTGGACGGCCTTCCATGGACGGCCCTAATCGTCGCCGAGCGGCCCCGATGCGTCAAGCATGCGCCCGGCCCGCCCGCATGGCGCCAATCTGGCGTTTTTGACGGAAACTCGCGATAATCCGCTGGCCCGATCGCAGCACGATCCATTCGAACTGCAAACGGGCACTCGTGCAACAGCCGATTATCACGCCGCCGACCGGCACATTCGCCGCGACGCAACAGCGTGTGACGGCGAACCGTCCGATTATCGCGGACCTGCGACAGGCAGCCACGAATTTGAAAAAATTTAAACAAGGGCCGTCCGGCGCGCATCCTGCCGCGCCGGCATTCCGGGGTCCCGCCCGCCGCGCACGCGCAGCGGGCCACGCAGGCAGGCAGGAGGCGCAGCGCCGATGAACATCCTCAACGTCTGGCAGCGCGATTTCCTGCTGTCCATCGTGCGGCTCGTCGCCGGCGCGTATCCGGTCTGGCATCAGGCGCCGCCGTCCCCGACGCAGAAGATCTACTTCTCGAACCATACGAGCCACATCGACACGCTTGCGATCCTCGCTGCGCTGCCGCGCAACGTACGCGCGGTCGTGCGGCCGGTTGCCGCGCGCGACTACTGGGACAGCAGCGACATGAAGCGCCACATCGCGCAGAAACTGCTGAACGTCGTGCTGATCGACCGCCACCGAGAATCGGGCGGCGATCCCCTCGACCCGGTGCGCGACGCACTCAAGCAGGGCCATTCGATCATCATCTTCCCGGAAGGCACGCGCGGCGCCGAAATCCTGCCGCAGCCGTTCAAGAGCGGGCTGTTCCACCTCGCGACCGAGTTTCCGAACGTCGCGCTCGCGCCCGTCTATCTCGAGAACCTGCAGCGGATCATGCCGAAGGGCGCGATCTGGCCGGTGCCGCTGATCTGCAAGGTGCACTTCGGCGCGAACGACGCGCTCGGCGCGCAGGAAGACAAGCCGACGTTCCTCGCCCGCATGCGCGACGCGGTCGTCGCGCTCGCGCCGCCGCAGCGGCCGGCCGGCTGAACGCGACGCCCTCTTCTCTCTTTTCCGGATATCAACAATGCGAACAATTTTCTGGGAACTGGTCGCGGGCGTCACGGGCGTGCTCGTCGTCGCGACCGTGATCGGCGCGATCCTCGGCGCACGCAGCGGCGGCACGAGTGCGACCATCGTCAACCTGAACCAGCGCATCCGCGCGTGGTGGGCGATGATCGCGATCATGGCGATCGCGATCGGCCTCAGCAACAACATCACGTATCTGGTGTTCGCGGTGCTGTCGTACCTGACGCTGCGCGAATTCATCACGCTCACGCCAACCACCGCGAGCGACCACACGACGCTGTTCATCGCGTTCTTCGTCGCCATTCCCGTGCAGTACCTGCTGCTCGGGATCAACTGGTACGGGATGTATTCGATCTTCGTGCCCGTGCACCTGTTCTTCGCGATGTCGCTCGTATCGGCGCTCACGCAGGACACGCGCGAATTCCTGAGCCGCAACGCGAAGATCAACTGGGCGCTGATGGTGTGCGTGTACGGGCTGAGCCATGCGCCGGCCGTGCTGATCCTCGACATTCCGCACTACGCGGGGCAGAACGCGCTGCTGCTGTTCTTCTTCCTGTTCGTCGTGCAGATCAGCGACGTGCTGCAGTACGTGGTCGGCAAGCTGTTCGGGAAGCGCAAGATCGCGCCGCAGCTGTCGCCGTCGAAGACGATCGAAGGTTTCGTCGGTGGCGGCTTGCTGGCCACGCTGTGCGGCGCATCGCTGTATCGCGTGACGCCATTCAGCTTCGGGTCGGCGTTCGGCATCTCGCTCGCGATCGTGATCGCGGGCTTCGTCGGCGGCCTCGTGCTGTCGGCCGTCAAGCGCTCGCTCGGCACCAAGGACTGGGGCTCGATGATCGCGGGCCACGGCGGGATGCTCGATCGCGTCGACTCGATCTGCTTCGCCGCGCCGGTGTTCTTCCACCTCGTCCGGTATCTGTACGTGTGATGCGCGGGCGACACCGGCCGGTTCCGGCCCGGCGTGCCCGCATGTGCCCGCGCGACGCGTCGCGCGGCAATCTCCCGGTGAAGCAGATCCGGCCCGGGAGATTCCGGCAGATCAACGCTTGACGTACTGCTCGATCTCGCCCGCGTTGTCCACCCACCCGTTCACCTTCACGACGCCGCCACTGCTGACCCGTGCACCGGCCCGGTTGTCGATACCTCCGTTGATCCCGATCCGGTCATCGCCGCGCAGTGTCCCGGCATTGAACACACCACCGTTCACGCTGATCGTCTCCGCATGAACCGCGGCGTCGTTCCGCAGGCCGCCGTTGATCGCCAGACGCGTATCCGCAGTCAGTGAGCCACGGTTCGTCGCGCCGCCGTTCACGCTGATCGATTCGGCTTCGACCGTGCCTTCGTTCGTCAGGCCGCCGTTGACGGCCAGCCGGTCGAGCGCCGTCAAGGTGCCCGTGTTGGTCGCACCGCCGTTCACGCTGACCGACTTCGCCCGGACCTCGAGGTCATTTTCCAGCCCCCCGTTGATCGACAGCGTGCCGTCCGTGACGAGATGGCCGGTATTCGTCGTCTTGCCGTTCAGGATCAGCGCGTCGCTCGCGAACAGCCGCTTCGTGTTCGTCGTCTCGCCGTTGACGTTGATCGTCTCCGCCTCGATCGTGCCGCCGTTCGTCAGCCCGCCATTGATGCCGAGCCGGCCTTCGACGCTCAGCGTGCCGGTGTTCGACGCGCCACCGTTCACGCTGGCGAATGCAGTCGTGAGCGTGCCGTCGTTCCTGAGCCCGCCGTTGGTGGCGAACCGGCCGTATGCGGTCAGGCGGCCCGTATTGACCGTCCCGCCGTTCACGCTGACCGATGCCGCCGTGACCGTGCCGCCGCTCTTCAGGCCGCCCAGCACGCTCAACGCATCGCGCGCGGTCACGCTTGCGTCGCGGCCAACTTCGGCGCCGCCGAGCAACTGAACCGATTCGCCGTCGACCGTCCCGCCGATCCGCGAGCCGCCGGCGATCGTCACGTTGCCGTCGAGGCCCGCGCCCGCCGCACGCGTTGCCCGGATTGCCCCATCGATGTTCACGCCGGTATCCGAACCGTTGCCGGTCAGTGTGATGTCGTGGGCATCGATGCTGCCGCGCTTCGACACGTCGATCGCGACCTCCGGCCGGTTTGGCGATTGCGCAAGCCTGAATGCGGAATTGTCACCGTTGTAGGTCACCGTGCCGTCGCCCGCGATCGCAGCAAGCTTCAGCGCACGCAGCGCCGCGTCGACGCGTAACGAGCGTGCCACCAGGTCGAGCCGGCCGGCCTCGCTCGCGTCGAGTCCATCGCCCGCTACGACGATGTCGCCTTTCGTGTCGAATCGGCTCGCGTTGCCGTTCGCGTCGAGCGATGGCGTGCCGGCCACCAGCTTCACCTGCGATGCGTTGATGAAGCGGGCGCCATTCGCGGTGATCCCGTTCGGGTTCGCAATGATCAGTTGCGCTGACTCCCCGGCGATCTCCGTCGCGCCTTTCAACTGCGACTTTCCGCTGCCGGTCACCTCGTTCAGGATGACACGCGCCGTCTTTCCGCCAAGCCGCGCATTGCCGTCGATCCAGCCGGCGAGTTCGGTGTCGACGGTTTTCGTGCTGTTGTTCAGGACCAGCCCTTCAGGGCCGACGTTGTAGTCCATGAAGCGGTTGTGCGATACGCCCGAACCATTCGGTTTCGAGATATCGACGACGGGTACGCCGTTTTTCACGTCGACGCCAGGCTGGTTCGCGTGGTTCGTGTCGGCGACGAGCCCCGGGACTGAAGGCTCGGGGTTACCACCGCCAGCGTTACCGCCTCCCGAGTTACCGCCTTCCGAGTTACCGCCTTCCGAGTTACCGCCTTCCGAGTTGCCGCCTTCCGAGTTGCCGCCTTCCGAGTTACCGCCTCCTGAGTTACCGCCTCCCGAGTTACCGCCGTCCGGAAACTGCGCGTTTTGCTCGATTTTCCCGTCATTTCGATAGGTGCCGCCGACGATGTCCACCGCCCCGCCGGAACTCACGAGCCCGCCCGCCTCGTTGACGAACGCGTTGCCAGTGAGCGAGACCGACCGATCGCCGCGCAGTGTGCCGCTGTTGCGCGTGCTGCCAACCACCCTCACCTCTCCGGCCCGCACGAATCCGTCGTTCGCAAGCGCCGTACCGGCCGAATTCGGGCCGACGACGAGCAGCTTGTCGCTCGCCGTCACGACCCCGCCCTTGCCGATCTTCGCGTCGCCGAGCATCGTCACCGCGCTGCCGGCAACCGTTCCGTCGATCGTCGCATCACCGACCAGACGGACATCGCCATCGGCGCCACCGTCCTTCACGATCCCGGTCGATCCCATGATCGTGATGCCGCCGCCCGACACGAGGCCGCGCGTCTTCGGCACGACCGGATCGCCGGCGATCGCCTCGATCCTGCCCGCGACGTTCACCCCGACGCTCGAGCCCTTGCCGATCAGCGTGATCGCGTTCGCATGAATGCTGCCGAGCTGCGACACGTCGATCGCGATCTCCGGGCGGCTCGTGCCCTGCGCGAGCGTATAGGTCAGCTTGTCGCCGTCGGTCTTCACGTTGCCGTCGATGGCGGTCGCCACGAGCTGTCGTGCCTGCAGCTTCGCATTGACGCGCAGCGTGCGCGCGATCAGATCGGTACGTGCCACGCCACGTGCGTCGAGGCCGCTGCCTTCGATCGCGATCTCGCCTTTCGTGTCGAAGCTGTTCGCATTACCGTTCGCGTCGAACCCCGGCGCGCCCGCAACCAGCTTGACCTGCGACGCGTTGATGAAGCTCGCGCCGTCCGCCGTGATTCCGTTCGGGTTCGCGATGATCAGCTGCGCCGATGAACCTGCGATTTCCGTCGGCCCCATCAGCTTCGTCCGCCCGCCGCCGATCACTTCGTTGAGGATCACTTTCGCCGCCTGGCCGCCGAGTCGCTCGTTGCCGCCGATCTGGCCGGCTAGCTGTGTATTGGATGTCGTGACGCCGTTGTTCAGGATCAACCCTTTCGGCCCGACGTTGTAGTCGAGGAACTGGTTGTGCGACACGCCCGCGTCGTTCGGTTTCACGATCTGGACGATGATGTTGCTGTTCTTGATACCGATGCCCGGCGCGTGCGGGTTGTCCGCGCCGGGTATGGATATCTGGGCCTGCACGGCCGGCGCGGACAGCGCCGGCAATGCGACGGCCAGCAGCTGCGCAAGCCGTTTCGGGGTCAGAGGCACGTCACGGCGCACCGCACGCTTTCGAGTCGTCTTCATGGTAGTCCTCGCTAGGGTGGAAGAAGGGCGGGACCATCCCGCCCCGGTCCGTGCGACCGGAGCGCGATGTCGTCGCGACGACACGCCCCGCTGCACGAAATGAAGCCATCGGGCCGTTGTCAGAACCGCGCGGCGATCTGCACGTCGAGCGTCGGGCTCGCGCTGTGCAGCGTGGACGGCTTCAGCAGCGGCATGCCGAGCGCGACGTCGAAGCTCACGCGCTTGTAGCCGCCGCGCAGGCCGAGCGCACCGCCGACCAGCGTGTGGCCGCCCGCTTCGTCCGGATTGCCCGACACGCCGCCTGCGTCGAGCGCGGCGTAGACGGCGATGCCCGCGGCCGCCCGCGTCGAGAATTCGTTGCGCAGGATCCAGCCGCTGCGCGCGGCGAGCGTTTCGTTGCCATCGAAGCCGCGCACCGTATAGCGCCCGCCGATCTGCAGGAATTCGGTCGACGGTACCGGCGCCGGCGCGCGCTGCGCGACGAACGTGCCGCGGTAGTTCGCACGGCGCGCGCCGACCGCGAACTGCGCGTCGACCGACACGCTCGCGGTCGCGATCCCGTAGTGGCCGTTCCAGTCGTTGCGATCCTGCACGTAGCCGGGAAACCCGCTCAGTCCGGGCAGGCTGCCGCGCCACGACGCGCCGGCCTCCACCGACGCTTGCGCGAACCGCTGGAGATGGCTGGCCGAAAACGCGTAGCTCGTGATGTCGTGCTTCTGGACACGCAGTTCGATCCCGTCGAACCACGCGCGGTCCTCCCGCCGCGCCAGCGTCAGGCCGACCCGCGTCCGCGCACTGCCCGATCGGTACGGCACGTAGCCGACTCCGGCTTCGATCCGCCGCGTGCGCCGCGCATAGACGAACGTGTCGACGCCCACAGGTATCGCCTGCCGGGTTGCCCATTCGCTCGCGGATACAGAGAACGACGCATAGCCGACCGGCACATCCCAACTCGCGCTGGCAGAGCGCGACCCGCGCGTCGTACGGCGCGGATACGCATCGTTGCCGGCGGTCAGCAACAGCTGGTCGTAGAGGCCGAGCGGCGAATCGACCGCGACGATCGCACCGACCTGATTGCGCCCCGTCGCGTCCTGGCCGCCGTTGTCCGCGGTCAGCACCGCGCGGATGCGGCGCGCGTCGGCCGGATGTCCAACGCGGATATCGCTGTCGCCCAACGACGAGCCGGGCGCGATCGCGAAAGTCGCGTCCGACTGCCCCGGCAAGCGGCGCACGTTCTCGAGCGCCTGGTCGAGATCGCGCACATTCAGCAGCGCGTCGCGGCCGCGCGGAAACACGCCCCGGGTCGTACCGATGCCGCCCGAGCCGTCTTCGATCTCGCCGATCCGGCCGGGCAGCACCTCCACGATCACGCGCCCGTCCGCATAGTCCTGCGCCGGAATCGCGGCAAGCGACGTGATGTAACCGCGCGCTGCCAGCTGGCCGGTAACCCAGCTGCGAATCGCCGCGAGCCCGCGCGTGCCGGCGCACTGCCCGACGCCGGGCGCCTGCTTCGACAACCATGGGAAATCGGCCGCGCCGCGCCATTCAATCGAGCGAATCTCGACGCACTGCGTTTCGCGCGGCAGCACCAGCAACGCGCCGTGCCCGCCCGCGCCCGGCGTCAGAACGTCCGCGGACGACAGCGCTTCCCGGCGCACCGCGTCGAGCTGCTGTTCCTGGTGCCGCTGCGCGTCGGACGGCAACGGTGTCGCCGCCGTCCCTGCCGAAAGCGACAGCAGGCCCGACGCCACTGCGACGCCGATCGTGCCGGATACCTTCATGATGATTCGCACTACAGATTATGTGATTGATTCAGACAGGCAACGCAGTGCTCGACGCCGGCGTGTCACGCCGCCGGGTACCCCGGCGCAGCGGCACCGGATCGGCGCGCCATGCGCGACGGCGTTCGCATGCGAACCGTCTCGTGAAGGGTCGGAGATTACCCGGCAGCGGGCGGGAAAATTGTCAAACGAATGTCAAAATCGCGGCTTCGCGACACTTTCGCGCAAATCTAACTTGTCCTATTGCGCGTCTGACCATTCGTATTGAAGCGAGTCCGCGAGTGATCGCGCCCCGGTCTGGACGGGGATCAGGACAGCCGGCCGGCGAGCGCCGGCCAGCCTGTGCGATCACGCACCTCAGTACCCTTCGCGCAGCGCCTTCGGCACGATGTAGCGGCCGCGCGCCGCGTCGAATTTCACCGTATAGCGTGCGTGGATGGCCTTGTCGCCGCGCGAGCCCGTTTCCGTGACCGTCAACGGATAGACGTCGCCGGTGCCGGTCATGTCCGGCACGATCGCGAACGTCCGGCTCTCGCAATGCGATTTCGCGTTGCCGCAATCGAGCGACCCCGTGTTGTCGAGCGCTTCGTCGATGCGCGGCGCGGCCTCGACGAGCGCGTTGCCGACCGGCAGCCAGATCGACCGCATCGCCATCGTGTAGCCCTGCAGCGTGACGCCGTCGCCAATCGTGAAACCGAACAGGTGCGGGCCATACCGCTCGATACGTACGGTGCCCGGCTCGCCGCGCTTGCCGGACGCGATATCCGTCTTCTTCACCACCGGCTCGAGCGTCCTGCCGTCCGCCGCGGGCTTCAGCACGTACAGGTCGATCGTCCCCGTCGTGCCCTCCGAATCCATGCCCGGATTCCCGTTCTGCTCGGCCGCCTCGGTCTCGCCGCACATCGCGAGCAAATAGCGCGGGCCGTCGGCCGTTGCCACGCGCAGCGAGCCGCACGACACATAGATGAATTCGCCCGGGTCCGACTGCCAGCCCTTGCGATCCGCGCGCCAGTTGCCGTAACTGTCATGAATGAACGTGCGCAGCAGGTGGTCGGTGGCAGCCGGTTCGATCGCATGCGCCGCCATCGGCACCGCACACGCAACGGACAGCACCAGACGTCGCACCAGCGGATGAACGGATGAAATCATGTCGACGTCGATAGGGATGAGAATCGGTGCGGGAAGCAAACGGCCAGCGGCATCACGACCTCAACGCGGTTGCGCGACCGGCTCGGGATCGAACGCCGTCAGCCCCGGCCACGCCGCCTGCCCCCACGCACCGTCACCCGGCGCGAGCCAGCGTTGCAGCGTCACGTCGTCGAACGCCTTGCCGAACGGATCGGCGCGAAATCCGGCCACCCACTGCTTGCGGCCCGCGACGTAGGCGTGGCCGAAATCCGTCCAGCTGTCGAAACAGTCCTGGGCGCGCTGCGCGTTGAGCAACAACACGCGCCAGGCGGTGTCCGGCTCGGTCCAGCCCATCAGCATCGCCACGCGCGCGAGGAACGCCATTCGCGCGCAGGCGAACGCGAGCGCCGCACGCGGGTCGTCGGTCGGCTGCAGCGCATGCAGGTCGGCGCGAAACCACTGCGTCTCGAGCACGCGTGCCAGGTGTGCGCGCGCATCGTCGTCCGTCGCGTCGGTGCGCAACTCCATCTGGTGCAGCATCTGGGCGCGCAGGAACTTGCGCGACGTGTCGTTCAGGTGGCTCGTGTCCGCATCGTCGAAACCCGAGAATCCCGTCGCGTCCACGTACGGATGCGCGAGCAGCAACGCCCAGTGCTTGCGGGACGACAAGGCCGAATAGCGCCCACCGCGCCGGCGGAAGTAGCGCACGATGCGCCACAGCACGAACAGGGCAACGATCAACTTGAATATCATGGTCTTCGCCCCGTCATTCCGCGGCATCGGCGCCACGCGGCGCGTCGTAGCCGGGCCAGCGCACGTCCTCGGTGGCAAAGGCGGGCTGCGCGTCGTCCGGGCGAGCGGACGGCACCGCCGGCGCCAGCGTCGCGCGCACCGCGTAACGCACCGAACCGGCACGCGGCGGCCGCGCCTGCAGCAGCTCAGGCTGCCGCGCGGCGACCAGCCACTCGACGGTCGGCGTCGGCTCGGCGAGCCGCTCGAACAATTGCGGATGGCGCGCGACGAGCCGTGCTTGCGACGCGGCATCCGTCACGTCCTCGATCCTGCACCACCCCGACGGCGTATGGACGACGCCGAGCGCGATGCAGTCGGACGGCGTGCGATCCGTCGTCCCCAGCGCATTCAGGCAGGCCAGCACGTCGTCGACGTAGCGCTCGACCGGCGGCCGGTTCTGCTTGCCCTTGACCTGATCGACGTCGAGGCCGCCGTCCGCATGCACCGCGACGCTGATCGTGATGTGCGGCTGGCCGCCCGCATCCCGGAAGCTCAGCAACCGCAGCGTGCGCGCCTCGATCGCATCCGCATAGCGTCCGCCGTAGCCGCCCTTCAGCGCTTGCCGGTCGGCGAACTGGCCGAGGCAATGGCGCATCACGTAACTCTCGAACGCCATTTCGGCGCGCAGCAGCGCGCTGTCGGGCAGGAATTCGACAAAGCGCCCGTTGGCCGTTTCGCACCACGTGCGCAGCGCATCGGGCTGGCTCTCGCGCCAGCCGCGCGCGATTCGGTCCGCCATCTCCGCATGCTCACGTTCCCACATCGCGAGCGCCTGCGGGCAATTGACACGATCGAGCTTGCCCTCGAGCCCCGTTCCCTTGCGGGATTCGAGAAATTCGACAAGCGTGGTTTCGAGTGCGAGGAGGTGCGGATCGGCCGGGTCGACCCAGACGACGGGGGCCTGCCTGCCGGCGTCGGCCTCGGCCTTGGCCTTGGCCTTGGCCTCGCCGATCGTCTTCGCGCCGGGACCGAAACGCCGCGCGACCCACGCCGGCGGCGCGGCCTGGCCGAGCGCCTGCCGCGCATCGTCGAGCGACCCGATCGTGCACGCGGGCTCGAAGTTCGCGACGACATGCCGGTAGAAATGGTTGAGCAGCCACGCGCGCACCGCGTCGGCATCGCCCCGCGCGGTGCTGCGCGCGGCGATCGCCGCGCGCAGCGCATCGGCGTTCAGCGCGTTGCGCGGCGCGTAGCCGGCCCGCCGATCGACGGCCGTCATTGCCAGAACTTCCACCAGCGCTTGTTCGGCGCGGCCGTCGTCGGATCCGGCGCCGCCGGCGCGTCGGCCTCGCGGATTCGCCGCTCGATCACGTCCTCCATCAGGTCGAGCGGCTCGGCGGCGTGCCGGTTGCCGGCGAGCACACGTTCGTAGAAATTCTTCACATCCTGCTGACGGCCCAGATCGTATGCCGCGTCGCCAGCCCGGATCAGGACATCCAGATCGCGCGACGCATCAGCCTGCCCGCGCGCGGCGTCGTACAGCGCCGACGCCTGGTCCGGATGCGACGCCGCCATGTGGGACACGAACACGAAGCGGGCGATCAGCGCCTCGTCGGGCAGACTGCCGTCGACCTGATCGTGCTCGCGCTGCCAGCCGACGAGGCGTTCGAGCCAGATCGGCAGTTCGTTGCAACGATCGAGGCGATACAGCGCGCGCACCACATCGCGCACGTACCAGTTCGGGTCGTGCCGGCTGAAACCGAATTCGGCGGCGTAATGCCATAGCTGCTCGGCGGCCTCGAGCATCTCGGCGTCCTTGTCCTGGCAGGCCAGCACGTAGCGGACACCTGAGTAATGCTCGGCAAACGAACTCGCCGCAATCCCGCTGCGATGCAGGACCAGCGCCTCGTCATAACGGTCCTCGTCGCGGTAAAGAATCGCGAGGTTGTTGCATAGCATCGAATACAGGTGCGCACACGCGTCGTACGGGTGCCCCTTGCCGGTCTCGAAGAAGCGCTCCATGCACGCGCGGCCCTGCTCGTAGGCGGCGATCCGCAGGCGCAGAAGGTCGGCGCGCACCGGCGCCCGTTCCGCTGCCGGCAGCGCCTCGATCGCCTCCTCGACCCGGTCCTCGATCCAGCCCGAGAACGCATAGCTCCACAAGCCGCTGCGCAGCGACGGCGGCGGCAGTTTCAGCGCGGTGGCGACGCCCAGCGCGCGTATGCGCGCCTCGGTCAGCACGAACGCGGTGCGGTTGTCGTGCATCTCGCCTTCCTGCGCGGCCGCAAGCAGGCGCGCGGCCTGGGTCGTCGCGTCGATGCGGCCGGTTTCGCCATCGTAGACCGCCGCGAGCCGCGCGATCCACGGATGGCCGGGCGCGCGCCGCAGCGCGACCTCGCGCGCGGCGTCGGCGACCGCGTAGCGCAACGCGTCGCCCTCGAGCGAGCCGAGCGCGGCAAAGATCTCGCCGTGCGTCGGCGAGCGGGCGGCCAGCGCGTCAGGTTGTTCCGCGCCGAGTTCGACGAGCCGTTCGAGCGTCGGCGCGAAACCGGCTGCGCGCATCGCGCACAGCGGCCACCAGACCGATGTGTCGGTCGGCTCGGCGAGGCGTGCGTGGATGATCTGCCCCACCCGGTCGAGCATGCTGCTTTCGATCTGGTACACGTGGAAGAACGCGCGGCGCCCCGCGTCATCGAAGCGGCCCGCCTCGAGCAGCCACGGCAGTTCGTATTCGATGAAGTCGTCGCTACCGTCCGACTCGAGGCTGTGACTCGCCATCTCGCACCGGGCGAGCGCGCCGTCGAGATCGCCTTGCGCGTGTGCCGCCCGCGCGGCAAGCCTTGCCAGCCTCACCTCGGCCTCGCGACGCGGCGGCAGTGCCCAGTCGGCGATGCGCGACTCGACGGCCTGGCGAATCGTGTCGAACTGCAGCGGCGCGATCTCGATCATCGCGCGGCCGATCCGCAGCCAGTCATCTGCATCGATGTCCTGGTCCGCGCCTGCCGACGCGATGGCCGCCACCGCGGCCTCGGCCGCCGCGCGCGCGTCGTCGTCCCGGCCAAGCCGCCGCAGTGCCCACGCACGCAGGCATTGCCGGTTCGCGTCGTCCCACGCGCGAAACGTGGCCCGGTCGGCAAGCGCGCCATTCAACGCATGCCGCAGGTCGATCGCGTCGAGCGCGTGCTCCGCGTGGTCGTATTCCAGCGTATCGAGAATGCGTGCGCGGACGAAGCGATCGGCATCGAGCGTCGGCGACGTGCGCACGACGTCGTGCATCTCGCCGATCGCGTGGGTGACGGCGTCGTTCTCGCCCAGGTGCCGGGCGACCTGCAGCCGGTACAGCGCGAGTTGCATGCGGATGTCGGGCCGCGCGTCGGGCGCTGCCGCGTCATGCACGCCCGCGCCGTCGTCGTCGAGCACGGCACGCGCAGCGGCCGGATCGCCGGCGTGCATCCACAGCGTGTGCAGGCGCGCAATCGCGTCGAGCGAATCGGCACGCAACGGCTGGGCCCGCAGTCTTGCCGCAAGGTCGCTCTCGCGGCTCGAGTCGCTTTCTTCGAGATCGGCTTCGAGCCGGTTCATCAACGTGTCGAGCGGCTGGCCCGTCAAAGGCATCGTTGTCATATCGTTATGGGTCTTGGTCTTGGTATTGGCACTGGGAGTCAACGACTGCTCCCTCTCGGAATCGCGATAGCTTATCAGGAGACGGAGGCGGTGCGCGGCCTCGCCATTCGCGTCGTCCGGCGGTACGATCTCGTTCTTCATTCCCGGATCCGGTCGAGGCGCACGGCGCGACGGCGCGATGCGTCCCGACCGGTCCCGCCCGACCCGGAACACCCATGAACCTCACGTTGCAGGATGTCGCCTGGCACCGCTCGGTCGGGCGGCTCATCGAGTCGCTCGACCAGCCGGGCTTCTGGCTGGCGCTGATCCGGCTGATCGAGGAATACGTCGCGGTCGACAGCTGGGTCGCGCTGACGTTCGGCGACGGCCGCCCTCAGGTGTTCGCCGAATGCCCGTACGAAGGCGGCGGCCCCGACCCGCTGTTTCGCGACTACGTGCAGGGCCTGTACCAGCTCGACCCGTTCTACGTCGCGAACCGCGATGCGCCGCAAAGCGGCTTGTTCCGGCTGTCCGACGTCGCGCCCGAATGCTTCCGCGATACCGAGTACTACACGCTCTATTTCACGCACAACGTCGTCGAGGACGAGGTGCAGTTCAACGTCGTGCTCGACGATGCGCGCACGCTGTGCCTGTCGCTCGGCAGCAAGCGGCGCTTCAGCCCCGAGCAGGTGGCGCTGCTCGACCTGATCCGGCCGTGGGTGGCCGGGCTGATGCGGCAGCGGCTCGCGTTCGAGCCTGCATCCGCGGAACATGCGCCGCCGCGCCGGCCCGGCGCACACGACGGTTTCGAACAGGCGATGGCACGGCTCGGCACGCCGCTCACCGCGCGCGAACTCGACGTGATCCGGCTGATCCTCAGCGGCCGTTCGAACAAGGAAGTCGCGAACAAGCTGTCGATTTCCGCCGAAACGGTGAAGGTGCATCGCCGCAACATCTACGGGAAGCTCGCCATCAACTCGCAATCGGAGCTGTTCTCGCTGTTCCTGAACGCGCAGACCGGCACCTGAAACGCATCGGGGGTCACGCGGGTCGGCGCTCGCCGCCACTGGCGGCGCCAAAGCGCAATACCCCCGACGGGTTAACGCGCCGGCGGGATGGGAAATCCGCCGCTTCGGCGCATACTGGGACCTCCTTACCCACCCTTCCGGCGCCACCGGCGACGGCCCCCCTGCTACCGACATCGCCATGAAACTGAAGCTCGACATCATCCAGCTCGCCGGTCGCGACGGCGACACGCACTACAACCTGCAGCGCACGCTCGCAGCGATCGCGACCTGCGCGCCGGGCACCGACATCGTGATGTTTCCGGAAGCGCAGCTCACCGGCTTCCTCGATCCGTCGAATCTCGCCGAATGCGCCGAGCCGCTCGACGGCCCGAGCGTTGGCGCGGTCATCGCGGCCGCACGCGCGCGTGACGTTGCCGTCGTCGTCGGGCTGATCGAGAACGACGGCGGCCGCTTCTACAACACCACGGTATTCGTCACGCCGGACGGCATCGCGCTGCGCTATCGCAAGACCCACCTGTGGGTGAGCGAGCACGGCATCGTCCTGCCCGGTGACCGCTACGCGACGATCGAATGGCGCGGCGTGCGAATCGGCCTGCTGATCTGCTACGACAACGAATTCCCCGAAACCGGCCGCGCGCTCGCCGCACTCGGCGCCGAGCTGATCCTCATCACCGATGGCAACATGGAACCGTACCGCTCCGTCCACCGCACGTCGGCCACTGCGCGCGCGATGGAGAACCAGGTGTTCGCGGTGGTCGCCAACCGCGTCGGCGGCAGCACGCACGACGTCGTGTTCGCGGGCGGCAGCCTCGCGGCCGATCCGTTCGGAAACCTGATCTTCGAAGCCGGCAATGCGGAATCGCGTCACGCGGTCGAACTCGATTTCGACCAGCTCGCCGCGTCGCGCGCGGTCTACGACTATCGCCGGGATCAGCGCCTGCACGTCGCCGGCGAACGCATCGAGCACGCAAGCGGCCTGCGCGAATTGCTGATTCCGTAAACGCTTGCCCGTCTCCGGCGGCGACATCCGTCACGCCGGGGCGGGCAGCTCGATCGCCAGCAGCGCCGAACTGACCGGCTTGCCGTGCGCGTCGAGCGCGAGCCCGCACGCGCTGCCGCGTGTCGCGCAGGCATTCGCCGCAACCATGCTGATGGAATTGAAAAAGCGCGCGTGAACCGCGCGCCCGGATCGGGACAGCACGCCCGCCCGACGCTTACTTCGCGTCCGGATCGACGTGCAGCGATTCACCGATCGCATAGAAATTGCCGCCCGCGATGTAATGCAGGCTGCGCAGTGCCGGATCGGCCGATTCGAAATACCAGTGGCCGTCGCGGAACACCCGCGTGTCGGACCACGCCGCGACCACCTCGCCGATGAACAGGTCGTAGGCCTGCTGGTTGTGCGGTTCCGGAATCAGCTTGCACGCGAGCCAGCCCGAGCAGCCGGCGACGAACGGCAGGTCGTGACCTTCGACGTCGAACAGCGTGACGCCCGCTTCGCGCAGCTTGTCGGGCCGCTCCGCGAGACTGTGGGTGCCGACCGCATGCGTGAGCTGAATCTGCGCGGCCGTCGGCACCTGGATCACGAACGTGCCGCTGCGCTCGACGAGTTCGCGCGTCTTTGCGGTCTTGTCGAGCACGACCGTCAGCTTCGGCGGCAGGAAGTCCAGCGCGCACGCCCATGCGGCGGCCATCACATTGTCGACGCCGTCGTGGCGGGCCGACACGAGCACGGTCGGGCCGTGGTTGAGGAGACGGTAGGCTTTCTTCAGCTCCACCGGAGCGATGTGACTGTCCATACGGGTTCCTTGGAGAACGGCACGCACGGTTGCCGTGCGGCGCGGCGCCGGCCGGTGCGCATGCGCACAACCGGGCCGGAGGCCGCATTCTCGCACCCAATTTCAATCGGCGCTGATCGCGCCGCCGGTCACTTCGCGAACAACTGGCCGATATCGCGGAACGCCTTGAATTCGAGTGCATTGCCGCACGGATCGAACAGGAACATCGTCGCCTGTTCGCCGACCTGCCCCTGGAACCGCACATACGGCTCGATCACGAAGGTCACGCCGAACGATCTCAGCCGCTCGGCCAGCGCCTCCCAGCTCGGCCAGTCGAGCACGATCCCGAAATGCGGCACCGGCACGTCGTGACCGTCCACCGCATTCGTATGCGCGCCTTCCTGCGACACGGTCTTCGGATGCTCGTGGATCACGAGCTGATGCCCGTAGAAGTCGAAGTCGACCCACTGCGCGCTCGAACGCCCCTCTGCCAGCCCGAACACACGGCCGTAGAAATCGCGCGCGGCCGGCAAGTCGTAGACCGGGATCGCCAGGTGAAACGGGGAAAGACTCATGGTTGCCTCGTGAAGGAACGCTCGCGTGGCGCGAGGACGGCACCATGTTAGTCAAGGTCAAGCAGAAATTAAATCAATATATAGTTGCGTCATTCACAAACGGAATTGATGAATGATCCGCGAACTGAAAACCCTCGTCGCCGTCGCCCGTGAAGGCACGTTCGCCGCGGCCGGCAACCGTATCGGGCTGACTCAGGCGGCCGTGAGCGCGCAAATGCAGCGCCTCGAAGCCGAGCTCGGCTTCGCGCTGTTCGACCGGCAAGGCCGGTCAGCACGGCTCAACGAGATGGGCCATCACGTGCTCGACCAGGCGCAGGCGCTGCTCGGCCTGTACGACAACCTGAGCTCGACGGCGCCCGGTTCGCCGGCCGCCGTGCGCGTGACGATCGGCGCGATCGCGTCGGTGCAGAGCGCGCTGCTGCCGGCCGCGCTCGCCGATTTCCATCGCCGGCATCCCGCGTGCCGGACGCGCGTGATACCGGGGCTGTCGATCGAACTGGTCAACCGGGTGGATGCGGGTGAAATCGACATGGCCGCGATCATCCGGCCGCCGTTTTCGCTGCAGAGCGACCTGCACTGGACGACGCTCGCGCAGGAACCGTTCCGGCTGATCGTGCCGCGCAACGTGAAAGGCAAGGACTGGGCGGCACTGCTCGCGAGCGAACCGTTCGTGCGCTACGACCGCGCGTCGTTCGGCGGCCGCCAGGTCGATCGCTTTCTGCGGAAGATGCACATCGCGGTGCGCGACACCTGCGAACTCGACGAGCTCGATGCGATCGTCAAGCTGGTCGAGAACGGCGTCGGCGTCGCGCTCGTCCCGCAGACTGGCGTGTATCGCCGCTGGCCGGCCGGCGTGCGCGCGATCGACCTCGGGCCTCACACGTTTCACCGCGACATCGGGCTCGTGCATCGCGCGCGGCGCACGATGTCGGAGCCGGCGCAGCAACTGGCGCAGCTGATCGAAGCCGCGTCGCTGCAATCGACCTAGCGCCGCTGTTGCCAATCAGCGCCGCCCGGCCGCCCAGTCGACGGCCGCATCGAACAGCGCGACACCGGCCGGCGACAGGTTCACGAACGTGTCGTTGTCGAGGAAGAACATCACGCGGCGCGCCGGCGCGAGCGCTTCGTAGTCCATCGTCGCGCCCTTCTCGTACGCGAAGATCGCAGCCTTGTCCGGTTGACCGTACACGGTCGCGATCGTGATCGCGCCGAGCCCCGGTTTGCCCCAGCTCATCGGCGCCTGCTTGCCGTACACGTTCGTCACGCCGGCCGGCAGCCCGGCCGCGATCGGGTGCGGCGCATTGACGAGCCACAGGTAGCGCTCCTTGCCCGTTTCGCCGAAGTCGGCGTCGTGACGCTTGCCCGTCATCGCGAGATCGTCGAGCAGGTCGTTCTCCCAGGTCACGAGCGGCTTGTCGAGCGTGCGCCAGCCGGGCCGCACGTTCTTCGACGACACCGTCGACGAGATCACGACGAGGTCGGCATCGCGCGCCGCATCGGGCGTCGACGATTCGTCGATCAGGCGCACCGCATAGCCGCGTTCGCCGAGATGCTGGCTAATGCGTTCGTCGACTTTCAGGTTCGGGCCGCGCAGCTGCACGAGCATCGCGACGCGCGTGACGGCCTGCGGTGCGTCGGCTGCCAACGCGGGGGCGGCCACACCTGCGCCGAGACCCAGGCCCGCACTGATCGCGAGCACCGAGCCCGCGATCGCGCGCAATGCGCGACGCCGCGCGCCGCCAGCAACGGCGCGCACGGCGCCGGTCTTCATGTTCCGGTTCATCTGGATCCTCTCCGAAGCCGCGCGCCGCCGTGACGGCCGCGCGGCGATTGCGTGGTCAGAACTGCAGCGTGGTGAGCAGCGACACCTGTCGCGCATCGCCGATCGCGACGAAGTAACGGTTCGCGCTCGACGGGTAGTACGTGCGATTGAAGAGGTTCTTCACGTTGAGCTGGAACGACAGCTTCTGCTTGCCGATCCGCGTGTCGTACGTGGCGAACGCATCCGCGAGCACGTACGACGGCAGCGTGAAGCTGTTCGCCGAATCGCCGGGGCGCGCGCCGACGTAGCGCACGTCCGCGCCGATGCGCAGGTCGTCGCCGCCGATCACCGTGCCGAAGTCGTAGACGCCCGCGAGCGACGCCGTATGGCGCGCGACGTTCCACAGCTGGTTGCCCGCGTACAGCGGATCCTCGGTCGTCTTCGCGTCGATGTACGCGTAGCTCGCGATCACGTTCACGCGCTCGCCGATCTTGCCCGACACGTCGAGTTCGATCCCCCGCGAGCGGGCCTTGCCCGACGTGCGCCAGTCGGTCAGCTTGGTCGCGTCGTTGTACTGCGACACGAGCACGTTCTTCTTGTCGATGTTGAAGAACGCGAGCGTGCCGGTCATCCCGCCCGGCAAGTCGAGCTTGCCGCCCACTTCCCACGCGGTCGCTTCCTCGGGCGGCGTCGCGCCGTCGATGATGTAGCCCGTCATCGGCGCGATCGACGACGACGGCTTCAACGATTGCGAATAGCTGCCGTACAGCGAGAACGTGTCGGTCCACTTGTAGACGACGCCCGCGCGCGGCAGCCACTTCGACCCGCTGAGATCGGTGTTCGCGACAAACGGCCGGCCGCGCCCCGCGACCTGGTTGTACGTGATGTAGCGCAACCCGCCCGACACGATCCACTTGTCAGTCAGGTGGATCGTGTCCTGCACGAATGCCGACGCATCGTGCAGCGTGTCGGTCTGGTCGCTGTCGCTCGCGGACACCGTGCTCGACGGCGGCAGCAGCCCGTAGACGGGATTGATATAGCTGAACGGCGTCTTCACGGCCTGCCGCAGCATGTCCTTGCGGTAGATGCGGCGGTATTCGGTGTCGAAGCCGACCTGCACGTCGTGCCGCATCCCGCCCAGCATCAGCTTGCCGTTCACGTAGCCGATCCCGTAGCTGTCGGTGCTGAGCGAACCGTGCGTCGCGTCGTTGCTGCGCGTCATCGTGCCCTTCACCGGATCGACGCCCGTCGTGCGCAACTGGTTCGCGTCATAGGTCTCGCGGTTGTAGCTGTAGCCGACATGCGCGCTCCAGTCCGCGTTGAACTGGTGATCGACGCTCAACTGCGCGAGGTGCGATTCGCCGTCCATGTTGTTGAACGGCTCGTCGATGCGCCGTCGCGCGGGAATGTCGAGCGGCGCGTTGGTGCGCGGGTCGAGCGCGGTACCGCGGTCGAACGGCGAATGGAATTTCCGGTACTGGTAGGACACCGTGACCTGCGTATCGCGGCCATACCATGCGAGCGACGGCGCGACGAAGGTCTGCCGGTATTCGCCGAAGTTGCGCCAGTACTGCTCGTTCGACTGGTCGACGATCAGCCGGTACGCGAGCCGCGAATCGCCGACCGGCCCGGTCGAATCGAAAGTGGCACTGCCGCCGTTCTTGCCGTGCCCGAACGTCGACGCGCCGAGCGAGATCGCGTTGTAGCGCTTGAGCTGCGGCTGCTTGGTGACGACGTTGACCACGCCGCCCGGGTCCATCAGTCCGTACAGCAGCGACGTCGGCCCCTTCAGCACCTCGACGCTGTCGACCGCCGCGTTGAACGCGCGCCCCTGCACGAGCGGCATCCCGTTCTGCATGATCGAGCCGTCGCGGTTGCCGCCGAAGCCGCGCTTCATGATGGTGTCCTGCGTGCCCGCGAGCGTGTTGCCCTGCGTGATGCCGCTGACGTTGCCGAGCGCGTCGTCCAGATTGCGCGGACGCTGGTCGCGCAGCACCTGCGCAGGCACGATGTTGACGGCCTGCGCGGTGTCGAGCAGCGGGATGTCGGAGCGCAGCACGCCCGCCTCCTTCGACGCGCGATAGCTTTCGGCGCGCAGCGCGCTGGTGCGCACATTGATCGCGGGCAACTCGGCGTCCGCGCCCACGCCGGCCGCCACGGGGCGCGCCACCGCGCCGTCCGCGCGCTTCACCGTGTAGCCGCCGCCCGGCTGGCGCAACGCGACGAGCCCGGTGCCCGCCAGCAGGCGGTCGAGCGCGCCGTCGACGTCGAAGCGGCCCTGCACGCCGCCGCTCGTCAGGCCGGCCGTCAGCTCGGCCGGAAACGCGACCAGGATGCCGGCATCGCGGCCGAACCGGTTCAATGCCGCTTCGAGCGGCCCGGCCGGAATGTCGAACGCGCGGCGCGCCGCGCGCTGCGCGGCCGGCGCCGCATCGGTGTCGGTGTCGGCCAGCGCAGGCAGCGGCAGCAACGCCGACACCAGGACGGCGCCGGCCAGCCGGCGCGCAAGGCGACCGGGCATGGCGGGGACGGC
The DNA here is from genome assembly GCF_902499175.1 of Burkholderia aenigmatica. GTDB lineage: Bacteria > Pseudomonadota > Gammaproteobacteria > Burkholderiales > Burkholderiaceae > Burkholderia > Burkholderia aenigmatica. Next base: position 24,008 of record NZ_CABVQC010000096.1, read on the forward strand.
CGGGCGCGTGGCGCGCGGCAGATGTCGGGCGGGCGCCGGACGGCGCCGATACGTGAGACGGATGGAAACCATGATCGGGAAGTCGGTGGACGATGGGCCAGTGCTGCTTTCATTACCCATGTCACGCGAACATCGAGAAACAGCTCAGGTCGGCGGAAAATTTTTTCGACGTGCTCACGAACGGGCCGGCACGACCGTCGCCCAGTAGCGCGTCAGGTAGTGAACGTCGATCGGCAAGGCCGCCTTCAGCGTGTCGAGCACGCGCGCAGGATCGTCGAGCGGATAGGTACCCGACACGCGCAGGTCGGCCACGGCCGCCTCGCAGCGCAGGCTGCCGCGGCGATAGCGGTCGAGTTCGGCGACGAGGTCGGCCAGCCGCATGCGCGACGCGACGAGCATGCCGCCCGTCCATGCGGACGCATACGCGTCGAGCGGTGCCGGCACGCCGATCGCGTCACGCGTGAAATCCGCGCCCTCTCCGGCCGCGATCACGCGCGCGTCGGCCGCCGCATCGTCGGGCTGCACGTGGACGGCACCGGCAAACACCTCGATACGCGTCGCGCCATCGCGCTGCCGCACCGCGAAGCGCGTGCCGAGCGGCCGCAGTTCGCCCTGCGCGGTCGCGACGACGAGCGGGCGCGCGGGCACGCGCTCGTCGTGGCCGCTCGTCACCATGATCGTGCCGCGCAGCAGGCGCAGGCGCCGCGCGGTGTCGTCGAAACGCACGTCGAGTGCCGTGTCGGTATCGAGCACGACGACCGTGCGATCCGCGAGCGTCACCGTGCGCCGTTCGCCGACCGCCGTGCGCAGGTCGGCCGGCCAGATCGCCGCGCGCCGCGCGGGCTCGGCCATCCATGCGGCGCCGCCCGCGAACAGCAGCACCGCCAACGTTTTCACGGCCGCGCGGCG
>NZ_CABVQC010000097.1 GCF_902499175.1 Burkholderia aenigmatica
CCCGCTGCGTTCGTTTGATCCCTTGTTGCACTTGGCACCTCTTCGCTTCGGCGAAAAAGTGTCAACCTATTTCAGGATGGGTCACCGCAAAAAGAAAAGGCACCCGGATCGGGTGCCTTTTTCATGTCCTGCAGGCCAGAGCCGTGCGGTCAGTTACCCCCGCACGTTACGCGCCAAGCTCCGAATGATCCGCGTGCGACTGCTTCGCGGTATCGACGCTCGCGTCGTCCTGCGACGCGGCGTCCTTCGATGCCGTCGACTTCGCCGACGTCGTGGTTTCGAGCGTCGCATGCACGCGCTTCGCACCGCCCGCTGCTGCCGTGACGGCCGCGGCCGTCACGATCGGCTTCGCCGGCGCCTGCGGCGCATTGACCGGCACGCTACGACCACGCGCGACGTCACGCAGGCGACCGCGCTCGGCCATCACCTTCGAACCGTAGCCATTATCTTCGGGGTTCGTCGAGCCGTTGTACATGCGCAGGCCGGTCGCGAGCGAGCCGCCACGTGCGATGCAGTCCTTCAGCACGAGTGCGCCGACCTGGAGGTTCGCGAGCGGCTGAAGTGCGGTATCGGTGCCGCCGAAATACTCGAACTTGTCGGAGTGGACCTTCGACATGACCTGCATCAGGCCCTTCGCGCCGACGCCGCTTTCGGCGTACGGGTTGAAGCCCGATTCGATCGCCATCACGGACAGCAGCAGCAGCGGATCGAGGCCGACGTCACGGCCGGTCTGGAACGCAGCCTTGACGAGCTGGCCGAGCGGCTCCTGGGCGACGCGGTAACGGCGCGACAGGTAGGTCGCGACGAGCGCCTGTTCGCGATTCGATGCGAGCGCACGGTCGTCGCGCGCATCGGCCGCGACGCGCTGGGTCGGGATCAGTTTGGCCAGCGCGACGGGCGACGGACCGTTACGGGCCGGATCGGACGCATCGCCCTGGGCGGCGGCGGCTTCCGGTGCGACGTCGAGGCCGACCGCAAGCGCGTCCGTTTCGGGGCTGTCTTCCTGCTGCGGCTGCGCGCCGGCAGGCGCGAAGTTCGGCAGCGGATGGCCGGTCAGCAGACGGGCCGGGCCGGCTTGCACGGCCGCGGATACGACCGGCATCAGCTTCGCGGCGAGCGTGCCGCGAACGGTTGGCAGCAGCCACAGTGCGAGCGCAACTGCGACAGCGAAACAGCCGACAACGCTGAATAGATGGTGACTGACACGCGTCCCACGACGCAGCATGCTGCGCACGAATTGCGCATGCTGCTCGCTAGGACGCCACGATAACCAAGCGTTCATTCAGATCATCTCCCATGAACATGACTCGTGCGGCTCGCTCAGCTCGATGGCGAGACAGGTAACGCGCCGCGGAATCACGACGCCGCACGCTTTGGTTGGGGCGTGCAAGCATCGGGGAAACGGTATAAGTACCGTTCGAGGCCACGGTGTAAGAGGGCCGGCACCTTCGCACACTGGGCGAGGCGGGCATACGCGGTGGCACCCACGCAAAAAACCAGCGTCTGGTGGCGCTGGCCGAGACTACGACTAAGGCCGTCGGATACGCCGTGCAGGTTTCGGCGGACGGTGACGCGCTGCGTCAAAGATCGGTGATTGGCGGCTCGAAGCCTTTTACCCTGCAGCCAATGTGAGCGGATTCTAGCAGGGTTTTATAGATCGTCAACACTATAGAACCTTGAAATTATAACAAAAAGTAATTTAGCGTCACTCTTCAGATCGCCAGCCCCATGCCGTAGAGGGGTTGCGCGCGGTCGACTTTTTTCTCCGTCGGGCGGGCATGCGGCGGCGCGGGTAAAATCGTCGGTCGATTCGGGGCCGCAGCCGGCCGCTGCGCCCGCCCATCGCTGCCCGCCTTGCGGGTGGCCCGGACCATCTTCATGAAATACAAAGACTTACGCGAATTCATCCAGCGCCTCGAGGCGCTCGGCGAACTGCGGCGCGTCACGCAGCCCGTGTCGCCCGTGCTCGAAATGACCGAGCTGTGCGACCGCGTGCTGCGCGCCAGCGGCCCTGCGCTGCTGTTCAATGCGCCGACCGGCTACGACTTCCCGGTGCTCGGCAACCTGTTCGGCACGCCGCGCCGCGTCGCGCTCGGGATGGGCGTCGATGCGGGCGACGACGCCGCGCTCGACTCGCTGCGCGATCTCGGCCGCCTGCTGTCCGCGCTGAAGGAACCCGATCCACCGAAGAGCCTGAAGGACGCCGGCAAGCTGCTGTCGCTCGCGAAGGCCGTGTGGGACATGGCACCGAAGTCGGTGTCGTCGCCGCCGTGCCAGGAGATCGTCTGGGAAGGCACCGACGTCGACCTGAACCGGCTGCCGATCCAGACCTGCTGGCCCGGCGATGCGGGGCCGCTCGTCACGTGGGGCCTGACGGTCACGCGCGGGCCCAACAAGTCGCGGCAGAACCTCGGGATCTACCGCCAGCAGCTGATCGGCCGCAACAAGCTGATCATGCGCTGGCTCGCGCATCGCGGCGGCGCGCTCGACTTCCGTGAATTCGCGCTGCAGAACCCCGGCAAGCCGTATCCGGTCGCGGTCGTGCTCGGCGCCGATCCGGCCACGACGCTCGGCGCGGTGACGCCCGTGCCCGATTCGCTGTCCGAGTACCAGTTCGCCGGCCTGCTGCGCGGCAGCCGCACGGAGCTCGCGAAGTGCCTGACACCCGGCGTCGACACGCTGCAGGTGCCCGCGCGCGCGGAGATCGTGCTCGAAGGCTTCATTTATCCGCAGGAAGACACGCCCGCCCCCGCTCCGGCTGGCGCACCGCCGCGTCCGGCCGGCAACGCGTCGGCCAAGTACGAGCACGCGCTCGAAGGCCCGTACGGCGACCACACCGGCTATTACAACGAGCAGGAGTGGTTCCCGGTGTTCACCGTCGAGCGCATCACGATGCGCCGCGACGCGATCTACCACTCGACCTACACGGGCAAGCCGCCCGACGAGCCCGCGGTGCTCGGCGTCGCGCTGAACGAAGTGTTCGTGCCGCTGCTGCAGAAGCAGTTCACCGAGATCACCGACTTCTACCTGCCGCCCGAAGGCTGCAGCTACCGGATGGCCATCGTCCAGATGAAGAAGAGCTACGCGGGCCACGCGAAGCGCGTGATGTTCGGCGTGTGGAGCTTCCTGCGGCAGTTCATGTATACGAAGTTCATCGTGGTCGTGGACGAGGATGTGAACATCCGCGACTGGAAGGAAGTGATCTGGGCGATCACGACGCGCGTCGACCCGGTGCGCGACACCGTGATGGTCGACAGCACGCCGATCGACTATCTCGACTTCGCGTCGCCGGTCGCCGGCCTCGGTTCGAAGATGGGGCTCGACGCGACCAACAAGTGGCCCGGCGAGACCAACCGCGAATGGGGCCGCCCGATCGAGATGGATGCCGCCGTGAAGGCGCGCGTCGACCGGCTCTGGCAGGAGATCGGACTCTGACGCCATGGGCCGGCGCCCGCCGGCCCATGGACTGCCATCGCTACAAGTACAAGACAACGACGATGACCTTTCCACCCGCCTCCATGCTGTCCGACGGCTTCTTTCTGTCGCTGTCGCTGTGTCTCGACATCGGCCTCGTGAACGTCGCGATGCTGTCGCTGACGCTGTCGCACGGCTTCCGGCCGGGCTTCTGGCTCGGCATCGGCTCGTGCGTCGGCGATCTCGTCTACGCGGCGCTCGCGCTCGCGGGGATGGCCGTGCTGCTGCAGTTCGAGCCGGTACGCTGGATCGTGTGGATCGGCGGCGGCGCCGTGCTGCTGTTCCTCACGTGGAAGATGGCGCGCGAAGCGCTCGCGCCCGCCAAGGCGTCCGGCGACGATGCCGAGGACACGCCGCAGCCGCGCGCCAGCGCGCGGCGCAGTTTCCTGCGCGGGATGCTGCTCGCGATGTCGTCGCCGAGCGCGATCCTGTGGTTCGCGGCGGTCGGCGGCGCGCTGATCGCGAAAGCCGGCGCGACTACGCCGGCCACCGCGTCGGTGTTCCTGTCGGGCTTTTTCCTCGGCGGCCTCGCGTGGACGCTCTTCATGTGCACGCTCGCGAGCCAGGGCCGCAAGCGTGCGGGCGCCGGGCTGATGCGCGCGTGTCACATCGCGTCGGCGCTGCTGTTCGCGTATTTCTCGTACAGCGTGATCGTCGGCGGCTACCGCGACCTGATCGTGCACGCGGTGTAATCGCAGCCGGCCTGCCCGGGGCCGCTTATCGCGGTCGGGCAGCGGCTCCAAAGAAAAAACGGCGCAGCGCCCCTCGCGGGACGTTGCGCCGTTTTGCCACGCGCGGCTAGGCCGCGCGGCACGAATCAGCGACGCCAGTAGCCGTGATGGCCCCAGCCGCCGTAACCATGGCGCCAGTACGGGCGACCGTAGTAGCCACCATAGCCGCCGACGACCACGGCGGGCGGCGGTGCATAGTAGGCCGGCGCCGGTGCGTAGTACACGGGCGGAGGCGGCGGCGCGTAGTACACGGGCGGCGGCGGTGCATAGACGGGATACGCGGGCGCGACCGGGATACCGATGCCGACCCCGATCGACACGTGAGCCTGCGCAACGCTTGCGGCACCCAGGCCCAGCGCGGCGGCGGCGATGAACGGAATGAGCTTTTTCACTTCGATTCTCCTGCTGGAGCGGTATTTTATGCGCCCCTGTCGGCAACGGCGGGCATGCACGTCGCATGGAAGCAATGTAGCGAAAACCCGCCCCTCGCGTATCGTGCATTTGTTGCAAATTGCAATCGCACGCGGCCAGAGCCGCCGTGCGGCGTGGCTTGCAGCGCCTGCGGCGACCCTTGCGGGTCGCGCGATTCCGTCCGACGAGTCGGGTCGCTACATCATGGCCGGTCAGTCTTACCGGATACGGCGCGCATGGCGGGCACGCGACCGTAATGAACGATTACAAATTTGAGACAAGATGCCGACATTTCAAGCGGGATACGGGCGCGATATGTTTCGGGGTCGGATTCAACGATCGTGATTCGACCGTGACGCCGGGCGCCGATACACGCGTCGATCGCGCCGCATACCGGTCATCCACACACGTGTCCATGCAGAAATGGCCCTTTCGCGACCCCGCCGTCATTCCTGCGATACTGGCGGTTGCTTCGTTTTCGCTTACGCCCGCTGCCATGTCCCTCCCCGACACACCCCGCCTCGGCTTCATCGGCGCCGGCCGTCTCGCGCGCTGCGTCGCGCAGCGCTTTGCGCAGGCCGGCTTTCCGGTCGTCGCGATCGCGAGCCGCACGCCGGTATCGGCCGCCGCCCTCGCCGCGCGCATCGACGGCTGCCAGGCGGTCGACACGCCGCAGCAGGTCGCCGACACCGCCGACCTGATCTTCCTGACGGTGCCCGACGACCATCTCGCGTCGACCGCCGCGGCGCTGCACTTCGACACGTCGCGCGCGGCGCAGCAGGCCGTCGTTCACTGCAGCGGCGCGTCGGCGGTCGCGCTGCTCGATCCGGCAAAACAGCAAGGCGCGGCCACCGGCGGCTTCCATCCGCTCTACCTGTTCGGCGGCACCGACGCCGACCTCGCCCGCATCGACGGCTGCTCGGTCACGATCGAAGCCGATGGCGCGTTGCATGCGACGCTGATGCGGCTTGCTGCCGCACTCGGCTGCCATCCGCTGTCGATTCCGGCCGGCGGCCGGATGCTCTATCACGCGGCCGCGCACTACGCGGCGAGCTTCGCGCTGTGCGGGCTGGCGGAAGCGGTCGAGCTGTGGCGCGGTCTCGGCTTCGACGAGGAAGCCGCGCTGCGCGCGCTGCTGCCGATGCTGGCCGGCACGATCGAGACCGCGCGCGACAAGGGCCTCGCGAACGCGCTCTCCGGCCCCGTGTCGCGCGGCGATACCGGCATCGTCGAACGCCAGTTGGCACTGCTTGAAACGCGCGGCGGCGATCACGCGACGCTATACGCGCTGCTGACGCGCCGCGCGGTCGCGCTCGCGGCGCAGCGCGCCACGCCGCCGGCGTCGCTGCCGGCGCTCGCCGAAGCCGTCGAAACGTCGCTCGCGCGCACCGCCGCGCCCCCCTCCCCGTCGCGAGACGAGGCGTGATAAGGTGTCGGCCGATGCGCCGCCATCCGGCGTTGGCGGCCGCACGCTACTGAGCTACTGAGCTACTGACTGTATAAAAAGGATGCCAACGATGTTCGGCGAGATCGCCCGTTTTCTGCTCAATACCGTCTTCACGCTGTTCGGCGCCGCGCTGATCCTGCGCGTCTGGATGCAGGCCGTCCGCGTGCCGCCGTACAACCCGGTCACGCAGGCCGTGCTGCAGGCAACCAACTGGCTCGTGCTGCCGCTGCGCCGCGTGATCGCAGGCGTACGCGGCATCGACTGGGCCAGCGTCGTCGCCGCACTGCTCACCGCGCTCGTCTACGTCGTGCTGATGGTCGTGATGGCCGGCTTCGATCCGGCCTCGGTGATCGCGACGCTCGTCGTGGTCGCGCTGCTCACCGTCGTGAAGTGGGCGCTCAACCTCGTGATCTGGATGACGATCCTGATGGCGCTGCTGTCGTGGCTCAACCCGCGCTCGCCGGCCATGCCGATCCTCTACCAGCTCACCGCGCCGTTCCTGAACCCGCTGCGCCGCATCATCCCGAACCTCGGCGGCATCGACCTGTCGCCGATCCTGCTGTTCGTGATCGTGCAGGTGCTGCTGATGATCGTCACGCGCGCCGCCGTGTCGCTGACGATGTTCGGCATCTGACGCTGTCGTCCCCTATGCCGCCGGCGCTTGCGCCGGCGGTGCGCCGAGCGTGTCGATCACGCCGAAGCGCGCCGGCATCATCGCGTAGCACACCCGCACCTTCTCGTGCGACAACCGCTCGAGCAAGCGCTGCGCCTCGTCCTCGGTGACGATGAATTCGATCTCGATCGCGAGCGAACCCTGCAGTTCGAAGAAGCGGTCCTCGTGCAGCACGCGATGCTGGCCGAAACCGGCCATCGCGCGAAACGCGGAACCGCCCGCGACGCCCATCCGGTTCGCCTCCTCCAGCAGCCATTCCCACAACGGTTTCCAGTGCAGCCGGTGCTTCTCGTGCACATAGAAGCGCAGGAAGATCTTGTCCATCGCACCCTCCGATGGCGGCACGCTCAGGCCGCCGCGAGCCACGCGCGCGCGGTCCACATGCCGAGCGCCGTCAGCGCGAACGATCCAGTCAAGTGTAGGGCAGCCACCGCAAACGCCCATCCGAATTCGCCCTGCACCGCGTGCGTCATCACTTCGACCGAATAGGTCGAGAACGTCGTGAGGCCGCCGAGAAAGCCCGTGATCACGAACAGCCGCCACTCGGGCGGCAGCCCGACACGGGTCGTGAACACGACGGCGGCGATGCCAATCACGTAGCCGCCGATCAGGTTCGCGGCAAGCGTGCCGAGCGGCACGGCGGGAAAGAATTCGTTGAGCGCGAGACTCAGGAACCAGCGCAGCAACGCGCCGAGCCCGGCGCCGACGAAGATCGCGACGATCGAATAGAACAAGGGCGCTCCCGGTCGATGATGCGGCTGGATTCAGCCGCCGGCCCCCGGTCGCCCGGGACGATGTCCGCTCCCGCACGCACGCACGTGGGCGGGCGGGCGGCACAGGCTGAACTGTATGCGGATTCGCCGCGTACCTGCAACGGCGACGGCCGGCAGGATCCCTGCCCGTTCAGGCCGTCTCGCCCGCCCGCAGGTTCACGCGCGTTGCCAGGCTGCGTCGAGCACACTCAGCGTCGCCAGCGCGCCGCCCTTCAAGCCGATCACGTCCGCACGGCGCGCATGCGCTTCGCGCGCGTTGATGCGGATCACGTCGGCACCGAGCCGTTCGCTCAGCAGGCGCACGGTCGGGATCGCGGTGCCCGCGCCGATCTCGACCACGGCGACCCGCCCGGCCTGCGCGATCCAGTCTTCCAGCGCGCGTTCCTGCGCGTCGTAACGCGCACCGAGCCAGCCGGTGTCGCCGAACATCAGAATGTTCGGCCGTGCGAGGCCGCCGCAGTGCGGACAGCGCGGCAGGTCGCCGACGAGGCGGCAGGTCGCTTCGTCGACGTCCGGCACGAACGGCGCCGCATCCCACGTGTCGTCCGAACAGGGGCGCAGGCACTGCATCGCGTGGATCGAACCGTGGATCTCGACGATCCGCGCCGGATCGAAGCCGGCTTTCTGAAACTGGCCGTCGACGTTGCTGGTCAGCACGAAGCCGCCGTTCGGCATCGCGTCGATCCAGCGGCGCAGGATCGCGAAACCCGCATGCGGCACCGTCGCACGGTAGAGCGCAAGGCGGTGCCCGTAGAACCCCCACGCGAGTTGCGCACGCGCACGGAACGCGTGCGGCGATGCGATCTCGTGGAATTCGAAACGCTCGTGACGCAGTGCCGGATACGCACGCCAGAACCCGTCCGTACCGCGAAAATCGGGCAGCCCTGAATCGACACCCATACCGGCGCCGGCCGTCACGAGCAACGCGTCGGCGCGCGCGAGCGCAGCAACGGCGGAGGCGACGAGATCGGCGGGCAGTTGTGCGGCAGTGGCAGCAGCGGTGGAGTCAGCGGAATCGGAAAACGGCATGATGGGGCGGCGATAGCATCGAGCGGTGCGCGGGTAGCGTCGCGATCATACGCCGGTTCGCGCGCGGCGCGGCATGCGCGATGCAACGGCATGGCGCGATGCTCGACCGGCCGCGGACGATGCAGGCAGCCGGCCGATGCAGGGCGCCACCGCGGCCGGGCGCCTCCCCGCCTGTTCAGCTATCCGAATCGTCCTGCGCAACCGGAATCTCGTCGGCCGCGAAATAGACCGGCTTGCCGAGCTGCCTTGCAAGACCGACGTCCATGTCCGCCCCGCGCGACGCGCCGTCGATACGCAGCACCGCATCGCAACGGCGCAGCAGCCGGTGCGCGGCCGGATACAGGAACGCCTCGCTGATCGCGTCGCCGACCTGTCGCGACCCGGCCGCGACGGCGAGCGGCAGCGACACCCACTCGCCGATCATCGGCACGTGCCCGCGGCGATACACGGCGAGCGCGGCCGCCTCCAGCCGGTGCAGGTTCGCGGCGATGCGTGCGGGGTCGCCGTCCGTGCCGCTGCGATAAGGGCCGGCGACCAGCACGAGCAGCGGCGTCATGCCGTGCGCGCGCCGGCGGTTTCCCGCAGCGCGACGTACTGGAGCAGCATGATCGTCTTCGCATCGACGATCTCGCCGCGCTCGACCGCATCCAGCGCCGCCTGCAGCGGCATCTCGACGACCTCGAGATCCTCACCCTCTTCCGCGACGCCACCGCCATCGCCGGTGCGCAACGACGCATCGTATTCGCCGACGAAGAAATGCAGCTTCTCCGTCACCGAGCCCGGGCTCATGAACGCCTCGAACACCTTGCGCACGCCGCGCACGCGATAGCCGGTCTCTTCCTCGGCCTCCGCGCGGATGCGTGCTTCCGGCGTCGCATCGTCGAGCAGGCCGGCCGCGGCCTCGAGCAGCATGCCGTCGTGCCCGCTGACGAATGCCGGCATCCGGAACTGCCGCGTCAGCAGCACGTCACCCGTATCAGCATTGCGCAGCAGGATCGTCGCGCCGTTGCCGCGATCGTAGGTCTCGCGGCTCAGGCGCTGCCACGTACCGTCGCGGCGCAGGAAATCGAACGTCACCTTCCTCAGCACATACCAGTCATCGGACAGCACCGTCGTATCGACGATGCGGACACGGTCCCGCGTTGCAGCCATCCCAGCCTCCGGTTCGACAAAAGACGGCGCCCATGGTAACGTGCATATTCGTGCAAATTCAAGAAATTTCGTGCAAATACGATGCTGACGACCCAACGCAAGAAAGCGATTCTCGACGCACTCGCGCGCGACGGCCAGGTGCTGGCGGTCGAGCTGAGCGCGCAATTCGGCGTGTCCGAAGACACCGTCCGCCGCGACCTGCGCGAGCTCGCGGCCGAGGGCCTGCTGCAGCGCGTGCATGGCGGCGCGCTGCCGGCGTCGCCGGCCGTCGCGCCGTTCGCGCAGCGCGAGGCGCTCGAGACGGCGGAAAAGCGGCGCATCGCGCGGCGGGCCGCGGAGATGATCGCGCCTGGGCAAGTGGCCATCGTCGACGGCGGCACGACCTCGGCGCTGCTCGTCAGCCAGTTGCCGGCCGACCTGCGCGCGACGATCGTCACGCACAGCCCGAGTGTCGCGGTGGCGCTGGCCGCGCATCCGTCGATCGACGTGATCCTGATCGGCGGGCGGCTCTACAAGCATTCGATCGTCGCCGTCGGCGCGGCGGCGATGGAAGGCATTGCGCGCATCCACGCTGACCTGTACTTCATGGGCGTCACGGGCGTGCATCCGGTCGCGGGGCTCAGCACCGGCGATTTCGAGGAAGCGGCGATCAAGCGCGCGCTGGCCGAACGCGCGGCCGAGACGGTCGTGCTCGCTTCGCAGTCGAAGCTGCGCGCGGCGTCGCAGTTCGTGATCGGCGAGCTCACGCTGGCGCACACCGTGGTGGTCGAGAAGGAAACCGACGCCGCGCTGACGAAGCCGATCGAGGCGGCTGGCGTGACGGTCGTGCGCGCGTAGCTGCGCGGGGTTGCGGGGTTGCGGGGTTGCGGGGTTGCGGGGTTGCGGGGTTGCGGGGTTGCGGGGTTGCGGGCGCGCGGGATGTGCCGGATGCGCGGATGCGCGGATGTGCGGATGCGCGGATGTGCGGATGTGCGGATGTGCGGATGTGCGGATGTACGGATGTACGGATGTACGGATGTACGGATGTACGGATGTGCCGATGTGCCGATGTGCCGATGTGCCGATGTGCCGATGTGCCGATGCGCCGATGCGCCGATGCGCCGAATGCGCCGGAACGCGCCCGTTGATTCGTCCGCGGGCTTTCATCGCTTCGCCGCCGAGCCCATGTCAGCGTGCTGACAGGGTCCGCTTGCTAACATGGGCGTCCGCCCAATCGCCACGCGCCGCCTGCCCGATGCCCCCGCCCTCCGCCACCCCCACGCCGGCACCGCCGGCTGGCGATGCGCCGTCGCCCGGCGTCCTCGCGCTGTTCATCGCGTTCTCCCAGATCGGCCTGACCAGCTTCGGCGGCGGGCTGAGTGGCCGGATGATGCGCGACTTCGTTTACGAGCGGCGCTGGCTCGACGAGGAGGCGTTCCTCAACGGCCTCGCGCTGTCGCAGGCGCTGCCGGGCGTCAACGTCAAGAACCTCGCGATCTGGATCGGCTACCGGCTCGCCGGATGGCGCGGCGCCGTGGCCGGCTTCACCGGCATCATCGCGCCGCCGGCCGTGCTGATCGTGCTGTTCGGCATCGCGTTCTCGACCCTCACGCGCTTTCCGCTCACGCATGTCGCGCTCGCCGGCGCGGCGGCGGCAGCGATCGGGCTGTCGATCTCGATGGCGATCACCGCCGTGCGCCGGCTGCCGCGTCGCGCGCTACCGTTCGCGGTAATGGCGCTGACCTTCGTGTCGGTTGCGGTGCTGCACTGGCCGCTCGTGTGGACCGTGCTGGTCGGCGGCGCGCTGAGCGTCGTGCTCGAATACCGCCGCGCGGCCGCAACACCGGCCGGGAGCGATACGCGATGACCGCATCGCAACGCTACGCCGCGCTGTTCGGCGTATTCGCGCCGCTGTCGATCGCGACGATCGGCGGCGGACAGGCAATCATCGCCGACATCCAGCGGCAGGTAGTCGACGTGCATCACTGGATGACCGCCACGCAATTCGTGAACGACTTCGCGATCGCGCGGATGGCGCCGGGCCCCGGCTCGCTGCTGGCGACGCTGATCGGCTGGCAGGTGGCCGGCTTCTGGGGCGCGGTGATCGCGACGCTCGCGCTGTTCGGCCCGACCGCGTTCCTGATCTACGGCGTCGCGCATCTGTGGCGGCGGCACCAGGGCGCGCGCTGGCAGATCGCGCTCGAGGCCGGCCTGCGCCCGGTCGCGGCCGGCATGATCCTCGCGTCGGTGTGGGTGCTGCTGCAGGCGCTCGACGGCGGCTGGGCCGCGCGCGCGATCGCGGTCGCGTCGACGCTGTGCGTGATGTATACGCGCGTTCATGCACTGCTGCTGATCGCGATCGGCGCGCTGCTGCTCGTCGGCGTGCACGCACTCGGCATGTGACGCGCGGCGACGCAGCACGCGCGGGCGGCTACGAACGACACAGCCGATACCCGCGCAGCGCGTCCGCGCGCTCGCGTCGCATGCGCGCCCGGCTCGCGCAACACGTCGCCTAGACGCCGCGAAACACCGGCGCGCGTCGCTCCGCAAACGCGCGCAACCCTTCGTCGAAATCCGCGCCTTCGCACGCTTGCCGGCGCAGCTCGGCAATCCGTTCGAACGCGGCGGCCGGCAACGGCCGTGCGTCCTGCAGCACCCTCAACTGTTCCTTCACCGCGTACACCGCGAGCGGCGCCTTCGCGGCGATCGTGCGCGCGACGTCGAGCGCCGCATCGTCGACACCGCCCGCGTCGGCCAGCCGGTTCACGAGCCCGTGATGCGCGGCGCGCTCCGCATCGAGCGGTTGCGCGCAGAAGAACATCTCCTTCAGCACGTGGATCGGCAGGTTGTCGTAGAAGCGCAGCAGGCCGCTCGTCGAATACGGCAGGCCGATGTTCGCGGGCGTCATCGCGAAACGCGCGTCGCGCGCCGCGACCACCAGGTCGCAACTCATCACGAGATCGACCGCCCCGCCCCACGCCGAACCCGCCACCGCCGCGATCACCGCGCCCGGATAGGTCCGCACGCGCCGCAGCGCCCGTTCGAGCGGCTTGCCGTACGCGAGCGGATCGCGATCGTCGGCCAGTTCGCGCAGGTCGTGCCCCGCGCTCCACACGTCGCCGCTGCCGTCGTTCGACAGGATCACGACCGGTGGCGGACGATGTTCGGCCAGCGCATCGAGACGCGCGACGAGCGCATCGAGCAATGGCGCGTCGAGCGCATGCCGTCGCGCCGGATTCGCGAACCGTACGCGCGCGATCCGCTCGCCGATCATGTCGACCGTCACGTTCGACGCCCCTTCGTGTTTCGTCGTATCGCTCATTGCACGACCTCCGCCACCGCTTCCGCCTGGAAGATCGCACGCCCGGCCAGCAGCGCGTCGATCGCGTCGTCGCCGTAGCCCGCTTCGCGCAGCACGTCGACCGTATGCTCGCCGAGCAGCGGCGGCGCATGGCGCGTGCGCGGCGCCGGCATCTCGCCCCCCATCCCGCCGAGCGGCGTGACGACCTGGCGCAGCGTGCCGAGCGTCGGATGCGCAACCGGCTCGACCAGCCCGCAATGCGCGAGCTGCGGATCGTCGAACACTTCGTCGAGCGTGTTGATCGGCCCGGCCGGCAGCCCGGCGTCGACGAAACGCTGCGTCCATTCGCGCTTGCCGCGCGTGCGCAGCCGGCTCTCGAGCAACGCTTTCAGTTCGTCGCGGTGCGCGACGCGCGCGTCGTTGGTCGAGAAGCGCGGATCGTTCGGCAGTTCGGGCAGGTCCAGCAACTGGCACAGCCGCAGCCACATGTCGGTCGTGATCGGTGCGAGGTTGAGCGGCCCGTCGGCGGTCTCGAACACGCCGTACGGCGCGATCACCGCATGCGCATTGCCGGTACGGCGCGGCACGTCGCCGAGGCTCAGGTAGCGTTGCCCGTGCACGCTCAGCAGCGAAACGAGGCTTTCGAGCAGCGACGTGCCGACGTGCTGGCCGCGCCCCGTGCGCTCGCGCTCGTACAGCGCGGCCAGCACGCCGGTCGCGACCCACATTCCCGAGCTGAGATCGCCGATCGCGGTGCCCGTGCGGGTCGGCTCGCCGTCGGGAAAACCGGTGAGGCTCATCAGCCCCGCATAGCCCTGCGCGATCTGGTCGAAGCCGGGCCAGTCGCGCAACGGGCCGCGCGGGCCGAACGCGGTGACGCTGCCCATCACGAGCCGCGGATCGCGCGCGCTCAGCGCGGCATAGCCGAGCCCCATCGCGTCCATCGTGCCGGCCTTGAAATTCTCGATCACGACGTCGGCCTGCGCGATCAGCCGACGCACGACGTCGAGGCCGGCCGGCTGCCGGAAATCGACGCAGATGCCGCGCTTGTTGCGGTTGCAGGACAAGTAGTACGTGCTCACGCCGCGATCGAACGGCCCCCATGCGCGGCTCATGTCGCCGTGCGGCCCCGACTCGACCTTGATCACGTCGGCGCCAAGATCGGCGAGCACCATCGAGCAGAACGGCCCCGACAGCGCGCGGCTCAAATCGACGACCTTGATTCCTTGTAATGCCTGCATTCCGGACTCCTGATATTGATGACTGGGTGTGGCTCGTTTCCGAACGATCGCGGCGCAGCGCTCATTCGGGCAGCGTCTGGTGGCGCGTTTCGACCGCGAACGGCAGGATCAGGATGCCGAGCCCGAATACGGCCGCGGTCCATGCGACCGGCACGCCGAGCGATCCGTAGCCGTGAATCGCGGCGCCGAGCAGGAAGTTCACGCCTGCGCCGATGAAGCGGCCGACCGACGCGTTGAACGCGAACGCGGTGGCGCGCACACGCGTCGGGTACTGCTCGGGCAGCCACAGCGAGAAGATCGCGAAATTGCCGCCGAAGAAACCGAGGAACGCGAGCGACACCATGAACGCCGCGAGCCCGTTCTGCTGGTAGAACGCCCAGCCGAACGCGAACACGATCGATGCGGCCATGCCCGCGAAATACACGCCGAGCGCGGTGCGCCGGCCGAGCCGCTCGGAGAGCCACGGCGCCACCAGGCAGCCGGCGATCGTCGCGCACGACAGGATCGCCGCGCCGACCGACGCGAGCCGCAGTGCGCCGATGTGATCGATGCCCGCGCGCGCCGCCAGCGTGCTGACCGCGCTCGCCTCGTAGACGGAGCCGGCCCACAGTCCGACGATCGCGACGCCGACGAGGCTCGCGCTCGTCAGCGTGCGGCGCAGGAAGGCCGGCGCAAAGATCTCGCGCAGCGGATGCGCGCGCCGCGCGTCGGCCACGTCGCCGTCGCGTGCATCGTGCCGGCGCCACTGCCCCGGCTCCTTCACGCGCATCACGGTGAACACCGCGAGCAGCGCGGGCGCGAGGCCGCACAGGAACATCGCGCGCCAGCCGTAGGTCGCACCGATCGTGTAGTTCAGGCACGCCGCGATGAAGAAACCGAAGTAGTAGCCCGTCTGCAGGTAGCCGGCGCCCATCTTGCGGCGGTCTTCCGGCCAGCTCTCGGCGACGTAGGTGCCCGCAAGCGCCCATTCGCCGCCGACGCCGATCCCGGCGATCAGCCGGCACGCGGCCAACGCCCACACGTCGTGCACGAACGCGGCCGCGCCGGTGAACACCGAGTAGATCAGGATGCTCGCGGCGAGCGTACGCACGCGGCCGAAGCGGTCGGCGAGCGGCCCCCAGATGAACGACAGCCCCCAGCCGATCAGGAACAGCGCGAACAGGATCGAACCGTACATCCCGAGATTCGCGGGCGTCGCCGCGATGCCGGACGCCGGCAGCAGTTCGGTCAGTGCGGGAATCAGCACAAGCGCGTAGATCACCGAATCCACGCCGTCGAGCACCCAGCCCGCATACACGGCCCAGAAGCCCTTGACCTGCTCGCGCGTGAGCGGCGTGCGCCGCGGCTTCGCGCCGGCCGCCGGCGCGTCGATCGCCTTGAACATCTTCGTCTCCTTGCCGGCGGGGCCGGCGCTTTTGCCGCGTCCGGTCCGGGATGGCCGGGAGGCTGGCTCTTTTGTGAGACGAGTATAGAAACCCCATCGATCGGGGAAAAATATGATATTCATCTTGCTCGATCGGATTGGCTTATGGCTCGAATCGGGAGGCGGCGGCGATGGACTTGAGGCAGTTGCGCTATTTCGTGAAGGTCGTCGAATGCGGCAACGTCACGCATGCGAGCGAGGCGCTGCATGTCGCGCAGCCGGCGGTCAGCCAGCAGATGCGCAATCTCGAACAGGATCTCGGGATGCAGTTGCTTGAACGCAGCGTGCGCGGCGTCGCGCCCACCGCCGCCGGCCGCACGCTGTATCAGCACGCGCTCGACCTGCTGCGCCAGGCCGACGGCACGCGCGAGCTGCTGCGCCGCGACGCCGACACGCCACAGGGCCGCGTGACGGTCGGGATGCCGTCGAGCACCGCGCGCGTGCTGGCCATTCCGCTCGCACGCGCAGTGCGCGACCGCTACCCGGGCATCATGCTGGAGCTGATCGAGGCGCCGAGCGCCGATCTCGACACGCTGCTCGAACGCGCACGGCTCGATCTCGCGATCGTCGTCGACGCGGTCGACACGCGTGGCATCGCGATCCACCGGCTGCTGACGGAGACGCTGTACCTGATCACGTGGCCCGGGTTCCAGGTGCCGGACGATCCCGTGCCGCTCGACGCGATCGCGCGGATGCCGCTCGTGCTGCCGAGCGCGCCGAACACGATCCGCAACCGGGTCGACTGGGCGATGCGCGAGGCCGGGCTGTCGTACGAGATCAGCTTCGAGGCGAGCTCGACCGGGCTGCTGTTCGCGGCCGTGATGGCGCAGCTCGGCGTGACGATCCTGCCGTGGACGGCCGCGCACGTCGAGATCGAGGAGCGCAAGCTCAAGCTGTCGACGGTCGCGCACCGGCTGTTCGCGCGCGACCTGTCGCTGTGCTGGCACGATACGGCGCTCGTCAGCAACGCGGTGCAGAAAGTGAAAGCCGAGATCGTTCGGCTGTTCGACGCGCTCGGGCAGCGGCCCGAGTGGGCGTCCGGACAGGCCGACGGCAAGTAACGGGCACGCTGCGTGCCTTGTGCCGGGCCGCCGCGCGTACTAAGCTCCGTTCATCCTGGGTACCGCTGACACCGCCACTTCTCCTCGCCGCTCGGTATAAGCGTCGGGGGAAGGAGGCCGTTCGTGTCCCCGCTCCAGTCTGCCTGGCTTCTGCTGGGCGTCAGTGTCCTCGCCGAAGTGCTCGGCTCCGTCGGCCTGAAATTGTCGGCCGGCTTTTCCCGCCCGCTCCCCTCCGCGCTCACCGTCGTCTGTTATGCCTGCGCGGTGTGGCTGATGGCGCTCGCGACGAAGCGCCTCGAAATGGGGCTCGCGTATGCAAGCTGGGCCGCCGCCAGCACCGCGGCCACGGCCGTGATCGGCATCCTCTGCTTCGATGAATCGGTGTCGTCGCTGAAGCTCGCCGGCATCGCGCTGACCGTCTGTGCGCTCGTTGCGCTCAACCTCGGCGAAGCGGCCACGCACTGACCGGCGTCGGGCCGGTCATCGGCGTATGGGCGCCTGGCGGGGCATTGACAACACCCCCGGGCGCCCCTTAACGTTTCGTTCATCGTAACCATCACCGGTTCAGCTTAAGAGGTTGTCGGCCCGCTCGTGCTCGACACCTCTGCCTTCGCCGAAGGCTTGCTGCTTGGCGCCGCCCTGTTCACGTCGGTCGGCCCCAAGGACGCATTCGTCATCAAGCGCTCGATCTCGAGCCCCCATCTGCTCTCCATCGCCCTCGTCTGCGCCGGCAGCGACGCGCTGCTGATCGCCCTCGGCGCGCACGGGTTGTCGTCGTTGCTGTCGCAGCATCCCGGCGTGGTATCGGCCGCGTTGTGGGCCGGCATCGCGTATCTCGCCGGCTATGGCCTGCTCGCCCTGCGCTCCGCGATCCGGCGGCGACAGCCAGAGCACGTCGATGGACCACGCTCGGGCAGCGAACCCACGCGGTCGCGCACGGTGCTCGCGACCGCCGCCGTCTCATTGCTCAATCCGTATGCGTGGATCGACACCGTGCTGCTGCTCGGCACCGTGATCGTGAGCCACGCGCCCGCCGCACGCGCGCCGTTTGCGATCGGCGCGATGACAGCTTCGCTCGCGTGGTTCCTGCTGCTCGCCTATGGCGCACGCGCGTGCCGCGCGTGGTTCGCACACGTGCTGGCATGGCGCCTGCTCGATTGCTTCGTCGCCGCGATGATGCTCGGCTTCGCGGTGCGTTTCGCGATCGACGCACTTCAGGCGTCAGCGGCTCGATAACGTGCGAAACACGTCGTGTGCGCCGGCATGGAGCTCGAAGCCGACGCCCGGTGCTTGCGGTACAGGGGCGTATCCGGCGTCGACACTCACGCCATCGGCCAGTCCGCTGAACGGATGGAACGCGAACGGATTGACTTCCGCCCCGCCAAGCCCGAGCGCCGCGACGACATGCAGCGAGAACAGGTGGCCGCCGTGCGGCCAGAATGCGTCGCGCCGCCAGCCGCGCGATGCGAAGTGGTCGACGATCTGCAGATAGCTCGGCAGCCCGTAGCAGTGCACCGGATCGAACACCAGCACGTCGCGTTCCGGACGCAAACCGCCGTAGCGGTCGAGCAGCTTCGCTTCCGCGAGCGAGAACAGCGCCTCGCCGGCCGCGATCGGCGGTGCGTAGCGCGTGGCGAGATCCGCCTGGAGCGGCAGGTTGTGCGGATCGCAGATGTCCTCGAACCACCAGAGGTCGAACGGTGCGAGCATCGCGGCGGCCGCGTCGACGGTCGTCGCGTCGTACGTGTTCATCGCGTCGACCGCGAGATGCGAACTGTCCGCCAGTTGCGTGGCCGCAGCTTCGATACGCCTGCGGTCCTGGTCGAGATCCGCACCGCCGATCTTGATCTTCGCGTGCGTGTAGCCGAGATCGGCGATGCGGCGCATCTCGTCCGACAGACGCGTGAGATCATCATGCGGATAGCGGTAGCCGCCGCCTGCATAGACGCGCACGCGTGGTGCTGCCGTGCGGCCAAGCCGGTCGGCGAGCAAGCGATGGAGCGGCAAGTTGGCGATTTTCGCGGCGGCATCCCAGATCGCCATGTCGAGCGTGCCGACTGCGACGCATCGTTCGCCGTGCCCGCCCGGTTTTTCACCGGCCATCATCGCGCGCCATGCGCGGAACGCGTCGAGGTTCGTGCCCGCTTCGTCCGCAAGCGTGTCGGCGGCGGCCAGCAGGCGTGGCGCGAACCGTTCGCGAATCAGGCCGCCCTGCGCGAAACGGCCGACCGATGCGTAGCCGTAGCCCGTCACGGGACGGCCGTCGCGCACGACGTCGGTGACGACCGCGACCACACTCGTCGTCAGGCCGCCGGACGCGATCGCCGGATCGGCATAGCGGGACACGGGAATCGCTCGTTCGTGGATCGCGGTGATGCGCATGGTCGGGGTTCCGGAAATACGTTCGGTGTTCGCAGGTCATGCACGCATGGTGGCCGGCGCGACGGGCGGATCGCTGCATCATAGGTGCTTGCGCGATGCCTTGCAGGCTCGCGACCGTCATGCGCCCCGATCGGCAGCGTCCGAATCGCGCCGCGCCACATCGGCGTACGGACTCATTCTCCGTCACGCGTTCCACGCGTACTGCGATGTCATCCGCGCCCGATATCGGAGGCGCCTGCCGAT
Organism: Burkholderia aenigmatica; assembly: GCF_902499175.1. Taxonomy (GTDB): domain Bacteria; phylum Pseudomonadota; class Gammaproteobacteria; order Burkholderiales; family Burkholderiaceae; genus Burkholderia; species Burkholderia aenigmatica. Next base: position 19,321 of record NZ_CABVQC010000097.1, read on the forward strand.
ATCCGATCGCGTCCCGCAATCCGCGTTTGCCCCGGGGCATCGCCGCTTCCATCGGCATCACACGCGCAAAGTGTCGCCGCCGATCAACCGCGCGTCGCATTTGTTATGGGTTGCGGTCGGATATTTTCTAGATCGCGTGGTTTTGTGCCGAGAAGATACATGTCGTCAGGCAGGCCAACGCATGCGGAAACGCCGCGATGGCTCCCTGCAACGTGCAGCTCATTGAACAACAAACCAGATACTGGAAACAGGGATTGGAGGACGACATGAATGGTAGTCATACGGGCCTGGCGACAGGCCTGAAGCCACGCCACGTCACAATGCTGTCGATCGCGGGCGTGATCGGCGCAGGCCTGTTCGTCGGCTCCGGCCACGCGATCGCGGCAGCGGGACCGGCAGCGTTGATCGCCTATGCACTGACGGGCGCGCTCGTCGTCCTCGTGATGCGCATGCTCGGCGAGATGGCCGTCGCCCATCCGGACAGCGGCTCGTTCTCCACCTATGCCGATCGCGCGATCGGCCATTGGGCCGGCTTCACGATCGGCTGGCTGTACTGGTGGTTCTGGGTGCTCGTGATCCCGATCGAGGCGACGGCGGCGGCCACCATCCTCAACGCGTGGTTCCCGGGTATCGCGACGTGGATTTTTGCGCTCGGCGTCACGCTGCTGCTGACGGTGACCAACCTGTTCTCCGTCAAGAACTACGGCGAGTTCGAATTCTGGTTCGCGCTGATCAAGGTCGTCGCGATCGCCGTGTTCATCGCGATCGGCGGTGCGGCCGTGTTCGGGCTGCTGCCGGGCGGCCACGCGTCGGGCTTCTCGAACCTGGTCACGCACGGCGGGTTCATGCCGAACGGGATCGGCGCGGTGTTCGCCGGCATGCTGATGACGATGTTCTCGTTCGTCGGCACCGAGATCGTGACGATCGCCGCGGCCGAATCCGAGCATCCGGAGCGGCAGATCGTGCGCGCGACGAATTCGGTGATCTGGCGCATCTCGCTGTTCTATCTCGGCTCGATCCTGTTCGTCACCGCGATCGTGCCGTGGAACGACCCGCTGCTGCCGGTACACGGCTCGTACCAGCGCGTGATGGAACTGCTTGGCGTCCCGCATGCGAAAGCGATCATCGACGTGATCGTGCTCGTGTCGGTCGCGAGCTGCCTGAACTCGGCGCTGTACACCGCGTCGCGGATGCTGTTCTCGCTGTCGAAGCGCAAGGATGCACCGGCGTTCCTGCATCGTACCGATTCGACCGGCACGCCGCGCGCGGCCGTGCTCGCGTCAACTGCCTTCGGCTTCCTGACCGTGATCGCGAACTACGTGGTACCGGAACAGGTGTTCAACGTGCTGATCGCGACGTCCGGCGCGATCGCGCTGCTCGTGTATCTGGTGATCGCGGTGTCGCAACTGCGGATGCGCCGCATGCTCGACGTGAGCGGTTCGGCGCTGACGCTGCGGATGTGGATGTTCCCGTGGCTCACGTGGGCAGTCATCGTGTTCATCTGCGGGACGCTCGTCACGATGCTGTTCCTCGACGGCCACCGGATGGAAGTCGCGGCAACCGGCGTGCTCGCCGGGCTCGTGCTGATCGCCGCGTGGCTCAACCAGCGCAGCCGCGATGCGCAGTCGAGCCTCAGCCGCCGCGGCATGTCGTCGGCCTGAGGACACATCGACGCGCGCAGGCAGGCGCGCGGTTGCCGCTACCGGCGAGTCGGTCGCATCGGGCTTCGCGAGTTTCGGGTGCGTGGCGCCCTGCGCCGACGACTGCCATGCCGCGGCGATGTTTCCGACTCGACCCGGCCGGCGATATCCCGGCCGCGTCGTTCACGACGTCCATCCGCACGGCAACCCGGCGCTGCGGCCCACGTTGCCCGCCGGTGCGATTCGCCGAGCATCGCGCCGGCCCTCCTTGTTTCGCATCTGCGCGAGCAGCTGCCTTATTCGCGCATCGTCATGAGTCATGCAGCGCCTGTCGCAAGCCCGCCGGAACCCGACACGCCGGCACGTATCCGGTTCGGCTTCGTCCTGTTGCCGAATTTCACGCTGACGGCGTTCTCGGGCATGATCGACGTGCTGCGGCTCGCGGCCGACGAAGGCGACAACAGCCGTCCGGTCAGACTGTCGTGGACGATCCTCGGCGACATGGCCGCCCCCGTTCGCGCCAGCTGCGGGATCCAGATCCCGGCGTGGGAGTCGTTGAACGCGCGTCAGGAATACGACTACGTGGTCGTCGTGGGCGGGCTCCTGCATGCCCGCTCGGAACTCGACGCGGCCACGCTGGAATTCATTCGCGCGGCCGCATCGACCGGTGCGATGCTGGTCGGCATCTGCACGGGCGCGTTCGCGCTGACACGTGCGGGCGTGATGGCCGGACACCGGATCTGCATCAGCTGGTTTCACTACTGGGATTTCATCGAGCGGTTTCCGTCCGTCGACGCGAAGCTCGTGGTGTCCGATCGCCTCTACGTGGTGGACGGCCGGCGCGTGACCTGCTCCGGCGGACGCGCGTCGATTGACGTCGCGGCCGCGATCCTGGTGCGGCACATCGAGCCGTCGATCGTCTACAAGGCGCTCCGGATCCTGCTGGTAGACGGGCGCGAAACGGTCAGCGCGCCGCAACCGCATCCGCCCGGCGTCGCACCCAACGCGCATCCGAAGGTGAAGCGCGCGATCCTGCTGATGGAACAACACATCAGCCACTCGATTACGATCGACGAGCTGGCGCGACGGCTGGACGTCTCGTCGAGACAGCTGGAACGGCTGTTCAGGGAAGCGACCGGCAGCGGGCCGGCAGCGTGCTACCGGGCCATCCGGATTCGCACGGCCGCATGGATGCTGACGCATCTGGACAAGAACATTTCCGAAATCGCGGCCGCCTGCGGATTTGCCGATGCGTCACATCTCGGGCGCGAGTTTCGGCGCGCGTACGGGATGTCGCCGAGCGCGTATCGCGAGCGTCAGGCACCCGGCGCGATTGGCGGGATAGCGGAACCGGCCGGGCACGCGACCCCGCTCGGCGAGCTGTTTCCGAACCGGAACGAGTTTTATTGAGCCGGAATCCGCCGCGGGTCATCCCGGCAGCCATCCCCGTTCGATGGTATCGGCTGAAGGGTGCGGCTCAACGTGTCGGGACGACCGGCGCCTTTTGCGCAGGCCGATCCGATCCACTCACTCAGGCGAACACGAAGTACTTGCGCACCGTTTCCACCACTTCCCACGTCCCTTTCATCCCAGGTTCGATCACGAACACGTCGCCGGCTTTGAGGTGCACCGCCTCCTCGCCTTCCGGCGTGATGATGCAGTAGCCGTCGAGGAAGTGGCAGTACTCCCATTTCTCGTAGTTCACCTCGAACTTGCCCGGCGTGCAGATCCAGGTGCCCATGATCTTGCTGCCGTCCTTCGAGAGGTAAGCGTTCAGGTTCACGGTGTGCGGATCGCCGCCGATGCGCTTCCACTTGGTCGCGTCAAGGACGGGGGTCGGGCAGGTTTCGCGCAAGACGGTGATGAAATCGGACATGTCGGCTCCAGACTAACGATCGTGTAAGAGAGGCCTGTCACGTTAGTTCGAAAGCGTGGCGGGGACTTGTATGCTTCCGACGCGGACTCGTCTATTTTCGACACGGGCTTGCATGCGGGCACTCCGCCTCGGCCGCGATTCAATGGTCCGGTTTAGGATCGCCACAATGCCGAATGACCATCCCCCACGCTGCGCGGTGCGGCCCCGGCATGGACGCTCCGGCCGCGACATAAACCGGATCTTTCACGGCCGGGCTTTGCGCGTAACCGGTGCGCGGACTAGGCTCTCCGGGCAGGACCCAGCCGCGGTTACGCGACAGGCTTGGGGAAGTAAGTTTCCTCCTCCGCCGGAATGCTGCCATCGTGGTAACGCTTGTCTTCCCACAGCAGCCGCCAGCGCACCACCTGTTCGTCGTTGGCTCCTTCCAGCAGGTACTTGTGGGCAATACTGTCTTTGAGGAAGTAACTCGGACAGCCGACTTTGCCGGCCGGAAACCAAGGTTCCCAGATACCCTCGACAGGAATCGCCTGATCGCTGCAAACCTCGCCGCTGCCGGATTCGTTCCTGGGGGGACAGGGAGGAAGCGATGCGGGATAGCTGCGACCGGGTGGCCAATACTGCCAAGCCGGAAGAGGCGCCTCTTCGAACATGGATTCATAGGTCCAGTGCTCAAAAACGCGGGTCCCGCCATCCGCACGTGTTCCGTATGCAAGCATCCCGGTAAAACCGAATCCGACCGTGCACTTGAGCGCGTAGCCGATCAATCTCTCGATCCACACGCCCTCCGCGAACCCCGTGGCATACACCGGGTCCGCAAAGCTGGTGTCCTTCAGTCCCAGTGAATGAAAAAACGGATCGTATTTACGACCGATTTCAAGCGCACTCCGTCCAAACAACAGGTCGCCAGCTTGCTGGCTTCCTGTCATCAGCGCGTCGTATGCCGCTCGTTTGTCGAGACCCCGGCGCAATGCATCGATGCCCAGATCCATTTGCACCAGCGCCCCCTGGAAGTCATGCCTGTAGGCCTCCTCAAGTTCCACCTGATTCGGGCTCGGTGCGTCCAGTTGTCTTGCGTACGCGCCGAGAAAATCCCGATAGAGTCCAACGGCGTATTCCAGGAACGTGAAACTCGTCCATTTCTTGAGCAGATAAAACGCCTTGGCGCGCGCATCCTGTTCCTGCTCGGCGGTCATGGTCAAAATATTCAACATCATGGAACCTGTTCGTTCGTCGATTGCTTGCCAGCATCGGCTACCGCAGCTTGATCGAGCGGCGACAACGTGACAGGTTCGGGGACGTAAGTTCCCTCCTCCGCCGGAATGCTGCCATCCCGGTATCGCGTGTCTTCCCACAGCAGCCGCCAGCGCACCACCTGCTCGTCGTTGGACCCTTCCAGCAGGTACTTGTGGGCAATACTGCCTTCGAGGAAGTAGCTGGGACAGCAACGGCAAATCGTTGGTGCGATGAATGTCATTCATGCACCCACTTTCCGCGATTGTGATGGAACCGGCAACGGCGGAGCGTTTTGCCAGATGGCTCGTCGGTGAGTGACGTTTAACCTTCGGAACATGCTACTACGGCGTTCCGGCACGCGAACGGGACACACTGCGTGACACAGCGTACGGCGATGCGACTGCAAGATATTTCGCAAACGTCCACGGTATGAAACAATCAGCGCTTCCTACCGGAACGAGATCGCAACATCGTGGAATTTATCGGAACGCCTTACGGGAACAGCCCGGCCAGCGCTTGGCCTGAAATTACGCTAGTGTAGCGTTCGATTCTTGATTGAACGTAAATGAATCGCCTGCCTCCAACGTCTACTTTGGTTTGCATTGGAG
>NZ_CABVQC010000098.1 GCF_902499175.1 Burkholderia aenigmatica
TTCGCCTCTTTCGCCTCTTTCGCCTCTTTCGCCTCTTTCGCCTCTTTCGCCTCTTTCGCCTCTTTCGCCTCTTTCGCCTCTTTCGCTGCTTTCGCTGCTTCCGCTGCTTCCGCTGCTTCCGCTGCTTCCGCTGCTTCCGCTGCTTCCGCTGCTTCCGCTGCTTTCGCTGCTTTCGCTGCTTTCGCTGCTTTCGCTGCTTTCGCTGCTTTCGCTGCTTTCGCTCCATCGTCCCGCGAATCACGCATCGCGGCACGCGCCTTTGCGTCCGCACGATTCCGCATCGCCGCCCGTCTCAATCTGAGACGCAACATGCGACACGCGATGCGAATTGCTACGCGATTTGCGCGCGATCAAGCCCGTTCGACGATCACACCACAATGAAACGGAACGCAGCCCGCGCATCGCGGTCTTGAAACGCGTGATGGCACGCCATCTGCTTGTCGAAGGTCACGCGCCGCTCACGCCGCGCGCCGGACCATCGACCGTTTCACCCTTCTAGCCCGCACCCCACATGAAAAAATCACGCCTCATCATTTCAGCAGGATTCCTGATCGGTTTCACGAACGCGCACGCGCAAAGCTCCGTCCTGATGTTCGGCATCCTCGACGAAGGCATCAACTACACGAGCAATGTCGGCGGCAAGTCGTCATGGGAGATGGCGAGCGGCGATCTCGCGACGAGCCGCTGGGGCATCAAGGGCAACGAGGATCTCGGTGGCGGGTTGCGCGCGATCTTCGACCTCGAGAGCGGCTTCCTGGTCGAAAACGGCCAGCTCGGCTATGGCGGCCGTTTGTTCGGCTACCAGTCGTATGTCGGGCTGCAGTCGGACCGGCTCGGCACGCTGACGCTCGGCCGCCAGTTCGATACCGTCGCCGACACGATCGGGCCGCTGACCGCCAACGGCAGCTGGGCGGGTTTCCTGTTCTCGCATCCGCTCGACAACGACAACACCGATGCGTCGTTCCACGCGAACAACGCGGTGAAGTACGCGAGCCCCGCGTTCGGCGGCTTTTCCGGCACGGTCATGGTTGGACTGAGCAACCTGGCCGGCGGCTTCGCGCAGAACCGGATGCTCGGCGTCGGCTTGAACTACACGTACCAGACGCTGTCGGTCGCCGCCGTCTACGAAAACATGTCGAACCCCGGCACCACGGCGGGCGGCGCGCTGACGCCGGACGATACGGATTTCGTCGCGGGCAACCAGAAGATCTACGGGATCGGCGTGAACTACGGGATCGGGCCTGCGACGCTGGGCGCGGTCTATTCGCACGTGAACGTCGGCCAGCCCGACGCGTCGATCTATGCGGGCAGCCTGGGCCTCGCGAATGCGCGGCTCACGTTCGACAATGTCGAAGTCAATGCGAAGTACAACGTGACGCCGGCGTTCCTCGTCGGAGGCATGTACACGTACACGCGCGGCGGCCTCGATCGGGCCGGCGCGAAGTCCTCGCTGCACTGGAACCAGTTCGGCGCGATGGCGCAGTACCTGCTGTCGAAACGCACCTCGGTCTATACGCAGGTCGCCTGTCAACTGGTGGGCGGCAGCGCGACCGGCACGCCGCTCGACGGCGGGCTCGTGCCCGGTTCGCCCGGCGCTTCGTCGAACGGGCACCAGCTCGTCGCCCGCGTCGCGGTGAACCACACGTTCTGAGCGCGTGCGCCGCGTGCCGACACGGGAACGCGTGCGGCACGCGCGACGCTCAGAACCCCTGCATCGTCACGGTCGGATCGACGACCAGGTGCACGACGCCGTAGATGACCGCGCCGACGAGCACCGCGAGGATGATCGCCACGAACGGCAGCATCGTGAAGTTGGCGTTCGCGAGATCGGTTGCGTGCGCCTTGCTGTTGCGTACGCCGAAGAAACTCCACAGGACCAGTTTGATCATGCCGAGCAGTTTCATGATTGCGCTCCTTTCATCTATCGGTTGACGCTATCGTCGATCCGACCGGCATCCGGAAAAAGAAGCAGTTGCGCGTGCTTTTCGCGCAGCAGGCCATCTGCGGCGGCATGCCGCAGGGTGCATCAGCGGTCGAGCACGAGCGGTTCCGACCCTTCCGCGGGCCGCGTGACGCACAGCAGCGCGCAGCCGGGCTCGACCGGTGCATCGGGCACCTGCTCGTAGTCGACCGCACCGGACAGCACGCGCGTCGCACACGTCCCGCATGAACCGGAGCGGCATTCGGACGGCACGGCGATGCGCTGCCCTTCCGCGAATTCGAGCAGCGTGCCGTCGGCGGGCGTCCATGCGGCATCGCGCCCCGTGCGCCGGAATACGACGGGCACGCTTGCCGCCGTCGGCATGTCGGCCGCGCGGGTCGTGTTGCGCGCCACGCTCGACGGCCCGAATGCCTCGAAACGGATGCGATCGTCCGGCACGTTCAGTGCGCGCAGCCCGTCGTACAGGTCGCGCATGAATGCCGACGGCCCGCACAGGTAGAAGTCGTAGTCGTCGAACGGCAGAATGCGCTTCAGCTGCGCGATGTCGATACGGCCTGCCCGCGCGGCCGAGCCGTCGTGCAGACGACTGTCGAAGCAGTGGAGCGACAACCGTTCGTCGTTGGCCGCAAGGCGCGCCAGCTCCGCCGCGAACGGCCGGTCGGCCGCTTCGCGCGCGCCGTGCACGAACATCACGCGGCGCGACGGCTGATCGTCGGCCAGCGCGCGGCGCAGCATCGCGACCATCGGCGTGATGCCGATGCCGGCCGACACGAGCACGGCCGGGCGCGGGCTCGCGAGATCGAACGTGAAGCGGCCGCGCGGCATCTGCGCGTCGAGCGTCATGCCCGCCTGCGCGTGATCGTGCAGCCACGCCGATACGCGCCCTTCGCGCTTCACGGTGATCCGGTAATGCGCGCCGCCCGGTGCATCGGAAAGCGTGTAGCTGCGGATCGCCGGCGAATCGCTGCCCGGCAGCGCGACGCGCAGCGTCAGGTGCTGCCCGGCTTCGTAGGCGGGCAACGCGCCGCCGTCCGCCGGTTCGAAATGGAACGAGCGGATCGCGCGCGCTTCGTCGACGATCTTCGCGATGCGCAGCGGCCGCCATGCCGGTGCCGATGCCGATGCGATCGCCGGTGTCGATGCCGATTCGGGTGCGGACGTGGACGGCACCACAACCGCCCCTGCGACGGCGCTTGCCCCTGCCTCCGCCGCCGCCATCGCCGCGAACTGCGGCGCGCGCTCAACCGTCGACCACCGGAACGGCAGCACCGCGCGCATGCGCCGCACTTCCCGCACATGGAACCGCACGACCCGCTGCGCGCCGACGAACGACGCGACGAGCGGCCCGTCCCACACGATCTCGGCGCGCGCGGCCACATACAGCAGGTCGCCGTTGTCGAAATCGACGAACAGCAACCCCGCGCGCGGATCGTGCTGCAGGTTGCCGAGCGTGTTGAAGAAGCGGTTGCCGCTGAAATCCGGCGTCGTCAGCGTGCGCGCATCGTCGACGCGCACGAACCCCGGCATCCCGCCGCGATGCGACACGTCCGCCCCGCGCGCGGCGCCCGCGTCCGCCGACGTGTTCGCGCTCGCGACGAAGAACGTATCGGCCTGCGCCAGCAGCGCGCGATCGGCATCGTCCAACTCATCCGACACGTCGGGCCCGGCGGACGCATCGACTTCCCGTGCGACCAACGTCGGCTTGCGGCCCTGGATGTATTTCGCGCAGTTGCCGAAGCTCTGCTCGACCGCGATCGTCAGCGCATCGCCGTCGACCGCACGCACGACGCCGTTGACGCGATTGCGCCGCCGCGTATCGAATTCGATGCCGAGCCCGCCGAGCGGCGCGCCCGGCCGCCACGCGCCGGCCAGCGGATCGCCCGGCAACGCGTGCGCCGCGATGCGCAGCGTGCGTGCATCCGGCGACGTCACGAACCCCGGCGCGCCGGCCCGCAGCGTCGCCCACGGCTGGCCGTGCGCATCGACGCCGCCGAGCACGAAGAACGGCAGTTGCGCGAAAAACGTCCGGTGCTGATCCGGCATGAAACGCCGGATCCCGCGCCGGCCGGCCGAGCCCGCGGCCTCCGTCACACCCGCGCGCTGCTGCACGGCGAGCTCGCCCGCGTGAAACGGCGCGGCGTCGAGTTCCCAGCCCGGTACGACGGCGGTCGGGGCAATCGGGGCATTCATCGCGTTCTCCCTGAGCAGGCGCGGCTTCGGTGGGCGTTATGCGGCGAGCAGGCCCACGCGCGTCGTCGGCATCGCGACGAAGCCCGGCAGCGCCTCGATGCGCGCCAGCCACGCCCGCACGTGCGGATACGGTTCGAGCGACACGCCGCCCTCCGGCGCGTGTGCGATGTACGAGTACGCGGCGATGTCGGCGATCGTCGGCTGCGCGCCGGCCGCGAACGGCTTGCCGGCCAGCTCGCGATCGATCACGTCGAGCACCTTCGCGGCCGTCAGCTTGGCGGCCTCCTGGTCGAGCTTCGCGCCGAACACGGTCACAAGCCGCGCGGCGGCCGGCCCCGAAGCGATCGGCCCGGCCGCATACGACAGCCAGCGCTGCACGATCGCCGCGCCGACCGGGTCGTCGGGCAGCCAGTGCGCGTCGCCGTAGCGCTTCGCGAGGTACACGAGGATGGCATTCGAATCGGCGATCACCGTGCCGCCGTCGTCGATCACGGGCACCTGCCCGAGCGGATTGAGTGCGAGGAACGCCGGTTCGCGCTGCGCACCGGCCGCCAGATCGACGTCGACGGTCTCGGACGGCAGGCCGAGCAGCGACAGGAACAACCGGACGCGATGCGCGTGCCCGGACAGCAGGAACGAGTAGACGCGGATGGGTGCAGCAGGCTTGTTGGCGGCAGACATGGTAACGCTCCGGTATCTCGCGCCGCCGGGGATCGGCGACGAACAGCTGCAGCGTAGCGCTCGCCGTTCGTCGCCAGAAGACGGATAATCGCGGAAACATTATCCTTTCCCATAGGACAATCGACGATGGCCGATCTGCGCGACGTGAACCTGAACCGGCTGGCGATCTTCGTCGCGGTAGTCGACGCCGGCTCACTGACGGCTGCGGCCGAGCGGCTCGGCCTGGCGAAGACGGTCGTCAGCACGCACATGCAACGCCTCGAATCCGAGGTCGGCGCGAACCTGCTGGTACGCACGACGCGGCGGCTGAGCGTGACCGACGCGGGGCGCGCGTTCTACGACGCGTGCCGCGACATCGTGCGCGCCACCGAGAGTGCGCTCGACGCGGTGTCGTCCGACGCGGGGCCGCTGCGCGGCACGCTGCGCGTGAGCGTGCCGATCGACTACGGCGCGCTGGTCGTCGCGCCGGCCGTCGTCGCGTTGCGCGACCGGCATCCGGGGCTCGACGTCGAACTCGTCGCGAACGACCGCGTGGTCGATCTCGTCGCCGACAATCTCGACGTCGCGATCCGCATTGGCCGCCTCGCCGATTCGAACTATCGCGCGGCGCAACTCGGCACGTACGAGAAATGGCTGGTCGCGAGCCCCGCGTTCGTCGCGCGCCACGGGCGGCCGCACGATCCGGATGCGCTCGCCGCGCTGCCGTTCGTGATGCTGTCGACGTTGCCGCGCCCGCATACGATCGAACTCGAAAACGCGAACGGCGGCAATGCGTCGGTGCGCTGCGTCGCGCCGGTCGTGTCGAACACCGCCACCACGTGCCGCGCGATCGTGCTCGCGGGCGGCGGCTTCGGGCTGCTGACGGATTTCTCGACCGCCGACGACGTCGCGGCCGGCCGGCTCGTGCGGCTGCTGCCGGCGTGGCGCTCGGCGCCGGCCGGGATTCATGCGGTGTATCCGTCGACGCGGCTGCCGTCGCCGAAGGTGCGGGCGTTTGTCGAGGCGATGAAGGCGAGGATCGGGGAGACGGCGGGGGCGCCAATGGCGAAGCGCTCACGCCCTGCTTAGCCAAAGAAGACGGCGCGGCGGGACGACGCAGCATCTCGTCATACGCGTCGCATGATCCGACCTCCATGGCGGCAAGTTCCGCTTCGCCGCTGCCATGGTCCGACTCCAGTCTCGCCAGGCGGCAAGCCCGTCACATGAACTTGACGTAGCACGCCTTCTTCTCGACCTGTTCGCGCTTGAATCCGCTGTCGGCCATGCACGCTTCGTATTCGTCGGGCAGCGGCTTCAGATTGAAGATCCGCTGGTCGAGCGCGGTGGGCAGGCCATGATCCAGTTCGTCCTGCGCCTCTTCGCAGGTCGCCTTGGCCAGGCTGAGCTTCACGGGCTCCCCGGTAATGACGTTGCGGATCTTTTCATATTCCCCGCTCTTGCAGGCCGCAATGGCCTCATTGAGGTGTCGCGTGTAGACCGCGTCGCGGCATCGATCCCCCTCCTGGTCCCGGTTCTTGAACTTCGCCGCGAAAGTCTGCGACTTCCACACGGTTTCATAAGTCGTGGACTCGCTGAACGGCCAGCAGCCGCAGCCCGTCAGCCCCAGGACGGAAACAGCCATCCCCGCCGACGTCATGCGGCGCAACCATCGGTTTCGTACTTGCATAGGTTCCTTGTTATTGATTATCGGCCGTGCATGATCGCGGGCGACCGGCCCCGTTCCCGCGAATCTACCCCGCCTCCCGCAACGTCCCCAGCAACACCTTCCGGCAACTCGCGATCATCTGCGCCTCCGGATCGCGATAGTCGGTGAGCAGCCACGCCGCGCCGACGTTCGTCATCGCGCCGACGAGCGCGAGCCCGATCAGCCGCTGCTCGGTACGTTCCGCGGCCGTCGTCGCTTCGCGCGACACGCCGATCGCCATGATCAGCTTGCCGAAATCGATCAGCATGCGCTGGTACGTCATGTCGGTGTCCGCGCTCACGCCCATCACCTCGAGCAGCAGCACGCGCGCCGCGCACGGATCGCGCAGGAACGCGAAGAACGCGGCGAGCCCCGCGTCGACGCTCTCGCGCAGATCGCCCCCGCGCGCGGCCACCGCCCGCGCGACCGCTTCGTGCAACTGCTGCGCGTGATGCAGGTAGGTGTGGCGCAGCAAATCCTCGGTGCTGTCGAACGCCGCATAGAAATAGCGATCGTTCAGCTTCGCTTCCTGGCAGATCGACCGCACGGTCGCCTTGCGGAACCCGACCGTGCCGAACACGCGCGTCGCCGCGCGGATCAGCGCGTCGCGCCGCTCCGCGGCCCGCACCTCGGGCGCCACGCCGCCATACGACCGGCCCCGTTTTTCCGTTTCGAGTGCTTTCTCCATTCCGCTATTTGACATCAGGACACCCGAAAACTAAAGTGGTGACGATCAACACCACATTAGACGTGCCGCCGGCGCAGTGCAAGCGGAACAGGAGGAGCGACGAATGAACAGGTTTTCCGGCAAGGTTGCCGCGATCACGGGCGCCGGTTCGGGCATGGGCCGCAGCCTCGCGGTCGAGCTCGCGCGGCGCGGCTGTGAAGTCGCGCTGAGCGACGTCAACGACGTCGGGCTCGCCGGCACGGCGGCCGCCTGCGCGCAGCACGGCGTGCGCGTGAGCACGCGGCGGCTCGACGTGTCCGACCGCGATGCGGTGTTTGCGTGGGCCGATTTCGTGCGCGCCGAGCACGGCAAGGTCAACCTGATCTTCAACAACGCGGGCGTGTCGCTGGCCGCCAGCGCCGAAACCGCGCGCATCGCCGATCTCGAATGGATCGTCGGCATCAACTTCTGGGGCGTCGTGCACGGCACACAGGCGTTCCTGCCGCACCTGCGCGCGTCGGGCGACGGTCACGTCGTCAACACGTCGAGCCTGTTCGGGCTCGTCGCGATGCCGACGCAAAGCGCATACAACGCGACCAAGTTCGCCGTGCGCGGCTTCACCGAGGCGCTGCGGATGGAGCTCGAACTCGACGGCGCGCCCGTGAGCGCGACCTGCGTGCATCCGGGCGGCGTCGCGACGAGCATCGTCGACGCGAGCCGCGTCGATACCAGCATCCATGCGCTGACCGGGCAGGACGAAGCGACCCATCGCCGCCAGGCGAACCGCCTGATCAACGCGACGACGGCCGACGACGCCGCGCGGCAGATCCTCGCGGGCGTCGAACGCAATGCGCGCCGCGTGCTCGTCGGCGCCGACGCGCGCCGGCTCGACCGGATCGCGCGCCTGCTCGGCGCCGGCTACCAATGGCTGATGCTGCGCCACGTGCGCCGCGCCCGTGCCCGCAACCTCGAACGCGCGCACGCCCCGGCTGCGCTCCCGACCACGCCGACCAAGGATCCCGCATGACCTCGACGACGACCGACCGGCGCGACGCGCCGCCCGCCCCCGGCGCCCGTGGCGACAGTTACGACCTCGACGTGCTGATCGTCGGCGCCGGCCTGTCCGGCATCGGCGCCGCGTATCACCTGAAGCAGCGCTGCCCGTATGCGAGCGTGGCAATCGTCGAGGCGCGCGACGCGATCGGCGGCACCTGGGATCTTTTCCGCTATCCGGGCGTCCGTTCGGATTCCGACATGTTCACGCTCGGCTACAGCTTCCGCCCGTGGCACAGCGACAAGGCGATCTCGGACGGCCAGACGATCCTCGACTACATCCGCGACACCGCGCGCGCGTACGGCATCGACAAGACGATCCGCTACGGCCAGAAAGTGGTCGCGGCCGACTGGGACTCGAACCGCGCGCGCTGGACGGTCCGCATCGAGCGCACGCGCGACGGCGCGACCGACACGCTCGTCTACACCTGCCGCTTCCTGTTCATGTGCAGCGGCTACTACGACTACGACGCCGGCTACCTGCCCGACTGGGCCGGCATGGACACATTCGAAGGCAAGCTCGTACATCCGCAGCACTGGCCGAAGGACCTGTCGTACGCGAACCGGCGCGTCGTGGTGATCGGCAGCGGCGCGACGGCCGTCACGCTGGTGCCGTCAATGGCGGCCGACGCGCAGCACGTGACGATGCTGCAGCGCTCGCCGACCTACATCGTGTCGCTGCCCGCCCGCGACAAGATCGCGAATGCGCTGCGCCGCGTGCTGCCGTCGCGGCTCGCACACCGGCTCGTGCGCGTGAAGAACGTGCTGCTGACGATGTACCTGTACAACGTGTCGCGCCGCAAGCCCGACCGGACGAAGCGATTCATCATCCGCGCGGCCAGCAAGCAGGTCGGGCCCGGCTTCGACGTCGCGAAGCACCTGACGCCGCGCTACATGCCGTGGGACCAGCGCGTGTGCCTGGTGCCGAACGGCGACCTGTTCAAGTCGATCCGCTCGGGCCGCGCATCGATCGTCACCGACGAGATCGAGCGCTTCACGCCGACCGGCCTCAAGCTGAAGAGCGGCCAGCAGCTCGACGCGGACGTGATCGTCACCGCGACCGGGCTGAAAGTGAAGATGCTCGGCGGCGCACGCGTCACGGTCGACGGCCGTGCGGTCGACCTGCCGGACACCGTGTCGTACAAGGGGATGATGTACAGCGACGTGCCGAACCTCGCGTCGTCGTTCGGCTACACGAATGCATCGTGGACGCTGAAGGCCGAGCTGATCGCGCGCTATGTGTGCCGGCTGCTCAACCACATGCGCGCGAACGGCTACGACACCTGCGTGCCGCGGCTCGGCACCGGCGACCTCGGCGACGTGCCGGCCGTCAACCTGAGCTCGGGCTACATCCAGCGCGCGGCCGGCATCCTGCCGAAGCAGGGGCACAGCAAGCCGTGGAAGTTCCACCAGAACTACGTGCTCGATCTCGCATCGCTGAAGTTCAGCGGACTCGCCGATTCGGCGATGCAGTTCGAACGCCGCGCGAAAGCCGGCCCGGCCGCCACGACGCCGGTTGCCGAACCCGCACTCGAAACCCGCTGAGGCCGACATGACCCATACGCTCCATCTGATCCAGAACGTGCTGTTCGGCGTCGTCGCGGTGCTCGCCGCGCTCGCGCTGTTTACCGCTTACGTGGCCCGTCGCGTGACGCGCGCGTTTCCGCCCGAAGGCCGCTTCGTCGACATCGGCGGCGACCGCATCCACTACGTCGAATACGGCAACGGCCCGCCGCTCGTGTTCGTCCACGGGCTCGCGGGGCAACTGCGCAATTTCGCGTACCTGCCGCTCGCGCGGCTCGCGCAGCAGCATCGCGTGATCCTCATCGACCGGCCGGGCGCCGGCCGCTCGATCCGCGGCGCAAGCTCGCAGGCGAACGTGTTCGCGCAGGCCCGCACGGTCGCCGCATTCATCGACGCGCTGCGGCTCGACAAGCCGGTGCTGGTCGGCCACTCGCTCGGCGGCGCCATCGCGCTCGCGGTCGGCCTCAATCATGCGGATCGCGTGAGCCGGCTTGCGCTGATCGCGCCGTTGTCGCACGAGCAGACCGAGCCGCCTGCGCCGTTCAAACCGCTGATGCTGCCGTCGCCGCTGGTGCGCCGCTTCGTGTCGTGGACCTTCGCGATTCCGCTGACGATCCTGACCGGCCGCAAGGCCGTCACGCAGGTGTTCGCGCCGGAAGACGTGCCGCGCGACTTCCCGGTCAAGGGCGGCGGGCTGCTCGGGATGCGCCCGCACGTGTTCTACGCGACCGCGACCGACCTGCTGTCGGCACCCGTCGACCTGCCCGCGATGGTGCGCCGCTACGCGGACCTCGCGCTGCCGGTCGACGTGCTGTACGGCCGCGCCGATCCGATCCTGAACTGGCGCGAGCACGGCGAAGCGCTCGCGAAGAAATCGGCGCGCGTGCGGCTGAAGGTCGTCGAAGGCGGACACATGTTGCCGGTCACGATTCCGGAGGCCACCGCCGACTGGCTGCTTGAAGTCGCTGCTGCACCGGCCGAGGTGGCCGCACCGACGGCACGCATCGCGTAAGCCGCGACCGCGTGACAGGGACTGATTCCGTGCCGCGCAGCCAGCGCTGCGGCGGAATCAGGCTTCGTCGTCGGGCACCGACAGCCCGAGATCCGCGATCACCTCGCGCGCGCTGCGGAATGCCTCGACCGCGGCCGGCGCGCCCGCGTACAGCGCGCTGTGCAGCAATACCTCGCGGATCTCGACGAGGCTCGCGCCGTTGTTGAGCGCGCCGCGAATGTGCCCCTTCAGTTCCGTGCTGCGGCCGAGCGCCGCCAGCATCGCGCACGTGCACAGGCTGCGCGTCTTCAGATCGATCCCGCCCCGCTGCCACGTGCTGCCCCACGCGTGCTCGTTGAGCCAGTTCTGCAGCGGGCGCGAAAATCCGTCGAGGTCGTGCATCGCACGCTCGACGAACGCCTCGCCCATCACGTCGATGCGTCGCGCCTTGCCGTATTCCCTGTCCTGTTCGCTCATGTCCGTGTCCTGTTTGGAGTCGTGGCGGCTGCTTCGCCGGCAGCCGGGGATGTCGCGCCATGTTCATCGGGCCGGCACGTTTCGTCAAAGATGCGGCCCTCGGTTCGAGGCTGGCCGCGTCACGCGATATCGAGCGCTACGTAACATCGCGCCGCGCGTTACGGCGGCTTACGGGAACATCGCAACCGCCGCGCCGGCGTGCCGTGCGTAGCCGTCGCGCGAAAGCACCGTTACTCCGTTTAAATCGCGCGTATATCCCCGATTCCTGCAATAAAGCGCGACACCATTTCGGGAAAGCTGGCGTGGCGCGGAATTTGCAGTGGAGGCTTGGACACACTTCCAATGTCGAGGCCAACATGCATAAATTCTTCAAGAAGACGACGGTAACGATGGCCGTCTCGTCGCTGCTCGCACTCTATGGTTGCGGCTCGGTCGATGGACCGACAACCCCGCCGACGATCAAGCCGAGCACGTCAGGGACGGGCGGCAGCTCGGGGACTTCGGGTACGTCGGGTGGCGGGACGTCGGGTAGCTCCGGTACTTCGGGTAGCTCGGGCACGTCGGGTACTTCCGGTACGTCGGGTACTTCCGGTACGTCGGGCACTTCCGGCACGTCGGGCACTTCCGGCACGTCGGGTACTTCCGGTACCTCGGGTACTTCCGGTACCTCGGGTACTTCCGGTACGTCGGGTACTTCCGGTACGTCGGGCACTTCCGGCACGTCGGGTACTTCCGGCACGTCGGGTACTTCCGGTACCTCGGGTACTTCCGGTACCTCGGGTACTTCCGGTACCTCGGGCACTTCCGGCACGTCGGGCACCTCCGGTACGTCGGGTACTTCCGGTACGTCGGGTACTTCCGGCACGTCGGGTACTTCCGGCACGTCGGGCACTTCCGGTACGTCGGGTACTTCCGGCACGTCGGGTACTTCCGGTACGTCGGGCACTTCCGGTACCTCGGGCACCTCCGGTACGTCGGGCACTTCCGGTACCTCGGGCACTTCCGGTACCTCGGGCACTTCCGGTACCTCGGGCACTTCCGGCACGTCGGGCACGTCGGGCACTTCCGGCACGTCGGGCACCTCCGGCACGTCAGGCACTTCCGGCACGTCAGGTACTTCCGGCACGTCGGGCACTTCCGGCACGTCGGGCACTTCCGGCACGTCGGGCACTTCCGGCACGTCGGGCACCTCCGGCACGTCGGGCACGTCGGGCACTTCCGGCACGTCAGGCACGTCAGGCACTTCCGGCACGTCAGGCACCGGCGTCACCCCGCTCGGCAATGTCCTCCAGCAAACCGGCACGCTCGTGACGGGACTCGGCACGACCGTCGCGAACGGCGGCGCGCAGATCGGCGGCGTGCAGATCCCCGGCACGAACCCGACGACGGCTACCAGCGTCGGCAACGCGGTCACGAGCCTCGGCAACGGTGTCCAGTCGCTCGGCAACGGCGTCGCGGCCGGCCTCGGCTCGATCGGCGTGTCGGCCAACCCGCTCGGACCGACGCTCACGTCGACCACCGGCCTGCTGACCGGCGCCGGCGGCGCGGTCAACAACCTCGGCAACGCGGTGACGAGCCTCGGCTCGGGGCCGCTGGCCCCGCTCTCGCCGGTGACGACACTGGTCGGCGGGCTCGTCAACACGGTCGGCGGCGCGGTCAACTCGACCGCATCGGGCCTCAACACCGCGCTGAACAGCGCACCGGTCCAGCAGCTCGGCACGCAGGTCGGCACGCTGATCAATCCGATCACGAACGCGCTGACGGGCGGCGTCACGACGCCGGGCGCCACGCAGACGCTCGGCAGCGTGACCCAGCTCGGCGCGCCGCTCAGCAACCTGCTGGGCACGCTCGGCAGCGGCCTGGGCCTCGTCGGCTCGCAGGTCAGCGGTGCGACCGGCAACCCGACCGGTACGAGTCTCGGCGGATCCGTGAACCAGCTCGGCAACACGGTGACGTCCGTCGGCGGCCTCTTGAACAGCCCCACGGGCAGTTCCAGCAGCGGTTCGGGCGGCACCAGCGGCACGAGCGGCAGCAACCCGCTCGCGCCGGTCACGGGCCTGCTCGGCTCGCTGACGGGCGCGCTCGGCGGCAGCAGCTCGAGCGGCACCGGCGGCACCAGCGGGACGAGCGGCAGCCCGCTCGCCCCGGTCACGAACCTGCTCGGCACGGTAACGGGTGCGCTTGGCGGCCTCGGTTCGAGCGGCACCGGCGGAACGAGTGGCACCGGTGGCTCGGGGGTCGGCGGCCTGCTGGCGCCGGTCACCAACCTCGTCAACTCGCTGACGCCGCTCGGCGCCAGCCTCACCGGCACGGTCACGACACCGGGCGGCAACGTGACGGGCACGCTCGGCGGCCTGCTGTCGAGCGGCCCGGTCGGCACGGTGGCGGGTGCACTGACGACGCCGGCGGGCGCCGCGGGCGCCACCGGCACGGCCAGCCCGACCGGCGCGGCCGGCACGGTCACGACGCCGGCTGGCGGCGGCACCGTGGTGGGCGGCCTGACCGGCGGCTCGAACGGTGGTGCCGCGGGCGGCGCCGCCAACCTGCTGTCGCCGGTGACGAACCTCGTCGGCGGTCTGCTGGGCGGCGGCACCAAGAAGTAACGCTTTACCTATCAGAACCACAGGCCAATGGCCGGGCGCGCATCCATACCAAGCCCGGCCGATGGCCGGCGTCACCCGCCAAGCGGGGGCGCCGGCCCTCATCCGTACGAGGATCCGATCATGAACTCCACGCTCGACGGCATCGCCGCGGCCCAGGACCGCCCACCCCGTTCCGCCACGCCCCTACGCGCCGGCCTGCTCGGCATCGCCGCCGGGCTCTGCGCGCTGTGGATCACGCGCGACCATCCCACGCTCGATGCAGCCACGCGCGCGGTCATCGCCAGCCTCGCGATCATCGGCACGATCGCGCTGCACGAAATCTTCATCTCGCGCGTCTATCTGCGCCCGAGCGCGGGCCTGTCGCGGCAGGCCGTCCGGCCGCTCGGCATCGCGCGCGTCGCGACGCGGCTCGGCGCACAGGCGTCGATCTATGCGGGCATCGGCGCGATCTACTGGCTGCTGCCCGAATACCACGGCGCGTTCTACCTGCCGTTCTGGTCGCTGCTGCGCTCGCTCGCGCCATACGTGATCGTCGCCGCGCCGTTCTACTTCGCGTGGATGGACCGCCACCAGCGCGAGACCGACGACGCGTATCTGCTGTGGGGGCGCTTCCTGTTCCGCCGCGCGCAGCCCGCGAGCTGGAAGCCGGTGCGCGAGATGCTGGCCGGCTGGGGCGTGAAGGCGTTCTTCCTGCCGCTGATGACCGTCTACCTGTCGAAAGACGCCGATCACCTCACTGCGTCGCTCGCGAACGCGATGCACGCGCCGATGACGCTCGCGACCTTCGTGTTCATGTACGACCTGTCGTTCACGATGGACCTGATGTTCGGCACCGTCGGCTACCTGTGCACGTTCCGCATCCTCGACAGCCACGTGCGCACCGTCGAGCCGACGACGCTCGGCTGGGTGGTCGCGCTGATGTGCTACCAGCCGTTCTGGTCGCTGTTCTCGAACAACTACATCCGCTACGAAGGCTCGATGTTCTGGGACAACTGGCTGCTGTCGGCCCCGACGCTGCGCGTGATCTGGGGCACGGTGATCATCCTGCTGCTGCTGACCTACGCGCTGTGCACGATCTCGTTCGGCCTGCGTTTCTCGAACCTCACCAACCGCGGGATCATCACGTCGGGCCCGTACCGCTTCACGAAACATCCGGCGTACATCACGAAGAACCTGTCGTACTGGATGGTGTCGGTGCCGTTCGTCGAGCCGCTCGGCTGGCAGGTCGGGCTCATGCACTGCGCCGGGCTCGTCGCGGTCAACCTGATCTACTACACGCGGGCGAAGACGGAAGAGCGTCACCTGATGCGCGACCCCGACTATCGCGCGTATGCCGAATGGATCGCGCAACACGGGTTGTTCGCGCGGATCAGGCAGGCATTCGGGCAGCGCGCGCCGGCCTGACGCGGCGGCGCAAGGCGGGGCCTGACACCGCCCCGCCCCCGTCTGCGTTCGTGTTCCTGTCCGTTGTTCGTACATCGACGATTCGCCGGTTCCGGCGCACAATGCGCGCTCTCTTGCGAACGGAGCAACAGGCGATCGATGAACGTCACCACGATGCGGCTGGCCACGACCCATGATGCGGCGATAGCCGCACGCATCCTGACCGATGCCGTCGCGTTCAAGTCCGCGCACGACGACCCGGCATGGGGGCACGGCACACGCACCGAACAGGATGTTCGACCGATGATCGACGACGGCAGCCTTCACATCGTCGAGCACGACGGCCTCGCGGCCGCGATGTTCGTGCTGATGTGGGAAGACGAAGAATACTGGGGGCCGCAAGCGCCTGTCGCCGGTTATCTGCACCGGCTCTCGGTACGGGACGGCTTCCACGGCCGCGGGCTCGGCCGCGTCGCGATCGACTGGTGTGCGGATCAGGTCCGCGCGCAGCAGCGCACGCGTCTGCGACTCGATTGCGATCCGCGTAACGCGAAGCTGTGTGCGTATTACGAGGCACTCGGCTTCGAACGCGTCGCGCTTCGCCCACTGCCCAGCGGCTACATCGCTTCGCTCTACGAGCGCGCGGTGGCCGATTGACCGCACCGGCCGCGCGCGCCATCGACTTCATCGAGGCGCCGAGCGGCCCGATGAAGTCACGCGTTGCTGCTCGCGTGCTCAGTCGAACGAGACGCCGCGAGCGCTTCCGTCACGCTCACGCCCGATCGCGCGCGTCAGCCCCTTGATCGCGACGAAGCTCGCGAGGCCCATGCCGAAGCAGGAGGCCGCCAGCGGCCACGCGGTCGCACCGTCGAAGACCAGCGTCGCGAACGTGCCCACGCCGGTGGCGATCACGCTCTGCACCGCGTAGTAGAGCGCGACCGCCTTGCCGGCGGCATCGCCGAAATCGCGCAGTGCGCCGTTCGCCGTCACCGACGACATCAGCACGATGCCGACCGCCACCAGCCACATCGGCATCACGAACGTCGCGAACGACGGCTTCGTCAGGACCGTGCAGCCCGCCAGCACGATCGCCCCCGCCATCATCGTGAGCGCCCCTCGCGCAATGCAGCCTGCCTCGCCCCACCGCGACACGAACGTCCCGGCGAAGCGCGACACGATGACCATCACGATCGCGACGGTCGCGAAGGCCGCGCTGAACGCCACGCGGGAATAGCCGGCACCGCCGACCAGCACGCGCGGCGCGGTGGAGAAGAACACGAAGAACGCCCCCATCGCGGCGGCAAACGCGAGCGTGTGAACCTGAAAGGGCCGGCTGCCGAGAATCGATACGACGGACGGCCCCCGCGGGTTCGCCGTCCGCGGCCGCGTTTCGTGCCAGCGTGGCCACGCGCGACCGCACGCGAGCACACCCAGCACGCCGAGCGTCGTGAAGATCGCGCGCCATCCGCTGGCCATCGCGATGGCCGCGCCGAGCAGCGGCCCCAGCGCGGGCACGAACGCCAGCATCGCGCCGAACTGGCTGTAGATGATGCGGCCTTCCGGGCGGTCGGCATAGACATCGCGAACGGTGGCGAACGTGGCGACGAGGGCCGCCGACGCACCCAGCGCCTGCAGCACGCGCAGTGCGACGAACAGGCCACCGCCGGCGGCAATCGCAAGCGCCAGGGAAGCCGCCGCGAAACACAGCGCGCCGCCCAGCACCACCGGCCGTCTGCCGACGCGGTCCGACAACGGGCCGAAAATCAGCTGGCCCAGGCCGAGGACGACCAGGTAGACGCTCAACGTCAACTGGACGATGGCCGGCGACGTGCCGAGCGCGGACGGCATCTCGGGGATCACCGGCAGGTACACGTCCATCGCCAGCGAAGCGAGGAGATCGAAAGGCGCCATCAGCAGGAGCGCCGACGGCAACGAATGGGCCCAGACGGGCGTGGATTGTTCAGGCATGACAAGGCATCCGCTCAGAAAAGGGAATCTGGCGGCGATCTGCCTGGTCAGCGAGGGACAACGGGAGATCGCCGCAACGACCGGTTGACGAAGGTCGTTGCGGCTTAGCGATCCGTGGACGGGCCGGCTCCCATGGAGGAATCCTTGTGGCGTGCGATGACCGTGCAGTGTAGTCGGTTCGACAGAAGGGTGCCAGCCGTGCAGCACGGCCGGGTGGTGGCGGTCCGGCCGGCTCGCGTATCGTGCTGACAAGCCGCGTGCGATACGGTGCCGCGCATGCCGGTGGAACGGGACGTGATCCACCAAGTCCCGACTTTGCTCGCCCGCTGCATGGCGGGCCTCGCCGCGAATCGCCCCATCCCCGGCGGATTCGCGGCCCCGGCTCGCGTCGCCGGGCGTTAATGCTTCAGACGCACAACGTACAGGCCGGTGAAGTTTGCAGCCACCGCCAGACTGAAGTTCGGCGGGGTCGAAATGATCGACTCCATGATGGTCGGCTTGTAGGTGACGGTCCCGCCCGAGATGTCGGCCATCTCGATGACCGCCGGGCTCGGATTGGGAATGATGTTCGACGTGAAGTTCAGGGTCAGCGTACGGTTGTACATGTTGTCGAACCCGCCGTAGGACTTGATCTCGTAGACAAAGTCCGCGTTCACGCCTGCAGGCACCGGATCCGGTTTGCCCAGGCAAATCAATCCGTCACGAACCACGCCATCCGGCGGGGTCTTGAAGGTCAACGTCGCGATGCCGTCGTCGGTGACCAGCGTCATCGTCGCATTCGCAACGGCACTCTTGGTGAGCTGGATCGACTTGTAGCCGTCCGGACACTTGAACGTGACAGGCTGAGGGTCCGGTGCGGTCGGCGAAGGGGTTCCCGTCGCGCTGTCGCTACTCGTCGCGTTGCTCCCGCCGCCGTCACCGCCCCCACCGCATGCCGACAACAAGACGGTAGAACCCGCCAGGATCGCCAGAATAATATTGTTTTTCATCTTCCACTCTCTCTATTGATCAATATCACTAACAAAACTTCTCCCTCGTGATCAGTTTTCTGTCGACTGCCCGGCGTCATGCGCGGCTGAATACCAGGCGATACGGGTTCTTGTTCAAGGTGCGACGGGCGCGCCTTTACGCACCAGGCGAATACGTTCGGAACGCCATAACCCGTGATGAAGAGGTGGCAACGCCGGAATCAACCTGTCTGGATTTCCCCGCGTTTTCTTCACTCAGGCCGTCGCGAATTTAATGAGTCTCTCGCGTCGAAATATATCGAAACATGTGTCGGCACAGTGTCAGGAATTGATAAAGTCGCGGTACTCGGGAATGCGCCACCATCGATTTTCCTGATCGGTATTCCTCATTTTTCGACCTATCAGCGCCAAGTACCGCCCAAAAAACCTTCGTTATTTCCCACCGTTCTTTAACGATCGGAAGCGATTGCTAAAAACAGGCCTTACATTTGAGATAACTCGATACGCGCGGCAGCCTCACGATCGGCATCGCGTCAGTCACGTCGTGAACGTGTCACCGCAACACGCGCACGAGGTCGCAACGCACGCGCTGTTCGCGCGGACGCATCGGCATCCGCCGTTGCGACCAATCGTCGCGAAACACCCGATTCCCCCGCGTTTCGTCGCTTTTCTCCGCCAGTCCGATTGCCCGCTCCGTGCCTGTCGCGTATGGTGCTGACCGTCCGCGCGCTTGTCGCCCGGACCTACGACCGTCGTCACGCTCGACGGCCGCGCGGGCCGCGCCCGCCGCTCACCGTCTCCGCGATGCCGCCCTTCGGCGCCGCGCATTCATGAGGAGAGAGACGTGATCCACAAAGTCCTGATCCTGTTCGCACTCTGCATCGCAGGCCTCGCCGCGATCGCCGCCGGTTTCCAGCATATCCCCAGCTGATTCGCGGCCCCGGCTCGCTTCGCCGAGCCCGGGGGCCGCAGCCATTCCTTTCCCCATTTGCGATGAACCACTTTCTCGGACCGCCCGGGACGGGCGACCTTTGCCATGCGCATCGACGTACAGCATTCCCAGCACGACATCGACGATGAACTCGACACGCTCTACGCACGCCTGCACCAGCCAGGCCACCGCCTGCACGGCCTGCCGGCCGTCGCGCTCGGCCGCTCCGGCCTGATCGTCCGCCACCGCGAGGCGGACGGCGAATACTTCCTGTATGTCGAAGACCCGGCCGCGCGCCAGCTCGCCGGCTATACGGTGTTCAACCGCCTGCCCGAAATCCCGCGCCGCGCCGACCGCTACCTGCGCGCGCCGCATACGCGGCTGCGCGGGTCCGCGCAACGCAAGGGGCTTGCGACGACGCTGTATCGCTGGGGGCTCGACGCGGGCCTGTGCCTGATCAGCGGCGCGCGCCAGTCGGTCGGCGCCGCGCATTTATGGACGGCGCTCGCGCACGATTACCGGCACGGCTTCGTCGATATCGACGGGCGTGCGCTCCGTTATCTCGGCGAAACCGTTGCCGACGACGTGCATGGCGCGCTGCATACGCGGCGGCTGATGCTCGGCAACGGGTGGGAAATCGGGGAATTCGCGCGCGTGGCGGGGATGGCTGGCGCCGTCTGCATGTGAGCGTCCGCGCGCCGGGCACGGCTGCGGCTAGATCGCGATGCCTGTTCGTTCGCTGAACGCCGCACGCAATACGTGCTCGTCCGTCATCTCCATCCGGGCGAGCCCGGCGAGCACCGACGGAAGCAGCCATTCGATGTTCGGATCGACACGCTTCATCTGCGCGACCAGCGCGGCCGTGAACGCCGCATCCTCGTGCGTGCCCGATTCACCAGCCTGACGGCGCTGCCGGTACAGCACGCCGACCCAGTAGCCGATTCGCTCCGGCACGATCCAGCCGGCATAGGTGCGCGGGAACTCGGTCTTGCGCAGCGCATCGCGCACGACGTCTTCCGGATCGCTCATCGCGGGCGAGAAACACATCTGCTCGCTCTGCACGAGCAAGGCTGACGTTGCGTTGTCGAATGCCGCATAGGTCTCGCTGCAGACATCGGTATCGTGATCGAAGCGATAACCGACGTGGACGGTCACGCGCCCGTCCGGCATCACGAACGTCCGGTTCGGCGGACACAGCGCGTGGCGCTCGGCGACGGTCAGGAATGCGCCGGTCGCATGCGAATACTCGCGTTCGCGCTGGCGGTTGAGCGACGGATCGATGACCCAGATGACCAGTGTCGCGGTGCCGGGACGATCGTATGCGGTCAGGTAGCTTTCCGCCGGAATCGCTGCTGCTACCGTCGGCGGCAGGTCGATATGGTCGATGTATTTGCGGAACGGCATCGGCTTCACCGTCGCTTGCCGTTCAACGGCAGGGCGACAGCGTGAGACCTCGCCGCGCGCTCGCCCCTGATTGCAGCGGACAGCACTGCGGCAGTCATTCCGGAACACGGGTTCATGCCAGCCCTCAGTTGTCTTATTTCGTTTCCAGGCATCCGCCCTCTCACGCGTGCAGGATCGATCCTGGCGATTGTAGCGCCTGCGCTCGCGCACAACGCTACCTGAACGCCAGTGCGATAATCCGTGCGACGCTCACCGCTGCGCCACGCGCCAACCGACACGCCCATCGATGACCACCGATCCCCGAACCGACGCCACCCGCCACCTCGACATCGTCGCACTGTGCGGCAGCCTCCGCGCCCAGTCGTACAACGCCGCGCTGCTCGATGCGGCCGCGATAGTCGCGCCGCGCGGCATGCGCATCGTGCGCTTCGATCGTCTCGGCGAATTTCCGCTCTTCAATCCCGACGCAGAATATCCGTCGCCCGCCGCGGTGCGCGACCTGATCGACCGCGTGAATGCCGCCGACGGCCTGCTGATTGCCAGCCCGGAGTACGCGCACGGCGTAACGGGTGTGATGAAAAACGCGCTGGACTGGATCGTGGGATGCGAGGCCGTCGTGTACAAACCGGTCGCCGTGCTGAATGCGTCGCCGCGCGCGACGCATGCGGACGCAGCGCTGCGGGAAACGCTGTCGGTGATGTCGGCACGCATCGTCGAACCCGCGTCGATCACGCTGCCGATCCTCGGGAGCCAGCTCGACGCGACGGGCATCGCCGCGCATCCGCCGTTCGCGTCGGCGCTGGCTGATGCGTTGCATGCGCTGCGTGCGGCAATTGTGGAAGACGAGCCATCACGCTGACGTCACGCATCCCAAAACACATCGCAGTCCAGAATAATCGGACATGACGCCTGTCGATAGGCATCATGTCCGGCCCGGCTCATCGTCCACGATAGATCGGCAGTTCGCGGGCAATCGAGCCCGCTTCGCCCGAGGCCGGCGACATCATCCCGTATCCACTCGTATCGGCCGTCGACGGGCCGGTCGAGCCGATCTTCATCACCGCTTCCGCGAGGCGCGCCGGATAGTGCGGGTCTTCGCCAGTCTGACGGTAGCCGGCCGCGCGCACGGCGGCCAGCTCGGCCGTGACCTCCGCGCGCGTCACGGTGGACGCCTGCGCGGCCCATGCGGAAACGGAAGCGGTCGCGGCAACCGTCGCGAGAACATACAGGGCTAGCTTGTTCATCTGATCTCTCCTGAGCGTCGACGACGTTGTCGACGGAGAGTGAGTCGACCCGCGAGCGCAAAGATGACACGCGCCGGCAGAAATTTTTCAGCATCGTGTCGCCACGTGGCTGCCGGGTGCCCTGCCCTATGGATACGGCCTGCGCCAATGAATGTCGGCCGGGCGTCAGATTGTGCCGGCCCGCGCGACTACAGGGTTGTGGCGATGCGCCACCCGCTGTTCTCGCGCTTGGGGTCCGATATGAAAAACCGAATCTGGATACCGATCGCGTCGCATCTCGCGACCGCGCTCGTGGCATTCACCGTCGGCATCTATGTCCTTCCGGTCCTGACGGCATCGGAAGGCGCAAGCGCCGTCGAACTGCAGGTGGCCGCCGAAAATGCACGTCATACCGGCTGTCTCGAACGCGACCTGACGGCATTCGGCAATTTCGTCGTGCCGCTGCCCGCCGACGTGAACCCCGCGCAATACACGTCGGTCGTGATCTGGTGCGCGCGCTTTTCGACGTTCATCAGCGCGGCCCGGTATCGGAACGCGACGACGTCATGCCGGGTGCCGATGCAACGGGCCCCGACCGCCGCCGCGCGCTAGCGGCTCTTGCTCCGCGCAACCTTCTTCACCGCCTTCGCGCGCGGCGCTTCCTTCTCGGGCTGCGCGCCGCCGCCGGCAAGATCCTCGAGCCATGCGAGCGCATCGACATACGACAGGAACTGCTGCAGATAGGCCGGCGACAACTCGCGCATCGTCGCGAGCGACCGGTGCACGAGGCTGTTCGAATTGAGCGGACCCGCGTTGCGCGGCACCTGGTCGAGCGACTGGCGATACTGCTGTTCCGTGCGGACTTTCGACCACATCGTGCGGAAGTAGTCGACCAGCTCGGGATCAAGCCCGCGCCGGTCGGCCTGCGCATCGCGCGCAAGCCGCTCGACGAGTTCCGCAAGCGCGCCGCGCGCGGGCGCACCTGTTGCGTCGCTCACGGCTGCCGCTTCACCAGCGTGCGCTACAACCTCCGCGAAAGCGTCGAGCAGCGTCGCCAGCCGTGCGTCGAGCAACGCACGCGCGTCGCCGTCGAGCGCGGCCGCGCGCCGTTCGAGCGCGTCGATCCGGTGAAAGCGCACCGGATCGAGCCGGTCGGCGCCCTGCTCGCGCCATGCGTCGAGCGTCGCGCGGACGTGCGTCGCGTCGCCGGTCACTGCGCCTTCCCTCCGTTCGAAGCCGACTTGCGCGGCACCGGCGCAATCTCCACGCGACGATTCTTCGCGCGGCCTTCATCGTCCGCATTCGAGCTGACCGGCTGTTCGGAGCCGAACGCGGCCGCGAACACCGACGACGCCGGCACGCCGGCGTCGATCAGCTCACGCGTGACCGTCAATGCCCGCTTGGCCGACAGCTCCCAGTTGTCCGCGAACTGGCGGTTGCCGGCATGCACCTGCTGGTCGTCGGCGAAGCCGCTGATCATCAGGATCTCGTCGCGCGTCTTCAGGTACGCGCCCAGCGGCGTGGCCAGCGTCTTCAGCAGGTCACGGCCCGCGGGCTGCAACTGGTCGGAGTTCAATGCGAACAGCACGTTGCCGCTGATGCCGATGCGACCGTTGACGAGCGTCACGCGGCCGGCCGCGAGCGGCCCGGCGAGCGCCTGCTCGAGCGACTTGCGCTGCTGCGCTTCCTGCTGGCGCGCGCGCACGGCTTCCTCGAGCTTCGACGTGAGCTGCAACTGCATGCCGATCACGCCGACGAGGATCAGCACGAACGCGCCGAGCAGCACCGACATCAGGTCGGCGAACGCGGGCCACACCGGCGCGGCGGGCGCGCCGTCGTCGATTTCGTCGTGCATGCGTTACGCTCCGACGCTCGCCCGCCGGCCGGCGAGCTGCTGCAGGTCTTCGACGATCTGCTTCTGCGACATCATGCTCAGGTCGATCACCTCGCGCGCCTGCGCGACGTAGTACTCGAGCTGCTCGTCGCTGCGCGCGAGCGATTTCTCGAGCGCGGCCTCGATGCGTTGCAGATGGGTCAGCAGCTTGTCGTTCGACTCGCCGAATACCTGTACGGCCATCCCGAACGCGTCGCCGAGGCTCGCGACCTCGACGGCGCCCGCCGTAACCTGTGCGGCCACCGAGTCGAGCTTGCGCGTTTCGGCATCGACGGTGTCGTTGAAGCGCGCACCGACGCGGTCGAGCAGGTCGGCCGACGTGCTGACGAGCGCATCGATCGCGGTGCGCTGTTCGGTCGACGCGTGGTTGACCGCGCCGAGCAGCGTTTCGAGCGTCGCGAGCAGGCGGCTGCGTTCCTCGAGCATCGCGGTGTCGTGCGTGAGGCTGTCGGACAGGCGCTGGCGCAGTTCGGCGACGACGTCGGCCGCGGCCTTCGGCGCCTCCGACGCAGCCTGCACGAGGCGCGCGATCTCGTTGATCGTGTCGCTCGCATGCACCTGCGCCTGCGCGGTGATGTCGTTCGCGGTGCGGGCCAGCGTGTCGCAGATGTCCTGCTGGCGCGTCGCGGCCTGCGCGCTCGTGTTCGCCCATTCGTCGCGCAGCGCGGCGGCCATCGCGGCGAGCGAGTCGTTCCACGCGGACAGGCGTTGTTCGTCGCGCGCGGCCAGTTGCGTCTGCAGGCCCGTGTGCGACTCGCGGATCGTCGACAGCAGGTCGTTCGAGCGCTGTTCGAAGGTCGATGCCTGCGCGGTCAGGTCGCGCGTCGTTTGTGCGAGTGCATCGCAGATTTCCTGCTGACGGCCCGCGCTGTGCACGCCCGCGCGCTGCCATTCGTCGCCGAGCTTCGTGGCCATCGC
>NZ_CABVQC010000099.1 GCF_902499175.1 Burkholderia aenigmatica
TGCGTGACTGCGTGACTGCGTGACTGCGTGACTGCGTGACTGCGTGACTGCGTGACTGCGTGACTGCGTGACTGCGTCCCTTTTTCTTTACGAATGAGGGCACGCCATGATTCGCAGAATTCGGGGTACTCGCCGGTGATGCCCGCGATTGCTGAAATTGATTGACCTCGAGCGTTACTGGAGGGGGTGTACCTGTCGGCCGAGCGAAGCGAGGGCGGAGCTGGCGGGTGGTATACCGCTCTGTTGGGTGGTGAGTGGTGTCAGAACCATTGCTCGAACCACTCCGCGTTCGTGACTGGCGCGGACACTTAGGTGCGATCCACTCCGAGCACTACGGCACCGGGAAGTCATGCGTTGTCCGAGCGCCTTTCTTTTGGTTACTTTTCTTTGGCAAGACAAAGAAAAGTAACCGCCGCCCCGCGCAGGGGCGACACTAATAGACCGACAAGATCACAGGTGCTTCACGCCAAACGCAGAAAGAACCACCGAAAAAGCCCCAAAATACCAACACCCAAACCCAGCCCCACCCCCGCCGGGAAGGCAAAATAAAAGCGATCTATCCGCTTCCGATAGAACCCGTCGCAATTCCGCAAGACGCTTGCGTCACCCTTACCTAAACTTGATCCTGTTGAACCCTCTTACGAAACCGAAAGGAACGACCATGACGACCTCGACCGTGAACCGCCAGACATTCGATGAAGTGATGGTGCCGGTATTTTCCCCCGCGCCGTTCGTGCCGGATCGCGCAGAGGGCTCCCGCGTGTGGGACACGGCCGGCCGCGAGTACATCGATTTCGCGTGCGGTATCGCCGTGACGTCGCTCGGCCACGGCCACCCGGAACTGCTGAAGGTCCTGGACGAACAAAGCCGCAAACTCTGGCACATCGGCAACGGCTACACGAACGAGCCGGTGCTGCGCCTCGCGAAGCGCCTCGAATCGCTGACCTTCGCCGACCGCGCATTCTTCGCGAACTCGGGCGCGGAAGCGAACGAAGCCGCACTGAAGCTCGCCCGCCGCGTCGCGTTCGATCGCCACGGCGCCGATAAAGCCGAAATCATCTCGTTCGTGCAGTCGTTCCACGGCCGCACGTTCTTCACGGTCAGCGTCGGCGGCCAGCCGAAATACTCGGAAGGCTTCGGCCCCGTGCCGGCCGGCATCAAGCACCTGCCGTACAACGACATCGAAGCCGCCAAGGCCGCGATCGGCCCGCAAACCTGCGCGGTGATCGTCGAGCCCGTGCAAGGCGAAGGCGGCGTGATCCCGGCGGATCCGGCCTTCCTGAAGGCACTGCGCGAAGCGTGCGACGCACACGGCGCGCTGCTGATTTTCGACGAAGTGCAAACGGGCGTCGGCCGCACGGGCCAGTTCTACGCGTACATGGATACGGGCGTCACGCCGGACATCCTGACGACCGCGAAGGCGCTCGGCAACGGCTTCCCGATCGGCGCGATGCTGACGACGAACGAACTGGCCGCGCACTTCAAGGTCGGCGTGCACGGCACGACGTACGGCGGCAACCCGCTCGCCTCGGCGATCGCCGACAAGGTCGTCGAACTGATCGGCGACCCGGCACTGCTCGAAGGCGTGCGCGAACGCAGCGTGCGCCTGAAGGGCGCGCTCGAACGCATCAACGCGCGCTTCGGCATCTTCAAGGACGTGCGCGGCAAGGGCCTGCTGGTCGGCGCCGAACTCACCGCCGCATTCGACGGCCGCGCGAAGGACTTCGTCACCGCAGCAGCAGAGAACGGCCTGATCATGCTGATCGCCGGCCCGAACGTGCTGCGCTTCGTCCCGTCGCTGGTGATCCCGTTCGACCTGCTCGACGAAGGCATGAAGCGCTTCGAGAAGGCAGTCGAACAAGTGCTCGCCGCACAGGAAGCCACCGCGCGCTGATCGGCGCGCCCATCGCAGACAGGAACGACGATGCTATTTGTTCGCCCCGGCAAACTCACGGATCTCGATGCGCTCGCGCACATGGCGCGCACCGCGCAGCCGGTCCTGCACTCGCTGCCGCACGACCGCGCGGCGCTCGAAGCGCGCGTGGCGCTCTCCGAGGATTCGTTTCGCGCGGACGTCGACTTCGCCGGCGAGGAGTTCTACCTCTTCGTGCTCGAGGATTCGACGACCGGCAAGCTGCTCGGCACGGCGAGCATCGTGGCCGCGGCCGGCTACTCGGAACCGTTCTACGCGTTCCGCAACGACGCACTGATCCACGCGTCGCGCGAGTTGCACGTGAACCGCAAGATCCACGCGCTCACGATGTCGCACGAGCTGACCGGCAAGAGCCGGCTGGCGGGCTTCTACGTCGATCCGTCGCTGCGCGGCGACGCGGCCGCGCACCTGATCTCGCGTGCGCGGATGATGTATATCGCCGCGAACCGCCGCCGCTTCACGCCGGAAGTGTTCACGCTGCTGCTCGGCGTGAGCGACGGCAACGGCGCATCGCCGTTCTGGGAAGCGGTGGGCCGCAAGTTCTTCGGCCGCGACTTCACCGACGTCGACATCGCGTCGGGCGGCCGCAGCCGCACCTTCATCGCGGAAGTGATGCCGGCCTATCCGCTCTACGTGCCGCTGCTGCCGGAAGCCGCGCAGCGCGTGCTCGGCGAGCCGAACGAATCGGCGCTGCTCGCGTACGACATCCATCTCGAGGAAGGCTTCGAGCCCGACCGCTTCGTCGACATCTTCGACGCGGGCCCGGTGCTGACCGCGCAGGTCGACCGCACCGCGTGCGTGAAGCATGGCGCCGAGCGCGTCGTGCGCGAAGCGGCGCACCAGCAGGGCGACGTCGCGTACATGGTGTCGACGGGCAGCGGCGAATCGTTCCGCTGCGTGCTGGCCGACCTGCCGGGCGATGCGGCCGATGCACCGCTCGCGAGCGACGTGCGCGCGGCGCTCGATGTGAAGGATGGCGATGTCGTGCGCTGCGTGCCGCTGCACCGCCGCGACGATGAAGATTTGAAGGGAGACGCAGCATGATCGTCGTTCGGGTCGTACAAACGGGCGACGTCGATTCGCTCGTGTCGCTCGCGAAGGAAACCGGGCCGGGCCTGACCACGTTCAAGCCCGACCGCGACGCGCTCGCCGCGCGCATCGAGCGCACGCGCCGCACGCTTGCGGGCGAGGCGGCGGCCGGCGAGGCCGGCTACTTCTTCGTGATGGAAGAATCGAAGACGGGCGACATCGCGGGCGTGTGCGGGATCGAGACGCAGGTCGGCCTCGAACAGCCGTTCTACAACTACCGCGTAAGCACGGTCGTGCACGCGAGCCAGGAGCTCGGCGTGTGGACGCGGATGTCCGCGCTGAACATCTC
The DNA here is from genome assembly GCF_902499175.1 of Burkholderia aenigmatica. Lineage (GTDB taxonomy): Bacteria > Pseudomonadota > Gammaproteobacteria > Burkholderiales > Burkholderiaceae > Burkholderia > Burkholderia aenigmatica. The sequence goes on from NZ_CABVQC010000099.1 coordinate 3,312, forward strand.
GCACGACCTGACCGGCTATGCGGAAGTGTGCTCATTGTTCCTGAGCCCGCGCTATCGCACGGGCGGCGTGGGCGGCCTGCTGTCGCGCTCGCGCTTCATGTTCATCGCGCAGTTCCGCGAGCGCTTTCCGGAGCGCATCTGCGCGGAACTGCGCGGCCACTTCGACGACGACGGCACGTCGCCGTTCTGGCGCGCCGTCGGTTCGCACTTCTACCAGATCGATTTCAACGCGGCCGACTATCTCAGCTCGCACGGCCGCAAGTCGTTCCTCGCGGAACTGATGCCGCGCTACCCGGTGTACGTCGACCTGCTGCCGCAGGACGCACAGGATGCAGTCGGCCTCACGCACCGCGACACGCTGCCGGCCCGCAAGATGCTCGAGGCGGAAGGGCTGCGTTACCAGAACCACGTCGACATCTTCGACGCGGGCCCCGTGCTCGAATGCCACGTCAACGACCTGCGCACGGTGCGCGAGAGCGTCGTCGTGCCGGTCGCGATCGGCGTGCCCGATGCACGGGATGACGCGCCGAAGTCGCTCGTGTCGAATACGTCGCTCACCGATTTCCGCGTCGGCGTCGCGCCGGGCGTGGTCGCGAACGGTTCGTTCGTGCTGTCGGCCGCCGATGCCGTCGCGCTCGACGTGAAGGCCGGCGATCCGGTCCGCGTGCTGCCGCTCAAAGTCAAACAGGGATAAACGAATCATGACGGAACTCTTCATCGACGGCGCCTGGGTCGCAGGCTCGGGCCCCGTGTTCGCTTCGCGCAACCCGGGCACTGACGAGATCGCATGGCAGGGCGAGAGCGCATCGGCGGCCGACGTCGATCGCGCGGTCGCGAGCGCGCGCCGCGCATTCGCCGGCTGGTCGGCGCTCGACTTCGAATCGCGCTGCGCGATCGCCAAGCGTTTCGCCGCGTTGCTCAACGAGCGCAAGGAAGCGATCGCGACCGCGATCGGCCGCGAGACGGGCAAGCCGCTGTGGGAAGCACGCACGGAAGTCGCGTCGATGGCCGCGAAGGTCGGCATCTCGATCCAGGCGTACCAGGAACGCACCGGCGAGAAGCGCCAGGACATGGCCGACGGCGTCGCGGTGCTGCGCCACCGCCCGCACGGCGTGGTCGCGGTATTCGGCCCGTACAACTTCCCTGGCCACTTGCCGAACGGTCATATCGTGCCCGCGCTGATCGCCGGCAATGCGGTCGTGTTCAAACCGTCGGAGCTCGCACCGGGCGTCGCGCGCGCGACGGTCGAAGTGTGGAAGGATGCCGGGCTGCCGGCCGGCGTGCTGAACCTCGTGCAGGGCGAGAAGGACACGGGCATTGCGCTCGCGAACCATCGGCAGATCGACGGGCTGTTCTTCACGGGCAGCTCCGATACGGGCACGCTGCTGCACAAGCAGTTCGGCGGCCGTCCGGAAATCGTGCTCGCGCTCGAGATGGGCGGCAACAACCCGCTCGTGATCGGCGAAGTCGAAGATATCGACGCGGCCGTCCATCACACGATCCAGTCGGCGTTCCTGTCGGCCGGCCAGCGCTGCACGTGCGCGCGTCGCATCTTCGTGCCGCAGGGCGCGTTCGGCGACCGCTTCCTCGCGCGCTTCGCCGACGTGACGTCGAAAATCACGGCCGACGTGTTCGACGCCGATCCGCAGCCGTTCATGGGCGCGGTGATCTCGGCACGCGCGGCGGCGAAGCTGGTCGACGCGCAGTCGCGCCTGGTCGAGCAGGGCGCGAAGCCGATCATCGCGATGACGCAGCGCGATCCGCGCCTCGGCTTCGTGAACGCGGCGATCGTCGACGTGACGGGTGTCGCGAACCTGCCCGACGAAGAGCATTTCGGCCCGCTCGCGCAGATCGTGCGCTACGCGACGTTCGACGAAGCGATCGAACGCGCGAACGACACGGCGTTCGGCCTGTCCGCCGGCCTGCTCGCCGACGACGCGAAGGTGTGGGAACACTTCCGCCGCACGATCCGCGCCGGGATCGTCAACTGGAACCGGCCGACCAACGGCGCATCGTCCGCTGCGCCGTTCGGCGGCACCGGCCGCTCGGGCAACCATCGTCCGAGCGCGTACTACGCGGCCGACTATTGCGCGTATCCGATGGCGTCGGTGGAGAGCACGCAACTGACCTTGCCCGCGAGCCTGTCGCCGGGCCTGCATTTCTGATCGAGGGAACGACGATGAACGCACAAGAAGCCAATTTCGACGGGCTCGTCGGCCCGACCCACAACTACGCCGGGCTGTCGTTCGGCAACGTGGCGTCGCTCAACAACGAAAAGTCGGCCGCGAATCCGAAGGCCGCCGCGAAGCAGGGGCTGCGCAAGATGAAGCAGCTCGCGGATCTCGGTTTCGCACAGGGTGTGCTGCCGCCGCAGGAGCGGCCGTCGCTGCGCCTGTTGCGCGAGCTCGGCTTCTCCGGCAAGGACGCGGACGTGATCGCGAAGGCTGCGAAGCAGGCGCCCGAACTGCTCGCCGCGGCGAGCTCGGCGTCGGCGATGTGGACCGCGAACGCGGCCACCGTCAGCCCGTCGGCCGACACGAGCGATGGCCGCGTGCACTTCACGCCGGCGAACCTGTGCAGCAAGCTGCATCGCGCGATCGAACACGACGCGACGCGCCGCACGCTGTCGACGCTGTTCGCCGATCCCGCGCATTTCGCGGTGCATGAAGCGCTGACCGGCACGCCGGCACTCGGCGACGAAGGCGCGGCGAACCACACGCGCTTCTGCGCCGAATACGGCAAGCCGGGCATCGAGTTCTTCGTGTACGGCCGCGCGGAATACCGCCGCGGCCCCGAGCCGAAGCGCTTCCCGGCACGCCAGACCTTCGAGGCGAGCCGCGCGGTCGCGCATCGCCACGGGCTCGCCGAGGAGGCGACGGTCTATGCGCAGCAGGATCCGGACGTGATCGACGCGGGCGTGTTCCACAACGACGTGATTTCGGTCGGCAACCGCGACACGCTGTTCACGCACGAGCGCGCGTTCGTCAACAAGCAGGCGATCTACGACACGCTGACCGCTGCGCTCGACGCACGCGGCGCGCGCCTGAACGTGATCGAGGTGCCCGAGGCGGCCGTGAGCGTGAACGACGCGGTGACGTCGTACCTGTTCAACAGCCAGCTGCTGTCGCGCGCGGACGGTTCGCAGGTGCTCGTCGTGCCGCAGGAATGTCGCGAGAACGGGAACGTCGCGGCCTATCTCGACGAACTCGCGGCCGGCAACGGCCCGATTCACGACGTGCTCGTGTTCGACCTGCGCGAAAGCATGAAGAACGGCGGCGGCCCTGCCTGCCTGCGCCTGCGCGTCGTGCTGAACGAAGCGGAACGCGCGGCCGTCACGTCGAACGTGTGGATCAACGACACGCTGTTCGCGTCGCTCGACACATGGATCGACCGGCACTATCGCGATCGCCTCGCACCGGACGATCTCGCCGATCCGGCGCTGCTCGACGAATCGCGCACGGCGCTCGACGAGCTCACGCAGATCCTGCGTGTCGGTTCGCTGTATGACTTCCAGCGTTGATTCCCGCATGGCCGCCGCGCTGCTCGACGACTTCCTCGCGTTCACGCTGACCGGTCGCGCGCCGTCCGTAACGGACGGCACCTGCGCCGCCGGCGCCGTGCGCTGGCAATGGCTCGGCGACGGGCTGCTCGCGCTCGAACCGGCCGCGGCCGAGGCTGCGGGCGCGGCGCGCCCGAGCGTGCTCGTGTCGGCCGGCGTGCACGGCGACGAGACGGCGCCGATCGAGCTGCTGTCGATGCTCGTGCGCGATCTCGCGTCGGGCGCGCTGCCGCTCGCGTGCCGGCTGCTCGTCGTGCTCGGCAACGTGCCGGCGATGCGTGCCGGCGAACGCTATCTCGACGACGACCTGAACCGCCTGTTCAGCGGCCGTCACGCGCAGGTGCCCGCCAGCCGCGAAGCGCCGCGCGCCGCGCAGCTCGAGGCGGCGGCTTCGTCGTTCTTCGCGGCCGCGCCGGCCGGCGCCGCGCGCTGGCACATCGACATGCACACGGCGATCCGCGCATCGGTGTTCGAGCAGTTCGCCTTGCTGCCGCACACGGGCATGCCGCCGACGCGCACGATGTTCGAATGGCTCGGCGACGCGCGCATCGCGGCCGTGCTGCTGCATACCGCGAAGGGCAACACGTATTCGCATTTCACGGCGGAGCATTGCGGCGCGCTCGCGTGCACGCTGGAACTCGGCAAGGTGCGCCCGTTCGGCCAGAACGACCTGACGCGCTTCGCGCCGGCCGACCGCGCGGTGCGCAAGCTCGTGTCGGGTGCGAGGGGCGACGCCGACGCGACGCTGCCGCGTGTCTTCACGGTGATCGACCAGATCACGAAGCAGAGCGACGCGCTGGAACTGTTCGTCGCGGCCGACGTCGCGAACTTCACCGCGTTTGCACGCGGCACGGTGCTCGCGCAGGACGGCGACTACCGCTACACGGTGAAGCACGACGAGGAGCGCATCGTGTTCCCGAATCCGACGGTGAAGCCGGGTTTGCGCGCGGGCCTGCTCGTCGTCGACACGACGCACGACACGCTCGCCGCGCTCGTCTGACGGTGACCGATTGCGCGCGGCCGCGGCGACCTGCGGCCCGCGCTTCGCCCGGCAACGATTCCATTTTTGAGATGAGGTCAGTACGCCGCGCAGACGGCCCGCGCGGCGCGCTTGCGTATTTGCGACATCGTCTTGCAAGTTCGATGGGCAGCTCGGTTGACGTCGGCGCACGCAATGCAGCATCACGTGCCGGCGGCTGCTTTGCCATATCGGGCCGCGCGGATTGGTACAATCGCGGCCTTGCGGCTGTTGCGCCGCATCACGGCGCGGTGGCAGCATTGCCGCGGTCATCCGACCCTGCAATGATGGATGCGCCCGTAGTTCCGGAACATTCGAGTATCGAGGAGAACACCTGATGAAGTTGGATTGGCGTAAAGTGGCCGCGCATGCGGTGGTGGCGGCATCGGCCGTGGCGGCAGGCAGCGCGATGGCAGCGGATCTGAAAGAGATCCGTTTCGGCGTCGAAGCCTCGTACGCGCCGTTCGAATACAAGACGCCCGACGGCAAGCTGACCGGCTTCGACATCGACATCGGCAACGCGGTGTGCGCGAAGCTGAAGACGAAGTGCGTGTGGGTCGAGAACGACTTCGACGGCCTGATCCCGGCACTGCAGGCGCGCAAGTTCGACGCGATCAACTCGGACATGACGATCACCGACCAGCGCAAGCACGCGATCGCGTTCACCGATGCGATCTACACGATCCCGAACCAGCTGATCGCGAAGCAGGGCAGCGGCCTGCTGCCGACCCCGCAATCGCTGAAGGGCAAGCGTGTCGGCGTGCTGCAGGGCACGATCCAGGAAGCGTACGCGAAGAAGAAGTGGGCGCCGGCAGGCGTTGAAGTCGTGCCGTACCAGACGCAGGATCTGGCCTACGCCGACCTGAAGTCGGGCCGTCTCGACGCGACGTTCCAGGACGCGGAAGCCGGTTCGAAGGGCTTCCTGACGAAGCCGCAAGGCCAGGGCTTCGCGTTCGCGGGCGGTACCGTGAGCGACGCCGAGATCCTCGGCTCGGGCGTCGGCTTCGGCCTGCGCAAGAACGACGCGGCGCTGAAGACCGCGCTCGATCAGGCGCTGAAGGAACTGAAGGCCGACGGCACGATCGACAATCTCGCGAAGAAGTACTTCAGCGTGCCCGTGACGCTCAAGTAAGCGTAGCGTTCGATCGCACGATGCAAGCAAACCGGCCGCTGATGCGGCCGGTTTGTTTTTGGGGGCGGGAAAGGACGAGAGAAGCGGCGGCCACGTCAGGCCGGAAAGAACCGTCCCAGTTCGCGCGCGAGCTCGTTGAGCACGGCCATCTCCTGCTGCGTGATCTTGCGCGCGGGCTGCGCGCCGGCCCAGTCGCCGTACAGCAGCGCGACGGTCGTCGTGCCGACGCGCACCGGCAGCAGCACGAACGCGCGCGTGTCGTCGAATGCGTCGAGATACCACGCGGGCAAGCGCTTGAGCATCTTCGGCTCCTGCGCCTGCTCGATGAAGATACCGACCGAGTTCGAGATCGCGAGATGAAACACGTCCGGCTCGAAGCGCTCGTCGAAACGCAGCCGGTCGAGCGTCGTATCGACACCGGGGCCGAAGCCGAGGCGCGCGGCGAACATGCCGTCGTCGTGGCGCACGAACATCACGGTGCGCGTGAACGCGAGGCCGGCCAGCAGGCTCTCCGATGCGAGCGCGAGCACGGGGGTGAGCACGTGCTCGGACGGCAGCGCGCGCAGGTCCGCGAGGCCGGCTTCGAGGCACGCCTCGGGCTCGGCCTGAGCACGTGCGATCGCATCGGCGTTCGCACGCAGCTCGACGATCTCGCGCATCACGGTGTCGCTCGCTTCCTCGCGCGAGAGCCGCTCGGCGATCTCGACGAGTGCGTCGGATTCCATGTCGAGTTCCGCGCCGTAGTGCTGCGCGAGCGCCGCGATGCGCGCGTCGCGCTGCGGGCTCGCGGGTATCACGAGCGCGCTCGCGACGTCGGTCGAGCAGCGGCTGATCGCGCGCAGCCAGCGGACGCGGTCGGCCGGGCCGTCATCGGTCGCATGGTCCGCATCGTCGTCGTCGTTGCCGAACGCATCGACGTGAACCAGGTGCTCGTGGTCGGCCATCCCCGCGCGGATCACGTCGGGCAATCGCCAGCGCGCGGCTGCCTCGAGCCCGATCTCGTCGAAGCCGACGCCGAGCACATCGACGCAGGCAGCCGTTTCGTCGCCGTTCAGCTCGGCCGCGCGGCGGCGGATCCGGTCCCACTCGCTGTCGAGATAGCAGACCACGAGCAGCTTGCCGACCTGGCGCATCAGCGTGCAGACGACGGCTTCCTCGCCCCCGCGCAGCTCGGCGCGCTCGGTTAGCTTGCGTGCAACGCAGCCGGACAGCAGCGCGCGGTTCAGTTCGAGCTTCGCGTCGATGCGCCGCGGCGTGCTGTGGTGGAAATGGTCGACGAGCTTGAGCCCGACGACCAGATGGCCGACGGCGTCCATGCCGAGCACCATCAGTGCGCGGGTCACGGTCGTGATGTTGCCGCCGAACGCCATGTACATCGCGGAGTTCGCGAGCCGCAGCACTTTCTGCGTGAGCGCGAAGTCCGACAGCACGACGCGCACGAGCGCGGTGAAGTCGAGGTCGTCGTTCTTCATCGCGGCCATCGTCGCGCGCAGCGATTCCGACAGCAGCGGGAAATCGCCCCGTTCGTTCATCCGGGCCCACAGCTTGTCGAGCAAGGCGGTGCGGGGCAGGTGTTCGGTGATTGACATACGGATCTGTCCGGTTCGCCGCGCGCGTCAGGCGGCGGCGTGCAGGTGCAGCTGCTGCGCCTCGAAGCGCCGCGCGAGCTCCTCGGAAGGCAGCGCCTGGCAGACGAGCCAGCCCTGGATATGGTTGCAGCCCATCTCCGTCAGCAATTCGCGCTGCGCCTCGGTCTCGACGCCTTCCGCGACGAGCTCGAGATCGAGCGTCTGCGCGAGGCCGACCACGGCCGACACGATCGCGCGGTCGTTGCGCGAGGTCAGCAGGTTCTCGACGAAACTGCGGTCGATCTTCAGCTTCGCGAGCGGGAAGCGCTGCAGATACGCGAGACTCGAATAGCCGGTGCCGAAATCGTCGATCGCGAAGCGGATGCCGAGATCGGTGAGTTCCTCGAGCAGCCCCTTCGCATGCGCGGGATCGTGCATCAGCAGGCTTTCGGTGATTTCGAGCACGATGCGGCGCGGGTCGATACCCGTCAGCGCGATCGCCTCGCGCACGCTCTGCGTGAAGCGCGGGTCGCGGAACTGCTGCGGCGACACGTTGACCGCCACGTACTGCAGCGCGAGCCCCTGGCGATCCCAGGCGACGAGCTGCATGCACGCGGCCTTGAGCACCCAGTTGCCGAGATAGTTGATCAGGCCGATCGATTCGGCGAGCGGAATGAAGGTCGCCGGCGGCACGAGCCCGTGCACCGGATGACGCCAGCGGATCAGCGCCTCGACGCCGACCACCGCGCCCGACTGGCTGCGCGTGATCGGCTGGAAATGGAGCGAAAACTCGCCGTTGCGCACGCCGTCGTACAGGTCGGCTTCGAGCTTCAGCCGTTCGGCATCCGCCGGATCGTCGACGGGCGCGTGGAACGCGAGCGCGTTGCCGCCCGACGCCTTTGCCTGCGCGAGCGCGTGGTCGGCGCGGCGCAGCAGCGGGCTGTGGTGCTGCGCGCGATGGGGCACGGCGCGCTCGTCGGGGTAGAGCGCGATGCCGATGCTCGCGGACAGGTGCACGGTCTGCCCCTGGTACACGTAGGGCTCGCGCACCGCGGCCTGCAGCCGGCGCGCGAGCGCATCGGCCGCATTGCTTGCCTGCGTGCGGTCCGGCGCGCCGAGCACGACCGCGAACTTGTCGCTCGCGACGCGCGCGAGCCGCTCGTTCGGCGTGACGATTGCCTTCAGCCGCTGCGCGGTCTCGCGCAGCAGCATGTCGCCCGCGTCGTAGCCGAGGGCGCGGTTGATCCGCTGGTAGTCGTCGAGGTCGAGCAGCAGCAGCGCCGCGCAGGTGCCGTCCGCGTCGGCGGCCTGCTGCGCGCGCATCAGCGCGGGCACGAGCGCGGACAGGTTGTCGAGCCCCGTCATCGGATCATGATGCATTTCGTAGGTCAGGCGCGCCTCGAGCGCGCGCCACGACGACACGTCGAACGCCGCGATCGCGAACCCGTCGACTCCGTGGTGGCGGCTCTTGAACGCGCGAATCTCGACGTCCAGCGGGTAGGTGAGCGACTTGACGATGCACATCGTCGCCTTCTCGACCTGGCCGGAACGCGCGGCGCGTGCAAGCAGGCCTTCGAGCGCCGCGGTATCCTGTTCAGCGATCAGGTCGCGCAGCGTCAGCGTGTGCAGGTAGTCGCGGTGGTAGCCGATGAAGCGCAGGCTCGCGTCGGATACGTACAGAAAGCGCAGCTCGCGGTCGACATGGGCGAGGAAATCCACCGTGCCGACCGTCTGTTCCAGCCAGTTGCGCACGGAGTCGTCGCGGCGCGGCGCGCCGGTGCGCGCGGGCATCAGCGCGCCGCCCGACCAGGCGAAGCGGCGCAGCGTATGCAAGGCGCTGCGCCAGGAGCCCTTGCGTGACGTCTGTTTCCTGTTGGCTTCCATGTTTCTCGCTGACGTGAAGGGCTGGAACCGGTTGTCCGGAAGGAATAACGGCAGGCGATACGGAATCTTTAACGGACCGGCCGCGGATGGCGTTGCCGCTGGACCGGATCGGCTACGCAGGTGTTCGACAGGCGAACGCCGGCGTGGCCTACATCGAGGCTGACTTTATAAGAAATGAGGACGCAGATGAAGCGAAAACTGTTGCTGGGCGCCGCCGTGGCGGCGCTGGTGGCCGGCCATGCACTGATGGCGCAGGCGGAACTGAAGCCGGGCGCCGCAGCGCCCGATTTCACGACGCAGGCGTCGTTGGGCGGCAAGACTTACACGTACTCGCTCGCGGACGCGCTCAAGCAGGGGCCGGTCGTGCTGTATTTCTACCCGGCCGCGTTCACGAAGGGCTGCACGATCGAGGCGCACGCGTTCGCGGACGCGGTCGACCGCTACAAGGCTTACGGTGCAACGGTGATCGGCGTATCGGCTGACAAGATCGACACGCTGACGAAGTTCTCGGTGAGCGAGTGCCGGAGCAAGTTCCCGGTCGCGGCCGATCCGGACGCGAAGATCATCCGCGAATACGACGCGAAGCTGCCGGCGATCGACAAGGCGAACCGCGTGTCCTACGTGATTTCGCCGGAAGGGAAGATTCTCTACGAATACACGAGCATGTCGCCCGACAAGCACGTCGAGAACACGCTCGCCGCCGTGAAGGCGTGGACCGACGCGCATCCGAAGCAGTAAGCGGGGCCCCGCGCGTCAACGCGGCCCGTCGTGCGGGCCGCTGGTACGGATCGACGCAGGCGCCGCGTGGCGGCACGTGCGAGGCGGTTATGCGCGCAATGCCTGCTCGATCGGCACGCTGCCGCCGACGAAGCCGACGATCTTGCGCGAAATCCCGAGCTTGATCGCCTCGATCGCGGCCCAGGCCACATCCTGGCGCGATACGGGCGGGGCGGCGTCGAACCACGCGTCGGTCAGCGCGATCTTGCCGACGCCCGGATCGTCCGTGAGCGGGCCGGGGCGCAGGATCGCGTAGTCGACACCCGACGCGATCACGCGATCGTCGCCTTCGCGCTTCATCTGCGAATAGTGGTGCAGCGCGTCCGGGCCGAGTTCGGGCCGGTACGCGGACAGTGAACTGATCACCACGAGCTTCTGCGCGTTGTAGGCGAGCGCATATTCGGCCGCGCGGGCGACCGCGTCGCGGTCGACCTGTTCCTCTTCGGCCGCGCCTTCCGATTCGGCCGAGCCGGCCGCGTAGATCACGTGCGTGATGCCCTGGAAGGCATGCGAGAAATCGTTCGTCAGATCGGCCTCGACCACCCGCGCGCCCTCCAGCGCATAGCCGTGCCGGCGCACGAGCGCCGTGACCTCGAACTCCGGCTGCTTGAGCAGCAGATCCGCGCAGGCCTGGCCCGTTCGGCCGGTCGCGCCAATCAGCAGTACCTTCGTCGTCATGAAACCGCTCCTTGGTCGATGCGTCATCCTTCCAGATAGGGACGGACGACCGATATCTCAAGTGTAATGTCGATTTGCCGCCGTGGCGGGTGTGTATTAAGGGGCATACCGGCTGCGGGCGGCAGGACAGACTTTCCGGCCGTCATTCATTCACACCGATGCGGGAATGACGTGCCGACCGGCTATCATGTGCGCGATGCATTTTTCGCCGCTACGTCATACAACGCATCGGCCCACCGGTTGGAGTACACATGGCATTACCCCTGGACAACGTCAGCATGGCCGTGTTCTGCGACTTCGAGAACGTCGCGCTCGGCGTGCGCGACGCGAAGTACGAGAAGTTCGACATCAAGCCCGTGCTGGAGCGCCTGCTGCTGAAGGGCAGTATCGTCGTGAAGAAGGCCTATTGCGACTGGGATCGCTACAAGGGCTTCAAGGCGTCGATGCACGAAGCGAGCTTCGAGCTGATCGAGATTCCGCACGTGCGCCAGTCGGGCAAGAATTCGGCCGACATCCGGCTCGTCGTGGACGCGCTCGACCTCTGCTACACGAAGTCGCACGTCGATACGTTCGTGATCATCAGCGGCGACTCGGATTTTTCGCCGCTTGTGTCGAAGCTGCGCGAGAACGCGAAGAAAGTGATCGGCGTTGGCGTGAAGAAATCGACGTCGGACCTGTTGGTCGCGAACTGCGACGAATTCATCTTCTACGACGACCTGGTGCGCGAGCAGCAGCGTGCGCTCGCGAAGCGCGAACAGCAGCAGCGGGCGGGCAACGGCGGCGCGAAGCGGCCGGACGAGCCGTCGCGCAAGCACGACATGGACGCGCGCAAGGCCGAGGCGATCGCGCTGGCGGTCGAGACGTTCGACGCGCTGGCGTCGGAGCGCGACGACGTCGGCAAGATCTGGGCGTCGGTGCTCAAGAGCGCGATCAAGCGTCGCAAGCCGGATTTCAACGAGTCGTACTACGGATTCCGCGCGTTCGGCAACCTGCTCGACGAGGCGCAGGCGCGCGGCCTGCTCGAAGTGGGGCGCGACGACAAGTCGGGCGCGTTCGTGTCGCGGGCACGCCAGTCGGCGGCCGCGGAGCACGTCACGGCGGGCGGTGAAGGCGGCGGGCACGGCGGCGCGCACCACGGTCACGGTACGCGTGCGGCCGAGCCGGCGCGGGCCGGGCGCAATGCGCAACGTCGCGGGCAGCGGGCGGAAGCGGTCGCGCACGAAAACGTGCAGGTCGAAGCAGACGAGGCGGAAGTGGCCGAGGTTGCCGAGGTGGCACTGATGATGCCGCCGGCGGAAACGGCCGAAGCGGCCGACACGCATGGCGAGGCAAAGGATGGCCGCAAGCGCGCGCGCAAGACACCGGCGAAGAAGGCCGGCGCGAAGAAGGGCGCCGCCGCGAAGAGCGCTGGCCGTCACGCGGCCGGGAAGACCGAAGACACCGTCCACGACGCGGCGAAGCACGGCGGCGACAAGCACGCGCACGGCAAGCATGCCGACGACGCGCAGCGCGACGCGGAGCAGGGCGACGAGCGGCATGTCACGGTGACGCACGCCGGGCCGGCGGCAGGCGATGCCGGTGGCGGGATTGCCGCCGCCCAGCCGTCGCACGACGCGGCGCCGGTCGAAGCGAATGCCGATGCGGCCGCGGAAGCGCCGGCCGCTGCCAAGCCGAAGAAGCCGGCCCGCAAGGCGGCACCGCGCGCGCGTCGTCCGCGCAAGGCGGCGGCGGACGCTGCCGAGTAACGTCGGTCGGCCGGATGCCGTCCCGAGCGGGGCGGCATCCGCGCCACGATACCGGCTGGTGCAACGCCGGCCCGTCAAACTAGCCGTTCAGCGCATAAGGCTGCGTCATCACTTCGAGGAAGTGGCCGTCCGGATCGTCGAAATACACGCCGCGGCCGCCGTTGTGGCGGTAGATGTCATCGGGTTGCCGTTTCGCCGGATCGGCCCAGTGCGGCAGCCCGCGCTCGCGAATCCGCGCGAGCACGCGATCGAAGCCGGCTTCGTCGAGCAGGAACGCGTAATGCTGCGACCTGATTTCCCCCTTCTGTTCGTAAAAATCGAGCGACACGCCGTTGCCGAGCGGGACGACCAGCATCGCGCCGAACGGCGTCGGCGGCGGCAGTTCCAGAAGCTCGGTGAGGAAGCGGCTCGACGCGCGCTTGTCGCGGCACCAGACGATCGTATGGTTGAGCTGGACGTTCATGGCGGATTCCCGGCGAAGGGCATCGCGGTGGGCATGGACTCACGATAGCCGATCGCCGCCGCGGTTCAAGCGCAAAAAAACGGCCGCTCAAAGTCGGGCGGCCGTTTTCCGTTACTCGCCGGCGACCGCCGGCCCGCCGGAATTCCCGCGGCGGTTGCGCCGCTTCTCGGCCCACACGCGGAACCGGTCCATGTACAGGTAGACGACCGGCGTCGTATAGAGCGTCAGCACCTGCGACACGATCAGGCCGCCGGCGATCGCGATCCCGAGCGGCGCACGCAGCTCGGCGCCGTCGCCGCTGCCGAAGGCGAGCGGCAGCGCGCCGAGCAGCGCGGCCATCGTCGTCATCATGATCGGGCGGAAGCGCAGCAGGCACGCCTCGTGGATCGCGTCGAACGACGACTTGTGGTTGTTGCGCGTCTGGTCGATCGCGAAGTCGACCATCATGATCGCGTTCTTCTTCACGATACCGATCAGCAGGATCACGCCGATCAGCGCGATGATGCTGAACTCGGTCTTGAACAGCAGCAGCGCAAGCAGCGCGCCGACGCCGGCCGACGGCAGCGTCGACAGGATCGTGATCGGGTGGATGTAGCTCTCGTACAGGATCCCGAGCACGATGTAGACGGCCAGCAGCGCCGCGAGGATCAGGATCGGCTGGTCGTTCATCGACTGCTGGAACGCCTGCGCGGTGCCCTGGAAGCTGCCGACGATGGTCGGCGGGACGCCGACCTGCGCCATCGTCTGATAGATCACCTGCGTCGCCTGCGACAGCGACACGCCGGGCGGCAGGTTGAACGAGATCGTCGTCGCGACGAACAGCCCCTGGTGGTTGACCGACAGCGGCGTCGTGCTCGGCCCGAACGTCGCGATCGCCGACAGCGGGATCATCGTCGACTTCGACGTCGACACCGACGCACCCGACGACGCGCTCGACTTGCCGCTCGCGGCGATCGAGTTGAGCGCCTGGTTGCGCGCGGAATCGGACGCGATCGCCGCGGCGCTCTGCGTGGCCGTACCGGCGCTCGACGTGCCGGCAGAGGTCGCGACATAGGTGCCGGCGGCCGCGTTGGTGGTCTGCGAGCCGTTCGCGCTGCCGCCCGACGTGCTGACCCACACCTGGTTCAGCATCTCGGGGCTCTGCCAGTATTTCGGCGCGACTTCCATCACCACGTGATACTGGTTCAGCGGGTTGTAGATCGTCGAGACCTGGCGCTGGCCGAACGCGTCGTACAGCGTATTGTCGATCTGCGCGGGCTTGATGCCGAACCGCGCGGCGGTTGCGCGGTCGATCGTCACCATTGCTTCCATGCCGCCTTGCTGCTGGTCCGAGTTCACATCGGTCAGCTCGGAGCGCTTCTGCAGCGCTTCGGTCAGGATCGGCCCCCACTTGTACAGGTCGGCGCTCGAATCGCCGAGCAGCGTGAACTGGTACTGCGCGTTGCTCTGCCGGCCGCCCACGCGAATGTCCTGCGCGGCCTGCAGGAACGTGCTCGCGCCGGCGACGTCCGACAGCGGGCTGCGCAGTTGCTGGATCACCTGGTCGGCCGACAGCTTGCGCTCGGTACGATCCTTCAGCGTGACGAACATGAAGCCCGAGTTGGTCTGCGTGCCGCCGGTGAAGCCCGCGACGCTCTTCACGTTCGGGTTGCTCTGCACGATGCGCATCATCTCGGAGAATTTCAGCTTCATCGCCTGGAACGACGTCGACTGGTCGGCGCGAATGCCGCCGATCATCAGCCCGGTGTCCTGCTGCGGGAAGAAGCCCTTCGGCACGACGATGTACAGGTAGACGTTCAGCCCGATCGTCGCGAACAGGGTCAGCAGGATCAACAGCGGCCGGCGCAGCGCCCACGACAGCGAGCGCTCGTAGCCGCGCTGCATGCGGCTGAAACAGTGTTCCAGGAATCGCGCGAAGCGGCCTTCGCTCTGCGGGTCGTGCGACTCGGGCAGCAGGCGCGCGCACATCATCGGCGTGACCGTGAGCGACACCGCGAGCGACACGGCGATCGCGAGCGACAGCGTCAGCGCGAATTCGCGGAACAGGCGCCCGACGATGCCGCCCATCAGCAGGATCGGCAGGAACACCGCGACGAGCGAAATGCTCATCGACAGCACCGTGAAGCCGACCTCGCGCGCGCCGTCGAACGCGGCCTGCATGCGCGACTTGCCGTTCTCGATGTGCCGCGAGATGTTTTCGAGCACGACGATCGCATCGTCGACGACGAAGCCGGTCGCGACGATCAGCGCCATCAGCGACAGGTTGTCGATCGAGAAGCCGAGCAGGTACATCGCGCCGAACGTGCCGATGATCGAGATCGGCACCGCGACGCTCGGGATCAGCGTCGCGCGCCAGTTGCGCAGGAACAGGAACACGACCATCACGACGAGGCTGACCGCGATCAGCAGCGTGTGCTCGGTATCCCTCAGCGACGCGCGGATGGTGGTCGAGCGGTCGAGCACCGGCGTGACCGTGATGTCGGCCGGCAGCGACGCGGTGAGCTGCGGCAGTGCCGCGCGCACGCGGTCGATCGTATCGATGATGTTCGCGCCGGGCGAGCGGTAGAGGATCACGAGCACCGCGCGCTTGCCGTTCGACAGGCCGAGGTTGCGGAGATCCTCGACCGAATCGACGACGTCGGACAGATCGGACAACCGCACGGCCGAGCCGTTGCGATAGGCGACGACGAGGTCGCGGTATTGCGACGCCTGGGAGGCCTGGTCGTTCGTATAGAGCTGGTAGTGCTGCGGGCCGAACTCGATCGCGCCCTTCGGCGCGTTGGCGTTCGCGGACGCGAGCGCCGCGCGTACGTCTTCGAGGCCGATCCCGTAATGGAACAGCGCTTGCGGCTCGAGCTCGACGCGCACCGCCGGGTTCGCGGAGCCGCTCACCGTGACCTGGCCGATCCCGTCGATCTGCGACAGCGACTGCTGCAGCACCGTCGACGCGGAGTCGTACAGCTTCGCGGGCGACGAGGTCTCCGACGTCAGCGACACGATCATGATCGGCGAGTCGGCCGGGTTGACCTTGCGGTAGGTCGGGTTGCTCTTCAGCGCGGCGGGCAGGTCGGCGCGCGCCGCGTTGATCGCGGCCTGCACGTCGCGTGCGGCGCCGTCGATGTCGCGGTTCAGGCCGAACTGCAGGATGATCCGCGCGTTGCCGACCGTGCTCGTCGACGTCATTTCGGAAACGTCGGCGATCGAGCCGAGATGCCGTTCGAGCGGGCTCGTCACGCTGGTCGCGACGGTCTCGGGGCTCGCGCCGGGCAGCGACGCCTGCACCGAAATCGTCGGGAAGTCGACCTGCGGCAGCGGCGACACCGGCAGCTTGATGAACGCGAACAGGCCCGCGAGCGCGACGCCGATCGCGAGCAGCGTCGTCGCGACGGGGCGGGTGATGAAAGGGCGCGACAGGTTCATCGCTTACGCATCCGTGCGCGAGCCGGCTTGCGGGCCGTGGCGTTCGAACCAGCCGCGCACGCGGCGCGCGAGCGAGTCGAAGCCGAGATAGATCACGGGCGTCGTGAACAGCGTCAGCACCTGCGACACGATCAGGCCGCCGGCGATCGCGATCCCGAGCGGCTGGCGCAGCTCGGAGCCGGCACCGGAGCCGACGATCAGCGGCACCGCGCCGAGCAGTGCGGCGAGCGTCGTCATCAGGATCGGCCGGAAGCGCAGCAGGCATGCCTGGTAGATCGCCTCGCGCGGCGGCTTGCCTTCGACGCGCTCGGCCTCGAGCGCGAAGTCGATCATCATGATCGCGTTCTTCTTCACGATACCGATCAAGAGCACGATGCCGATGATCCCGATGATGTCGAGGTCGTGCCCGGTGATCATCAGCGCGAGCAGCGCGCCGACGCCGGCCGACGGCAGCGTCGACAGGATCGTGATCGGGTGGATGTAGCTCTCGTACAGCACGCCGAGCACGATGTACATCGTGATGACGGCCGCGAGGATCAGGAACAGCTGGTTCGACAGCGACGCCTGGAACGCGAGCGCCGCGCCCTGGAAGCGCGTCTGGAACGACGCGGGCAGGTTGATGTCCTTCTCGGCCGCGTCGATCGCCTTGACCGCCTCGCCGAGCGACGCGCCGGCCGCGAGGTTGAACGAGATGGTGGTCGACGGGAACTGAGACAGGTGCGCGACCAGCAGCGGCGACGGCCGTTCGTGGAACGACGCGATCGACGACAGCGGCACCTGGCCGCCGCCCGCCGACGGCAGGTAGATGTCGTTCAGCGATTGCGCGTAGTGCTGCTCCTTCGGCTCGGATTCGAGAATCACGCGGTACTGGTTCGACTGCGTGAAGATCGTCGACACGATGCGCTGGCCGAACGCGTCGTACAGCGCGTTGTCGACGGTCGCCGGCGTGATGCCGAAGCGCGCGGCGCTCGGACGGTCGATCTCGATGTAGACGGACTGGCCGTTGCTCTGCAGGTCGGTCGCGACGTCGGCGAGCGACGGCTCCTGCTGCAGTCGAGCAACGAGCTTCGGCACCCAGGTCGCGAATTCTTCCGAGTTCGGGCTCGTCAGCATGAACTGGTACTGCGTCGGGCTGACGGTCGAGTCGATCGTCAGATCCTGCACCGACTGCATGAACAGCGAGATGCCGGTGATGTTCGCGACGCGGTGCTGCAGGTCGCGGATGATCTGCGCGGCCGTCTCGGAGCGTTCGTCGCGTGCCTTCAGGTTGATCAGCATCCGGCCGCTGTTCAGCGTGATGTTGCTGCCGTCGACGCCGATGAACGACGTGAGGCTCTCGACGTTCGGATCCTTCAGGATCTCGGCCGCGAGTGCCTGTTGGCGTTCGGCCATCGCGCCATACGAGATCGACTGCGGCGCCTGCGTGATCGCCTGGATCACGCCGGTGTCCTGCGCGGGGAAGAAGCCCTTCGGCACGTAGACGTACAGCAGGCCCGTCAGCGCGAGCGTCAGCAGCGCGACGACGAGCGTCGAGCGCTGGCGGTTCAGCACCCATTCGAGCGCAACCGCGTAGCGCGCGATCACCCAGTCGATCGCCTGGTGCACGCGCGCCTCGAAGCGATGGCTCTCGGGCGGCGGCGAATGACGCAGCAGCTTCGCGCACATCATCGGCACGAGCGTGAGCGACACGATCGCCGAGATCACGATCGTCACCGCGAGCGTGATCGCGAATTCATGGAACAGGCGGCCGACCACGTCGCCCATGAACAGCAGCGGGATCAGCACCGCGATCAGCGACACCGTCAGCGAGATGATCGTGAAGCCGATCTGCTTCGAGCCCTTCAGCGCGGCCTCGAGCCCCGAATCGCCTTCCTCGACGTAGCGCGCGATGTTCTCGATCATCACGATCGCGTCGTCGACGACGAAGCCGGTCGCGATGGTGAGCGCCATCAATGACAGGTTGTTCAGCGAGAAGCCGGCCATGTACATCACTGCGAGCGTGCCGATCAGCGACAGCGGCACCGACAGGCTCGGGATGATGGTCGCGTAGACGTTCGCGAGGAACAGGTACATCACGAGCACGACCAGCCCGACCGCGAGCAGCAGCTCGAACTGCACGTCGCGCACGGCGGCGCGGATCATCGTCGTGCGGTCGGTGACGATCTGCACGTCGAGCGCGGCCGGCAGCGTTTCCTGCAGCTTCGGCAACTGCGCCTTGATCGCGTCGACCGTCTGGATCACGTTCGCGCCCGGCTGGCGCTGCACGTTCAGGATGATCGCGGGCTCCTTGTTCACCCACGCGCCGAGCTTGGTGTTTTCCGAGCCGGCGACGACCGTCGCGACGTCGGTGAGCATCACCGGGCGGCCGTTCTTGTATGCGACGACCGCGCTGTTGTACTGGTCGGCGCTCGTGAGCTGGTCGTTCGCGTTGATCGTGTACGCGCGCGACGGGCCGTCGAAGTTGCCCTTCGGCGTGTTGACGTTCAGGTTCGAGATCGTCGTGCGCAGGTCGTCGAGGTTCATCCCGTACTGCGCGAGCGCGGTCGGGTTCGCCTGGATCCGCACGGCCGGGCGGTTGCCGCCCGACAGGCTGACGAGGCCGACGCCCGCGATCTGCGAGATCTTCATCGCGAGACGCGTGTCGGCGAGATCCTGCACCTGCGTGAGCGGCAGCGTCTTCGACGTGACGGCAAGCGTGAGCACCGGCGCATCGGCCGGGTTGACCTTCGCGTAGATCGGCGGGGCAGGGAGGTCGGACGGCAGCAGGTTGCCGGCCGCGTTGATCGCGGCCTGCACTTCCTGCTCGGCGATGTCGAGCGGCAGGTCGAGCGAGAACTGCAGCGTGATGACGGACGAGCCGGCCGAGCTCTGCGATGACATCTGGTTCAGCGACGGCATCTGCCCGAACTGCCGTTCGAGCGGCGCGGTGACCGACGAGGTCATCACCTCCGGGCTCGCGCCCGGGTAGAAGGTCTGGACCTGGATCGTCGGATAGTCGACTTCCGGCAGCGCGGCGAGCGGCAGGAAACGCAGCGCGACGAGACCGGCCAGCATGATCGCCGCCATCAGGAGGGCGGTGCCGACCGGCCGGAGAATGAAGAGGCGGGATGGATTCATCGAGCGGCCCGCGCGTTACTGGGCCGCGGGGGCCGCAGCCTGCGACGCGCCGTGCTTGTTGCCGCCGTGATGGCCGCCGGTGCCCGATGCACCCGACGCCGCACCGGCGCCACGCGCGCCCGACGCGCCTTTCGGCTTGTCGGCCGGGATCGAGATCTTTGCGCCTTCGCGCAGGCGATCGGAGCCGTCGGTCACCACGCGCTCGCCGATCGCGACGCCGCTGACGATGCTCGTGCGTTCGCCGTCGACCGGGCCGGTCGCGACCTTGCGCACCGTCACCGTGTTGTCGGGTTTCACGACGTAGACGAACTGGCCGATCGAGCCGGTCAGCACCGCCGAGGTCGGCACGATCGTCGCGTTGCGCATCACGTCGACGAGCAGGCGCGTGTTCACGAACTGATTCGGGAACAGCATGCCTTCCTTGTTATCGAAGTTTGCGCGCAGCTTGACGGTGCCGGTGCTCGTGTCGATCTGGTTGTCGAGCGTCGCGAGCGAGCCGGTTTCGAGTGGCACCGTGTTGTTGCGGTTGTACGCGGTGACCGACAGCTTCTGGCCCGCGTTCACCTGCTTGAGGATCTGCGGCAGGTTGTCTTCCGACGTGGTGAAGATCACGCTCATCGGCTGCAGCTGCGTGATCACGACGAGGCCGTTGCTATCGCCCGGCGTCACGTAGTTGCCGGGGTCGACCTGGCGCAGGCCGACGCGGCCCGACACCGGCGCGGTGATGCGCGCATATGTGAGGTTCAGCTTCGCGGAATCGATCGCGGCCTGGTCGGTCTTCACCGCGCCTTCGTACTGCTTGACGAGTGAAGCCTGCGTATCGACGGTCTGCGACGCGATCGAGTCCTGCGACAGCAGCGTCTGGTAGCGCTTCAGGTCGAGGCGGGCCGTCGCGAGCAGCGCCGAGTCGCGCGCGTGCGTGCCTTCGGCGTTCTCGAGCGACACCTGGTACGGGCGCGGGTCGATCTGCGCGAGCACGTCGCCCTTCTTGACGATCTGGCCTTCCTGGAACGAGACCGATTGCAGGTAGCCCGACAGTTGCGTCTTGACCGTCACGTTCGCGAGCGGCGTGACGGTGCCGAGCGCGGACAGCACGATCGGCATTTCGCCTTGCGTCGCGCTCGCGACCTGCACGGGCTGCGGAATGTTTGCCATCGCGGCGGGGCCGCCACGGCCGCGGTGGCCGCCGGCACCCCCGGCGGCGCTTGCGCCCGCGCCGCT
>NZ_CABVQC010000100.1 GCF_902499175.1 Burkholderia aenigmatica
TTCCCGTGTGAAAGTAGGTAATCGTCAGGCTCCCTAAGCCAGAAACCCCCGCCCGAAAGGCGGGGGTTTTTGCATTTCGGCGATGGAAATGCGAGCGGGGTTGGGGTAGCGCGCTTCATTCATCACCTCCCTCTGGCCCGCACGCCAGGTCATTCAACTGCCTTCAGCCGCCAAGCCTTATCCCGGAACGAAACCGAACGATTTGATACGATCGAAGTGCCGTCGGCGATTGCACTAGTCGACGTTCATGTTCGAAACAAGGGCTTGATGGAGAGGTCGGGAATGAATATCGGCGATGCATCGCGTGAATCCGGAGTCAGCGCAAAAATGATCCGGTACTACGAACAGGTCGGCCTGCTGGCGCCGAGCAAGCGGACCGATGCCGGCTACCGGATCTACGGAGCGGACGAAATCCATATCCTGCGCTTCATCCGCCAGGCGAGACGCCTTGGCTTTCTCGTCGAGGACATCCGCAAGCTGCTGATGCTTTGGCAAGACCGTTCCCGCGCGAGCGCCGAAGTGAAGTCGATTGCCCTCGAGCACGTGGCCGAACTCGACAAGCGCGTCGCGGAATTGAGCGACATGCGCAACACATTGGCCGATCTCGCTGCGCACTGTCATGGTGACGGGCGGCCCGAATGCCCGATTTTGGCGCGTCTGTCCGACCCCGTCGGTGAACCAAATTAGTGCGCGCACTCGAGGGCCGAAAGAGGTTGCGATTCGGTTTCTATAAAAATCAATGGGTTACGAAAGATCGACGGTCATCCATTCCGATTGGGAATGACTTCCATGCAAGTATTTCACTAGCATCTTGGTGCGGCATCGCTATAATTCGGGATAACCCTATACGGGAAATCCCTGAACACCGATTCACCAGGGGTCCCCCTTCCTTGGAGAATGTCATGATCGCCTACATCGTCGAAAAGCTGAGCAACTGGTTTGAATCCGCAGAACGTGAACGCCGTGAGGCTTACCTCGCCACGTCGTCGGACATCGTCCAGCTCGAGAGCCGCATCCGCTCGCTGGAAACCAACGGCTACTCGCTGTAATCGGAGTCACCGTCAGGTGCCACGTGGCACCGAACGATAAGCAAGCCCCGTATTGACGGGGCTTTGTTTTTTTGTGCACCGGATCTGGCGCAATCGTCAGTGCAGCGCTATGGTATGCACCTGCTTTTCATCCTGAAGGACACGATCATGCGTTTGCGTCTCGATGTGCGTCGAAGTGCCCGCGCGCGTCTCGTTCTGGGCGCGGCGGTGCTTGTCCATGGACTCGCAGCTGCTGCCGCGACATCGTCCAAACCGCTGATTCTCGATACGCAACGCGGTATTCAGGACGGTAAGGGCGGGCTGGTACTGCAGACGGCACCGTTGTCTTCCGAGCCGATCGTCGAGCCGGCAGGCATGCGGGCGCCGGCCGGGCAGGCGCCGAACACGTCGGTTCCGTTGTTCGTTGCGCCGTATATCAATGTCCCCGCGTGGGGTGGACAGCCGGCCAACCAGCCAAGGCTCGCGCCGAGACCGCAGCCGTAGCGCGCGGTCTCGGTCTCCCGTTCAGTTGCCGCGGTGCTCGATCTGGCAGCGGGCGCCGCTGTCCTGTCCCAGCATCTCGACCAGATAGGGCAGCGCCTCGTTCATGCTCTGCGCGAGCGTATACGGCGGATTCAGAATGAACATCCCGCTGCCGTAGAGGCCCAGCCCGTCAGTCGGCGGATTCGACACCGTCAGCGTCAGGTGCAGCCAGTTGTTCGGTTGCAGGCGCTTCAACTGCTCGGGAAAACGCTGCGATTCCGTCCGGGTGACCTGCGGGTACCAGATTGCATAGCAGCCCGTCGCGAAGCGCTTCAGGCACTCCGTCACGCAAGTCACCGTACGCGCGTAGTCCTTCTTGTCCTCGTAGGACGGGTCGATCAGCACGAGTGCGCGTCGCGGCGGCGGCGGCAGCAGTGCCTTGACGCCTTCGAAGCCGTCGCCGGCAAAGATCATCGCGCGTCGCCCCGCGTCGCGGAAATTGTGGCGCAGCACGTCGATTTCCGTCGTGTGCATTTCGAACAGGCGCATGCGGTCCTGCTCGCGCATCGATCGCCATGCGATGTACGGGGAACCCGGGTAGAAGCGCAGTTCACCGTCGTCGTTCAGCGCGCGGACTTCATCGATATAGTCGCCCAGCGCTTCCGGCAGGTTCTTTTCGTTCCACAGCCGGCCGATCCCGGTGTCGAATTCCGACGTCTTCGCCGCGTAGCCGTCGCGCAGCGAGTACACGCCGGCACCTGCATGCGTGTCGATGTACCAGTAGGACTTGTCTTTCTTGTTCAGGTAGCGCAGCAACTGGACGACGACGGCGTGCTTGAGCACGTCCGCGTGGTTGCCGGCGTGAAAACCGTGACGATAACTGAGCATGGCGGGCTGCCTGAAACGAAAGGTGAATCGATGAAAGCGGTCGATCGTGCGCGGCCGTCAGGCCGGGCGCCGATGCGGGCCGCGTATTGTACGCGAGTGGCCGGGCATCGCCTTATTCGTACGCATCGCCGACCACCACCTCGATGCGTTGCTTCACATCCGGCGTCAGCTTCGCGGCAACGTCGAGTGCGCGCATGTTGTCGCCGATCTGCTCGATCCGCGACGCGCCGGTGATGACCGAACTCACGCGGGGATTCGCGAGCACCCATGCGATCGCAAGCTGGCCCGTGCTGCAGCCTAGCTCGGCTGCGATTTCGCCGAGCCGTTCGACGATGTCGTTGGCGGCCTGATCGGTCAGGCGGTCGCGCATCCAGTCGTAACCCTGCAACTGCGCGCGGCTGCCGGGCGGCACGCCGTTACGGTACTTGCCGGTGAGCAGGCCCGATGCCAGCGGGCTCCAGGTTGTGAGGCCGAGACCGTAGTCGTCGTACAGCCGCGCATATTCCTGTTCGACTCGCGTGCGGTGGAACAGGTTGTACTGCGGCTGCTCGACGACCGGCTTGTGAAGGTGATGCCGTTCGGCGATTTCGCACGCGGCCCGGATCTCGTCGGCGCGCCATTCCGACGTGCCCCAGTACAGCGCCTTGCCGCGGACGATCATGTCGCTCATCGCCCAGACGGTTTCCTCGATCGGCGTGTTCGGATCGGGGCGATGGCAATAGACGAGGTCGACATAGTCGAGTTGCAGCCGGCGCAGCGAGCCGTCGATGGCGTTCAGCAGGTATTTCCGGTTCAGCGTGTGATACTGGTTCGGCGCTTCGGCGAGCCCCCAGAAGAACTTCGTGGACACGATGTAGCTGACGCGTGGCCAGTCGAGCGACTTGAGCGCGTGGCCCATGATTTCCTCGGACTTGCCGCCGGCGTAGACCTCGGCGTTGTCGAAGAAATTGACACCCGCGTCGCGCGCCGCAGCCAGGCATTCGCGCGCGATCCGCTGGTCGACCTGGTTGCCGTACGTCACCCACGAACCGAGCGAAAGCTCGCTGATCTGCAGGCCGGAGCGGCCTAGCCGTCGATAGTGCATGCGAATCACCTGCGTGACAGAACCGACCTTAAGCTTAGACGTTTTGCGCGCGAACGGCGGGGCCGATCGTGCACAATGACGGCTGGCCCGCCGGTGCGATCGCGCGACGGTAGCGGATGCGGCGGGCGCTTGTTTTATCGATCCGACAACGGGAGGAGATGGACATGGCAGCAGATCTGAGCGGCAAGACCGCAGTCGTCACGGGCGCCGCGAGCGGCATCGGCAAGGAAATCGCACTCGAGCTCGCAAAGGCGGGCGCGGCGGTCGCGATCGCCGACCTGAACCAGGACGGCGCGAACGCGGTTGCCGACGAGATCGTCAAGGCGGGCGGCAAGGCGATCGGCGTCGCGATGGACGTGACGAACGAGGAAGCCGTGAACAGCGGGATCGACAAGGTGGCCGAAGTGTTCGGCTCGGTCGACATCCTCGTGTCGAACGCAGGCATCCAGATCGTCAACCCGATCGAGAACTACGCGTTCTCCGACTGGAAGAAGATGCAGGCGATCCACGTCGACGGCGCGTTCCTGACGACCAAGGCTGCGCTCAAGCACATGTACAAGGACGATCGCGGCGGTGTCGTGATCTACATGGGTTCGGTGCACTCGCACGAAGCGTCGCCGCTGAAATCGGCCTACGTGACGGCCAAGCACGGCCTGCTCGGCCTGGCCCGCGTGCTGGCGAAGGAAGGTGCGAAGCACAACGTGCGCTCGCACGTCGTGTGTCCGGGCTTCGTGCGCACGCCGCTGGTCGACAAGCAGATTCCGGAGCAGGCGAAGGAGCTCGGCATCAGCGAGGAGGAAGTGATCAAGAAGGTGATGCTCGGCAACACGGTCGATGGCGTGTTCACGACGGTGCAGGACGTCGCGCAGACGGTGCTGTTCCTGTCGGCCTTCCCGAGCGCCGCGCTCACGGGCCAGTCGGTCGTCGTCAGCCACGGCTGGTTCATGCAGTAACGCACTGCCGCGAGCGGCCGCGATGCGCGCCGCTCGTGCGATGTCGTTACGCCGGCAAGCCGGGCAAAAGGCATAAAAAAACGCGCTCCAGGGAGCGCGTTTTTCGTCTCGGCAGAGTGGGGCAGCGCCGATAACGGCGGCTGCCCGCTCACGCCACGTTACTTCAGGACGGCTGCGACCGCATTGGCGACCGCGTCGAGGTTGCGCGTGTTCAGCGCGGCGACGCAGATCCGGCCCGTGCCGACCGCATAGATGCCGAACTCGTCGCGCAGGCGATCGACTTGCGCCGAGGTCAGGCCCGAATACGAGAACATCCCGCGCTGCTCGTTGATGAAGCTGAAGTCGCGGTCGACGCCGCTTGCCTTCAGGCGCTCGACGAGACCGTTGCGCATCGCACGGATGCGATCGCGCATTTCACCGAGTTCCTGCACCCACGAAGCGTGCAGTTCCGGCGATGCGAGCACCGCGGCGACCACGGCACCACCGTGGGTCGGCGGGTTCGAGTAGTTCGTGCGGATCACGCGCTTCAGTTGCGACAGCACGCGCGTCGCTTCTTCCTTGCTCGACGTGATGATCGACAGTGCGCCGACGCGCTCGCCGTACAGCGAGAACGACTTCGAGAACGACGACGACACGAATGCGTTCAGGTCGGCCGCAGCAAACAGGCGCACGGCGGCAGCATCGGCCTCGATGTTCTCGCCGAAGCCCTGGTAAGCCATGTCGAGGAACGGCACGAGGTTGCGCGCCTTCACGACGTCGACGACCTGTTGCCATTGCGCTTCCGTCAGGTCCACGCCGGTCGGGTTGTGGCAGCACGCGTGCAGCACGACGACCGTGCCTGCCGCGTAGCCGTTCAGTGCCGACAGCATGCCTTCGAAGTTCACGCCGTTGGTGGCGGCGTCGTAGTACGGGTACGCAACGACTTCGAAGCCGGCTGCTTCGAACAGCGCGCGGTGGTTTTCCCAGCTCGGATCGCTGATCGCGACCTTCACGTTCGGGTTCACGGTGCGCAGGAAATCGGCGCCGATCTTCAGCGCGCCCGTGCCGCCCAGTGCCTGGGCCGTGACCACGCGACCTGCTGCGATCAGCGGCGAGTCGTTGCCGAGCAGCAGCTTCTGCACGGCCGCATCGTAGGCAGCAATGCCGTCGATCGGCAGGTAGCCGCGCGGCAGGCCGGCCTCGACACGCACCTTCTCTGCTTCGCGAACCGCGCGCAGCAGCGGAATCTTGCCTTCTTCGTTCGTGTACACACCGACGCCGAGGTTGACCTTGGTCGGACGCGCATCGGCGTTGAAGGCTTCGTTCAGGCCCAGGATCGGGTCGCGGGGAGCAAGCTGGACAGCGGAGAAGAGCGACATGATGATTCGGCAGTAGTGAAAAGAGGGTCAGGCTTTCAACGGGCGGGGCGGGCGCGGTGGACCGCGCGCAGGCAGGCACGACGCCGGAAAGCGCAGCAGCCTGACATTGTAGCGAATTCACGCAGGCGGGGGCGGCGTTTCAGCGGCGAAATTCGGCCGGGAATGGCGATTTCGGACGGTCGTCGCGCGTCAGGAGCCGACAGCAGTTCGCGAGGCCGCGAAGCGCTAGAATGCTTTCTTTGCCCTCGCTCCGGCCGCATTCCATGTCCGAACATAAAGCCGAAACCGGCGACGCGCTCGACGAATCGAAATTCGTGACCTTCGAAGGGTCGCCGTTCCAGCTGTATCAACCGTATCCGCCCGCCGGCGACCAGCCGACCGCGATCGAGACGCTCGTCGAAGGGGTCGAGGATGGTCTCTCGTTCCAGACGCTGCTCGGCGTGACGGGCTCGGGCAAGACCTTCACGATGGCGAACACGATTGCGCGGCTCGGCCGCCCGGCGATCGTGTTCGCGCCGAACAAGACGCTCGCCGCGCAGCTCTACTCGGAATTTCGCGAGTTCTTCCCGCGCAACGCGGTCGAGTACTTCGTCTCGTACTACGACTATTACCAGCCTGAAGCGTACGTGCCGCAGCGCGACCTGTTCATCGAAAAGGACTCGTCGATCAACGAGCATATCGAGCAGATGCGGCTGTCGGCGACGAAGAGCCTGATGGAGCGTCGCGACGTCGTGATCGTTGCGACGGTGTCGGCGATCTACGGTATCGGCAACCCGTCCGAATACCACCAGATGATCCTGACGCTGCGTACCGGCGACAAGCTCGGCCAGCGCGACGTGATCGCACGGCTGATCGCGATGCAGTACACGCGCAACGAGCAGGATTTCCAGCGCGGCACGTTCCGCGTGCGCGGCGACACGATCGACATCTTCCCGGCCGAACACGCGGAGCTGGCCGTGCGCGTCGAACTGTTCGACGACGAGGTCGAGACGCTGCAGCTGTTCGACCCGCTGACCGGCCGCGTGCGGCAGAAGATTCCGCGCTTCACCGTCTATCCGTCGTCGCACTACGTGACGCCGCGCGACACCGTGATGCGCGCGGTCGAGACGATCAAGGACGAACTGCGCGAGCGGCTCGAGTTCTTTCACGGCGACGGCAAGCTCGTCGAGGCGCAGCGCCTCGAGCAGCGTACGCGCTTCGATCTCGAGATGCTCCAGGAGCTCGGCTTCTGCAAGGGCATCGAGAACTACTCGCGGCATTTCTCGGGGGCGGAGCCCGGCGACCCGCCGCCGACCCTCGTCGACTACCTGCCGCCCGATGCGCTGATGCTGCTCGACGAGTCGCACGTGCTGATCGGCCAGCTGAACGGCATGTACAACGGCGACCGCGCGCGCAAGGAAAACCTCGTCAACTACGGGTTCCGGCTGCCGTCCGCGCTCGACAACCGGCCGCTCAAGTTCCCCGAGTTCGAACGCAAGATGCGCCAGGTCGTGTTCGTGTCGGCCACGCCGGCTGATTACGAGCAGCGCGTGACCGGGCAGATCGCCGAGCAGGTCGTGCGGCCGACCGGGCTCGTCGATCCGGAAATCGAAGTGCGGCCGGCGAGCTCGCAGGTCGACGACGTGCTGGCCGAGATCAACGAGCGCGTGAAGGCCGAGGAGCGCGTGCTGATCACCGTGCTGACGAAGCGCATGGCCGAGCAACTCACCGAGTTTCTGGCGGACCACGGGGTCAAGGTGCGCTACCTGCACAGCGACATCGATACCGTCGAGCGCGTGGAGATCATCCGCGACCTGCGGCTCGGCACGTTCGACGTGCTGGTCGGGATCAACCTGCTGCGGGAAGGGCTCGACATTCCGGAGGTGTCGCTCGTCGCGATCCTCGACGCGGACAAGGAAGGCTTCCTGCGCGCCGAGCGCTCGCTGATCCAGACGATCGGCCGGGCCGCGCGGAACGTGAACGGCAAGGCGATCCTCTACGCGGACAACATGACCGAGTCGATGAAGCGTGCGATCGGCGAGACCGAGCGGCGCCGTGCGAAGCAGATCGCGCACAACGAAAAGATGGGTATCACGCCGCGCGGCGTGGTGAAGCGCATCAAGGACATCATCGACGGCGTCTACAACGCCGACGAAGCGCGCGCGGAGCTGAAAGAAGCGCAGCAGCGTGCGAAATTCGAGGACATGTCGGAGAAGCAGCTGGCGAAGGAAATCAAGCGCCTCGAAAAGCAGATGGCCGACTACGCGAAGAACCTCGAGTTCGAGAAGGCCGCCGCGACCCGCGACCAGCTCGCGCTGCTGCGCGAGCGCGTGTTCGGCGCAAACGTCGGCGATCACGTCAGCGGCGGTCGGTAAATCTTTCAAAGCGTCACCGAAACGTGCCGGTAATCGAGCTGTAAGCCTTGTCGGATCAGGGGTTTACGCGGTGCCTCGTTTGTTCCGGAACAGGATCGGTGCTAAACTCCGCAATTATTGAGAATAGTTCGCATTAACGTTATTCGTCGCGTTAGTGTTTCCAGCGGGGCGCCCGGCGGGTGGCCCGCACGGTGTCAGATCAAATAACAAGGAGTGTCCATGTTGGGTTCTTCGTTCATCCGCACGTCGGTTGCGGTAGCGGCGGCGCTTGCCGCGACGTCGGCCTTGGCTGCCGAATATCCGATCGGCAAGCAGCAGATCCAGGGCGGCATGGAAATCGGCGCGGTGTACCTGCAGCCGATCACGATGGACCCGGAAGGGATGATGCGCAAGGCGTCGGATTCCGACATCCACCTCGAGGCCGACATCCATGCGGTCAAGAACAACCCGACGGGTTTCGCGGAAGGCGACTGGATGCCGTACCTGCAGGTCACGTACAAGCTGACGAAGCAGGGCGACACGAAGTGGAAGGCGGAAGGCGACCTGATGGGCATGGTCGCGAGCGACGGCCCGCACTACGGCGACAACGTGAAGCTGTCTGGCCCGGGCAAGTACCACCTGACGATGACCGTCAAGCCGCCGATGCAGTCGGGCCACATGGCGTTCGGCCGTCACATCGACAAGGAAACGGGTGTGGGCGCATGGTTCAAGCCCATCACCCTCGAGTACGACTTCCCGTTCGCCGGTATCGGCAAGAAGGGCGGTTACTGATCGGTGGCATCACGGACGGCGCGCTTCGGCGCGCCGTCGGCGTAGAGAACCCAGAATGAAAATTCCCCAGAAAGTCTTTGCCGCAGCCGCTGCGTTGTGGCTTGCCGGCGCAGCGTACGCTGCCGATCTGCCGACGTTCAAGCTCGAGATGACGGACGGCAAGCTCAACCCCGCTCGCATCGAAGTGCCGGCCGGGCAGCGTTTCAAGATCGAGATCAAGAACACCGGCAAGGGCGCCGCCGAATTCGAGAGCGTGCAACTGCGCAAGGAAAAGGTGCTCGCGCCGGGCGCCGATTCGTTCGTGGTCGTCGCGCCGTTGTCGCCGGGCGAATACAAGTTTTTCGACGATTTCCACCAGCAGGCACAGGGCGTGATCGTCGCGAAGTAACGCGTTTTATCTGCGCGCAGGCCCACCTGCCCGGTGTACCGCGCGTCAGGAGGTATCGATGGGTCAGATCTTGTTCATCGTCTGGCGGGAGAGCGTCGAAGCGCTGCTCGTCGTCGGCATTCTCTACGCATGGCTGAAAAACGGCGACGACGACGCGCGCCGCGGCCTGCCTTTTCTCTGGGCCGGCGTCGGTGTCGGTCTGCTGATGGCGGTCGGCCTCGGCGCAGCGCTGGTCGGTTTCACCGAAGTGCTGTCCGGCGACGCGCAGGATTACTTCCAGACCGCCATGGTGCTGATCGCATGCGTGCTGATCGTGCAGATGGTGCTGTGGATGCGCAGCCACGGCCGCACGCTGAAGCGCGACATGGAGCAATCGCTGCAGCAGAGCACGCGCGATTCGAACTGGTGGGGCGTCGCGGTGCTGGTCGCGCTCGCGATCGCGCGCGAAGGCAGCGAGACGGTGATCTTCCTGTACGGCCTCGGTTTCGGCCAGTCGGGCCACGTCGACGGCAGCCAGATGCTCGCGGTCGTGATCGGCCTCGGCCTCGCATTCCTGACGTTCTATCTGCTGCAACTCGGCGGCAAGTATTTCTCGTGGCGGCACTTCTTCCGCGTCACCGAAGTGATGCTGCTGTTCCTCGGCGCGGGCCTGTTCCAGACCGGCGTCGACAAGCTGATCGACAAGGAAATCCTGCCGCTCGGCATTTCGCAGGTGTGGGATACGTCGTCGATTCTCGATGACTCCAGCACGTTCGGCTCGCTCGTCGCGACGCTGACGGGCTATCGCGCGCATCCGGCGCTGACCAACCTGGTTGCCTATGCGGTGTACTGGGCCGTCGTCTGGCTGTTGATGAAGCGCGCGAGCCGCCGTCCGGCTGTCGCCGCGGGCCGCGCGGCATGAACGTTGCCGCCGCAACCAAGCCGGGTTGGCTCGCGCAGGCGGGCCAGTGGATGCAGCGCCACGGCGCGGTGATCCGTGGCATCCAGTGGGTCGTCGTCGCCGTCTATGCGTTCCTGATCATTGTGCCGGCGGTGCTGCCGCTGCCGGACGATTCCGCGCACCTGTGGAACAACCTCACGCTGATCGCGCAGTTCGTGTTCTGGGGCATCTGGTGGCCGTTCGTGCTGCTGTCGATGGTGATGCTTGGCCGCGTCTGGTGCGGCGTGCTGTGTCCGGAAGGTGCGCTCACCGAATTCGCGAGCAAGTTCGGCCGCGGTCGCGCGATTCCGCGCTGGATGCGGTGGGGCGGCTGGCCGTTCGTCGCGTTCGGGCTCACGACGATCTACGGGCAGATGGTCAGCGTGTACCAGTACCCACTCGCGGTGCTGTTCGTGCTCGGCGGCTCGACCGTCGGTGCGATCGTGATCGGTGTGCTGTACGGCCGCGAGAAGCGCGTGTGGTGCAAGTATCTGTGCCCGGTCAACGGCGTGTTCGGGCTGCTCGCGCGGCTTGCGCCGATGCGCTACAAGGTCGACGAGGATGCGTGGCGCCGTTCGTACAAGAACGGCGAGCATGGCCATCGCGTGATTCCGATCAACTGCGCGCCGCTCGTACCGTTGCGCAACATGAAGGGCGCGGCGGACTGCCATATGTGCGGCCGCTGCAGCGGGCACCGCGATGCGATCTCGCTGTCGTTGCGCTCGCCGTCCGACGAAGTCGTGAACCTCGGCGCGCAGCAGGCGAACCCGTGGGACACCGCGCTGATCCTGTACGGCCTGCTCGGCGTCGCGATCGGTGCATTCCACTGGACCGCCAGCCCGTGGTTCGTGCAGATCAAGCAATGGCTCGCGGGCTGGCTGATCGACCATGACATCACGTGGCCGCTCGAAACCAACGCACCGTGGTTCCTGCTCACGCATTACCCGGATCGCAACGACGTGTTTTCTTGGCTCGACGGCGGGCTCGTCGTCAGCTACATCGTCGGCACGGGGCTCGTGTACGGCACGACGCTGCTCGTGCTGCTGGCCGGTGCCACGCGGATGCTCGGCCGCTTCGATCGCGTGCGGCTCCATCATCTCGCGCAGGCGCTGATTCCGATCGCGGGAGCGGGTGTGTTCCTCGGGCTGTCGGCGACGACGCTGTCGCTGCTGCGTGCCGAGCATGTGCCGCTCGGCTGGGCCACGGACGTGCGTATCGCGATCCTGGTCGGCGCCAACGCGTGGAGCGCGTGGCTCGCGTGGAAGGTGACGGGGCGTTATGCGGCCTGGCCGCGCCGGCTTGCCGCCTTTGCGTGGTTCGCGGCAGCGCTGGCCGTCACCGACAGTGCGTGGTGGCTGATGTTCTGGGGGTTCTGAGCGGCGTTTGCGCTACCCGGGGCCATCCCTACACGGAGCAGGGCGGAAGGCGATCCATCGGGATGCATTGAAGTAACCGCGAACGGCAGGTCGAACACATCGACGCCACCCAAACAAAAAAGCGACACGTCCTTCGACGTGTCGCTTTTTTTCTTCCAGGCGTGAGAACCAAAAAAAGTGGCTTGGCTTGCTGCAACGGCTGCTTGAGTGTGTTTGCACGAAGGGGTCTAGATCTCGCGTGCAAGCCGTTACGCTGGCTACTGCCCAACACCTCTCAGGGAGGTGGTCCCCACAATACTCGGTCGTTACTTCGTCAGGATCAGCTTGCCGAGCCGCGTGGCGCGCAACTGATAGGTCTCTCCGTTATGCGCGATGCTGACGTGGCTTTGGCCTTGCAGCAGCGCATCGCTGCTGACGACCCGCGTGCCTGCATCGCGGTTGCCGGCGGGTGTCGCCGGCGTGGTGACCGCTGCCGTCTTCTGACGGCTGCTGCCTGTGGTGCCGGTCGTGCGGCGCAGGGTCAGCGTGGTCGGGCGCATGGTGTCGGTCATTCGGTTGATCGGTGACTGTCGATACGATGGAATGAATTCTAAATGATAACCATTCCCATTCGCAAAAACTCTTTATCGATCGAAATGGCAAATCTGATAGCTTGAATCAAAGGGGCGGCCCGCAGGCCGCCACCGGGTTCAGTGCAGCGGATCGGGATCCTTGCGGCCCTGCGCGTACTCGCGGATCAGGCGGACCGTATCGATATCCGACGTGCGGTACGCCTCCTTGACGATCCCGTGCGTCTGACGCGCGTCTTCGCTGTCGTCCGTGACGACCAGCGTCGTGCGGTATTCGAAACGCAGGAACAGTTCGTGGTCGTCGCGCTCCTCGATCGACATCGTCAGCGAGCCGCCGATCTCGCCGTCGGCGGCGAGGATGTCGTAGCGAACCTGCTGGTTCGGCGTGAACGTGACGTGGTCGCGCACGGTCGCGTGACCATAGTGCAGCTCACGTTCGAGCGTCGTGTCCGTCCGTTCGTGGACGACGCAGCTGTCGAGGCCGAGCACGAACAGTTGCGGCTGTTCGGCACGCAACACGAGACCTTCCCAGAGCTGGTCGCGGGTGAGGGTCGGCACGGCCGGATCGTCGGAGTTGATCTGGATCAGGTGTTCGAAGTTCAAGGGGGCAGGTTCCTTCTGGTGGCCGGCGGCCACATGGTTCAAGAAGTCATTGTGACGCAAAACGCGCGGTTTCGCGGCACCTGCGTCCCCATTCGGGCGTCACGCTTCGATGCGACCCATGCGGCCGGTCTGGTAGTCGACGACGGCCTGCCGGATCTCTTCCTCGGTATTCATCACGAACGGGCCGTAGCGCACGATCGGCTCGTTGAGCGGCACGCCGCCGATCAGCAGCAGGTCGAGCGGCGTATCGCCGGCCGCGAACGTGACGGTGTCGCCGTCGCAGCCGTAGACGATCATATGTTGTGAGTCGACAGCCTGCCTGTCGGGCCCGTAGAGGCCCGTTCCGTCGATCGGATAGGCGAACACGCGATAGCCGGCCGGCACGGGCTGCGTGACCGTTGCGCCCGGTTCCAGCGTGAAATGCTGATAGAGGATCGGCGTGCGTGTCTCGATCACGGCTTGGACACCGAATGCCTCGCCGGCGATCACGCGCACGCGCGCGCGGCCGTCCGGCGACGTCGCGGTCGGGATGCGGCTGGCGGAAATTTCCTGGTAGCGCGGCGCGATCAGCTTGTCGCGGCGCGGCAGGTTGACCCACAGCTGGAAGCCGTGCGAACGGCCGCCCGCCTGCGCGAACGCGGGATCCGGCATTTCGCTGTGCACGACGCCGGCGCCGGCCGTCATCCACTGCACGTCGCCGGGGCCGAGCGCGCCCGCGTGGCCGGCCGAGTCGTGATGGCGATAGTGCCCGTCGAGCACGTAGGTCACGGTCTCGAAGCCGCGATGCGGGTGGGCCGGCGCGCCGCGGGCTTCGCCGGGCGCATAGTCGACCGGTCCCATTTCATCGAGCAGCAGGAACGGATCGAAATCCATCAGCAGCCGGGTCGGGAACGGGCGGTGAACCACGAAGCCGCCGCCTTCTGTCGTGCGAAGCGCGGGGTACGTGCGGTCAAGCGAGCGAGCGGTCGTCATTTGGATTCCCTCGAAATGATCGGAATAGCGTTATTTTTGAAACATGGCGCTATTATATTGGGCGTTTTACCGTTCGATTCGCGACGGTTCGCAATGGATTGTTCTGAAATTGGAACGATGAGATGAATATCGATGCACATAACCTGAACGACCTCATGTACTTTTCGCAGG
This sequence comes from Burkholderia aenigmatica, assembly GCF_902499175.1. Taxonomy (GTDB): domain Bacteria; phylum Pseudomonadota; class Gammaproteobacteria; order Burkholderiales; family Burkholderiaceae; genus Burkholderia; species Burkholderia aenigmatica. The sequence goes on from NZ_CABVQC010000100.1 coordinate 13,918, forward strand.
TCGTCGAACATGGCGGTTTCTCGGCTGCGGAGCGCGTGCTGGGCATCTCGAAATCGCGCCTGTCGCGGCGCCTGACCGAACTCGAGGCGGCGCTCGGCGTGCGCCTGCTGCAGCGTTCTACACGCAAGCTCGCGCTGACCGAGGCAGGGGAGCTGTTCTACCAGCATTGCCAGGCGATGCTGGCAGAAGCGCAGGCGGCGATGAATGCGGTCCAGCAGTTGCGCTCATCGCCGCGCGGCTCGGTACGCGTCAGCGTGCCCGTGACGCTGTCGCAGACGATGCTGTCGCGCATCCTGCCCGAATTCCTGCGCCGCTATCCCGAGGTGAAGGTGCACGTGCGCGTGACGAATCGCGTGATCGACCTGTTCGAGGATTCGATCGACGTCGCGTTGCGCGTGCGCTCGGAGCCGCCGCAGAACGCGAACATCGTCGTGCGGCCGCTGTGGCGCACCGAGCAGATGCTGGTCGGCGCGCCGAGCCTGCTGAGCCAGAATGCGCCGCCGCTGGTGCCGGACGACCTGACCGGATTCGAGACGCTCGATACACCGAGCGTCGACGGGCGGCACGTGTTCAACCTGATCGCGCCGGACGGTACGCGTCACGTGCACGAGCACGACCCGCGGCTCGTGACGGCCGACCTGATGACGATCCGCGAAGCCGTGCTCGATGGGCTCGGCATCGCGGCACTGCCGGAGATGATGTACGGCAACGCGCTGCGCGCGGGGCAACTGTCGCCCGTGATGCCGGGCTGGACGCTGCCGGTGCCGCAACTGTACGCGGTGTTCGTGTCGCGGCAGGGGATGCCGCCCGCGGTGCGAGCGTTCGTCGACTATCTGGTCGAGAAGCTCGATCACGGCGCCTACCAGGCTCCGGGGTGCCCGGAGCGTGCGAAGAAGGAAGCGGCGGCCGATGCTTCGGCGACCTGAACACGACGTGCACGACGAGGCAAATTTGTTTTGTCATTGAAGCGTCGCCTGCAATCGCAAGTTTCAATCGCCGGAACCTTGAATGCGCGTGCGTGCGGGCCTATATTGAAATCCCATTTCGTGAAGGAAGTTCGGAGCGAAATCAGGTGGCCGCATATATTGCGAGCCAGATAGGGCAGAACGCGCAGTCCGTGCAGACCACGGCAGAGTCGCATTTGCGTTGCTCGAGGCGCAACCGATACCGCCAAAGAGCCCGCCGCCCGAAGGCGCCCGCGTGCGCATGAAAAAAGGCCTTCATCTGGCGATGAAGGCCTTTTACTTTGTGCGGCCGACGAGGTGCGGCCGGCGCGTCGGATCGCGCGTGCGTTACTTCGCTTTCGCAGTCGGTTCCGTCACGAAGCCGAGCTTCGTCAGGCCGCCTGCCTGCGCATCCGACATCACTTCGGCGACGTGTTCGTAAGCGACCTTGCGGTCCGCACGCAGGTGCAACTCCGGTTGCGGCGTGCGCTTTGCCGCTTCCGCGATGCGCGCCTGCAATTGTTCGCGCGTGACCGTGTGGTCGTCCCACAGGATCGTACCGTCGCCCTGGATCGCGACGTCGACCGTCTGCGGCTTTTCGTCGACGGGCTGGCTGCTGGCGTGCGGCAGGTCGATCTTCACCGCATGCTGCATCGCCGGGATCGTCACGAGGAAAATGATCAGGAGTACGAGCATGACGTCGACGAGCGGTGTCATGTTGATCTCGCTCATCACGGCATCGTCGTCATCGTCGCTGAAACCGGTGTTCATTGCCATGGTTCACCCCGTCTCAGCTGGCGCGCGTCGCGAGACGCAGGCCGTCGCGCGTCGACGACGACGCGAGGCTCGCGCCCGTCACGAAGTACGCGTGCAGGCCGTGCGCGAAGCGGCGCAGCTTGCTGACGACACCCTTGTTCGCGCGGGTCAGTGCGTTGTAGCCGAGCACGGCCGGGATCGCGACGAACAGGCCGAACGCGGTCATGATCAGCGACTCGCCGACCGGGCCCGCAACCTGGTCGATCGACGTCTGGCCGGTTGCGCCGATCGCGAGCAGCGCGTGGTAGATCCCCCAGACCGTACCGAACAGGCCGACGAACGGCGCCGTGCTGCCGACCGACGCGAGGATCGCGAGGCCGCTCTGCATGCGCGAGATGCCTTCGTCCATCGTGTCCTTCAGGCAGCGCGTGACCCAGTCCGACACGTCCATGCGGTCGTGCAGGTGCGGCTGCGTCTGGTGGTGGTGATCGGCGGCTTCCTTGCCCGACAGTGCGAGCGCGAGGAACGGGTTGTCGTTCGGCGTCGATGCGGCGAGCCCGAGCTTCTTGATGCCGTCGTCGAAATTGTCCGAATGCCAGAACGCCTGTTCGGCGTTCTTCGTCAGGCGGTTCAGGCGGATCACGTTCCAGCCCTTGATGACGATCACGATCCACGACAGGACCGACATCACGAGCAGCGTGATCGCAATGGCGCGCGTGACGAAATCACCTTGCGCCCAAACGTGCGCGATACCGTAGCTTTGCATTTTCTTGTTTCCTTTGAATCTACCGAATATGACGGGTTAGTCGTCAAGCGTGAAGTTGAAGGGCAGCGTATGAGCAGCGCGGATCGCCTGGCCGTTCTCGAGATACGGCGGGCAGGTGCTGGCGCGCGTCGCCTCGAGGGCGGCTTCGTCGAGACGCGGGTAGCCGCTGCTCTTCTGCAGCTGGACGCTTTCGATCTTGCCCGTCACGCCGATGATGAAGTGAACATAGGCCGTGCCCGTTTCGCCGCGACGGCGAGACATCGACGGATAGGTGGGCTTCACGAAATTGCAGCTGAGCGCCGATACGTTCTTCGGCGCGCTGACCTGCATCGTCTCGCGAGCCGGGCCGGGCGCAGCAGCCGGTGCAGCAGGTGCCGGCGCAGCGGGAGCCGGTGTCGGATCGACGGCGGCCGGCGCGGGTGTCGGCGACGGTGCCTGCGAGACCGGCTGAGGCGTCGGAACCGCCTTCTGTACCGGTTTCGGCTCGACCTTAGGCTTCACGCGCGGCGTGGGCTTGGGCGGTGTAGGCTGCTGCGCGGCCGACTGGACCGCGACCGGCTGGGCAGGCGGCGCAGGTGGAATGAGCTGCGCGGTGATCGACTGAACCTCGATCTCCTTCGGCGGTGGCGGCGCGTTGCGATGGAGCCAGGCGGCCGTCAGCATGATCGCATGTGCGGCAAGCACACCGACCGCGACGACGATCACACGGGAATTCATACGTGGTGCAGCCGGCATGGCGCCGGCAGGAGCGAGATGCGAAGCCTGCATGTTAGCTTGAAAGAACGATGTCGCACCCGGGGCGCGGCGGGTGAATCGGCATCACTTGCGGAAGATCAGCAGCGAGATGCAAACGGTGGTCACAAATCCGATCAGCAATTCCATGACAGGCTCCTTGGCAGGTAGGCCGCTGGCTCGCGCAGACGGTGGCTTGCTGACGGTTGAAACAAAAAATGCGGCCTGGGCCGCATGCGCACACTCGGTGCCGGTCACGCGGCCTTGCGTTCGTAGAACGTGACCGGGATCGGGTGAGCGTGATGCTCGACACCGCACTGGCTTGCGCAAACGCCGTGTTCGGCCATGAGGTCGCGTACGGACTCCTCGCACTTGCCGCAGCACGTGGCCACGCCGAGCTCGAACTGGAGTTCATCGAAAGAGTTCACGCCCTCAGCGAGGGACGCGCGAATCTTGCGATCGGAAACAGACTTGCACACGCAGACGATCATGATGAGTTGCGATAGCTAACGGTAATGCGAATTATTATCATTAAATTTGCGGACGTTGACAAGCCTGGGGCGGGCTTTTTTTAAGGTCATCAGACCCTTGAAGTGGCGAAGCGGTAGGGTGGCGCGCCGAAGAGGGCGTGCCGGCCCGTGTCAGGCGGTCGCGCAGGCGCGCGCGTTCGGCGAGGAAATGGTGACGGATTCGACTGGCGCAGTAAGGCCGAGCAGTGTCGACGCGAGTACCTGCAGTTGGCGGCCGTCGCTGGTCGAGCAGAAGCGGGGTGGCGCCGCGCGCGTGCCGGCGGGCGCGCGCAGGTTGCGCTCGTCGAGCACCCGCATGAGCTGGCGCGCGATGGCGTCGCTGGTGTCGACGATCGTCAGGCGGTCGCCCACAAGGTCACGAATCGTTTCCGTGAAGAACGGGTAATGCGTGCAGCCGAGTACCAGCGTATCGGCGCCGTCGTCGAGCATCGGCTGCAGGTAGCTGTCGAGCAACGCACGCAATGCGGGCGAATTCGTGTCGCCGCGCTCGATGGCTTCGACGAGCCCGTGGCCGGGCTGGCAGATGAAGCGGCGGCCGGCGCCGTAGCGGTCGAGCAGCGCCTGGAAGCGCGGGCTGTTCAGTGTCGACTGGGTGGCGAGGACACCCGCGATGCCGCTCGCGGACACGGCGGCGGCCGGCTTGATGCCCGGCTCGACGCCGACCAGTGGCATCGACAGGCGTTCGCGGATCGCGGCGATCGCGCGCGCGGTCGCGGTGTTGCAGGCGATGACGAGCGCTTTCGCCCCTTCGCGGGCGAGCCACTCGCCGATTGCCAGCGTGCGTTCCGTAATGAACGCCTCGTCGCGCGGACCATACGGCGCATGGTGCGAATCGGCGACGTAGATGAACGATTCGTCGGGCAGTTGCGCGCGCACGGCGCGCAGCACCGACAGGCCGCCCAGCCCAGAATCGAAGATGCCGACGGGGGCGACGGTCGAGGCCGTCGCTGCGATAACGGAGGGTGTCGACATGAACGGGCTGGGGGCGATAACGGGAAGTGTGGAGAGAGTTTACTCCGCCGAACCCATCATCGTTTGCTGGTAGTTCTGCAGGCCGACCTTGCCGATCAGGTCGATCTGCGTTTCCAGCCAGTCGATGTGCTCTTCGGTGTCGTCGAGGATCTTTTCGAAGATCTCGCGCGACACGTAGTCACGCACCGATTCGCAGTAGGCGATCGCTTCCTTGCAGGTGGACTGCGAGATCTGCTCGAGCTTCAGGTCGCACTTCAGGATCTCTTCGGTTTCCTCGCCGACGAGCAGCTTGTGCAGATCCTGCAGGTTCGGCAGGCCGTCGAGCATGAATACGCGCTCGATCAGCCAGTCGGCGTGCTTCATTTCGCCGATCGACTCGTCGTACTCGTGCTTGCCGAGCTTCTCGAGGCCCCAGTGCTTGTACATGCGCGCATGCAGGAAGTACTGGTTGATCGCCGTGAGTTCGTTCTTCAACTGGGCGTTCAGATATTCGATGACTTTCTTGTCGCCTTGCATGGCTGTTCCTTGTTCAGTGGGGCTTCAGAAACCGAACGATAATCGCTCGAACGAGAAAAGCCAAGCCTCGAACCCTTGTCTGGCCTGCCTTTTGCATGTAATGAGAATCAGCCTTGAGTAACCGGCCGTGCTCAATAATGAGAATGAGAAGTAAAAAGGCCGGACGTCCGTCCGGCCTTTCGTTCGATCGCGCTTAAGCGGCTGCGACCGGGATCTTGCCGATCTTGGCCTGCCATTCCTTCGGGCCGGTCTGGTGCACCGACGTGCCCGACGAATCGACCGCCACCGTCACCGGCATGTCCTGCACGTCGAACTCGTAGATCGCTTCCATGCCGAGGTCTTCGAACGCGAGCACCTTCGCGCCGCGGATCGCCTTCGACACGAGGTACGCCGCACCGCCGACCGCCATCAGGTAGGCCGCCTTGTGCTTCTTGATCGCGTCGATCGCGACCGGGCCGCGCTCGGCCTTGCCGACCATCGAGATCAGGCCGGTTTGCGCGAGCATCGTCTCGGTGAACTTGTCCATGCGGGTGGCCGTCGTCGGGCCGGCCGGGCCGACCACTTCGTCGCGCACCGGATCGACCGGGCCGACGTAGTAGATCACGCGGTTCGTGAAGTCGACCGGCAGCTTCTCGCCCTTCGCGAGCATGTCGGCGATGCGCTTGTGCGCGGCGTCGCGGCCGGTGAGCATCTTGCCCGACAGCAGCAGCGTCTGGCCCGGTGCCCAGCTCGCGACTTCTTCCGGCGTCAGCGTGTTCAGGTCGACGCGTTTGCTGGTTTCCGTGTTCGGTTCCCACTGGACCTTCGGCCATGCGTCGAGCGACGGCGCTTCAAGCTTGGCCGGGCCCGAACCGTCGAGCACGAAGTGCGCGTGGCGCGTCGCCGCGCAGTTCGGGATCAGCGCGACCGGCTTCGATGCCGCGTGCGTCGGTGCGGCCATGATCTTTACGTCGAGCACGGTGGCCAGGCCGCCGAGGCCCTGTGCGCCGATGCCGAGCGCGTTGACCTTCTCGTGCAGTTCGACGCGCAGTTCCTCGACCCAGTCCTTCGGGCCGCGCGCGATGATTTCCTGGATGTCGATCGGCTCCATCAGCGATTCCTTCGCCATCAGCATCGCCTTTTCGGCCGTGCCGCCGATGCCGATCCCGAGCATGCCGGGCGGGCACCAGCCTGCGCCCATCGTCGGCACCGTCTTCAGCACCCAGTCGACGATCGAGTCGGACGGGTTCAGCATCACGAACTTCGACTTGTTTTCCGAGCCGCCGCCCTTCGCCGCGACCTGCACGTCGACCTTGTCGCCCGGCACGATCTCGTAGTGGATCACGGCCGGCGTGTTGTCCTTCGTGTTCTTGCGGGCGCCTTCCGGCGGATTGACGATCGACGCGCGCAGCACGTTGTCCGGGTGGGTGTAACCGCGGCGCACACCTTCGTTGATCATGTCGGTGAGGCCCATCGTCGCGCCGTCCCAGCGCACGTCCATGCCGACCTTCACGAAGATCGTGACGATGCCGGTGTCCTGGCAGATCGGGCGCTTGCCTTCCGCGCACATGCGGCTGTTCGTGAGGATCTGCGCGATCGCGTCCTTCGCGGCCGGGCTCTCTTCCAGCTCGTACGCGCGGCCGAGGGCCTGGATGTAGTCGAGCGGATGGTAGTAGCTGATGTACTGCAGCGAATCCGCGATGCTCTGGATCAGGTCTTCCTGTTTGATGACGGTCATGGCTGAGACTCTGTGGGGACAGTGGGGAATGCGTTTATGCGTTGGCGGCTGCTTCGGCCGGCTTGCGGGACACGGCGGCTACGGGCGCGTGCGTCTCGTGGAAATGGGCCGGGTGCGTGTGCGTCGTCAGGCGGTCGACCCACGCCATCACGAGCGCCGACACCAGGAACGACACGTGGATGATCACCTGCCACATGATCGCGTGCATCGTGTGCTGATCGGGGTTGATGAACGTCTTCAGCAGGTGGATCGACGAAATGCTGATCAGCGCCATCGACAGCTTGACCTTCAGCACACCCGCGTTCACGTGGTCGAGCCACTCGGGCTCGTCGGGGTGGCCCTCGATGCCGAGGCGCGACACGAACGTTTCGTAACCGCCGACGATCACCATGATCAGCAGGTTCGAGATCATCACCACGTCGATCAGGCCGAGCACCGCGAGCATCACGCTGATTTCGTCGAGGCTGGCCGCATGCGACAGCAGGTGCCAGACTTCCTTCAGAAACAGGAACACATAGACGGCCTGCGCAACGATCAGACCGAGGTAAAGCGGAACCTGGAGCCAGCGGCTCATGAAAATCAGCGCGGGAAGCGGGCGAAGCGGGCGACGCGCGGGGCGGCCGGGCGAATGCGGGGCAGACATGGTGGAAAGTCGGGCGCGGTGCGCAGGTATCGGGGGTAATCTTGAAAAGGCGCGCTATTGTAACGCGTCGGCCGGCGCGACTGCAGTGACGCGCCGGCATTGCCAGGGACGGATCAGGAGGCGGCCGCCGGCACGCGTTTCACGCGCAGGCTCGCCAGCACGATACCGGTGACGACACACGCGAGCGCGATGCCGTGTGCGAGCGTCGGGCGCTCGCCGAGGAACGCGATGCCATACGCGGCCGCGGCGACCGGCAGCACCGCGCTGAACACGCCGGCGAGGCTGCCCGGCACGTGGCGGATACCCTTCATCCACAGCCAGAACGAGAAGATGCTGGCCGACAGGCCGTACCAGACGACGAGCGCCCAGGTGCCGACCGGCACGCTCGCGTAATCGAAATGCCACATGGCCGATGCGCCGAGCGGCAGCATCAGGCACAGGCCGAACAGGTGCGTGTACGCGCAGATGTCGATCGGCGCGAGTGTCTGCGTGAGGCGGCGCGACAGGATCACGTAGATCGATTCGCAGCACACCGCGCCGAGGATCAGCAGGTTGCCGGTCAGCGAAGACGATGCGCCATGCCCGGTTGCGCTACCGTTCGCGAGGTTGATCGTCACGACGCCGGCGATCGCGAGCGCGATCGATACGAGCGCACGGCCGTTCGGTTTTTCGCGCAGGATCAGCCACGCGAACAGCGCGACGATCGCCGGGATCGTGCTCGTGATCACGCCGGCCGCGACCGCGCTCGTGCGCTGCACGCCGTTCAGCATCAGCAGCGTGAACATGAAGGTGCCGAAGAATGCCTGCAGGAACAGGTTCAGCCATTCGCCGCGTTTGACCGTGCGCATCTTCACCGGGCTGAACAGCGGCCACAGCACGGCGATCGCGATTACGAAGCGCAGCGTGGCGAGGATGGCGACGGGAACGAAGACGACGATCGATTTGCCGATACCGACATTGCTGCCGACGAACAGCATCGACAGCACGAGAAAGAAAGCGTAGCGATTCAAGCTGGAATCCGGAAGGCGAGTTCAGTTACGATTGTAGGGTCGCGCTCGTTGCAGCGTAAAGCTACAAGCAGCGCCGCCCGGCGGGCGAAACGGCCGTGCCGCGTAAGTGACGGGTAAGTTGGAACGCTTATTGTGGAAACGGTCGTGTCGTCCGGTCGCCATCGTGCGGTATGGTGCGGCGCAGCATCGCGCAGGAGCCTTCGGGCCGTGCGTGAGTGGTGGGTAGGAGACAGCGGCGCGCATGCGCCGGCCAAGACGCGCGGCGCGCACGATCGCGCCGCCATGCAGAGGATTCATGTTCACCAAGGGGTAGTCGATGTCTGCGATTGAATCGGTTCTTCACGAAACCCGCCAGTTTGCGCCGCCCGCGGCGCTCGAGCAGGCGGCGACCATTTCCGGC
>NZ_CABVQC010000101.1 GCF_902499175.1 Burkholderia aenigmatica
CTCCAATGCAAACCAAAGTAGACGTTGGAGGCAGGCGATTCATTTACGTTCAATCAAGAATCGAACGCTACACTAGAACAGGAGACATCCCCGATGACGACCATCCCGTCCGGTAAACGTTTCGCGTCCGCTGCCGGCATCCTGCTGGCCGCCGCCGCTTTGCCCGCGCATGCGCAAAGCAGCGTCACGCTTTACGGCGTCGTCGACGCCGGCATCCTCTATACGAGCAAGGCGATCGATCCGAAGACCGGTCTGAATGCCGGGCATCAGGTCTCGATGATCACCGGCGGGATGACGCCGTCGTTGTTCGGCCTGAAAGGCACCGAGGATCTCGGCGGCGGCGTGAAGGCGCTCTTCACGCTCGAAAGCGGCATCGACGTGTCGAACGGCGGCTATGCGGATTCGAACGGCAACCTGTTCGGCCGGCAGGCGTGGGTGGGGATCGAGAGCACCTACGGCACCGTGAAGGCGGGCGTCCAGTTCTCGCCGTTCGTGCTGTCGTTGATCGCCACCGACGCGCGCAGCGTGTCGTACTTCGGCAGCGGCGTGCCGATCTATGTCGGCGGCGTGCTCGTGACCGGGATCTTCAACGCGAACGCGATTTCGTACACGAGCCCGGTGGTGGCGGGCTTCCAGGGCAGCGCGATGCTTGCGCTCGGCGGCACGGCCGGCGATTTCCAGGCGGGCCGGCAGTATTCGGCGAGCCTCAACTACACCTACGGGCCGTTGCTCGTCAGCGCCGCGATGTACAACGGCAATGCGGGCGGCACGGCCGCATCGACGCCGGTGCCGAGCACGGTGCCGTTTACCGGGCGCACGCTCGGCGCGAGCTATCAGTACGACGCGCTCACGGTGAGAGCCGCGTACGTCAATTACAAGATCGCGGGCTCGTTCGACAGCCGCGTCTACGGCGGCGGTGCCGCCTATCAGTTCACGCCGGTCGTGAGCGCGGATGCCGGCGTCTGGTACACGAGCGACGGCAACGATACGAACAATCACTCGATCATGGCGGCGGCAGGGCTGACGTACAGCCTGTCGAAGGCAACGTTGCTGTACGGGCAGCTTGGCTATGTGAACAACCACGGCAAGATGAACACGGGGCTGTCGACGAACGGCGCGCTGTACGGCGCGAACGGGTCGACGTTCGGCACCGTGCTCGGCGTGCGCCACCTGTTCTGACGATGCGGTTCCCAGGGTTCGACAGGAGGGCAGCATGCAGATCGAGTTAGGTTTCGAGCAACGCCACGTGTTCGTCTTCGGCGGCACGACCGGCATCAACTTCGGCATCGCGCAAGCATTCGCGCGATGCGGCGCGGCTGTCAGCGTGGCGAGCCGCAAGCGCGAGAACGTCGACGCGGCCGTGCAGACGTTGCGCATGACGCATGCGTCGGTGTACGGCGCATGCGCCGACGTACGCGATTTCGACGCGGTGGGCACCGCGCTCGGCGACGCGGCGCGCGAATTCGGCCCGATCGACGTGCTGATATCGGGCGCGGCAGGCAATTTCCTGTGCGACGCGAATGCGATGTCGGCGAACGGATTCCGCACGGTCATCGATATCGACCTGGTCGGCTCGTTCAACGTGATGCGGCAGGCCTATCCGCATCTGCGCAAGCCGGGCGCATCGATCATCAGCATCACCGCGCCGCAGGCGACGGTGCCGATGCGCCATCAGGCACACGCATCCGCGGCGAAAGCCGGCATCGACCAGCTCACACGCGTGCTCGCGCTGGAATGGGGCGCCGACGGCGTGCGCGTCAACGCGATCTCGCCGGGCCCGATCGACGGCACGGAAGGCTTTCGCAAGCTGATCGCCCGCACCGACGACGAACTCGCGCTGGCCGAGTCGGCCGTGCCGCTGCGCCGGTTCGGCACGACCGACGACATTGCGAATCTCGCGCTGTTTCTCGCGTCGCCGTATGCGTCGTACGTGTCCGGCGCGGTGATTCCGTGCGACGGCGGCGGTGCGATCGACAGCGTGAAGCCGGCGATCGAGCGGGCGGGCGCGAACGCGTCGGCCGGCGCCTGACGCGCGCGACCGATACGGGCAATCCATACCCGATAACTACCCGGACGGGTGGCGGCGGCCGACGGGCCGATGCCTACACTGATTCCACGACGAACATGAACAAACAGGAGACGACGTGCATTCCCTTCCTTTTCCGACGCCGCACGGTTGCATGACGGAACCGCGCGCGCCCATCGACATGCATCGTGCCGCGCGGGCACGGCAGCCGGGCCGCGCCTGAACCGGCCGATCACGAAGCGAGAGAGCTCATGACAATCCCAACCGATTCGATCCAGCCCGCGGTATCGGGCACGTCAGGCACACGGACTGCGCGGCATCGCCTGATCAACATCGATAACGGCGGCACGCTGACCGACATCTGCGTGATGGATGGCGGCAACGTGATCCGCACGAAAACGCTGACCACGCCGCACGACCTGTCGCAATGCCTGTTCGACGGGCTGCGCAAGGCGTCCGTGGCGATTTACGGCAATGAAGACCTGGAGGCGCTGCTGCTGTCGACGGCCGCGATCCGCTACTCGACGACACAGGGGACGAACGCGCTCGTGGAGCGCAAGGGGCCGCGACTCGGGCTCGTGGTCGGCGGAACGCTGTCGGCTGAGCAAGTGCGCGAAGCCGACGGCGCCGCAGGCCTGTTCGACGCGGTGATCGGCAGCCGTGCGGTCACGCTGTCCGGCGATGCGCCCGAGGCCGACGTGGTTCGCGCGGTCGGCGAACTCGCCGCGTCGGGGGCCAACCGGCTCGTCGTGGCGATCGGCGGCCCGCGCCGCGTCGAACTCGAACAGCGCCTGAAGCGCAGGCTGCTGCGCAGCTTTCCGCCGCACCTGCTCGGCGCGCTGCCGATCCTGTATGCCCACGAAATCGCCGACGATGCGAGCGACGTGCGCCGCACGTGGACCGCGCTGTTCAACGCATTCCTGCATCCGGCGATGGAGCGCTTTCTCTACAGCGCCGAGCAGAAGCTGCGCGATGCGCGCGCGCAGAGCCCGCTGCTCGTGTTCCGCAACGATGGCTATGCGGGACGCGTCGCGAAGACGATCGCGCTGAAGACCTACAGTTCCGGCCCGCGCGGCGGGATGGAAGGCGCGCGTGTGCTGGCCCGGCACTACGGGTTGACGCATCTGCTGTCGATGGACATCGGCGGAACGACGACCGACATCGGGGTCGTCGACGAACGGGGCGTGCGCGCGGACCGGCACGGCAGCGTCGAAGGCGTCGCGACGTCGTTCGCGTTGTGCGACGTGGTCAGCGCGGGCGTCGGCGGCAGTTCGATCATCCGCGTGGAAGGCGAACGCATCGCGGTCGGGCCGGAAAGCGTCGGCAGCGCACCCGGGCCGGCCTGTTTCGGCCTGGGCGGCACGCAGGCGACGATCACCGATGCGTTCACGCTGTCGGGCCTGCTCGATCCCGCGTCGTTCTTCGGCGGCAAGCTGCAGCTCGACCCGGCGCGTGCTCGCCAGGCGATTCATGCGCATGTGGCCGATCCGCTGAAGATGGGCGACCTCGAAGCGCTGTCCGCGATGGAAGCCGCGTGGGTGAAGAAGGTCGCCGACAGCCTCACCGCGTATTCGCCGATCCGGCCCGACACGACGCTCGCCGCGTTCGGCGGCGCGGGCGCGCTCGTCGCGTGCCGCGTCGCGGAGGCGATCGGTGTGAGGCGGGTGCTGATTCCGGGGCTGGCGGCCGTGTTTTCCGCCTACGGAATCGGCTTTTCGGACGTGGGTCACAGCTTCTCGGCGCCCCTTGCCGAAGCGACCGACCGCGCACTCGCTGCCGCGATGGACACGCTGTTGACGCAGGCGTCACGTGCGATGTTCGGTGAAGACGCGGCGATCGACGACTGCCGGTTGGTCTATACGGTCGAAGCGACCGGCGCCGACGGCCGGAGTACCGAGCACGCGGTGACCGGCACGACGCTGCCGGCCGGGCTGGCGCCGGATGCGACGCTGTCCGTGTCGCTGACCGCGATCAAGCGCATGCCGCAAGCGACGCTGGACGGCCGCTTCGGCGAGGCCGACCACCAGCCCGCGGTGGCGCACGGCACGCGGCACGTCGTGGTCGATGGCCACGAGACCGAACTGCCGCTGTACCGCGTCGAGGATCAGCCGAAGGGCGTCGCGGTACGCGCGTCCGGCCCGGCGGTACTCGAGGAAGCGTTCTTCACGGGGCGCATCGACGCCGGCTGGCATTTCGACATCAATTCCGCCGGAGACATCCTGCTCAGCCGCGGCAAGGAGAATGAACAATGAAAGTCCTGATTACCGAAACCCTGCGCATCGATCTCGGCACGGAACAGTGGGAGTGCCGGCGCTGCGGTCACGCGCACGGCAGCGCGCGCGACAACTACAAGCGCGGCCTGCTCGTCCACGATCGCGATCCGCGCGAGATTCACAAGCCGCTGCTCGATCCGGACCGCTACGCGCGCACTTACTCGCCGGACCCGGACTGGTGCCGGATTCTCGAGTACTACTGCCCGGAGTGCGGCGTGCTCGTCGAAGCCGAATATCTGCCGCCGGGCCATCCGCCGCTGCACGACATCGATCTCGACATCGACGCGCTCAAGCTGCAATGGAAGGATCGCGACGAGATGACGGAGCCCGCGCAGGCGCCCGATCTCGCACTCGAACGCGTCAAGCTGCAGCGCGCGCTGCATGCAGCCGCACATCATCGTCACACGGTCGGTGCCGGCACCGACGCGTCGTCCACTTGAGCCACGGGGAGATTCGATCATGAAACGTGTTTCCGTCGACATTGGCGGCACCTTCACCGATTGCTTCGTGGCATGGGGCGATCATTGCGTCGAAGGCAAGTCGCTCACGACCCACCACAATCTGGCGGTCGGCTTCAACGATTCGCTGGCGGACGCGTGCCGCCAGCTCGAACTGACGCCGACCCGGCTGCTGTCCGAAGTGGATTCGGTGCGCTACGCGACGACGCTCGGCACCAACGCGCTGATCGAGCGCAAGGGCCCGCGCGTCGGCCTGCTCGTCACGACGGGCTTCAAGCACACGGTGCCGCTGTCGCGGGCCCGCGGTTACGGGGAAGGGCTGTCCGAGCACGAGCAGATGGACATTCCGAATGCGGCGCGCCCGGAGCCGCTCGTGGCGATCCCGCTGATCCGCGAGATTCGCGAGCGTGTCGACTACGTCGGCCAGGTGTTCTGGACGCTCGACGAGGACGACGTGCGGTTGCGCATCCGCGAGCTCGTCGATGCCGGTGCGCAGGCGCTCGTCGTGATGTTCACGAACAGCGTCGTGAACCCGGTGCACGAGCTGCGCGTGCGCGAGATTTTCCTCGAGGAGTATCCGGCGCACATGCTCGGTGCGATCCCGATGCTGCTGTCGCACCAGGTGGTCGGCCGCAAGGGCGAGTATTCGCGCGCGACGTCGTCGATCATCGACGCGTTCCTGCATCAGATCATGTACCACGGGCTCGGCACGCTGGAGCTGAACCTGCGCCAGCAGGGCTATACGAAACCGATGCTGGTCAATCACAACTCGGGCGGGATGGCGCAACTCAACTCGACCGACGCACTGCAGACCGTTCACTCGGGGCCGGTGTCGGGCATCGCCGCGAGCGAGTACCTGGCGGCGGCCGCCGAGCTGGGCAACGTCGTCGCGACCGACATGGGCGGCACGAGCTTCGACATCGGGATCGTCGTGCAGGGCGGGCAGAAGTTCTACGACTTCAACCCGGTGATCGACCGCTGGCTCGTCAGTGTGCCGATGGTGCACCTCGTCGCGCTGGGGGCCGGCGGCGGCTCGATCGCGCGCTACGAGCGGATGTACAAGACGGTCGAGATCGGCCCGCAGTCGGCCGGCTCCGATCCGGGGCCCGCGTGTTACGACCGGGGCGGCCAGCATCCGACCGTCACCGACGCCGACCTGCTGCTCGGCTATCTCGATCCGAAGAACTACGCGAACGGCCGCATTCCGCTGAATCCGCGCCGCGCGAAGCAGGCGATGCAGGACGACCTGTGCGACGTGCTCGATCTCGACGTGATCGAAACGGCCAAGCTGATCAAGAAGCAGGTCGACGCGTCGATGGCGAACGGCATCGCCACCGAATTGCGCACGCGCGGCTTCGAGCCGAAGGCGTTCACGGTGCTTGCGTACGGCGGCAACGGGCCGCTGCATGCGTGCGGGATCGCGTCCGCGCTCGGGGTCGCGAAAGTGCTGGCGCCGCCGTATTCGTCGACGTTCTCCGCATGCGGTGCGGGGACGGTGAACCAGATGCATATCCACGAGATGAACACGTGGACCGTGCTGTTCAACCCGAACACGAAATCGTTCTTCCTGGATTTCGACACGTTCAACCGCGGCGTCGAGGAGCTCGAGCGCCGCGGGCGCGAGGATCTCGAACGGCAGGGGATGGATCCGTCGCAGATCCGCTACCGGCTCGAACTTGACATGCGCTACGGCAACCAGCGCGTGCAGACGGCCGTCGTCACGCCGATCTCGCGCCTGAAGACGCAGCGCGACGTGCTGACGCTGATGGAGCTGTTCCACGAGAGCTACGGCTCGCGCTTCGGGGACGGCTCGCAAAGCCCGGAAACCGGCGTGCGAATCAACACGCTGCGGGTCTGCGCGTACGTCGAACAGCCGTCGGTGAAGTTCGCGAAGCTCGCGGTCAGCGACAGCCCGCTGCCGCCGCCGGAGCCGGTCGGCTATCGCGATTGCCACTTCGTCGGACACGACGGGCCGCAACGCACCGCCATCTACGACGACCGCGCGCGTGCCGAGCGCACGCAGATCGAAGGGCCAGCCGTCATCACGACACGCGCGACGACGTTCCTCGTCGAGCCGGGCTGGATCTATCAGGCGACGGCCCAGGGCGGCGCGTGGTTCCTGCGCAAGTAAGCAAGGAGTTCGACATGCAAAACGACATCAATGCGGAAGACCGGGCGCTGCTCGACAAGTTCATCGCCGACAACACGCTGTTTCTCGGCCCCGATCCCGAGATCATGCGCAATCACAGCATCCTGCCGCGCTCGAAGGTGGAAAACGACGTGCTGGCGCGCGGCGTCGACCCGCACCAGGTCCACCATGTGCGCGGGCTGATCAACTCGGCGCTGTCCGAAGCGTTCACGATGGTGAACCAGATGGGCGCGGCGCCGGGCGCGAAGTGGGGCGACCTGGTCACCGCGATCTACACCGCGCAGGGCGACCTGTCGATGATCGCACCGCACGGGATCATCGCGTTTGCCGCGTGCTGTTTCTATCCGATCCGCTTCATCATCAAGAACTGGGTGAACGACCCGACGGTCGGCGTGAAGGACGGCGACGGCTTCATTCACAACGACGCGCGCTACGGCGGCATCCACAACACCGACCAGTCGATGATGATGCCGCTGTTCTACAAGGGCGAACTGGTGTGCTGGCTGTCGTCGACGATCCACGAGGGCGAGAACGGCTCGACCGAACCGGGCGGGCTGCCGGCCAAGGCGGAGAGCAAGTACGACGAAGGCATCAAGATGCCGCCGTTCAAGATCGTCGAGAACTTCGAGCTGAAGCGCGACCTCGTCACGTTCCTGCAGAACTCGGTGCGCGACCCGCGCCTCCAGCTCGAGGACATGAAGGTGAAGCTGCACGCGGTGCTGCGCCTGCGCGAGCGGATCATCGCGCTGCTCGACCAGTATGGCCGCGACGCGCTGATCGGCACGTTGCGCACGCACCTGGAAGACGTCGAAACGGAGATGCGCCGCCGGATTCGTGAACTGCCCGACGGCACCACGCGGGTGCTGCAGTTCATGGATTCGAGCCTGCGCGAGAACGCGCTGCAGAAGATCGCGTGCGCGATCACCGTGAAGGGCGACCGGATGGTGATGGATTTCCGCGGCTCGGCGCCGCAGTTCATGAACCGCTCGGTCAATACCAACATCGCGTCGTTCAAGGCGGCGCTGTGCACGGGCCTGCTGCAGAACATCTGGCCCGACCTGCCGCATACGATGGCCGTGCTGTCGCCGATCGAGATCATCACCGATCGCAACTCGATCCTCGATGCGGAAGGCGAGATGCCGCAGGCGATGAGCCTGATGCCGCTGTTCAAGGGTTGCGTCGTGTGGACGATTCCGATGAACAAGCTGAGCTACAGCCTGCCGCACCGCTACTCGGCGGTGATCGCGTCGCAGTACGACCAGGCGGCGACGTTCATCTACGGCGGCCTGACGCAGCACGGCGACGTGACCGGCAACTTCTGCGCGGACATCAACGGCAACGGGCAGGGTGCGCGCAGCCACGCGGATGGCGAGCATTCGATTTCGCCGGTGTTCGGCTTCATGTGCGACACCGGCGAGCACGAGATCGCGGAAGAGGATACGCCGATCATCCGTCTCGGCGCGCAGCGGCTCGCGAAGGACCGGATCGGCTGGGGCAAGTATCGCGGCGGGATGGGCTACGAGCAGATCGCGACCGCGCGCGGCTCGGGGCTGTGGGGCTTCATGACCGGCTGCGAGGGCTCGAAGTTCCCGTCGGCGCAGGGGCTGTTCGGCGGCTACTCGTGCCCGAGCTACCAGCTGATGAAGATCAAGGGCATCAACATCTTCAAGGTGCTCGAGGAGAACCCGAAGGCCGTCGACACCTTCGACATCGTCGAGCTGATGAACAAGCGGCCGATTCCGGGCGCGCAGTACAGCAGCCACGACATGGGCATGACGTTCGAGATCTGCAACGAGGGCGAGATCTACATGATCTGCCAGGGCTCGGGCGGCGGCTATGGCGACGTGCTCGAACGCGATCCGGCGCTCGTGATGCAGGATCTTCGCGAGGAGCTGATGTCGCACGAGAACGCACGCGACATCTACAAGGTCGTCTACGACGAGGAGACGCTGGTCGTGGATATCGAGGCGACGGCAGAAGCGCGGGCGGCCGAACGGCTCGCACGGATCGCGCGCGGCAAGCCGTTCGACGCGTTCTGCGACGCGTGGGTGACGCCGGAGCCGCCAGTGACGCTGCCGTACTTCGGTAGCTGGAACGACAGCACCGAGATCTACGCGACGACGCTGGGCCAGCGCGTCAGGATGCCGGCGGACGCGATACAGGGCGCATTCATGCTCGATCCGAAGGATGTCCGGATCGCGGAGCTGGAGGCGCAGTTGGCCGGCAAGACGGCGCAAGCATAAGCCGGCGCCACGGCCGAGGCGCGGCGGCCGAGAGCCGTCGCGCCGAACGTTTTTTCCTGGAGGGCGGGCGGCGGTCGCGTGATCGACGGCCGCCCGGCCTCATGCTGAACTGGAAGGCATCATGTCTCGACTCATCGAACCCGCTCGGGTACGCCGGCCGCTCTGGCTGAATCACGATCGCTACAGCGTGCCGTTGCTCGCGGGCGGCAGCGCGCCGTGGCTCGACAGTGCCGCGTGCGTCGCGTGGGCGCGTCAGGCGCACGGATTGCTCGGATCGGACGTGCTCACGCTGCCGCTGGCGGATCTTGCCGCGGCATGGTCGACGCGCGACACGACATTGACGGATGCGATGGCCGCGAACACGAAGCGCGCGCATCTGCCGCTGAAGGCGTGTCTCGCGAGCATGCCGCTGCGCGAGCATGCGGCCGCGCTGGCCGGCGCGTTGCGCGCGGCGTTGCCCGATGCGATCTTTGCGCTCGTGCTGCCGTCGCCACGCGACTGGGCGGCGCTGGCGCTTGCGTCGGCAGGCGGTTCGCCGAGCGGCGAGGTCGACGAGGACGCCGCCGATGCGGCGGCGTCGAGCATCGCGGATTTCCTGAGGGTATTCGCGACGGCGGGCGTCGACGCGGTGCTGCTGCGCGAGTCGCGTACGTGGGCGGCCGACGAAACCGCGCTGTGGCTCGAACTCTATCAACCCGTCGCGAACGTCGCGACGCATTACGGCTGGGACTGGGGAATGCAATGGCCGGCGGCCGTGACGCTTGCCGACGGCCAGGGGCCGGATTTTACGATCGCGCCAGCGCGATGCGGGCACGGCGCGGCCGGTATCGTCGTGCCGGACGCGTTCTGGCAGGACGGCGGCCTGCCGGCGCCGGAACCCAAGGCGTTCGACGTGGCCGACATTCCCGCTGCGGCGCATCCGGAGACCGTTCTCGAACGGCTCGCGTGCTTACATGAAAGGCGATTGACATGGTGAACGAAGGCGAACTGCTGTGGACGCCCGACGAGACATTCGTACGCGGCTCCCATCTTGCGCGCTATCTCGACTGGCTCGCGACCGATCGCGATCTGGTCTGTGCGGACTACGACGCACTGTGGCGCTGGTCGGTACGTGAGCCTGACGCGTTCTGGGCGTCGATCTGGCAATGGTACGGCGTGCGGTACGACGGCTCGGCGCGACGCGTGACGGATGGCGCACCGATGCCGCATACGCGCTGGTTTCCGGATGCGCGCGTGAACTACGCGGAGCATGTGCTGCAGAACGCCGCGCATGCGGGTGCGGCCCCGGCCTTCCATTACGCGTCGGAAATTCGACCGTTGCAAACGATGTCGCTTGCCGATCTCGCGAGCCAGGTGCGACGCTTCGCGACACGCCTGCGCGAGCTCGGCGTGGCGCCAGGCGATCGCGTCGTCGCGTATCTGCCGAACGTGCCCGAGTGCGCGGTCGCGATGCTCGCGACCACCGCCATCGGCGCGATATGGTCGTCGGCCGCGATCGACTTCGGCGTGCGCACCGTCGTCGACCGTTTCCAGCAGATCGCGCCGAAGGTGCTGATCGCCGCCGACGGCTACCACTTCGGCGGCAAGGTATTCGACCGCCGGCGCGAGGTCGCCGAGATCGCGCAGGCGCTGCCGTCGCTGCAGACGCTCATCTGGCTGCCGAACGTGGCGGACGCGATGCCGGCCGACGCGGCGTCGCTGCCGTGTGCGGTGCACGCGTGGGACGCGTTGCTCGCCGGCCCCGACGTGCCGGCCGATACGTTCCGCTTCGAGCGGGTCGGCGCCGATCACCCGTTGTGGATCGTGTTCTCGTCGGGCACCACGGGTTTGCCGAAGGCAATCGTGCATGGTCACGCCGGCATCCTGGCCGAGCACCTGAAGCTGATGCATCTGCATATGGATCTGCACCCGGGCGACGTGATGTTCTTCTACAGCACGACCGGCTGGATGATGTGGAATCTGCTGGTCGCCGCGCTGCTGACCGGCGCATCCGCCGTGCTCTACGACGGCAGCCCGATGCACGGCGGCCCCGAGTGTCTGTGGCGGCTCGCGGCCGACGCCGGCGCCACCTGCTTCGGTGGCAGTCCGACCTTCGTGCAGATGATGGAAAAATCGGGCATCGAGCCTGGGCGGCAGTTCGACCTGTCGGCACTCAGGAGCGTGCTGCTGTCCGGCGCGCCGAGCACGCCCGAGACGTTCGCGTGGTTCTACCGCAACGTGAAACCGGACCTGTGGGTCACGTCGCAATCGGGCGGCACCGAGCTGTGCAGCGGGCTGGTGGGCGCGGTGCCCTCGCTGCCGGTCCACGCGGGCGAGATCCAGGCGCGCATGCTCGGCATGGCGGTCGACGTGTGGAACGACGACGGGCAGCCGGTCGTCGACGAAGTGGGTGAACTCGTCGTGACCCAGCCGGCTCCGTCGATGCCGATCTTCTTCTGGAACGACGACGGCGGCACGCGTTATCGCGAGTCGTACTTCGAAACCTTCCCTGGCGTATGGCGGCACGGCGATTTCATGCGGCTGACGCGCGACGGTGGCTGCTACATCTACGGGCGCGCGGATTCGACGCTGAATCGATACGGCGTGCGAATCGGCTCGGCGGAGATCTATCGCGTCGTCGAGGAGATCGACGAGGTGGCCGACAGCCTGGTCGTGTGTTGCGAGCTGCCGGGCGGCCGTTTCTTCATGCCGTTGTTCGTGCGGCTGCGCCAAGGCGAGACGCTCGATGACGCGCTGCGCGCGCGCATCGCCGAACGGTTGCGCACGCTGTGCAGCCCGCGCCACGTGCCGGACACGATGGTCGCGATGGACCAGATACCGTACACGCTGACGGGCAAGAAAATGGAGGTGCCGGTGCGCAAGATCCTGATGGGGCGTCCGGTCGAGCAGGCGGCGAGCCGTGACGCGATGGCCAATCCGGCCGCGCTCGAAGCGTACGTCGCGTTTGCCGCCGAGGTGCCGCGATGATCGCCACAGCCTCGCTTCCCGAAGCGGCCGCCGCGACAGCCGATGACGACCCCGCAGCTCATGAACCGGAGGCATGCCTGCGGCCTTACTGTTGTAATCCGTTTGCAGCGTTCTCCGCGTTTTCCCGGGTGGGTGGATGGACGCCGCCGCTGCCGGACGCGCGTGCGGTGCCGGACGGCGATGCCACGGCTTGAAGCCGCCGCGCGAATGCGGCAGGATGATCGACCCGACCCTTCACCCGGATGATCGTGACCGTTTCCCGAAATGCGATCCCGCGCAGCGTGCGTCATGACGGCGTGGATTTGCGTGAGCACAAGTTTTCCCCGCCTGCCGCGCGACGCGGCGCGATCGTGCGTCACGCGTTGCTCGAACGCGTGACGCGGCTCGGCGTGCCGCACGTCGTGATCCTGCACGCGCCGCTCGGCAGCGGCAAGTCCACGCTGCTTCGGCAGATCATGGAGATCGGCACCGCGAAGCGCTGGACGGTCGGATGGCTGACGCTCGACGAGAACGACAACGATCCGCGCCGCTTCGAAACGTACTTCATCGCGCTGGTCACGCAGATGGTGGCGGACGCGGGCGGCCCCGCGCCCGAGCAGTCGCCGGCGACGACCGACAACATGATCGACTGGGTGCTCGATCGATTCGGGCAGATTCCCGGCCCGATCGGCTTGTGCATCGACGATCTCCAGTGGATCCGCGATCCCGCGATCCTGCGTTTCCTGCGCGACCTGTTGCGCGCGCTGCCAGGCCGCTGCCGGATCTATATCGGGTCGCGCAATTTGCCGGACATCGGCGTGAGCACGCTGCTCGTCGCCGAGGAGGCGCTGGTGCTGCGGATGGAGGACCTGCGTTTCTCGCCCGAGGAATCGGTCGAGTTCATGACCGCCCGGGACGACGGGGTGCTCGACGCGGATATCGCGTCGTTCGTGCAGGCGCGCACCGAGGGCTGGCCGGCGGGGTTGCAACTGTTCAAGCTTGCGCTTGCGCGCGGCAATCCCTGGCATACGGTCGACGAGATGCGCGATTGCGGGCCGCTGGAGCTGGTGCGCTACCTGTCGGAAAACACGCTGTCGCTGCAGCCGCCGGACGTGCAGGTGTTTCTGCTGAAAACCTCGCTGCTGCGACGCCTGAACGGATCGCTGTGCGCGGAGGCGACCGGCGCGCATCACGCAGACGCCATGCTGCAGCGGCTGGAGCAGGACGGCCTGTTTCTGGAGGCGCTCGACGGCAATCCGGGCTGGTACAGGTATCACAGCCTGTTTGCGCGCTTCCTGTCCGACCGCCTCGCCCAGGACGATCCCGATGGCGTGCTCGACGTGCACCGGCGCGCGGCGCATTGGTACGTGCGCCACGGCGTGCCCGAGGAGGCGATGTATCACGCTGTCGAGGCGCGCGAGTACGCGCTTGCGGTGCGCACGCTCGACGAATGGGCATCGCGGCTGATCGCGGGCGCGGAGCTGGCCACGGTGGTGGTCTGGTTCGACCGGCTTCCGTTGAACGAAGTGCTCGGCAATCGCAGTCTCGCGATCAAGGTGGCATGGGCGCTCGTGTTCCTGCGTCGCGGGAGCCCGACGCATCCGTTGCTGTCGTACCTGGACCAGACGCGAGCGGGCGAACATGACGGCACCGTGCACAATCCGGACGTCGTGCTGGCGATGGCGACGATGTTCAACGACGATCTGCGCGGCGCCGCGCGTCTCGCGAACATCCCCGTGCTGCATCAGCCGGCGCGCGACATCTTCGAGGCGTTCGAACTGGGCGCCGCCGCGAACCTGCTGACGTTCAGCGCGATGGCGACGTGGAACGAGGAGGACATCCACCACATGCTCGTGCTGGCGAACAGCCACAACGATCATGCGCAGGCAGCGTTCAGCCAGGGATACACACTCGCGCTGCGCTGCATCCTGCAGGTCACCAGCGGGCAACCGAGGCTCGCGACCGAAGCGCCGCGCGCGACGTCGGGCTCGCGGCCGTGGCCCTACGTGAATCGCGGGATGGCGGCCGTAGCGCTGGCGGCCTCGCGGATCTGGGCGTGCTATGAGGCTGACGCGCTCGACATCGGGGAAAGGCTGGCGGCCCAGTTCGAGGACGAGATCGCGCTGGCGGCGGTGCCGGAATTCATCGCGCTGTCGATGGTCTCGATCGCGCGCATCCACGCGGCCCGTGGCCGGATGATCCAGGCGCGCGACACGCTCGACACGCTCGAGCGCCTGAGCTTTCAGAGCCAGTGGTCAGGCGTGCGCCAGATGATCGCGTGGGAGCGGCTTTACTTTGCCGGGCGCAGCGGCGATGCGGCGCGTGTCGATGCGCTGCTGCAGCACGTGACGGACGACGCGTCGCCATCGGATCCCGTATGGATTCCCATCACCGAGATGCTGAGCGGGCGGCTGCTCGGCCGTATCCGGCTCGCGCTGTTCCGGCAGCAACTCGACCGGGCCGGCGAGTTGCTGAAGGTCGCGCTGGCGATCACGCCGGCGCGGCCGCTGCTGTCGGTCAAGCTGCACGTGCTGCAGGCGCTGGTGCAGCATCGGCAGGGGCATACGCGGCTCGCGCTGCGAACGCTGCAGGGCGTACGCGAAACGGCGAATGCCGGCGGCTGCCGACGCGCGCTGCTCGACGAAGGCGCCGAACTGGCCGCGTTACTCGACCAGTCGCCCGACGCGGAGATGCCGCATACGGCGCAGGCATCCGAACAACGGTTCCATACGGCGGCGTGGTACGGCGCACTGTCGCAGCGCGAACAGGAAATCCTGCGGCTGCTGTGCAGCGGGGCATCGAATCGCGAGATTTCGGAGAAGCTGTTCCTGTCCGAAAACACAGTGAAGTTTCATCTGAAGAACGTGTATCTGAAGCTGGGCGTGAAGAACCGCGCGCAGGCGATTCTCAAGGCGCAACTCGACTTGCGGTGAAGCAATGCGAAGAGGACGGCAATGCCGGTTGCGTTGCCGTCCTCTTCAGTACGTCAGCTCAGACTATCGCGGCACGGGATGGTGCGGCGGAAGAGGCCGGCGACCGTGTCACGTCCGGGCAAGGCCGGCAGGCCGCCCGGCTCGCAGCGGGTAGAAGCCGTCGCGTTACGCCCCCAGGTGCTTCCGGAAAAACGGCTCCAACTGCTCCAGCGCCTGGCTGGTCGGCGCAGGCTGGTCGTACAGGTCATAGTGGGTGGCGCCGGGCACGATCTGCAGCGTCTTCTCGCTCGACCGCGCGCGGTTGTACAGGTCGAAGCCGTCGCGGTACGAACCGGACACGCCCGGCTCGCCGCCCGGCACGCCGATCCGTTGCTCGTCCACAAACGGGAGCGTGACCAGGTAGTCCACCGCGCAGCGGAAGTCTTTCACGCGCAGCGCGTGAAGATCGATGGTCAGCCGGTCGGCAACGGCATCGGGTCGGCGCGCGATGCCGCGCTGAGCGGGCTCGGGCTGGCGCAAGACCTACGAGCCGTACTACCTCTACTACCCGAGCCGCCGTCATGCGTCCCCCGCGTTTTCGCTGGTGGTCGACGCACTGCGCTACCGCGGGTAGCGATCGCGGTCGCGCGCTACGACGCCATGTCCTGCGCGAGCTCGGCAATCTGCCGGCGCAGCCACCCGTGTGCCGGATCGTCGTGCGTGCGCTCGTGCCAGATCATCGTCAACGCGAACGGCGGCACCTCGACCGGCAGCGGCACCGGCGTGACCGGCATCGACTGCGCGACGTGCCGCGCGAGACGGCGCGGCAGCACCAGCGTCATGTCGCTTTTCGCGACCACCATCGGCGCCACCAGAAAATGCGGCAACCGCATCGCGATTCGCCGCTGCAGCCCTTGCTGCGCGAGGGCCGCGTCGACCCGCTCGCCACCGCGGCCGCCGATCGTCACCAGCACGTGCGACAGCGCCGCGAAGCGCTTCGGCGTCAGCCGCGCGGACAGCGCCGGATGTCCGTTGCGGACGAGGCAGACCAGGCTGTCGTCGTAGAGCTTGCGACGATAGATGCCGGCCGGCAGGGTGTCGTCGTCGAACGCGCCGAGTGCGATACCGGCCGTGCCGTCCACCACGAGTTCGACGTTGTTGCCGCGTGACGGCGGCACGTCGAGATCCATGCCGGGCGCGCGCTGCTCCAGCCGCGCATTCACGTCAGGGATCAGCGTCAGCGCCATGTGATCGAGGCTCGCGATCGAAAACTGTCCGCGCGCGGTAGCCGGATCGAATACGGCCGGCGCGACGATGCTGGCCGCTTCCGTCAGCACACGCGACACGCGCAACGCGAGCGACGCCGCGCGCGGCGTGAACTCCAGCCCCTTCGGCGTGCGCACGACGACGCGATCGTCGAGCAGCGTGCGCAGGCGGCCCAGCGCGCGGCTTGCCGCCGGCTGCGTCAGGCCGAGCCGGGCGCCGGCCCGTGTGACGCTGCGCTCCTTGAGCAATGCATCGAGCAGCTTGAGCAGGTTGAGATCGACGGCGCGCAAATCCACTTCGTGCATGCTGGACATGATTGGTATGCATTTGAGTTATGTGATGCCAGCCTACATCATCGAAGTCATCGCTCCAACGGGTGGAGCGTCTGACGGGAGAACACATGTTCGTTGTTACGGGTGTCACCGGGCGCACGGGAGCCGTCGCGGCCCAGGCCCTGATCGATGCGGGCGTCGCGGTGCGCGTGGTCGTGCGCGATCGCGCGAAGGCGGCGCGCTGGGCGGCGCAGGGCGCGGAAGTGGCGGTCGCGGATCTGGCCGACGCCGCGGCCTTGACGCGTGCATTCGCCGGCGCGCGCGGCGCGTATCTGGTCAAGCCGCCCAACTATGCGCTGGAAAACCTGTTCGAACACGCGGACGTGACGGCACGTGCCGTCGCCGACGCGGTGCGCGCGGCGGGCTTGCCGAAACTCGTGCTGCTGTCGTCGGTCGGCGCGGATCGGCCGGACGGCACCGGCGTGATCGCGACCAATCGCACGGCCGAGCAACGACTGGCGGAACTGGGCATTCCGGTCGTGTTCCTGCGCGCGGCGTATTTCATGGAGAACTGGGCGCGCGTCGTCGATCCGGTTCGCACGCAAGGTATTCTGCCGAGCCTGCTCGTGCCGGTCGAGCGCGCGATTCCGATGGTCGCAACCGAGGATATCGGCCGCATCGCGGCGGATCTTTTGCGTGAAGACTGGGCGGGCATCCGGAAGATCGGCCTGGCAGGGCCGATGGCGTATTCGCCCGGCGACATCGCGGCGATCTTTGCGCGTGCGCTGAATCGACCGGTGCGGCCGGTGGCGCTCGAGCCGTCCGCGTGGGCCGGGGTACTCGCGATGAATCCGTTCTCGACCGCGGCAATCGATGGATTCATCGAACTGAATCGCGGGCTGAACAGCGGTCACATCGACTTCGGGAGCGACGACACGGTCGAGCTTCGACAAGGGCGCGTGCCGTTCGAACAGGTTGCCGAGGAGATCCTGCGCGCGTGACGCCGGCCGTCCGCAGCCGGCGCGTCGTTGCGGCATCGCGGCGTTCGTGAACGGCGCGGCGGCACTGCCCGGACACGGGCGTCATCGCGTATGCCGAACGGCCGCAACGGGTCGAATGGTGTCACGCGCGATCCGGCTCCGCCGCGGAGCCGGTCGCTGCCGGGTCGCGCGCGACCTTTCCGGTCAGCGCACCGGCGCGGCCGTGGCCAGCAGGCTGCGCAGGAACACCATGATCATGTGCCCGATCGGCACCTCGGACAGGATCGACTGCTGCAGCGACAGGCCCTGCGAGAGCCCCATGAACGCAATGGCGAGGACGGTCGGCGGTTCGGGCGGCACCTTCTTCAGCCGCGCGAAAATCTGTTCGATGCAATAGGCGAGGCCATCGCAATGGGCATCCAGCAATGCCTGCGACGCGATGGCAAAAGCGGGGTTGCGCCGCCCCAGAAGCTTGAACTCGACGCCCAGCACCGACCACTCGGGCTCGGCATCGACGGTCCGCGACCAGACATCCAGTGCATTCAGGATGTCCTCCCCGGACGCGGATGGGTCGCTCAGCGCCTGGGCGATCGCGGCCACTTGCGTCTTCGAGCGCTCCCGCATCAGTTCGATGAACAACGCCTCCTTGCTCGCGAAGTTCGAATAGAACGCACCCTGCGTATAGCCGGCCTCGGCCGCGATATCCCTGAGCGACGTGGCGCCGAACCCGCGGTCGACGAACAGCCGCTTTGCCGCGGCGAGCAAATGGGCGCGGGTCTGCAAGCGGCTTTCTTCGCGACTCAGCCGCGGGGGAAGGGGGGCCATGTTCATGGCAGGCAGGATATCAGTTGATATTTAAGATAGATACCATTACGATTGCATTTCAAATATCACTTGATATGTGAAATGCAGGGCGCGATTGTGTCGCCGGATGTCCGAGCGGGGATCGTTTCGGGCGGGCGATCGTGCCGTCGCGGGGGCACGCACTGTGTGCCGGTGTGTGGCGGCGTGTCGTTGCCCTCGTGTCGCGTGCTTCGTTGCACCGACGCGAGCCGTTTGCCGATCGAGTGAATGCCGTCGTCACGGGGCGACGTGAAACAGTCAGTTAGTCATACGAATCATGCCGGTTAGCATGCGGATGCGGGGCAGGAAGCAGAAGATGAGCGCGAGCAAGACCTATGCACAGCTCGTAGTCGAGCTGGCCGAACTGGACGAGGAAATCGAGCGCGCACGCGCGCGCGAACGTGTCGATGCGATCGCGGAGGTTCACTCGCTGATGGATACCTACGCGATCAAGCATCGCGACCTGGTCGGCCGCAATGGCAGCCGGGGTTCGTACATCGTGAAAGTGTTGCCGGCGCGCTATCGCGATCCGGCGAGCGGGAAGGAGTGGAGCGGGCGCGGTAATGCGCCGCTCTGGATCAGGGGCAAGGATCGCCGTCAGTTCGTCATCGTCAAGCCGCCGGCCACGGCCAAGAAAGCCAGGACCGGCTGACGGAAGGCGCCGGGTTACGGCGACGGCGGCTTCGCCGGCGTTGGCCCGGCGGCGTCAGCACGACGAGCAGCGTTGCGCCTTCAGGCGACGGCCATGTCCGCAGCGTTTATCCGCGTCCCACGAACGGCATGGCCGTCGCCATGATCGTCATGTTCAGGATGTTCGTGTCCAGCGGCAGGTTCGCCATCTGGACGATCGCGTTCGCGACATGCGTGACGTCCATGCGCGCCTCAGGCGCGAGGCTGCCGTCGGCCTGCGGGACGCCTTGCGTCATCCGGTCCGTAAGCGACGTTGCCGCGTTGCCGATGTCGATCTGACTACACGCGATGTTGTAGCGGCGGCCGTCGAGCGCCAGCGACTTGGTGATCCCGGTCACCGCGTGCTTGGTGGCCGTGTACGCGATCGTATCGGGGCGCGGCGCATGTGCAGAGATCGAACCGTTGTTGATGATCCGGCCGCCCTGCGGCGTTTGCGCTTTCATCAGGCGCCATGCGGCCCGCGCGCACAGAAAGACGCCGGTCAGGTTCGTCGCGACGACGCTGTTCCACACATCGAAATCGTATTCGTCGAGGGAAACCGGCGGCGCATTGCGGCCGGCATTGTTGAAGAGCACGTCCAGCCGGCCGAACTGCTGTGCGATCTGCGCAAACGCATGGTCGACCGATGCTTCGTCGGTGACGTCGGCAGGAAACGCTTGCGCGTCGCCGCCGGCGGCCTGGATCGCGTCCTGCGTTTCGCGCAACGACGCCTCCTTGCGCCCGAGCAGCGCGACGGTGAATCCCGCCTGGGCGAGCGCGATGGCCGCTGCGCGACCGATGCCGGAGCCGGCGCCCGTGACAGCTGCGAATTTCTTCGACTTCGAGACAGACATGGCTTGATTTCCTGCGGGTTGAGTGACGGGTGAGGCTGCGGATGAACGATGACCGGGCCACTTCGGCAATGTAGTCGAAATGCGTGGCGCAGCGGTTCACGCGATATCGTAAAGCACGCGCGATAGTGCGACGACCTCGACTACTTCTTCCTGCCCGGTGCGGTCTTCCTTGCCCGCGTGCCCGTCTCCGCAAACAGATCGACGACCACGTCGCGCAGCCACCGGTTCCCTTCGTCCTGATTGACCCGCGTATGCCAGAGCATGTGAATTGGCGCACCCGGCAGCGTGACGGGCAACGCGCGCCAGCCCAGCGAAAACGGCGCGGCGAGCTGCTGCGCGAGATGCTCGGGCACCGTCGCGATCAGGTCGGTGCGCTGCAGGATGTAGCCCACGCTCATGAAATGCGGCACCGTGAGCCGCACCTGGCGCGTCACGCGTCGGCGCTTCAGCCATTCGTCCACCTGCCCGTGACCGGTGCCGGCCGACACGACGACCAGATGCTCGGCATTGCGCCACCCGTCGACCGTCAGCGGCGCGTCCTCGAGCGGATGCCCGCGCCGGAACAGGCACACATAGCGCTGATCGAACAGCCGGCGCTGGTAGAAACCGCCCTTGAGCTGCGGCAGCAGGCCGATCGCGAGATCGACGCGGCCGTCGGCCATTTCGTCGCCGAGGTTGACGCTCGTGTTGCGCACGGTATTGAGCGCGATGCCCGGCGCCGCTTGCGACAGGTGTTCGAGCAGCGCCGGCAGGAACACGACTTCGCCGATATCGGTCATGCCGATCGTCAGCGTGCGCGTGGCGCGCAGCGGATCGAACCCGGTCTCGGGATTGAGCGCGGCATGCAGCGTCGCGAGCGCGTGCGACACGGGTTCCGCGAGACGGAGCGCGAACGGCGTCGGCACCACGCCGCCCGGCCCGCGCACGAACAGCGGATCGCCGAGCCGGCGGCGCAGCTTCGCGAGCGCGTTGCTCACGCCCGGCTGGCTCATGTTCATCTGCTCGGCGACGCTCGATACGCGCCGCTCCTGCATCAGCCGCTGGAAAAGCAGCAGCAGATTGAGGTCGATATCGCTCAGTTCCATGGGTTTCGCCTTGCCGGATTCATTGCTTCCAGTGATGAAGCAGATTCCAGTCATTTTATTGCGGGATGAAAGTCCGCTCCTGAAAATACCGACACGGCCATGCAATCGACATGACCGCTGCGCGAGCCGCAGATCTCACATCGGAACATCGGAGACACCTTCATCATGCAGACGAACCTGAAGATTGCGATCGTCGGCGCCGGGATCGGCGGCCTGACGCTCGCGCTCGCGCTGCGCGAGCACGGCATCGACGCGCAGCTCTACGAACAGACGGAGGTGTTGCGCGAAGTCGGCGCAGCCGTCGCGCTGTCGGCCAACGCGACGCGCTTCTACGAGCGCATGGGCTTGCGGGCGGCCTTCGACGCGGTGTGCGCGGACATCCCGGGGCTCGTTTATCGCGACGGCCGCAGCGGCGCGGTGATCGGCCATCATCGCGGCGACCCCGACTATCGCCGGCAATTCGGCGGCGCGTACTGGGGCGTGCATCGCGCGGATCTGCAGGCCGTGCTGTCGAAGGCGGTCGGCCTCGAATCCATCCATCTCGGCCATCGGCTGACCGATCTCGCGCAGCATGCCGATCGCGTCACGCTGGCGTTCGACAACGGCGAGCGCGTCGACGCCGATCTCGTGATCGGCGCGGACGGCGCGCGCTCGATCACGCGGCGCTGGATGCTAGTGCAGTGTTCCGTTCTGTTTGGAACTTAAGCGACTGTTGGCGCGAATGACCTTCTGCAAGATGTCGCGCGC
>NZ_CABVQC010000102.1 GCF_902499175.1 Burkholderia aenigmatica
GCGCGCGACATCTTGCAGAAGGTCATTCGCGCCAACAGTCGCTTAAGTTCCAAACAGAACGGAACACTGCACTAGCGCCTGTCGTAGACCAGGCGCAGCAGAAGATACACGGGATAAGCGACCGCCATGACGATCAGCGCGGCCTCGTGCCCCGACGCCGTTTCCGCGCAACGGCGCACGAACCGCTCGGAGCCGAACAGTCCGATTGCAACCAGCAGCACGCCGCCGATCAGAAACGCGGCGAGCAGCCCGATGCCCCACCCCGGCCAGTTGCCCGCCGGCGCGGCAGACAGGACAAACGCGCTGCCGCCCGCGAAGGCAGCACCGAGCGTCACCAGATAGCTGCGGCAATACGTGGCGCTGATGTCACGGTCTCTCTTTCCGTACCCCATGCTGCGTGGCGGCCATGCTTGTTGTCGAAGGCGCCACGGTAACATGTCCGCTTCGTCGGCCCGTGCCCTTTGCCCGCCCGAAACACTGCGCAGCCATGGAGGAAACGCACTGAAACGGCGCAATGCGCAAATTTTTCGATTGCCGCCGCCCGCGCCGCATGACAGCATGCGGGGCGTCGCCAACCGAAAAGAATGCCATGCCGTCCGGCCGCCGATGCCGCCCGGCGGCGCCGAACAGGCAGCCCCTTCCATGAACCCGGCCCACCTCCAACATTACGAACCGACCGGAGAATTCCGCTTGTGAACATCGGCATCGTCAACGACCTCCCGCTTGCCGTCGAGGCGATGCGCCGCGCGATCGCGCGACGGCCCGAGCACCGCGTGCTGTGGGTCGCGACCGACGGCGCGCAAGCCGTCGAGCTGTGCGCCGCACAGCCGCCCGACGTCGTACTGATGGACCTGATCATGCCGAAATTCGACGGGATCGAAGCGACGCGGCGGATCATGCGATCCGAACGACCGTGCGCGATCCTGATCGTGACGAGCTGCATCGGCGCGAATGCGTGGCGCGTGTTCGAGGCGATGGGCGCCGGCGCGCTCGACGCGGTCGATACGCCGCGGTTCGGCGACGGCGCGGCCGGCGACACGACCAGACTGCTGCTCGCGAAGATCGACCAGATCGGCCGCCTGCTCGACGCACCCGGCGGCTCGCGCCTCGCCGGCACGCCCCCTCGCACCGGCGGCGGCCCGCTGGTCGCGATCGGCGCGTCGGCCGGCGGCCCCGGCGCGCTCGCGTCGGTCCTCGGCGGCCTGCCGGCCGATTTCAATGCCCCGATCGTGATCGTCCAGCACGTCGACCGTGCGTTCGCCGAAGGCATGGCGCAATGGCTCGATGGCCAGACCCCGCTCGCCGTGCGCGTCGCGCGCGAAGGCGACCGCCCGCAACCGGGCGTCGCGCTGCTGGCCGCGACCGACGACCACCTGCGCATCACGCGCGCCGGCACGCTCGAATACACGCGCGAGCCGGCCGCCACGCCGTATCGCCCGTCGGTCGACGTCTTCTTCAACAGCCTGACCGAGCACTGGCCCGGCCGCGTGATCGGCGTGCTGCTCACGGGGATGGGCCGCGACGGCGCGATCGGCCTGAAGGCGCTGCGGATGAAGGGCTACCATACGATCGCGCAGGACGAGGCGACGAGCGCCGTGTACGGCATGCCGAAGGCGGCCGCGACGCTCGGCGCGGCGCGCGCGATCCTGCCGCTCGGGCGCATCGCGGGCGAGCTGGCGGCGCTCGCGCGGATCTGAGCCCGATGAGCCCGCGCAACACCCATGCCTGCCCTCGCAACAACCCGCATCGACCATGACCATTGACCTGACTCGCCCGCCAGGCGGCCCCTACACGCCGCCCGCCGACGTGCCGGCGATGGTGCTGCTGGTCGACGACCAGACGATCGTCGCGGAAGCCGTGCGGCGCGCGCTCGTCGACGAGGAAGGGATCGATTTTCATTACTGCCCGCGGTCGGACGACGCGATGGCCACCGCGATCGAGACGCGGCCGACCGTGATCCTGCAGGACCTCGTGATGCCCGGCACCGACGGGCTGAGCCTCGTGAAAGCGTACCGGACGAATCCGGCGACGCGCGACGTGCCGATCATCGTGCTGTCGACGCAGGAAGAGCCCACGATCAAGAGCGCCGCGTTCGCGGCCGGCGCGAACGACTACCTCGTGAAGCTGCCCGACCGCATCGAGCTCGTCGCGCGGGTGCGCTACCACTCGCGCTCGTACATGAACCTGCTGCAGCGCGACGAGGCATACCGCGCGCTGCGGCAATCGCAGCAGCAGTTGCTCGAGGCCAATCTCGAGCTGCGGCGCCTCACGCATTCGGACGGCCTGACCGGGCTGTCGAACCGGCGCTATCTCGACGAATACCTCGCCGCCGAATGGCGGCGCGGCACGCGCGAGCGCAGCGAGCTGTCGCTGCTGATGATCGACGTCGACAATTTCAAGCTGTACAACGACACGTACGGCCACGTGTCGGGCGACAGCGTACTCAAGCAGATCGCGTCGACCATCGAGCGCTGCCTCGGCCAGTCGGGCGATCTCGCCGCGCGTTTCGGCGGCGAGGAATTCGCGGTCGTGATGCCGGCCACGTCGCCCGGCGCCGCGCGGCTGCTCGGCGAGAAGATCCGCCTCGCGGTCGAGGCGCTGCGGCTGCGGCACGCGCAGTCATCGACCGGCAACACCGTGACGATCAGCATCGGCGGCGCGAGCATCGTGCCGATGCCCGGCCTGCCGACGACCCTGCTGATCGAAGCGGCCGACCGCGCGCTCTATCGCGCGAAGCACGAAGGCAAGAACCGCGTCGAGATCGATGCGACGCCGACGACGCCGGGCCCCGGCGGCTTCGGCGGCTTCGGCGGCTTCGGCGCGCCGCGCATCGACTGAACGCCGAACGCTGAACGCCGAGCACGCCGCGATCACACGGCGCCGAGCCGGCGCGCGTAGTCGTTCGGATCCAGCGGGCGGCTGAACAGATAGCCCTGCTGCATGTCGCAGCCGATCTGCTGCAGGAACCACGACTGCGCCTGCGTCTCGACGCCTTCGGCCGTGACCTTCATCCCGAGCGAATGCGCCATCGCGACCACGGCCTGCGTGATCGCCACCGAATCGTGATGATCGGGCACGCCCGACACGAACGAGCGGTCGACCTTCAGGTTGTGCAGCGGAAAGCGCTTCAGGTACGCGAGCGACGAATAACCGGTGCCGAAATCGTCGACCGAGATCCGCACGTTCATGTCCGTGAGCGCCTCGAGCATCGGCAGCACGGTGTCCGTGTCGTTCATCAGCAGTCCTTCGGTAATCTCGAGTTCGAGCGCGGACGGATCGAGCCGCGTCTGCGCGAGGCAGCGATCGACCGATTCGACGAGCCCCTCGTGGAACTGCCGCGGCGACAGGTTGACGGCCAGCATCAGGTCGGGCGCGATCGTGCGGCGCCATTCGGCCGCCTGCCGGCACGCGGTTTCGAGCACCCACTGGCCGATCGCGACGATCAGCCCCGTATCTTCTGCGACCGGAATGAACTCCGTCGGCGACATCGGCCCAAGCTCGGGGCTCGTCCAGCGCAGTAGCGCTTCGGCGCCGACCGTGCGGCCGCTGCGCGCGTCGACGACGGGCTGATACGCGAGCCGCAGCATGTCCGACGAGAGCGCGCGCCGCAGCGACTGCTCGATCGCGAAGCGGCGCTGCAGCCGCAGGTTGAGCTGCGCGGTGAAGAACGTGAAGTGGTTGCGGCCGCGCTGCTTCGCGTCGTACATCGCCGAATCGGCGTTGCGCATCAGCGTGACGGCGTCGTCGCCGTCGCGCGGCGCGACGCTGATCCCGATCGACACGCCGAGCCAGTATTCGTTGTTCGCGATCGCGAACGGCTTCGCGATCGCATCGATCACCTCGCGCGCGAGCACCGCGAGCCGGTCGGGATCGGCGCAGTCCTCGACGAGGATCACGAACTCGTCGCCGCCCACCCGCGTGAGCGCATACTGGCCGCCCCCGCAGGCCGAGAGCCGTGCGGCGACGCTGCGCAGCAGCGCGTCGCCCGCTTCGTGGCCGGCCGTGTCGTTGACCTTCTTGAAGCCGACGAGATCGATGAACAGGATCGCGACGCGTGCAGGCCCGCCCGCCGCATCGTGTCCGCCGAACAGCTCGCGCATGCGGTCGCCGAGCCAGCGGCGGTTGTAGAGGCCCGTCAGCGCATCGCGCGTCGCCAGGTAGCGCAACTGCTGCTGCGCTTCGCGCACGGGGCCGATGTCGTTGAACGACACGAGCACCGAGTCGGCCTGCTTGCCGCCCGGCTTCACGATCGGCACCGCGTTGCCGCGTACCCAGATGACGTCGCCGTCCGCGAGGCCGAAGCCGACCGTGTAGTCGAGCATCGGCGTGGCCGTCTCGAGCGCGCGCCGGCTCGGCCATTCGTCGGGCGCGATCGGCGAGCCGTCCTCGTGCAGCTTGCGCAGGATCACCGTCGACAGCCGGCGGCCGACGAGGTCGCCGTGCACGCGCATCATCCGGTTCGCGCTCGGGTTGCTCGCGACCACGACGCCATCGCGCGACACGACGAGGATCCCTTCGTGCAGGCTGTTAACCACGAGCCGGTGATGTTCCTCGCTGCGCGCGAGCTGTCGCGCGATCCGGTCCTGGTGTACCGCGAGGCCCACGCTGTTGCCGATATCGCGCAACAACGCGGTTTCCTCGTCGCCCGGCCGACGCGGCGTGCGGTGATAGACGGCGAACGCGCCGAGCACGGCGCCGGTATCGTCGAGGAACGGCACCGACCAGCAGGCGCGCAAGCCCAGCGGCAACGCGACCGAACGGTAGTCGGCCCAGAGCGGATCGGTTTCGATGTCTTCGACGGCGACCATCCGGCGCAGGTACATCGCCGTGCCGCACGAGCCGGCCGCAGGGCCAATCGACGCGCCTTCGATCGCCGCGCTGTACTGCGCGGGCAACGACGGCGCGGCGCCGACGTGCACGTGCACGCCGTCGGGATCGAGCAGCAGGATCGTGCATGACGCGCCCTCGCCGAGCAAAGCCTCGGCACGCCGGCAGACTTCGACCAACAGCTCCGGCAGCGGTGTGTTGCGCGTGATCAGTCTCAGCACGCTTTGCTCGGACGCAAGCACTTCCGCCGCGAGCCCGAGACTGTAACGAGAACTTTGCGGTTCGGTATTCAAGATGAATCCTGCCGTCGGTCCGATCGGGTCTGATGCGCCCGATTCGTTTTCGATCCTTCGTGCCGTTTTTCGCCCCGGGTTTACGCCGATGCCCGGTGCGCCCCGTGAAACGCGCGGTGCCAACGCGCGCCGAAAACTATTTAACACCAATCCGTGACACGCCGGGGATCCGTGCGCATCAGGGGTTACGCGCGGTCGGTGCGGCGCTTGCCGCCGGCAGTCAGCTTGCCGAAAGACTCGCGCGCGCGGGCCGACTGCACGAACAGACACGGCGACTGCTCGGCCACCGCGCGGTTGGTCTGCCATGACACCGATTCCATCGGCCCGGACGGTGGCGCCACGGCCGCCACCGCGATGTCGGCGACGACCGTCCCGACGTCATGCCGATCCGCGACGACAAGGTACAGGTGCAGATCCGCAAGGGACATGGAAGGCGGCCGCGCGTCTTCCGGCACCGGCAAACATCGGACGATTCCGCGTCCAGCGATCCCCTGCCCTGCGGTCGCGCCGTTCGACCGCACGCGGGGCGCCGCTTTTCATCGTCGTCCGGGACAGGTAAGCATCGAGTAAGCGTGACGCCCTACAGTGTGCTGATTCTCCAAGGCGGATCATCGCGGCGAGCGCGTGCTTCGCCCGTATCCGGGCAACATGAAGGGAACAGGCATGCAGAACCGGCCAACGATGCGTTATTTGTGTGCGAAACACCCCGACGGACGCCGGTCGAACTGGCACCCGCCGGCGGGCTGGAAAAGGCAGCTGGCGACGCCGTCGCGCGGGGTCGTGGCGATCGATCATTACATCGCGGAAGCGTCGGAGCTGATCGATCTCGAGACGACCGAGCCGGTCTTCGCGTTGCACCTGCAGATGCCGACCGGATTCGAAATGCGCACGGACGGCAACGGCTGGGCCCCGCACGTGATGCGCACGCCGTTGACTTACGTGCCGCCCGGCTTCGGGTGTTCCAGCCGGTGGTCGAACGACATCGAGTGGCTCGCCGTCCACTTCGATGTGTCCTGGCTGGCCCGGTCCGGCCTGCTGCCCGGCACGCCGGCCGTGCCCCGCTTCGACGTGAACGACGATCTGCTCGTGCAGATCATCAGGAGCATCCATGAAGATGCGGTCGCGGGGATGCCTTCGGGGCCGACCTATGTCGAAACCCTGGGTGCAGCCGCGCTCGGCCGCATGTCGTATCTCGAGTCGACGCGCAAGACCCGCGAGTACACGCATGCGCACGGGATGCGGCGGGCCGTCGAGTACATCCGCGACAATTTCCGCGATCCGCTGACGCTCGTGACGCTGGCCGAAGCGGTCGACTATCCCGGCGACCTGTATTCGTTCATCCGGAACTTCAAGAAAGCCAACGGGGTGACGCCGCATCAGTACATCGTCGAGACCCGGCTGCAAGCCGCCCGAGACCTGATCGAACGCGGCCGATGCGATGTGACCGAGGCCGCGCTCGCGTGCGGCTTTTCGACCACGAGCCACTTCTCGGCCACGTTCCGCAAACGGTGGGGATGCTCGCCGTCCGGGCTCAAGCCGCGTGCCGCGAACGTCACGCGAGCGGCAGCGACAGAATCCACAGGCCGCTGACCGTCAGCACGATCGTCAGCACCAGCAACGGCAACTGGTTGCGCACCACGGTGCCGGCCAGCACGCGATGACGGACGGCGATCGCGTGCGTCACGACCACGCTCAGCACATGGCCGGCGAGAATCAGCAGGACCTGCGCATGCCAGATATAGCCGACGTTGATCAGGAGCGCGGTCGGCGCGACCTGCGCCGGGTCGATCGACAGCAGGTTCCAGCCGATCCCGAGTGGATCGGACAGCAGTGAAACGATCTGCCGCCCCTGGTCGATGAACAGCGTGAAGTAGTGACACACGTTGTAGAACAGCGCGATCGGCAACAGCAACAGGCAGAACTGCCGCGCAAACGCGTGGCCATCCAGCGTCGAACGCGATCCCGCCGCGCCGAGCGCGCAGAAACCCCGGAACAGGCCATGGTAGGCCATCCCGACCGCGGCAAAGGTGGCCCACTGCCCGGCGAGCACGAGTTCCCCTGCGATCGCGTAGTCGTTTTTCAGCGCCGGAAACACCGCGACGATCAGCGGATAGATGCCGCGCCAGAAGAAGGTGTTCCAGACGGCCGTATCGCGCAAGCCGTCGTAGGCCGTCGACGACAGCATGAACGACAGGAAGATCACGACGCTGGTGTCGAACGGCGGTTCCGATGCCATACCAGCGACCGGATTCCTCAGCCTGATGCCGATTTCGCGCGCCGACACGCGACGCCACTCGAGCGGCGACAGTCGTGCGCACAATCCGCACAGGATGCCGAACGCATCGAAATGCCTGAGCCACACGTCGCGGCCGAAGCAGAACGAACCGGCCAGCGCATAGATCGCGTAGCCGGCAAGGAACAGGCTGGCGTCTCGCGGCCGTGCCGTGCCGAACAGCTCCAGCGCGATGAGGGCGACATACACGAGCAGCGCGGGATACGATGCGAAGCCCCGCGGGTAGCGATACCGGCCCCTGTCGAATGCCGGGACGCCGCGCGCCACGATCCGCAGCAGCAACGCAAACGGGTTCGTGAACGCATAGAGGTCGCCGAACACCGCGCTGACGTAGATCGACCCAAGATAGAACCAGAGCCAGAATCCCGACATGCTGAGGTTGACGAACGGGTTCTGGGTGCCGGCGAGGCCCGACACGATCAGCAGGACGACGAAGCCCATGCTCGCGGCCTGCCCCGCTGCGAGCGCCACGGCCGGTATCCGCCCTTCCCGCCGCCATCGGATCGCCGGCGCGCGCGTGTCCGGAATGCGCGCGCCCGATGCGAACGCCAGGATCATGAAGGACACCACCAGCGTGCCGGTGGCCGCGTACGCATAGAGCCACAACGGCACCGGCAGGTAGTACGGAATATTCCACGCATGCGCATCCGCGCAGGTCGGCGCGCAAGCGAGAAGCGCCGCCCCCCCCGGGGCCCGCCACGCGTTGCGGCGCGGTACCCCGTTGTCGACGGGGGGTGTCGTGCCACGCGCACCATCTTCGAAGTCGTCGCGCATATCAGTAATCGGAAGACGAAATCAGTCCCGTGACCTTCCAGCCGGCCCCGCTGCGCTGCTCCGACACCACGCCGATCGTGTCGTAAGGCGCATCCAGCAGCTTGATCAGCGCGACGGCACGCTTGTTTCCGTCGGCCGAATCGGGCAGCGGAAAAACCAGGAACGGCAGGATCGGTGACGGCTTGTCGCCCTCCACGATGAGCGGCAGCACCGCATCGTTCAACGACTTGAAGACCGCGAACGACGCGCGGTTGCGCACGCTCGCGCCGATGCTTCCCGTCGGCTGCGAGGGTGTCCCGATCGCGAGATAGGTGCCGTGATCCCGCAAGCGCCAGCCGGTCAACTGCTCGACCAGCGGGCCGTCTGGCTTGCCGGCGTGGCCGGTAGCCAGCGCGGGCAGCCAGCGCTTGTCCACCGGCGATGTCGTGACCCAGTCGCTGAAGAAGCGTGCGTAGAAATCGACGAGCCCCTTGTCGACGCCGGGCTGCTCGGTCGGCGCGACCGGCTTCGGCACGTCGCGCCGGCCGTGCCAGCGAACCGCCTGCCACGCGGGGCCGTCCGGCAGGCTCGTGCCGTCGAGAAACGACGTGTCCTTCAGGCCGTTCGAGACGAACCAGCCGGATTTCGCGTGCTTGGTTCGCGCGTCGATGAAACCGGCGAGCATCGGCCGGACCTGCTCCCACGAGCGCGCGTTTCTCGACACGCCGTTTATCTTCGGATAACGAGTCATCTGGAGATACGTCGACTTCGCCATCGCCTCCGTATCGACGGGCCAGCGCCAGGTCATCTCGGCAGCGTGGCCGGACGGACCACCGCGCTCAAGCGGCGCGGCCATCGCCAGGCCGGCGGCGCATTCGATGCCGTAGCGGCGCCAGTCCGGTACCGACGGCGTGCCTTGATGCGCCCACGCGTCTTGCAGCGCATGCAGCGACCGGCCGAACTCGCCCAGCATGAAAGCCGCGTTGCGACCCTCGGCGCGCCGCAGCGTGGCATCGACCGAAGACCGTGACGCCGGGCCGTCCGGCACCACGATCCGGGCGGCCGACGCGGCCGGCACGCGGGTCTCGCTCGGATAGTGCGCCGCCTGGGTATCCTGCGCATCGGGCGCGAAGCGCGACAGGCAGGCAAACTGCAGCAGCGACGTCATGTATTCGATCGAGCCTGCATCCATCCGCTGGTCGGCGAGCGCAATCGCGTCGGCCTCGCCGGACGCAAACCCCGCCTGCGTCGCGAGCCAGAACGTGAGACCGAAGTGCACGTCCGCTTCGAACCCCGAGCACGTCAGCGGCATCGCGAGCGCCGCCAGCAAGGCCAGCGCGGCAACGCCCGGATTGCGCCGGGCGCGGCCTCGCGCGCCTGCCCTGCCGGTTGCGACCGCTTCACGCGATGACCCGCGAGCAACCTGTCTGCTATGCGTCAATTGCCGATCTCCGTCGCTTTGGTGCTTTCGGGAAACGGCCACGCGCCGTTTTCGAACGACAGCACGAGCAGCCCGTTGTCCTGGCAGGCAGTCGTCAGCAGATGGCGGTCGAAGTCGAAATCGAGACGCGACGCACACCAGTCCGGGCCGCCCGGGCGGTACTGGCCGAACATCAGGTGTGCGGAACCGGCGCCGGGCGACTTGGCCGAAGGCGGGTTGTAGTACGCGATCTCTTTCGGCTTTGCCGGATCGCGAATGTCGAACACGCGCACGCCGGAGTTGAAGTAGCTGCACGCGAGCGCGGTGGCGTTCTCCCGGTTGTCGACGCTGCAGTAGTGCGACCCGTACGTGAACGTGGAAAGGCCGAGAATGTCGGGAATCACCTTGCTGCAGTTCTGCACGGCGTGCGTTTCGAGTCGCAGTTCGGAGACGAGCTGCGGCGCGGCTTCGTTCGACATGTCGTAGATGTGCCCCATCGGGAACGGTGCCACGCCGGCATTGCACGCGGCCTTCACGGCAGTGGCGCCCGGATCCTGAAGCCCGCCCGAGCCGCCTTCATCGACCTCGATCAGATAGGGCTTGCCCGCCACGGAGAACGAGATCGTATGTTGTGCAATGCTGCCGTCCCGCACCGGCATCGTCGCAATCCGGTGCATTTGTGCATTGGGACGCCGGCTCTGTACTTCGCTGGTGTCGATGACGAAGAATCCGTTGTCGCCGGTCGCATTCGGGTTGTCCAGCGGTGGTGCGCTCATGCCGATCGCCGTGCCGCCGTTCCCCGACGAGACGAAGTACGCGCGGTTCCCGTCCTGGCTCACCGACAGTCCGTGGGAAATGGTCCCCATGCCCAGGTCCGGCACACTGATGGCCGAGATCATCCTCGGCCGGGTCGGCACGGTCAGGTCGATCGCGTAATAGGATTTTGTAAACGCCCCGCCGACGTAGTAGGTAAACCCATCCGGAGAAAACCCGCCTTCGTGGCCGAGCTGCTTGGTGGATGGCACGATGCCGCCGTCTGCGCCCGTGCCGACGGGAACACTGGCAAGCAACTGCGGGCGCGTGCAGTCGGTCGCCACGTCGTACAGGTCGACCTCCGGGCCGCCACCGCCACCGAGCCCGTTGTCGGCAGCCAGGATGCCGCGCGCCACGTTCACACGCAGCGATTCCCACGGATCGATCATCGCCGTGGACGTCAGCGAACTCACCCGCACCGGCTTGGCCGGATCGGTGATGTCGATCACCGGCACGCCCGGGTTCACGCGCGGCGGCGCATCGGGATTGTTGAAGGCCGGCGTGGCGCCCATCGTTGCATGGTAGAAGCAGGTGTGGCCCTGCCGGTCGGTGTAGGTCGCGGCCGACCACGACGCGCCCTCGCCCTGAACCTGGCTGACGCGCTTCAGGTTGCAGTTGAAGCCGCCGAATCCGGACTGGCGCAGCGCGGCCGGCACCTGCCCTTGCAGCGCGGTCTCGGGCGTGTCGCCCGGGCTGCAGCCGGGCACCCGTGGCACGACGTAGTCCGCCACCGATACGGCGGGTGTCGCGCTCGTCACGTCGTTGTCGTCTCCGCCGCAGCCGGCGAGCATGAGTGTGCCGAGCGATATCGCAATCGCCAGGCGATTCAGTACGCGCATCTTTGCCTCCTCCTATTTCGAATTTCGTTTCGAATTTCGTTTCGATCCGGTTTATCGTTAGTTGTCCGGATATATCTCGATGACAGCCACCTCGATCTGCTCGCCGGTCCGGCTGTGAAAGTGCAGCGAAAAGCGCCCGGTGATCCCGACCGGGAGAATGTCCATCGACTGCTCGGTTCCGACGGTGCAAGCCGCGAGCGCACCCGGTATTTCATGCGCCATCAGCACACCCGCCTCTCGCGAATGCACGTTGATATGCGCCGGCATCCCTTCGCGAATCGCGATCACGGATCGTTCCCAGCGCGCCTTGTCCCGATCGACGTCGACGGAAAAGACCTGTTGATCCGGCGGTCTCGTCGACGCGTGCGACAGATGTCGCGCGA
Source organism: Burkholderia aenigmatica (assembly GCF_902499175.1). GTDB lineage: Bacteria > Pseudomonadota > Gammaproteobacteria > Burkholderiales > Burkholderiaceae > Burkholderia > Burkholderia aenigmatica. The sequence continues at coordinate 11,622 of NZ_CABVQC010000102.1, forward strand.
CACCGTAGGCCAGCACCAGCGCCGACACGGTCGCGATCAACGCGACGAGTCGACACCGCTGCCGCAGACTCCCTTCCTCCATTGCGGCGCTCCGTTTCATCGGCACTGACGCCGCGCCGTATCTCGTGCCGGCAGGCCGGCCATCCGCGCGGCCATCAGCCGTTCGACGAATGGTAGTGAGCGCCCCGATGCAGCGATATCTGCTTATTGCGGGTTGTCGGAAAATTGCGTCCGGAGTAACCCGAGCCAGGGCTGGCCGGGCAAGGTTGCGCGCCGGATTCGGGAATCGTCACACGCGAATCTCGCGAGCCGACGACGCCCGATGGGCGATGGGCGACGCACGACGGGCGACGGGCGATTCGCGCGCGACGATGCCGGGCGGTTCGATCTCACGCCCTAACCGGGGGCAACGGCCTCGATGCGATGAAGGAACACAACGGGACGCGCAGACCGGGCCACGGCCCCGGCCGCCTCGGCACACCCGGCGGCAACACGCCGAACGCGGCAGCCGCGCGTCAATCCCTGCGGATGTGTTCGGCCAGGAAGTCGATCAACAGACGCACGCGCGGCAGCAGCCCGCGCCGCGACGGAAACACCGCATGGATCACGCCGCCCTTCGGCGCCCATCCGGGCAGCACGTCGACCAGCGTGCCGTTGCGCAAATCGTCCTCGACGACCATGCACGGCAGTTGCACGATGCCGACGCCGTGAATCGCCGCATCGCGCAGCGCATGCAGGTCGTCGGTAATGAAGCGCGGGTGATGGCGCAATGGCACCTGCTCGCCGTTCGGCCCGACCAGTTGCCACACGTGATGCCGCGCCGGGCCCCAGTCGAGGCTCGGCACGCCGGCCAGTTCGGCAGGATCCGATGGCGCGGCGCGCCCGCCGAGCCAGTGCGGCGCGGCCACCAGCCGCTGCGGGCTGTCGCCGAGGATGCGCATCACGAGATCGCTGTCCTCCAGCGGCGGAAAGCGCACCCGCAACGCGAGATCGATGCCTTCGCTCAACAGGTCGACGCGCCGATTCGTCGCCTCGAGATGCACCTGCACCTGCGGATGAATCGCCATGAAGCGCGCGATCAGTTCGCTCACCCGGTATTCGAGCAGCGCGGTCGGGCAACTCACGCGGACGATGCCTCGCGGCTCCGCGTGCCGGCGCTCGATCACCTCGCGCGCCGCATCGGCTTCGACCAGCACGGCGAGGCACCGCTCGTAGAATTCGCGCCCGGTCTCCGTCACCGTGAACCGGCGCGTCGTGCGCTGCAGCAGCCGTACGTCGTACTGCGCCTCCAGCGCCGCGATGCGCCGGCTCAGCGTCGATTTCGGGACGTCCAGCGCGCGCCCCGCCTGCGTGAACCCGCCGTGTTCGACCACCTTCACGAAGTAGTAGAGGTCGTTCAGGTCATCCATGATTGTTCCACCGATAGAACACTGATGGCATTTTAAGGGACTGGAACGCCGTTTGTTGCACGAATAGCATCTTGATTCGACGCGTATCGAGGTCGTCGCAGTGGCCCGGACTGTTCTGGTCAGGGCCCTCTGCCACACCGCCCCGGCCCGTCGGCCCCCTTCACTTCCTGCCCTGTCTCTGGAGGCAACCATGGCAAGCGAACCGATTCGCGACCCCGCGAACGACCACCTGCTCACCCCGCAGAATGCGGCGTTCATCGTCATCGATTACCAGCCGGTCCAGGTGAACTCCATCGCGTCGATGGATCGCCAACTGCTGATCAACAACATCGTCGGCGCGTCGAAGGCGGCCGTCGCGTACGGCCTGCCGATCGTCCACTCGACCGTCAACGTGAAGACCGGCCTGAACAAGCCGCCGATCCCGCAACTGCGCGCGGCGCTGGAAGGCCATCCGACCTACGACCGCACGAGCATCAATTCGTGGGAAGACGTGGAGTTCCGCCGGGCCGTCGAGGCGACCGGCCGCAAGAAGCTGATCATGACCGCGCTGTGGACCGAAGCGTGCCTGACGTTCCCGGCACTCGACGCGCTGAAGGCCGGCTACGAGGTGTACGTGGTCGTCGACGCGGTGGGCGGCACGTCGGTTGCCGCGCACGACGCGGCGCTGCGCCGCATCGAGCAGGCCGGCGGCCAGATGATCAGCGTCGCACAGCTGTTCTGCGAGTTGCAGCGCGACTGGGCGCGCAGCGCCACCGTGCCGGCCTTCATCGATCTGTTCATCGAAACCGGCGGCACGGCCGGCATCCAGTTCTCGTACGACAAGAACTGACCGGCCCGCGCGGCCGCGGACGTTTCCGGCCGGCGGCGCGCACCCGCGCGCGCGGCCGGCCTCATCCGTTCCGCGCCGCCTGGCTGCCCGCACGGCCGGCCAGACCGTCTTTCCGTATCCGTGATTCAATGTCGATCGAACCGGCGCCGCGCAATCCGGCGGCACGGCGATTCGTAACCTCATCGATCGACCCTCACTGGATCACCATGACGAACCCTGCCGAAATCAAGGCGCTCGTTTTCGATGTCTTCGGAACGATCGTCGACTGGAGAGGCGGCGTGGCACGCGGCGCCGCCGCGTTCCTCGACCGCCACGCCCCCGCGCTCGACCCGCTCGAATTCGCCGATGCGTGGCGGGCCGAGTATTCGCCGTCGATGGAAGAAGTCCGCAGCGGGCGCCGCCGCTACGTGCGGCTCGACGTGCTGCACCGCGAGAACCTCGTCCGCACGCTCGACCGCTACGGGATCGTCGACGTGCCCGACGCCGACATCGACGCGCTCAACCTCGCGTGGCACAGCCTCGACCCGTGGCCCGATGCCGTCGCGGCGCTGCAACGGCTGAAGCGGCGCTACATCATCGCGCCGCTGTCGAACGGCAACATCCGGCTGATGGTCGACGTCGCGAAACGCGCGGGGCTGCCGTGGGATGCGATTCTCGGCGCCGAAGTCGTCCGCGCGTACAAGCCGTCGCCGCAGGTGTACAGCGACACCGTCGAGATTCTCGGCGTCGAGCCGGCCGAGCTGTGCCTGGTCGCCGCGCACAACGGCGATCTCGCGGCCGCGCGCCGGCAGGGGCTGTCGACCGCGTTCGTGCTGCGGCCGACCGAACACGGGCCCGGCCAGACGACCGATCTGAAAGCCGACGATGCGTGGGACTTCGACGTCAAGGATCTGAACGAACTCGCGGACCGGCTAGGCTGCCCGGGTTGAGGCCGGGTTCGGGGCGCGATCGCGGCGCGCTGCCGGCCGCGCTGCAGGGCCGGCGGAACGGCGCGTCGGGCGAATCGGGCGCGTCGCGCGTCTAGTCAGACGACTGGTAGACTCCGCCAACCCTGTCCCGTTGCGGCCGCGTACCCCTATGTCATCCCCGCTGCGTCTTGTCGAAGGCAAACTGACCGCGTTGCGCTTTCTCGAGCGCCCCGACCAAGGCACTGCCGGAAGCCGTCAGGTCCCTAGCGCGCCAGCGCCATCGCGACCGCCTGCCCCTGCGCCGCCATCGCGAGGCGCCGCCAGTTGCGGGCCGCATACCGGTGCGCCTGCTGCAACGCGAGCCACAGACCGATCTGCCGAACCGGCCTGAGGAGGCCGCGCGCGCTGAACACGGTGCGCCGTTCGACGCGTGTCCTGCCGCCTTCGATCGGTGTCAGCGTGAATTCGTCCTCGAGCAGCCCGACCCAGTCGCGGCACCACACCGTCGACGCCACCATCCGGTAACGCAGCCGGCGATTCTCGTCGAGCACGAGGATCCGCTGGTCGATGGTGCCGCGATCGGTCGTGCACTGCCGCGTGTTGCCGATCGCCGGCACGCCTTCGAGCACGCGGCAACTGACCGGCTTCGGCACGCCGAGGCGGAACAGCAACGGCCGCGTGTCGTCCATCCGGGCATGGAGGAAATGCGGCCAGACATGCTCGGGCCGGCAATCGAAGGTCCACTGCGAATGAATTTCCACGACCGTCTCCTGGCGGCTGTCGGTGCTGACATGATGGCACAACCGCGCCGCCGCCTCCGTTACTTCACGACCGCACGCCAGGCGGTTCGCGCGTAGATCAGCAGCAACGGCAGCAGCCCGAGCGCGAACAGCAGGCAGAGCGCCAGCACCCACACCGGCCACTGCTCCGGATTCCCGCGCGCCCAGTAGCGGTAAGGCACGCTCAGGAAGCCGATTTCCATCAGCAACGCGCCGAGCGGCACGAGCCCGTTCAGGACCACCGCCACGCCGAAGCGGCCCGCGCCGTCGAGGTTCCGGCCGGCGCCGTACGCGGCGATCAGGTAGAGGAAGTACCCGGTCATCGCGACCATCAGCCCGCCGCCGGCCAGCAGGCCGACACTGCGCACGCTGCGCTCGTGCAGCTGATTCGCGCCCTGCGGCAACACGACATCGACGCGCTCGCCGATCTCCGGCACGCTGCCCGAGCGGATGTTGCCCGGCAGCACGACCCGCTCGCCGTTCGGCATCACGGCTTCCAGGATCGACGTGTACTTGATGCACCGATATTTGTCCGTGCGACCGCTGCTGTCGCGACGCTCGCAGGTGTCCCACTCGGACTGGTAGGACACGACGGTCGCCTCGTATTTTGGCGATACCGCCAGGTCGTAGAGTTCGTCGCCGATCCAGTACGCGAACGGGAAGCACAGCGACACCAGGCAAAAGCACACGAGCCACCAGAATGCGACCGCGCCGCCCGATCCGCGCATGCCGCCATTCTGGCGGCGCACCATGCGCGACGCGAGCCAATACGCGGCCACGCCGAATACGGCCACACAGACCACGAACACCTTGCCCGCATGCGTCAAAGCCATCTGCGTTTCCCCCGATAACCGGCCGGATCTTCGCCAGCCGTTTTTTCATACCGATCGATCACGTCGTCGCCACCTCAACCGCCGGCTCGCTCCGCTATTCCGGCTCGCCGACGAATCTCAGCTTCCCCGATTCGCCCGACAGCAGCGCGCGATTCGCGTCCGCCGCCGCGCGCAGGTAATCCCACAGCGCGGTCACGCGGCGCAGCTTGCGCAGATCCTCGCGGCACGTCAGCCAGAAGCAGCGCGTGACGACCACGTCGTCCGGCAGCACGGGCACGAGCGCCGGCTGCGTGGCCGCCATGAAGCACGGCAGGATCGCCAGCCCGCCGCCCTGCAGCGCCGCGAAATACTGCGCGATCACGCTCGTCGTGCGCAGTCCGGCCGTCGCGCCCGGCACCGCGCGGTCCAGGTACAGCAGTTCGTTGCTGAACGCGAGATCGTCGACGTAGCTGATGAACGCGTGCTGCGCGAGATCGTCGGTGCAGGTGATCGGATCATGGTTCGCGAGATAGTCGCGCGTCGCATAGAGCCGCAGCTGGTAGTCGCACAGCTTCGTGACCACGTAAGGCCCGCGCTCGGGCCGCTCGAGCGTGATCGCCAGGTCGGCCTCGCGCTTCGGCAGGTTCACGAAATGCGGCACCGGCAGCAGGTCGACCGTCACGTGCGGATGCTCGGCACGAAACTGCGCGAGCTGCGGCGCGAGAAAAAAGCAGCCGAACCCCTCCGTCGACCCGATCCGCACATGGCCCGACAGCGCCTCGCCCGTGTTCGCGACCTGGTCGCACGCGGACTGCACGGTCGTCTCCATCGCGTCCGCATACGCGACGAGCCGCTGCCCCTCGGCCGTCAGCGTGAAGCCGCCGGAGCGCGACTTGTCGAACAGCAGCGTGCCCATCGCGGCCTCGAGCGCGCGGATGCGCCGCGCGACGGTCGTGTAATCGACCCCCAGCCGCTTCGCGGCGCCGCTCGCGCGCTGCGTGCGCGCGACTTCGAGGAAAAAGCGCAGGTCGTCCCAGTTCAGGTTGCCGGAAACCGGCTCGGTGGCATGTCGCATCGGCGAGGGAAAAAGGGGCTGAAGTCTCCGGGCCGGCCATCGTTATGCATAAATGCATATCCAACCGGTTTCTTTATCGGTACATGATGAATCTGCGCATAACTATACTCGACCGTGACCTGCGGACCACGAGCCGCGGCACCACCACGGAGACACCATGCAGACGCGATCCACCCTCGATGAGCATGCGACAGTCGCGGCGCCGGCACCCGAGCGCACCGCGAAGCACTACCTGCTGGCCGGCTGGGCCAGCATGGCCGGCACCACGATCGAGTGGTACGACTTCTTCCTCTACGGCACGGCCGCCGCGCTCGTCTTCAACCGCATCTTCTTCCCGTCGCTGGACCCCGTCGTCGGCACGCTCGCCGCGTTCGGCACGTTCGCGGTCGGCTTCATCGGGCGGCCGATGGGCGGCATCGTGTTCGGCCACTTCGGCGACCGCATCGGCCGCAAGTCGATGCTGATGATCACGCTGCTGCTGATGGGCGTGCCGAGCATGATCATCGGGCTGATCCCGTCGTACGACAGCATCGGCTACTGGGCCGCGGCGCTGCTGATCGCGATGCGCTTCCTGCAGGGAATGGCCGTCGGCGGCGAATGGGGCGGCGCGGTGCTGATGGCCGTCGAACACGCGCCGAAGGGCCGCAAGGGGCTGTTCGGCAGCCTGCCGCAGACGGGTGTCGGGCTCGGCCTGATCCTGTCGTCGGTCGCGATGGCCGCGGTGGCCGCGCTGCCGGAAGCCGACATGCTGTCGTGGGGCTGGCGCGTGCCGTTCCTCGCGAGCATCGCGCTCGTCGGGCTCGGCTGGTTCATCCGCGCGAAGGTGCCCGAGTCGCCCGACTTCGAGAAGATGCAGCGCCAGGGCAAGGCCGAGAAGTCGCCGGTGATGGCCGCGCTGCGCCGCCATCCGCGCGAGGTGCTGACGATCGTCGGCGCGCGCGCCGCCGAGAACACCTGGTTCTACATGGTCGTCACGTTCGCGCTCGCCTACGCGACGCAGCAGCTGCATCTGCCGAAGGCCGAGATGCTGCACGCGATCACGGCCGGCGCGGCGCTGTCGCTCGTCACGATGCCGCTGTGCGGCCACCTGAGCGACCGCATCGGCCAGCGCCGGATGTTCGCGATCGGCCTCGTGCTGATGTGCGCGTTCGCCGCGCCGTTCTTCATGATGCTCGGCACGCAGCAGACCTCGTATGCATGGTGGGCGATCGTGCTCGGCCTCGGCGTCGTGTTCCCGATCCTCTATGCGCCGGAATCGCTGCTGTTCGCGCAGCAGTTCCCGGCGGAAATCCGCTACAGCGGCATCTCGCTGTCGGTGCAGCTCGCCGGCGTGATCGGCGGCGGCTTCGCGCCGATGATCGCGACGTCGCTGCTCAAGGCCGGCGGCGGCCAGCCGCACTACGTGATCGCGTACCTCGTCGGCTTCGGCGTGTTCGCGCTCTTGTGTACCGCGCTGATGCGCCCGGCACGTGCCTGAGGCGCCGGCCCGCATCCGATCGATTTCAGTTCGTCCTGCCGTCCGCCGCGCGCGCATGCGCGGCGGTGACGGGGCCCCTTTATGTCGCCACACCGTTTCCCGGAGAATTCCATGAACGCCGCAGTTCCCCAGACCACCCTCGCCCTGCCCACCGCCAAGCTGCTGATCGACGGCGCATTCGTCGAATCGCAAAGCGCCGAATGGGGCGACATCGTCAACCCCGCGACGCAGGAAGTGATCGGCCGCGTGCCGTACGCGACGCTCGACGAGGTCGATGCTGCGATCGCGTCCGCGCAACGCGCATTCCAGACGTGGAAGACGACGCCGATCGGCGCGCGGCTGCGCATCATGCTGAAGTTCCAGGATCTCGTGCGCCGCAATCTCGAACGGATCGCGCACACGCTGACCGCCGAACAAGGCAAGACGCTGCCCGACGCGCAGGGCGACATCTTCCGAGGCCTCGAAGTCGTCGAGCACGCGTGCTCGATCGGCACGCTGCAGCAAGGTGAATTCGCCGAAAACGTCGCGGGCGGCGTCGATACCTACACGCTGCGCCAGCCGATCGGTGTGTGCGCGGGCATCACGCCGTTCAACTTCCCCGGCATGATTCCGCTGTGGATGTTCCCGATGGCGATCGTGTGCGGCAACACGTTCGTGCTGAAGCCGTCGGAGCAGGATCCGCTGTCGACGATGCAGCTCGTCGAACTCGCGATCGAGGCCGGCGTGCCGCAGGGCGTGCTGAACGTCGTGCACGGCGGCAAGACGGTGGTCGACCGTCTCTGCACGCATCCGGACATCAAGGCGATCTCGTTCGTCGGTTCGACGGCGGTCGGCACGCACGTGTACAACCTCGGCAGCGCGAACGGCAAGCGCGTGCAGTCGATGATGGGCGCGAAGAACCACGCGGTCGTGCTGCCCGATGCGCACCGCGAGCAGTCGATCAACGCGCTCGTCGGCGCGGGCTTCGGCGCGGCCGGCCAGCGCTGCATGGCGACGTCGGTGGTCGTGCTGGTCGGCAAGGCGCGCGACTGGCTGCCCGAACTCGTCGAGAAGGCGAAGGCGCTGAAGGTCAATGCAGGCGCGGAAGCCGGCACCGACGTCGGGCCGGTCGTGTCGAAGGCCGCGAAGGAACGCATCCTGTCGCTGATCGACGCGGGCGTGAAGGAAGGCGCGACGCTGTTGCTCGACGGCCGCGACGTGAAGGTGCCCGGCTACGAGCAGGGTAACTTCGTCGGCCCGACGATCTTCTCGGGCGTGACGACCGACATGTCGATCTACAAGGAAGAAATCTTCGGGCCGGTGGTGGTCGTGCTCGAAGCCGACACGCTCGACGAAGCGATCGCGCTCGTCAACCGCAACCCGATGGGCAACGGCGTGGGGCTGTTCACGCAGAGCGGCGCGGCCGCCCGCAAGTTCCAGAGCGAGATCGACATCGGCCAGGTCGGCATCAACATCCCGATCCCGGTGCCGGTGCCCTACTTCAGCTTCACGGGCTCGCGCGGCTCGAAGCTCGGCGATCTCGGCCCGTACGGCAAGCAGGTCGTGCAGTTCTACACGCAGACCAAGACGGTCACCGCGCGCTGGTTCGACGACGATGCGACGGCCGGCGGCGTGAACACGACGATCGCGCTGCGCTGACCCAAGGAGCTGGCACATGGAAATCGCATTCATCGGACTCGGCAACATGGGCGGCCCGATGGCCGCCAACCTGCTGAAAGCCGGCCACGCGTTGACGGTGTTCGACCTCGACGCGCACGCGGTCGAGGTCGCGGTACGCGCCGGCGCGACGGCGGCCGGCTCGCCGCGCGAAGCGGCCGCGC
>NZ_CABVQC010000103.1 GCF_902499175.1 Burkholderia aenigmatica
TCTTTTCTTCTTCATCGGCATATCCATGGCTTTTACACCTCATGATATGCCCCGCCCACAAAATGACGGATAGGTCCGCCAATCTCGGCGCCCTGCCCGACTAGGGCGGACGTTACGGCGAGGCGGGTCCCACCCCAGATGATCGCAACAGGGGCTGCTGGGCCTCCACCGCCCCTCTGCGTGAATCACGCCAAGGGCCCGCCCGCCAATACCTCAGGATGCTTCTTTCTCATCCCCTCAATGAACGTCGCCTGTGCCGGAGCGAGCCCCGCCTGCGGAGGTCTGCAGCGTGTGACGCCCTCGACGTCGAGCCCAACGCCATAGTCCGTCGCCAGTTTCTCCAGCGCCTCGGTAACCTCCCGTCCAAGACCGCTCAAGGGCACTTTGGCGCCCGTCGTGTCCGTCGCATCTATCACCCATTTACCGGAAGCCTGGCGGCGGAGCACAGTGACCGCAGTGGGCTCGGTGAATGAGCCGCCGGCGCCTGTTTCGTTGAACGCGTCGAAGCTAAAGCTGTCGTTCGCGGGTTGGAAGATCAACCGGAAACGCCACTTTCCGAGACGCGCCTCATGTGCGATCCAGAAGCCACCGCGCGGGCCGCTGGGGGCAGACGCATGCTCTTTCAGGTACTTTTCTATTTCCGCGAATACACTCTTGACCGGGTGATCGGCGTGATACGACTCGATCTCAGCCTTGGCCTCCCGATAGACCACTTCGGCAGCGCGCAGTACAGCGCGCATGTCATCGGGGCCTTTTCGGGTGGCGAGCGCCGCCAGCAGTTCGGGGTCGGGCTCGGAATATGGCCCCTTGAGCATCATGACGCTCTCCTCCAGCGGCCACGCTTCGACACGCAGGCGCCGTCGCGGACCGGCGTATGAGAGAAGCAAGCTTTGTCCCGCCAGGGCGCCGGGGTGCTCGCAGTCCGTGAGTTTCACGGTGAAATCGTTAGGGCTGCCGGGATATTCCTGGTGGCCATCGAAGTGCTGCCACACCATCCAAACCATCGCGAGCGCGTCCATCGCGCCACGGATGATCCGGATGTCCGACTGGAACGGTGCGTCGCTGCTCGCTGCTGAATCAGTGGCGAACTCGCGGATGTCCACCATCCAGAATTCATCCTTGACGCTGCCGCGGGAGGCAGTTCCGGCAGTTTCGGGTTGCCTGACGCGCTCTGCGTCACAGGCGGCCTGCCAATTGGGAAAGCCACGCAGACGAGCGACAAATCTCTGGCCGTCGTGGAGTTGTACTTCTCCTGGTACGCCGAATTCCTTGAGCAGGACCTGGGCGTTCTTGGCTTGCTTTTTGAGATGATCAAGCGACATGACGGAGACTCCTTGGAAGGATTCGGGATGTCAGACGCCCGCTATCTGCACCCGAAGCCAAAAGGATTCGTCGTGGCGCTGTGAGACGCGTGCCTCGCGTTGCGCGAGGGTCCTGCGCCCGGTGCCCGTAGAGCTTCACCCTTGCGGGCGGTGCGGCTCCGGGAAGCCGCCATACGAGCTTAGTAAAGCTTTGGAAATGCAGCAAGCCGCAGTGCTGCGGCGGCGGCCCAGAGACCGCGGCTAGGTGTTCAAATAAACAGGGCCAATACATCCGCGAGCTTCCCCATGAAGCATATTTTGCGCGAAATCGACACTGCCTGCGGCCCAAAACCCTCCTTGTTTTGGTCTAAATTTTTGCCCCATCAGGCCTTAAAAATCGCTCACATTGAAATGACATAAGTTACGGTATATCATGCACTTAGAAACGGGTATCGATTACATAACAATGTAAACGGATGGCAGCATATCAATGTAAACCACTCATGCCATATCAATGTAAACCATCCCGGCATGTCAATGTAAAAGCTCGGCGTAGTTCAAGGCAATTTTCGCGTCCCCCACACTGTCATCCATGGCCACCTCTTCCAAGACCAAACAGTCCGCCAAGCTCGCGTCTGCCCTCAAGGCCCTCAAGAAGCTGCAGGACAAGCACCACGGCGTTGTCGAGCACACGGACCTGACCGACGAGCAGCGCGCCCTGCTCGTCGACACCGGCTTTCTGCGCTCGATCATGAAGGGCTGGTACTTCTGCAGTAATCCGGGCGACGGCGACGGTGAGTCGACGAGCTGGTATGCAACGTACTGGGCATTCATCTCGCGCTACCTGGGTAAGCGCTTCGCTAAGCGTTACTGCCTGAACCCCGAAGCTTCGCTGCTGCTGCACACCGGGAACACCACGATACCGGCGCAGGTGGTCGCAGTGGTCAAGGAAGGAAGCTCGTATTACCTCAACTTGCCCGCCAGCAAGTCAGTGTTCGTCTACGCCGACGAAAACCGCGTGCCCAAATCCCGGGTGGAGATCCGCGGCCTTCAGGTGTGGCCGGTTGCCGAGGCGCTATGTCTGGTCGGCCCGCAGTTCTTCGTGAACAACGCGGCCGATGCGGAAATCGCGCTGATGCTAGTGCGAAATGCGAGTGAGGTCCTGACCACGCTCCTCGCTGACGACGGGAAGACCGCCGCGGCCGCACGGCTGGCGGGCGCGTTCACATTCATGGGTCGTCCGCAGGAGACGAAACGCATCGTCGACAGCTTCGCCGCGGCGGGCCGGCCCATCAAGCCGGTCAACCCGTTCGAAAGGCAGGAGCCATCCCTCACGCCGAGCCGCCAGCGCTCGCCGTATGTGCTCCGGCTGCGCTCCATGTGGGCGAGATGGCGCGGCGCGGTGATAGCCGCGTTTCCGCAGCCGCCGGGGATCGGCCAGGACGCCGCTGGCTATCTGGCGCAGGTCGACGAGCGCTACGTCTCTGACGCGTATAACTCGCTGTCCATAGAGGGCTACCAGGTCACGGACGAACTCATCGAGCGTGTGGCCCGCGGAGACTGGGACCCTGAAGGCGATCCGGAACACGAGAAGGAAAAGAACACGCTTGCAGCTCGCGGGTACTTCCTCGCGTTTCAGTCGATCAAGGAGAGTATTGCGCGCCTTTTCGCCGGGGATAACGCCGGCGACATTGTGGAGCACGACCACCACAACTGGTACGCGCAACTTTTCGGGCCGTCGGTACAAGCGGGCATACTCGCAGCACATCAGTTGGCGGGCTACCGAACAGGGCCGATTTTCATCCGCAACTCGCTGCACGCGCCTGTGCCGCGCGACGCGATCCTCGACTGCCTTGAGGCGCTCTTCGACCTGATCAGGGAGGAGCCACACCCGGCGGTTCGAGCGGTTCTTGGGCATCACCTGTTCGTGTTCATTCACCCGTACTTCGACGGGAATGGGCGCATCGGCCGATTCCTGATGAACGTGCTGCTCGCGTCGGGCGGGTACCCGTGGACGGTGGTTCGTGTTGGCCGCCGCGCCGAGTACATGAAGGCGCTCGAACAGGCGAGTGTCGACGGGGAAATCACGCCGCTCGCGACGTTCATCGCCGAGGAGATGACGCAGTGGTCGCCAACGCGCGAGTGACTCGCCGCGGATAGCTGGAGCACCCAGCCACCTGCGGCGTGGCCCTGCACAATGACTGTGCCGGGCTCCGCCACCGGCTGCTGGCGGCGCTCCCTCGGTATGTTGTTTCGAGTACGCTTTTTCCTTAGCTTAAATCTTGACCTCGAACGTAACGCCTTTGGGACCAGACGCTCGATCCGCAGTCTGGTAATCACCGTAGACGCCTTCAAAGCGATGGACGTCCATCGTCCGGTCGTAGGTCTGCGCGACATAAACGAACTGCGGGTCGGACTGCGGACCAACTACCTTGACTTCACGAACCTGTGATCCCGGCCGATCATCAGGTCGAGTCAGATGTACACCAGCGTACTGTTCCCCGCCCATGGCGTCACCGATAATAACGAATACGTTCATGATCTGTTCCTGTTTCCAAGCGGCCAGACGAGCCGGCGAATTTTCCGGGGTTTAGGCGGGCAACTTCGACGGCACCGCCGACATGCCGTAGATCGTTTTGCCGACCGTGAAGTGATGCCCGTCGCGCGCGAGAACAGCGCTCTCAGCCGCTTCGGCTGCCGCTATAGATGCCACGAGCCCATCTCGCAGCTTCACGGCGTCAGCGAGCGTCAATTCAATTGCGACACCATCAAGCGTTACCACGACTGGATGCTGGACGATGCCCCCGGCAACCGTTCGTGCCTGCACCCCACCCTCAAACGTCTGTTCGTTGTACATGATGATTTTCCTATGCCTTTGCGGTGCCCAAGATACGCACCCAAAACGAATGCGCCCGAGCGTTCGCTGCAATTGCCAAAAGCACGAGCACTCCAACAGTGTCGGCCACCGGACCGCCGAAGTCACAGAACGTAACCACACCGCGCATGATTGCCCCAGCCGCGAGCGCCGTCGTCACGAGGCACATACTGGCCGCCAGTCTTCTAGCAATTTCGCTCATCAGTTTGCCGTGGGTTATCGACCAGCCTTGCGACGCGCGCCCCAGCTCGTGGCGATAAGAAAGCCGACCGCAAGAAAAAGTACAGGCGCGCCGATCACAACCCCGGCATCTGCCAGCTTGAGCGCCCAATTCGGCGCGGGGAAAATTCCCGAGCCGAGAATGAAACCGCTGCCGGTCAAAATGGCGGCCGATACAGCAATCCGCTTCACGGACCCTTTCAGTGCTTCGAGCATGTCTGTAATTCCAATCGGCTACCGGCCGGTGCGGAGCACTCACGTGCCAAACGGTTTTCCGGTGCGTCAGTCACAGTTGACGCCGAGAACCAGCAACTGGGTTCCGGCAGGGATATCGGTATTGTCGAGGCCAAAGATGTTCAGCGTCTCGCGATCCAGTCTTAGGGGATAGACAGCCTGCTTCAGCTGGGCCATATCGCCCCCTGCTAAGACGTTCTTGGCGAGCCAAGCGAGGTAGGCCTCCTTGTGCTCCACTTCTACCCCGTAATCAATCCGATCAGCCTTGCACGTCCGGCAGAATTCCTCATTCGCGAGTGCCGCCATCAGCTCGCAACCACGGGTCGGATTGAGTTCAAGTGCGTACCCATTGAGTTGATCGCCGGAGAAACCGTTGCAGGTGTGCGATAGCGCGCCCCAGTCGGTTTCGTCCCTCCTGATCGAGGGGTGCCAAAACACCAACCACGGCCCGGCATCGTCAAGCTAGACCTCGTTCGACCGTGCGTCATTGCCCCATTGCTTCAACATATGCGCTTCCCGTTTTCCTATGCCTTAATGGACTGTAGAGCTTCCGCTCAGATCCAGCAGACCAGCCGCGACGAACGCGCTCCGATGTTCCAAGAACGCACTCTCGACCTTCTCGATGTCAAGCAGGTTCAAAGTCACGCGGTTCTTGTCGAGAGTCGTCACCGTGACCGTTGCGAGCAGCCCATCACCGACCACCGTTCGATCAAGCCCGTTAGCGATCCCAACGACTTCTCCGTCTGCCACGTCGGTAAGGATAATCTTGACGAGCCCACCGATCAGGTGCATCGACAGTTCTTCTATGTGGGCGATCTCGGCTTCCGTTGCCGCAAGCCGCTGTTCCGTAGGTGCGTTCATGTGTTTTCCAGTGCCGCGCGTGGCGACGAATTTTCCGATACGTCTCAATCAACCTTGACGACTTCTAGATCGTACTCGGCCATCCAATCGGCTCCGGCGCCGCCATCGCTTGTAACAACCCCGTTATCCAGCTGATTGCGGATTTGTTCCTCGAATTCTTCGATGGATTCGCATTCCATTGCTTCGAGGTCCGCGTCCGACACTTCGATCCTGATAAGCATTTGTCGCTTCCTTCGCCGGCGCGGCCGGCTGTGGTTTTGAGTCGGGCGACTCACGGTTGCCGCCATGAGCGGTAACGATCAGGCGTCCAGTAATTTTCCTCTGTCACTTGCCAAGCGCCGCACGCTGGCTTTCTTCAAGGCGGGATCGAACTTCTGCGTCCGCGATTTTTGCCGTCGCCTCGCCCTCACCTGGTCAGCGAGCCGGCCACGGTCGAGCATGCCGTAGAGAGCGTCGACGGGCACAAGGCCGTCTTCGCGCCTGTACAGGTCGCGATTCTCCCAGCACGTCTTGAGTTCGTTCCGCACGTCTGCCGACGCATGGCCGAGCACGACGCGGGCAACTTCGGTAGGGATACGAATGAGGTTTTCTGTCGTTTGTCCGTTGCGATCGCGCATACCTGTTTTCCCATGCGTTCACTTCTTGCCGACGACACCGGAAATAATGGCTCCCGCGATATTCCCGACAACCTTCCCGGCGTCTTTCACCGCCGATAAAGCCTGTTCTTCCATGTGGAGTTGACGCGTCATCGCGCTGACCTCACCGCGCACCAGCTCGCGGCTCATCGCACGCACTTTCTTTGCGTAGCTCTCGGTGAAGATCGACTTCGACCAGTCCCAACTAATGGCCCCTGGCTGCGACTCCCACGGAGACTTTTTCGGCGTCAACTCGCCGTTGTACGCATCGACGGCCGCGCCAACAAGAACCTCAAGACCGAGAACGCCAGGTCCAAGCGCGATCTTTTCGCCCGTTGTTAGCCCTCGGCTATCCGCGTGAAACGCGCCGTCAATCTCGGCCTGCGTCGGCGGATCGTTGAAGATGCTGAAATCGCTCATAGCTTATTCCGTTCTGTTCTCCGATGTCAGTTAGCGCGCTTCCAATTCATGTCCTGGACGCACACGAGTAGTTTGCCATCAGCGGACATCTTGGGGGCTTGACCGGTCCCGCAAAGCCGCCCTTCTGCCGGCTCAGAGAATCTGTAAAGCACTCCGCCTCCAATCAGAAATACACCGCAGACGTACCAAACCCAAGCTTGCTTTGGGCGTGCCCGCGTCTTTCCACCGATCAGTAGGCACACGCCCATGATGCCCAACGACACCGCTGCTACCGTCGTGATATCCATTTATCCCTCCGATTTCCGGTCACTTGCCACAGACAGCTGCGTCCGCCTTCCAGCGACGCGGCGGCTCCATGTCGGACTTCGGCGTGTACGGACGCACGAACACTTTGCATTTCGTGTCCGCAACCGTGACCGGTACGCTGTACCCGCCTTGACCAGCGACCGGTTCACCTGTCTTCATGGTCGCGTCTCGCGCGGCCCATTCAGCCGCGCTCTTGATGTCATACCGATCTGCAGGATTCAGAGTCTGCGCGCCGACAGACGTAGAGATGGCACAAGCCGCAATGAGAGTCGAGGCAACGAAAATCTTCATGGTCTGATTTTTTTCCTCCCGGCTACTGGCCGGTACAGGGCACTCACGCGCCGATTGTTTTCCTAGTCGGCGATGCAGCGGGCGTGCGTCGCATCTTCCAGCGTGCAGGCAGCCGCCGCGTCAACCCCGTGCCAGCTCAGCCAAGGCTTGCCGTCACGTTGGTAAAAATAGAGGCTACCCTGCAATTGCCAGTCGGTTGGCAAGAGCGAAGCTCGGTCGGCGCGCAGGTCGCTCACGTCCCGAGGCAGCATTCCGCGTCGAATCTGGTATTCAAGCGCAGCGTGAGCGACAACCCCAAGCGAGATCACTTCCTCATGTCGAGGATCTGAAAGAGGAATCACGGCGTTGGCCGCGATCGCCTTTAGCACCAGGACTCCTGCTAACGCCGCTGTTCCTATCGAGATTCGCATCGTCCGTTTTCCGATTACACGGTTTTGCCAACATCACTCGGCCCGCTGCCGACCAGCGTGCCTGCCTGCTCGACGGAAACCTTGCCGCCCGGATGCCCGCATTCCCCCAGCTTTACCAAATCAGCGGGCGCTGTTTTGCCATTGCTGATCGATCCGATCACAAGGGTATGACCCACATCGCCCGAGTGAAAGTTGAACTTGAATGGCCGCTTTTGCTTCGTCATTGAGACTGCTCCCATGGTGTTGCGCTCTTTGATGACTCGGTCATTGTGGTGCGCATTGCGTACAGTAATAGCGGACAACTTTCGCCCCGATATAACGGCTTTCAGCACCGAATCTTGAGCTCGCTGGACAGGCAACCGCCGTGTAAGGTGTTCGGGTCGCCTACCTGTTACGAGGACGTTCTCCGGCAACCGGGCGCCGTCAGGCCGGCACATTCGCCATCGGCATGCGCCGCAGGAGCGTCGTCGTAAGAGACAGGTAACCGCCTTCAAGGCGCTGCGCGTAGTCCCGCGCCCACTCCGCCGCGATCGGAGACGCCAGCGCTTCCTCGACCTGATCGAGCGTGACCGCGCCGCCGGCGACGATGCTCAGATTATGATTGATCGGCAGGATGCCGGGCGGCACGCGCACGGCCTTGGGCGTCTTCGCGATCCGCGGCACGATCAGCGACTCGCGCGACAGATCGAGCGCATGAAAGGACTCCGGGGGCATCCATACCTTGCCCTGCCGGCCGCGTTTGGCCATCAGGTGCATCCGGCTCGCCAGATGCGTCATGACTTCTGGCGCAGGTTCCTTGCCGGGGAACGTGCGGATCGCCCAGCGCGTCGGCGTGCCGAGCTTTCCGTTCTGAATATCGTCCGTGTCGATGGCCGGCACCAGGCACTCGGGCGGCAGACCGCGAGCCGTCGCGGCGTCGACCACGAACACCCCTTCAGTACCGAGCCAAGGCGCGATGCGCACATCCGCGAAGTCGCCGAGCAGCTGCATGCCCTCGTAGCGGGACTCATCCACGCCCGGATGTATCGGCTTACCGCTCAGGTTCTGCCCGGCGCCGTCGTCGGATACGAGCACCACGGCCACAGGATGCACGCGCGGCGGCGAGCCGGCGCGGCGCTGTTTGGGCCGATAGAACGCCGTCTCGGCACTCAGACGCTCCACGTGGGCGAGCGACAGGCGCTGGCCAAGCCGCTCGCGCAAACGGCTCGCTGCTGCGCCTACCATCCACCTGTCTGCCGTTACCAGCCCGATACGGCCCGCCGGGCGCACCGTGCGGCTGCATCGCTCGAGGAAGCTGTGCAGCATGTCGCCCCGCGCGTAGTCCGGCACGTGGCGGCTGTATTCGTTCCGGAGCAGATCGGGCACGTTGGCGGCGCGCAGATACGGCGGGTTGCCCGCCACGATGTCCCACTGGGGCGTCGTCGGCCCTTCCGTCAGAAAATCCCGGTTGTGGACCATGTCGTTGGCCAGCGTCGCCGCGCGGGCTGGCGACCAGCCGCGCGAGGCAAGAACGGCCGCGAGACGCGATCGCGCATCGACGCACGCCGCCGGGTGAATCTCCCACCCTTCGATCTGGCCGCGCGGATCGAACCCTGCTGGCCTGGCTGCGAGCAGCGCGTCGAGCGCACGTGCGAGGAACATGCCGTCGCCGCAACTCGGATCCACGAGTCGGCCGTTTCCGTCCGGCCAGCCGAGGCGCTTGAGCAGGTCATCGACGACGGGGCTGGCGGTGTAGATCGCGGTCCGGACGTGCAGCTCGTCGATCGCGGCCAGCCGCGCGGCAGTTTCTTCGTCTTCGAACAGGAGCAGACCTTGAGAATCGGCGGATTGGGTTTGATGGTGCATGGGTTCGGTCGTGATGGGTTCTTGTCTGGAATCAGTCCGGTAGGTCGCCTCAGGCAGTCGCCGCTGCCTTGCGAGTCTTGCCGGCTCGCGACGGCGGCGCGCAGAGGCCGCACACGAAGCTGTGGTGCGGATCGTGCGCGTGCATGACGAAATTCCCGCCGCAGCGCGTGCACGGCGCCATCGTGAGCAAACCCGAATCGAAGAAGCGCACCAGCGTCCAGGCGCGCGTGAAAGTCAGCACCGCTTCGTCATCGTCCCGCTCGATGTTCTCGAGGTAGAGCCGGTAACCCTTCACCATCGCCTGAATCGAGTCGCAGCGCGCCTCCCGCAACATGAAGCGGTAGATGTTGTAGAACAGCGAGGAATGGATGTTCGGCTGCCACGTCATGAACCAGTCAGTCGAGAACGGCAGCATGCCTTTCGGTGGCGATTCGCCCTTCAGTTCCTTGTAGAGCTTGATCAGGCGATCGCGCGACAGGCTGGTCTCGGACTCCAGCAACTGCAATCGCGCACCGAGCTCGATCAGTTCGATCGCAAGAGTGACCTCCTTGATCTCCCCGAGCACGCTCTTTCGGGCCGGGCCGGCGTTCGATCTACGCGTAACCTGATTCACCGCGCCGCCTCGGTCGTTTGATCCGGCGCCACGAGATCGCCTTCCGCGCCGCCGCCCGCGGAAAATGCGTTCCTGGCCGTCGACACGAATTCCCGAATGAGATCGACACGATGCTCGATCAGGCGTGGTGCCATCGATTCGCCATCGCGCACGTCCAGCTTGATGCGACAGATTTCGTTGCGATCGCGATGCCACTTGATGTCGATCTCCCGCGCAAAGCTGAGCAGCTTGCGCAAGAGTCTCTTCTCGGCCTCTTCGATGGTTACCGTCCGTACCGCGCCGGCTTGCGCTACTGCCACGCGGGTATCGCGCGCCTGCATGCAAGCTCTTGCGTACCGCTCCATGTCAATCTGCGTGTAGCGCCGCTCATCGCTCAGCGACCCTGCCGCCCGGGCCGGATGATGGCATGTGCCTTCGCTCTTACACTGGCCCGGCAGGTCACAGTGGTGAAACGAGCAATTCGCAAACGGCGCGGTGCGCTCATCCCGTGCCCCTGCCGCATCATCGGCGACGGGCCTGGCATAGCAATCAGGAGGGTTATTGGTGCACCTTGCAACGCACCCCGCGCACTTTTCCGGAGCGTCATTTGCGACGGTGCAGGCGGAGCGATCCCAGTTATCCGCCTGGCCGGACGTCTGGATGC
Source organism: Burkholderia aenigmatica (assembly GCF_902499175.1). Classification (GTDB taxonomy): domain Bacteria; phylum Pseudomonadota; class Gammaproteobacteria; order Burkholderiales; family Burkholderiaceae; genus Burkholderia; species Burkholderia aenigmatica. The sequence continues at coordinate 10,654 of NZ_CABVQC010000103.1, forward strand.
TGGCCACGCCGACCGTCGGCACGTCCGCAGGACGCCAGACCGTCGCACACGCATGGCACTTGTGCGACCGATGCGGGGGGTTATCCCACTCCTCCTCGCCATCGTGCGCCGGCTCGGGAGCGTCGACGTGTTGCAGACCACATGCTGGGCAGAACAGCAGCATCGGTATCGGCTGGCTGATGATGGCCTGTCCGGGCGTCTGCAGGGTAGCGTCCAGCAGCATCCAGCACTTCGCGCGGCTGTTCATCCATTCGTAGTCTTCTGGTGATGGGCCGTCGCGGCACTGAGCATCCACCCATCCATCTCCAGTGAAGTCCCATCGAGCGACGACCGGCATAATTCGCTCGCCGTCGTGAAGTAGGACCGGCACGCTGTACTGGTCGCCGTAGAACTCCAGCGTCTCTGCTGCGGGAATATCCGGTACGCGCCTCCATCCCACCGGGATCGCCCCCTGTTGAGCCGCCTGCGGGGGGACAGTTTGCCCCGATTTTGTCACGTCGCTCATCTTGAATGTCCTCTTGACCTGTTCAGGAGGTCGTAATGGATACTTGGTTATGCATTCGTTGCCACAAGGAATGGGCCGTTGACGCTGAGAAAATCGGGATCGATTCGTTCGGCATCTATGTCTTCTGCCCGCACTGCGGCCGGAGGAACCAGCTCGAAAGCCTCGGCCATCGGCGCGGGGCACTTATCCTTCGGCAGACGGGGAAGTAGCGGAAGGCTGCGGGGCGGCGGCGATCGTGGCCCGGTGCGCGGCTTCGAGTGCGTCGTCTCTGTCCTTCCCGGCATGCTCAGTGGTGTTGAAGGCAATGAGCGCCTTCGAGCGCATATCGTAGGAGCGCTCGATCGGCACGAGCGCATAGCCGGCCGGGATCGCCAGCAGCTGCGGGGCGTCGTAGAGCTTCGTTTGGGGCGGCAGATCGCACAGGAGCTTGACGCCTCCAACGTAGTTAGGGTCGCGGATCGCCACCGGTTCCGCCGCCTGCGCGGGGGCGTCGACGAACCCAAGCGCGCGACTACGTGCGCCAGCGCCGCCATGTTCTTCGCCGAAGTAGTGCCCGAGTTCGGGCTCGTCGGGCCAGTCGATGAGCCACGCGACCGCCGGCTGTGCGGGGGCGCGAGACAGAATCGCGGCGATGCGCTGTGTACCGTCCTCGATGCCTTCGCCCGGCGCGAGCTGCGCCGCCGCCCAAACCTCGTGTGCGATTCCTTCCGCGCCCGCCGCATTGGGCGATGAGGTGCGGGCAGCAAGCAGCCCCGACAGCTTCACGATGTCGACGACCATTTCGACGCATTCGACCGGCAAGCAGATTCCATGTGCATCACAGATCGAAACCACGTCGTCGTAATCGAACACCGCCCGCTCGTCCGTCACCGCCGGTTCGGGCTGCGCTGGCGTAAGTGCCCGCGCCTCGCGCTCGGCTACTTCTCGTTCGGTTCGATCGAGCAAGTTCAGATATTCGAAAATGTGCTGCGGAGTCGGTTTCGCGTTCGCCCACGCGACGATCATCTTGCAGTGCTCGTGCTTGCGGTGAATGTCCCCGTATCCGGTGTAGTCGTCGCCCAGCACCTGCAACCCGTAGGCCATATCGCCTTCGGCCGGCGCTTCGACGAAACAGTCGGTCAGGGTGCCGTCCGGTGCGCGCATCTCGCGAACCCGCCAACCCAACCCAACCGGCGCTGCTTCGTGCTGCTCGACAGGGAATGCGGCGAGGATAGCCGCACGCGCCAGGGCACGGTCGACATCCTTGATTTCGTCGGGAAGCGTATCGAACGCCATATCGAATGACAGGTCGCCGACGCCTTTTGCCAAGTCGCGGCGTATGGCATGCATTGCGATTGCCGCAGCTTCGACACGCTCGTCCCTCGGCGCTGCAGCCGCATCGTTGGCGACGAGCTTGCTCGGATCACCCCGATCGAGGGCGACGATCGCCTGCTCGATTGCTTCACGGTTTCGCACCGGCACGCTCGTCCAGTCGAGATCCTTGAGGGCTTGCGCGATCGCATTCGTGTCCATGTCAGCCATTTGTGTTGTCCATCCCATTCGGGTTGAAAAGCCAGTTCCTACCGGGATCAGGTTGAGGGGCCGGTGGCATCGTCGGTCTGATGCTCTTGGGCCAGAGAGGAAAGGTGGAACGTAATGTCCGCCAGCGCCCCCAGTCCCTGCGGTCTCGCCACGGTTTTGTCCACCCAGTCTGCAAGGTCAGTGCGTCCGATCCCGTTGAACGTCGCCTTCAACTGCACGGGGAGCTCGCCGTTCATCGAGTGCGGTGCTTTCGGCAACGCCGCGTCGTCGGGAAAATCTTCTTTGACGATCGCCACAAGTTCGGCCCATGCCTCCGAAGCAGCCTTGTCACGTCGCATTCCGTTGACGGTCTGATCAAGCTCCGCGTCGGGTATGCCAAGCCGACGCAACAATTCCGATGCGGAATCGACGGCCGCGTCCGTCATCTCGTCAACGATGGACCGGTTCGGGCTTTCGCGATCGTGAAGGGATTTCAATTCATCATCGAAACGAGCAACTTCGTCCGGGCCGAGTCCCAGCCCGGCGGCGACCGCCTCACGATGTTTCCAGGCGCCGAGCAGCATGAGCCGGTGGACTTGCCATCCGGCGCCCGCTGCTTCGACATAGACGTCGCGCTGTAGCACCTGGATCGCTTTCACGCGCCCAGCTTCCAGGTCACCATCGCCCAGGTGGAGGATCAAGGAGCACAAGATCGGCCACTCGTTGCCACCGAACAGCCCCAGTGGCATGGCGTAACCGCAGGAAGGATGGAATCGCAACTCGAAGGCATCACTCGCGTCGTCGTCGCATTCCAGGAGAGCCTGATCGAGAGCGGTATCTCCGAGTTCCCCCAGCGCGTTGATGTGGTGGTCGCGGACGCAAACAGGGCGCAGGAGATCGAGAAGCGTTGCCCGGTACGCCTTCCGGATGGCGGCCACCCGATCGGCCGGCAAGTTCATCTCACTGGCGCGGTGTGCCCGCTTCGTGGCATCCCGCGGCATCACCAGATAAGGGGAAAACGAAAAGCCGGGGCCACTCAATGACGGATTGACGCGGACGAAGACCTCGCAGTCCGGCGTCGTCAGCATCCAACTGGCGGACAGATCCTTGTAATCGTCGCCGCCGATATGCGGCGGACCGTAGCGCCGATGCATGTACGCAAAGAGCGTCGCCCACTGGCACTTCTTCAGGGGCGTGCTGTCGAGGACCGCATCGTCCAGGCTGTATCCGTCCCACAGGTCGCGGCATTCGACGAGCGTTCCACCCCACTGATCCACCGTCGACGAAACGAAGTTCGGGTCAGGCAGGTGACGAGGTTTGCGAGGTGTCTTCTTCGGTTCGGTCATTTTCTGTTCGGTCCGGCGAAAGTGCTCGTGGGTGCTCCGCGATAGCCCGGGGGAATCCACGGTGTCATCCCATCGTGCCGGACGAAGCGCGGAATTCAAGATGTCGAGCGTCAATGCGGTACCGGGCCCCATTCCTCACCGAGCGCCATATCCGCAAGGAAGTGCTCGATATCGTCGGGAGTGAGGTCCTGGACATGGCTCACGAGGAGTTCGATGCCGTATGGGTTCACGCAGTAGATGTAGTCCTCTTCGGAATAAAGGCCGTGGCCTTCAACGTGGACGGGCTTCCTGTCACGAAGCGTTTCGAGAATCTGTTCCGGAAGCGGGAGCTTGAGTGCAGGCCAGTCCTTCGCCGCGATCAGCTTCTTGATGCCCTCGCGTTCGACGGCCGCCTGCGCTTCACGTCGCTCGACCTGCTGGTCGTGGATGCCGTGTTCCCATGCCTGGGAGAGCTCGTCATCGTCCCGCAGCAGATGCGGGATCGGCTCGTCCGCGTAGTGATACCCCGCGCGGCGGGCAAGCTCATACGCCCTGCGTCGGTGCCGGTCGAACGCCGGCGTTCCCACGTCGCCCGATGTCACGTACAGCCACATCAGCGCGGACTCGCACCGCGCGTCCAGTGCCAGCGAGAAAAGGCTTTCCACCTCCCCGCCTTCCGCATCGTTCCGTTCAGGATTTGCTGACGTGCCCTGCATAGCTACACCCTCGTATCGTTCTGTCACAAGGCGCATTCTATTCCGATACTTCCTACCGGGAAGTAGTTTTCCGCCCGGCACTTATTTCTGCGGGACCGCGTGCCTCTGCAACGACAGGGTGCGGTGCTGGTCTGGTCAGGAAGTCAGCCGAGCATGCGCATTTCGGGGATGGTTCCCCGGCTTGAGATGCCGGGGTTGATCGGTATGATTTGAACGTGGACCTCCCAGCGGAGACGACGATGGCACACCAAGTAATCGCGACGTTTTTCAACGGCGGCAAGAAACTGGGCGAACTGGTTGTGTTCGAAAGCGCCGACACCTCGGAGGCCTGGAGGGCATGCAACGCGTATGCGGATCGGCCCGAAACGGAGCAAATTCAGGTCATCCGTCGCATGATCAACGCAACCAACGCGCTGTTTCATGTCCGGAAATGCAACCCCGAGCCGCTGCTTGCGTAACCGAAGAGGTTTCCATGTCCGATATCGTGAAGGCCCTGTACGTGACAGACGATCGGGATCTGCCCGACGATGAGCAGCGCGCGCTCGTCATCTTCCCCGGCGGCAATGGCGACTGGTACGTCCAGGTCGCACCGAAACACGGCTGCGCGATCGAAGGCGTGCGGATCTGCATGTCGGGCGGCGCCGCGATGCATTGCCCGGGACTCGGCCCGGCAATCGCAGAAGCCTATCGGGCGATGATCGCCGCGCAGAATGGTGAACGACGGGAGCCCGTTCCCACGCGAGAGGAACTGGAGCGAGAGGTGCACGCGTGGCGCACGGCATTTCCGAAGCATCAGTTCGACGGCATCTTCGATATCGTCGAAACCCTCGAATGAAGCCGGGACGATCAGTCGGAAAACGCCGCATCCGCCATTGACGCTTGCGCATCGACCGCGACACGCGGCCCCAGTATAGTTGCGCCTGCCCCATTCCGCGGTGCCGTGCTGCTTGTCTAAGGTGCCGTCTGGTCAGAGGTTCAGATACTCGAGCGCGTGCCCCTTGAGCAGGATGCACGTGCCGCCGGCCTCTTCCAGGAGTTCGGCCATGCCCCGCGACTCAAGCCACTCGAACGCCTCCTGGATGGCAGGGTCGGCTTCCTCGAGCGTTTCCACTTCGGTGCCGTCTTCGGCCGACAGCCCAAATGCCGGGGTGAGCGCATCGGAGCGCACCGCGTGGGAAAGGAGCAGCTCGACCATGCTCTGGTCGGCAATCTCGATGGCGCGGGCCGCCTGCGCGTCGCTCGTTCCGCCCGAGGCTTCCCGCACATCGGCCGAGCTCGCGCCGGCGGCCGGCTGCTCGGCGATCGCGGCGACGCCGCGGCGCAATTCCTGCGACGCATACATTGCGCGTCGCATCTTGTGCTCTGCCCGTGTGCAGCGACATCCGCCGTTGGTATGCATCCCCTTCGGTGCCCGGATGACGCAGCCGCCGTCCGTGCAGCCTTCCACGGATGCCATCAGGGCATCGTATCGCGTCAGTGCGGCCGTCAACCCTTCCGGAATCGAAATGGTCCCGCTGGCCAGATGGAGATCGGTGATCGCGCGAAGGATGCGATCGATACCGGGATGACCTTCGAAGCCGAGCAGCGCGCTGATCGCCCCGATGTCCGCGCACGCCTGCTTGAACGCGGCCTGATAGTCGGGTTCCTCGTCGTTGCCCTGTCCGTTCATGTCATTCATCCGTGTTGATTCGGGAAATCCGTGGTTCTGGAAAGACCATACCGGGTCAGCGCGGCAGTTCAAGGCCGCTGAGCCCGGTGGATCAGCAGAGGCCGGCGTGCCATTCCTCGCCGTGGGCCATTTCCGTAAGGAAGGGCTCGATATCGGCAACCGTCATGTCCCGCGGATCGCCCAGGAAAAAGAAGCCGTGACCGCCGAAAGGATTGGCGAAGCGCACGCAGTTCCCATCCGGAAACAGCCGGTGGCCGCAGATGAGGCGCGACTCACCGCCCTGAAGGTCGACCAGCAGTTGCTCCGGTGCGGGAAGTCCGAACGCGGCCCAGTTCTTCGCGCGGATCAGCAACTCACGCGCCTGGCGCCGGGCGCATTCTTCCGCTTCCAGCCGCTCTTTCCGCCGGCGCTCGACGCCCTGCGCCCATCCATCAACTGTCTCGGAATCGCCATCGAGCAGATGCGGCATGGGCTCGTCGGCGTACAGGTAGCCTGCCCGGTCGGCAAGTTCCCAAGCGCGGCGGCGATGACGGTCGAACGCTTCCGTATGGAGGTCGCCGGCCGTGACGAGCAGCCGCATCAGAACGGCTTCGACACACGCATTGAGCGCCAGCGAGAACAGGCTGTCGTTACAGACTGGATTGTCAGGTGATGTCGGCACGGGATCTCCGCAGTTTCGGTTCCGGAAACATCAGCGCAGCGAAACCCCTTGCATCCCCGTCCGGCAGACACATCGGTTATCCTGCGCTTCTCGCTTCCTGTCAGGAAGTATATATGCCTACGGGCCAGAATCCCCTCCAAACGCACTCCACCATGCGCCGCGACCTGCACCCCGCGCAACACACTCAGTACGTGGCCGTGAGCGACCTGCTCGGCAGCGAGCAACCTCTGCCGAAACATCTCGACACCACTGCAATACCGTGCGTTCGTCGCACCACGCCGTGGACGTGGCACTGCAGGCCCCGGTATGGGAAGCTACGAGCGCCGTTGCATTGCCGGGCTCCTGCCGCCGCACCTATCTCGTCGAGGACCGCCGTCGGCGCCGGCGCACGGGCCAGTTCGACGTCGTAACCGAGCCTGGAGTATGGCGCTGCACTGATTCTCCACCGCTGACAACACGCATAGACGAGTTAATACCTGCCTCCGTTCGCGGCACTTGACAGTAGCCTCGATTGGGCAGAGCATGATTTTGTGCTGCCTGCCTCCACTCGTGGCACTAGTCTCGCTGCCCGTCAGGCAACGAGAGACGGGCTCCCGGTTTGCAGACTGGGGGCCCGTTTTGTTTGATATGACGAATTATTTCGATCGCTTCCTGCCGACGCGAAGCGCGTTGTTCGACGAAGAGGACTCGGGCGATCATATAACCCCAATTTCGGACCTGTCTTTCCGGACAGGTACTGGTTCTGGCTGGCGCGCATCGAGCCGTATATCAACATTCCGCTGCGAAGGTCCACATGCTCGAATACGCCGTCGAGCGCGCACGCGGCTGTCCAACGCGGACGAGATCTCGCTTTTCGTTGGCGAGATCCACAACTCGGACATGGCGTGGTATTCCGTTTGGAATTTACAGACGGACCCGGACGATCTGGTGCGAAACACGGTCAGTGCAACCATCGACCGGGCGCGGGAATATGCAGCGTCGCCGCGACGGGCCTCGCGTCTGCCCTTCCTTGCGGCAACACTTCTCGGCGTCTTCACGCCGCTCATGGTCTGGCTGACCATAGGTGTCGCGGCCATACGACTCCACCACTACCTCTGACGCTTCCAGTCAGGAATCACGCGCAGGTGAATGCGGCCGCCTGCCCCTGCCCAACCTTCTCGCGGCGCTCAAGCTCAGCAGTCAGCCGATGGATTCGATTCGCCAGCAGTTGCCGCTGTTCGGACGAGCGGGCGCGATCGCGCTGGCGGCCGGCGGCACCACGTCCTCCCAGCCTGGACGGATCGAACCGCGCTATATCCGCGGACACTGACGCGGATTGTCGTCGCTTGAGGCTCGCGATTCGGCTGAGTATCCGGAAAGCCGGGATAGCCCGTAGGTTCGCGTCTGCGACCGCTTCGATCACACAGCAGGCGGTCGCGGCGTCCGGACCATAGAACGCCAGCTCGACCGGCCGACCAGCATCGCGCAAGCGCGCGAGCAATGCGTTGTAGTCGCGGTGGTCCGTTTCGATGCGCTTCCCGAGAATGACTCCACCGAGCTCAAACGCGAATGGATCGGGTTCGAGTGGGCGTGATGCCGCTGCCGGGCTTCGCTGCTGGGTCATTGCCTGATCTCGCAAACGCTGGCCAATCAGATGCCGGTCGCCACACGGTACACCGGCGCTCCGCCGGCGCCGACGGCTACGCCGAACGAATACCTCCCGGAATCCGTGGTGACGGTCAGGCGGCCGGATTCCTTGATCCCGGTGTCATCGACCGTCAGGTACTTCAACGCAATATACCGATGATCAATCACGCCCTTGATGCGCAACCTGAGCGCCTTCGAGGCTTCGACCTTGGTAATCTCGCCCGGCAGTTCGAGAATGGAAACCCGCACCGGGGCGATTTCCAGCGTGCCGCCGTCCCGCACGAGCCGACGATCGTTGTTAGTCGTGGCGGCACCGTTCTTCGCAATGTCGTACACCGTCGGGCCGCCGGGCGTCAGGAAGATCACGTTCGTTGCGGACGCGCTCGCGCCACGGGGCCTGAGAACGACATCCCGGGGATTCTTGCCGAAATCCACGCTCCAGTCGATCGAATCACCGATGAACGCGGCGCTGGGCGAGTCCGTCAGGTGGATGGATGACTGAACGGCTCCCGCTGCGTGGGCCGTCGTCGCAATAGCGGCGCACGCCGCGAAGATAAGAGAGACGAGTTTCTTCATGGGAATCGTTGCGTCGTGTTTGAAGGGTTGATGATTCGCGGCGCCCGGGATCAAGCAGACAGCAGGTTGTCGGAGGCGTCGGGAAGACGGTCGTTCACTACTGCCGCCAGTGTACGGAGCGGGCCGCCATACAGAAATCCCGAATGGACACCTATCCCGGGACGTTTCCGACATTTACGGCTTGCTGTCGCCGTTGCGCCTTACGCCGCCATGCGCTTCGGCCCGCGCCGTTGTGCCCCAGAATATGTCGAAGCCGCAGGCTCCAGTGATCCACGATCGCGAGCCGAGAGTGGCGGGTCTGGCCAGACCTCGCGCAGCCCCATCACACACCTCCTCTCAACGGCCAATGGTGACCAGTTCTACAGGACCGGGATCAGCATTCGAGGCGTGTAGTCTCGAAAATCCCGGGGAAATACCCGAAAACACCCAAAATCGAAGACCGGAAGAAGCGTTTTCAGGTCAAAACTTCGTGAATCCATCTAAACATCGGCATTCCGAGACACTGGATTGCACGAAACATCGATTCGTTAGCGAGTTCTTACGCGACGCTCGGGACTGGTACGCAACAATCCACCACTCGCCGCCAATCATCCCGGCCTGCGCCGTGAAGCCGGTTACCTACAGTCCGAACCGCCCCTGCTCGCCCGCGCGACCAGGGAAGCGCCGCTCCGGAATCGGCGCGAGTCAAGCTAGTTGTCGTCTCGGTCATGCTGCCAATGGCTCTATATCGGTCGAGCGCGTATACGTTTT
>NZ_CABVQC010000104.1 GCF_902499175.1 Burkholderia aenigmatica
AGGCAACTCAGAAATGCCGCTGACGTGTCCGCATTAACTTAAACCAACCAGCCTCCACGATTCCCGGTGCGGTTCAGAACCAGGAACGTGGTGTTGGACAAGCGCTCGCTTAGGGACTGCATCCGAGATGTTTGGCCAAGCCAATGTGCGGCGACAACAGCCAAAGTGGTTCCCCCCACCGCCTCCGATGTGTCGGCCGCGCCCGCCGCTCGAAGGTTGCCGAGCGCGGTTTGATAATAGTTCGGCAGGCCACGACCGGTCGGTCCCCACGCATTCGCAATCGTGAACACGTTTCCGGGTTTCGCGACAATCGTTTGATTGATGGTCAGGTTTGCAGCTGTCGTAGCATATGCGTTGTGCGTCGCTGTAAGGGTGAGGATCGTGGACGCACCAGAAGGAGGGGCCGTGCCAGGACTTCCCACTGCAGAACCGTCGAGGGTGAGGATCGGCTGATTAGTAGAGTTGTACGTGATGGTTAGCCGATGACCGTAGATCGCATCCGACGAGTAGGTCTGATCGATCCCCTGATATTGGATCCGCAAAGTCGGCTTCATGGATATCGGAACATCCGTCTGATCCTGAAGCGCATAGACCGTGTTTTGCAGCGGTGGCGATGTGTAGTGCGGAATCGCCCCGTAGATCAGATCGATTGATTTGCCGCCAACCACATCGTCGACCGTAGCCGCTGGCATGTTCGATCGCAAATACGTCGCGAGGTTATTGGCGTAGGTCGTCAGGTTGTTTCGAATGTTCGTGCGATTGATGTTCTGTGCATAGTCCGCGGTGATCGTCGCTCCGCTCTTCGCCGAATTCAGGAACGTCGGTGCGTCGTAGCCTGTCGTGCTCGAACTGGCGAGATTGATGCCGGTCTTGAATGAATGAGTTTTGTAGCTCGGATCGAAATAGTAGGTCGTACCGTTGATGACCGTCTTTACCCAGACGTGCCCCACTGACACGTCAACCAGTGCAGATGTGTTACCAGGACACTGCCCGGGACTCACTGCCGTCGCCCCATAGATTGGAAATCCGCCGTCGCCTAGCAGCTTCAGGATTCCACAAACATTTGATGTATCGACGCCGTAAAGCGTGTTGAATTGTGCTGCCGTGTACTTGATCACCCCTGTCGTGAAGCTCGCTGTATAGCCGGATGCTCGGAGGAGATCGACCATCAACATCGCTTGATCATAGACGGTCCCCTGATTGTCCAGCACGGCGCCAAATGAGCCCTTCTGAGTACCGTATACCGGATACACCTCGACGTTGTTGCGAACGTATTGATAGATGACGTCCGGGTTATAGTTGAGTGCGCGAGCAAGTTCGGCAATCGATGCCGGCCCTTGAGGACTTCCGTTGCCGCCCGCACTCATGACGTTGGCACGTGCGCTGCGCGTGGACGGTGCAACGGTTTTCGTATTGACCGCTGCGCCTTGATTGACGTTCGGCGGGAGGACGACTCGCGAGCGGGATTGCTCCCACTCTTTACCGGAGATCGGAAACATATTGACTGCATTTCTCCCCGGCCCCTGCGCATTAGCGAGTGCCGAAATATCCTCCGGAGAATACGCAATCGCAGGCTTCCCGCTCACGAAGGTCACCGGCTGCCCGACGCCAGAGGGAGGTGGCTCCTTTCCAACGTAGTGCTTCGAAGACTTCGGTGCAGTCGGCTGTGCACCCAACATCCAATCCGCTGGCACCTTTTTGGCGGTTGGTGGCAAGGCGGATTGAATAGGGCTAGCAAGAGTGTGAGATCCGAGAGCCATCAGGGCACTCAGAAGGAAGACACGCACTGACTGCCGGAAATCGACGCGCGGAAACGTGGGCATTACATCCCCCGATAGGATTCTAAATACTTCGAACTACGAAATTAGATGAGCTGTTGTTGCGTGCTATGTGCTGTGACTGCTTACCTCGCTATGGGGATGTGGTGGAGACGGACGTTCGGTTTCCCGCTGCGTCGTAGTTGTAGGTAACCGTTGTGGTAGTGGAGCCGTTATTGAAAACGGCCTTTGTCAACCGGCCCAGCGGGTCGTACGTATAGGTGATGGAGCCGGACGTTGCGATAGCACTGACAACCACTAACGCCAGGGCTATAGTCCCTCGAATGAAACGGTGCATGACTCGTTCGCCATGGCGAACGCCAAGCTCGAATTTCGGACGACGCATATTGCCCCCGGGTGCATCCGTTGTAATCGTTTGTCGCAACGCGCTTAAGGCAAGAAAGTGGAACTTTCCCTACGCCTGTTTTGCACTTCGGCTCTCAGAATTTCTTTTCTGAAACATTTTGAAATAAACATATCAAAGCATTTCGTTCCCCGATACCTAGGGTATACGCCCAAACAAACGGAGGCTTCGTCCAGTACCTAGTCTAGAGCCGTGCGCCGCGTGCTCGGGTTCGGTACTCTGGGGCCCACGCCGTTCGATTGGTTCTCGCATATCCTCGCAGCTACCGCAGGACGCAAGACACCGCGGCGCTGCGGTGCTCCCGTGTCGACATCGACGGGAGCACATTGGATTCGGCGATCGAAGGGCCGACAACGTCGGCGCCCGTGCGTCTCGGCTTCTCGCTGTTGCGCGGCATGCGCGAGGACGTCGCCGGCCGCATCGAGCTCGCACGCGCAGCGCGCCCGTTCGTCGACGTCGCGGACCTCGCGCGCCGTGCGCAGCTCGATCGGCACGACCTGCAGGTGCTCGCGGGTGCGAACGCACTTCGCTCGCTCGCCGGCGATAACCGACGCGACGCGCTCTGGCTGGCTGCCCCCGCCGTGCCTGATCGAGATCTGCTGCGCGGCACCGAATGTGACGACGCGGTGCCGGCATTGCCTCGGGCATCGGAGGGTCACGAGATCGTGACGGACTATCGCGCGATGGGCTTCACGCTCGGCCGGCACCCGCTGGCGCAGCTGCGCGATCGCCTCGCGCTGGATCACCTGCAGTCTGCCGAGCAGCTCGCAACGCTGCGCAGCGGGCAGCTCGCGCGCGCGTGCGGAGTGGTCACGGTACGGCAGCGGCCGGGCACGGCGAACGGCGTGCTGTTCTTGACGCTCGAAGACGAGACGGGCCAGGTCAACGTGATCCTGTGGCCTGGACTGCTGGAGAAGTTTCGGAAGGAGGCGCTCGGCGCCGCGTTGCTCGCGGTCTACGGTGTTAGGCAGGCCGAGGGGAAAGTGCGGCACCTGATCGCGAGCAAGCTCGTCGACAGGACTGAGTTGCTCGGCGCCCTACCGACCACATCGCGGGAATTTTGTTGAGATCTCTCTCTGTGGCCCCTACCGAGAATCGATCCGGTATTCTTCCGGCCGCTCCCCCTCTTCCGTCATAGCCTCATCCAGCCACCATCGACCACTAGCGTCTGACCCGTGACAAAGCGGGCATCGTCACTGGTGAGGAAAGCCACCGGGCCGGCGATGTCAGCGGGTGTACCGAGTCGCTTGATGGCCTGCTGCATGTAGACTTGCGCCTTCTGCTCGTTCGGCATGCCGCTGGCACCTTCGGTGTCAGTGATGCCGGGATGCACCGCATTGACGATAATGTTGTCGGCCGCCAGTTCGTTGGCGAGCGCACGTACCAAGCCGATCGCGCCCAGTTTGGATGCGTAATAGTGCGAGAAACCCATACCGGGCGGGGTCACCATGCCGACAGCATCCGATCCGATCGTGACGATCGCACCGCGGCCCGCCTTGCGCATTAGCGGCACGATGGCACGGGCGCCGAGCACATGCGCATCGAGGTTCACCGCCATCACGCGGCGCCATTCGGCAGGCGTCATCTGGTCGAGTGTCGCCAGGGGATAAATGCCTGCGGCATGGACAAGGATGTCGACCCGCCCGAATGCCTGTTCGACTTGGCTGGCGACTGCGGCCCAGCCGTCTTCGCTCGTCACGTCGGCTGCAATGGCAATGGCGTCATGGCCGATCGCCATGGCGGCTTCGTCGGCCTTCTCGCGATTAACAATCACCACCTGAGCACCGCGTTGTGCGAGAAGATTAGCGATGCCGCGACCGATGCCCTGCTTGCCGCCAGTGATGATGGCGATCTTGTTGTCATGTGTCTTCATGAATGTGCTCCTTGGTTGGGTTAAGAAATCGCGAGCGCCCGCAGGCGCGGCTCACCGATTTCGGAAAGAAGGTCGAGTCGGGTAGGCTTCCAGCCCAGCTCACCCCGAGTTCGCGGATCGCGTGAGCGGCTACACGCCGAGTGAATCAGTGCGCCGAAGGGGCCGAATACTTTGACGGCCTCGTCCATCGACAGGCTGCGCGTCTTGACGCCCAGGTCACGCGCCACGGCTTCGGCAATCCATCCGTAAGCAATTTCGCCGGCAGCAGCGTGGTACAGCGCGCCGGGTTGCCCGCGTTCGATGGCCAGTGAGAACAGGCGTGCCAGGTCGTCGCCGTGCACGTTGGAATAGGCGGCAAGCCCGGACCCGATGTAGCAGGCCGCCCCTGTGAGCGCGACCGAGCGATACACTTGGGCTACCGGGCCGTTGTCCCCCGGGCCCCAGATTAGCGGTGGCCGGATCACCATGCTGCGCAACTCACGCCGAGCGGCAGCGCGGACGATTTCTTCCGCCTCGACCCTGAGAAGTGCCAAAGGCTCCGGCACGAAGGAATCATCCTCCGCGAAGCTGTCCGGGCTCCACGCACCGCCCGTTCGCTGCATGAAGACACCGCTTCCTGAAAGAAAGATCAAAGTCTTCGCGCTGCCGGCAAGCGCGTCGCATAGCCTCCGGATAACAGCCGGCTCGCGCTCAAAAGCGACCTGGGCGGCATAGACAATGACGTTAGCCGAGCAAGCTGCAGCCAGTACCGGTGCGAGATCGGTGTCGAGATCTCCGTGCACGGGCTGGACGCCGACGGCCCGCAGAGCAGATTCTGCGTGGCTGGAACGCGCGAGCCCTGACACCTCTTGCCCTTGCGCAACGAAATGTCTTGCAAGGGTGCTTCCCACAAATCCTGAGGCGCCAATGACAAAAATATTCTGTGACATGGAAGACTCCTTTGCCATGCAGCGTAGGGTCTATCCATCCACCTGAGAAGCCTATATTATTCGATACAAACCATCTACGGAAAAGATACATTGCTGGACGGTGTTTCCCTCGATCACTTGCGTACCTTCGTCGCTGCAGCAGACGAGGGCAGTTTTTCGGCGGCGGGCCGAGCGATCAGCCGCGCGCAATCGGTAGTGAGCCAGACCATTGCCAATTTGGAAGCGCAGCTCGGCGTCACCTTGTTCGAACGCGTCGGCCGCTACCCCCGCTTGACGGCACACGGAGAGAACCTGCTGGTGGATGCGCGCCGCGTCGTGCTGGATGCCGACGCCCTGAAGGCCAAGGCCCGAAGCTTCTCCGCCGGCCTAGAGCCCGAACTCTCCATCGTCGTCGATGTCATGTTTCCGCAGCAATGCCTGACCGATGCTTTGAGCAGCTTTAAGCAACGCTTCCCGTCCACGCCGCTCAGGCTCCATGTCGAGGCGTTGGGTCGGGTGGCGGAACTTGTGCTCAATGGTCAGTGCAGTCTCGGTATAACCGGGACGCTGCCGTTCCTTCCCCCTGGACTTGCTGCCGAGCGGCTGTTCAGCGAGGAAATGGTCACGGTAGTGGCCCCAGGATCGCCCCTAGCCGGTAAACGGGGCGCTATCGTGTTCCGGGAGTTGTTGAATGAAACACAACTCGTCCTCACCGACCGCTCTACCCTGACTCACGGCGTCGACTTCGGAGTGCAGGGAAAGAATATTTGGCGGCTCGCCGATCTCGGCGCGAAGCACGCTTTCTTGCGCGCGGGACTCGGATGGGGGCACATGCCGCTCTGGCTTATCAAAGAAGACCTGAAGGAAGGACGCTTGGTGCGTATCGTATTGGAAGGGCCTTCGGCAGGTTTAATGCCTTTCCAGGCAACCTATCTCACTGATCGCTTGCCCGGCCCTGCTGGCAGATGGTTGCTGGAACGCTTCGCGCCAACCTGACCATATTTCGGTACACCCCTGCAGTCGAGCGAGCAGCTGGCAACGCTGGGCAGCGGGCAGCGCGTGCGTACGGACTGGTAACGGTACGGCAGCGGCCGGGCACGGCGAACGGCGTGCTCTTCATGACGCTCGAGGACGAGGCGGGCCAGGTCAACGTGACCCTCTTCCGGACTGCTGGAGAAGTTTCGGAAGGAGGCGCTCGGCGCCGCGTTGCTGGCCGTGTACGGCGTTTGGCACGCCGAAGGGAAAGTGTGTCACCCGATCGCTAGCAAGCTCGTCGACAGGACCGAATTGCTCGGTGCCCTGCCGACGACGTCGCGGGAGTTTTGCTAGTCGATCATCACCAAACTACAAGGCGCGTCGTTGGCCGGCGAACACCGCCTCATTTTCAGGCCGCAATCGCGCCACGCGACGACGCACGCACGACATGCACCAGGTCGTTCTTGTCAATCGTCCAGCTGACCAAGAAGCCCTCTTTCACGAGTTCGTCGAGCGCCTTCTTCAAGTTCGCGCGAAAGTGGAACAACTCTTTCGTCTGCGAACCGCATTGACGATGAAGGAAACGTACGGAATGCGCGAAAGGCACTGCATGGGTGTGGTAGTACGTATGCAACCATTTTGACAACTCATATCGCAGCCGCTGACGCTGCTCACGCGCCAGCCGCGTGTAGTCGTCGTCAGAGAAAAGCGCGACGATTTCCGGTTCGACGTACGCCACCCACCGCGTCTTGCCGTCAGTTCCCGTCTCGGTGCCTTCCTTCCACAGGAATTTACGGATCAACGACCCGACAAACCCCTTTTTGTTGCCCGTGAAGCGAACCTTAACTTGCCCCGCTTGCAACCGCTCCAGCGTTGTCACGAGCCTGTCGTAACACTTTACCGACGTGCCCCAGCCAAGCGACTTCAACACGCTGTAGCCTGTGAATTCCACCTTCTCGTTCAGCTGAGTATCACGGGCCAGGTGAAGCACTTCAAGAAAGACGTCCGCGTCGTCCTGTCTAAGCTCTTCCCCGCTAAACGAAATTTCGACGCCATCAACGCTAGCGATCAGCGCCTTCTCCATTCGGCTACGCGGCGCATTCGATTTGTTCACGTTGAACAGTGCCGAGCGCGCGAGCGCGTTTGGCATCCCACGAACGTTCGCCGGCCACAGTGGAATCTGTGTCGGATGGGATTGCGTTTCCACACCCGCGCTGCTAGCGCGGGCTGCGATCGCTTTCACCTGGTCGACGATGGAATTTGCCATGCGAGAAGTATAAGTACGTGAATTTCGCCATCAAGACCCTTGTCTCGTCTCTCCAGCGATGGTTCAACAAAAAAACTACGGGACTATCGTGCCTCCAGCGAGGTATCACGGTGCATTCGTCACTGCAGCGATGTTCCTCGTTCCTCCAGCGTGAAGCCCCTATCGTGCCTGCAACGAGGTCAATCGTGCCTCCAGCGAGGCACCACTCGTATCGCCAGCGATGGCACTATCGTTCTTCCAGCGAGCGAGCCTTACAAAAAACACCTTTGTAATCAATCGCCTACCTCTGTTGTCCACAGAGCCTAATCTTCTTTTAATCTTTTTCTAATCGACCGATCCATCGTTGTAAGCACGATACCTCCGCGCCAACAGAGTCGCGTCGGAGCGGCAAACCATCGCTGGAAGAACGACAATGCTGGAGAAAGTAGTCCTCTCGACCATCGCTGGAGAGACGACCCCCGCCCTATCAGCATCGCTGGAAGAACGAGACAATACCGTCAAGCGGCAGCGCTACAAGGTGAGTACACACTCTCACGCAGATGCCCGCCGCATATAGAGCATCGCTGGAAGAACGTCACCCTCCATCGCTCCAGAGACGAGTCCAAACGACTAGGCGACGCTGGCTTCCATCGCTGCATAACCGATAGTCGTTTTTGCTCGGTCACGTGAGCAATGTTCTCCAGCGTCATCCAGGGGACACCCCGATATCGACCCCAACTCCCTTCACGGTCTAACAGTCGCGCTATTCCTTCGGAAAGAGAGCCAAGATCTTTTCGGTGATCTCTGCCGCGACGTCCGGCGCCAAACCCTTCAGCTTCAACTCGATCCGGCCATCTTCCTCGAACGACTTGAACTCCCCCTTCGCTCCACGGAAGGACAGTTGCTCGCGCGTAGACCGCGGCCGCTTAACCGTCCCTTTTGCCGCAGCCTTTCTGCGAGCGGCGACATCGCGGTACCCGATCCCGGTCTTAGCAGCATCGAAGATCAATTCGAGGGTCTCTTCTTCCCCTTTCACTTCCCAGAACTCTCGAATTGCGTTCAGCATTTTGAGAGAGAGAAGTTCCGGATACTCGGCGGCGGCTTGAACGATCTTGCTCGGCAATTGAGCGAGCGACAGAGTCCGACTCACATGGTCTTCCCCGAGATTGAGCGCTTTGGCCAGAGCCACTTGTGTCGGATAAATCTTCCGCGAAAGCAGCTCTTTCCATTTGAGCGCGTCATCGAGCGGGCTTTGATCCTTACGCTCCACGTTGGCAGCGCGTGCTTCTTCATACAGTTCCCGCTCACTCGCTGGTTTCGGACGAATCTCCACCCGCAACGTCGGGAGCCCGGCCGTTCGAGCCCCGCGAAGGCGCCTCTCTCCGTCAATGAGCACGATGTCCCCCACTTCATCGACATACGCACTCGCCGACTGGCCTTGCCCCCGCGCCGCTAGCGACTCCGCCATCTCTGATACAGCAGAAGCTGTATAGATGGCTCTCGGATTGACAGAATTTGATTTAATTTTGCCAATCGGAACTTCATACGTTTGCCCGATCTCATATCTGGTAGGCTCTTGGCTCGAGCCAACTTCGCCTCCCCGAAGCTGCGAGATAGTTGCCACCGGCGGCGCCATGCGGGGATCGCCCACAATGGGAGCCAACGAAGCGGCATCCTCCACCGCCGCGACTCGCTCGACCGCTACTGATTTTTTCTTAAAAGTAGCCATTACTTGACCTCCGTACCGTTGATCCGTTCGATGATTTCCCGATAGACCGCCTCCATCTCGTCGATCGCCTTCTTCGATCGATCACGGCCCTTCAGCTCATGAACGGCCCGGCCAGTCTTGCCCGTCGCACGCCAAGCTTCTCTCTGCGGAATCTGTGATTCGAAAAGTCGAATGTCTTCGCTTTTCAAATATGCCCGCAATTCCGCAGTCGCCTTCGATCCTTCAACCGGCGACACCCGAGTGAGCACAACGTACGCGGGGATCTCACCGCTTTCATGCCGCGGCCCCATTTCTTTAAGGGTCGCGAAGACATTCAAGGTCGACTCCACTTCTTGTTGATCTGGCCCACAAGGGACCAGCACGAGATCGGATAACAGTGCACATTCAAGCATCGTCCGATAGTTCTGCGCGCCGATGTCCACCACGACGAGGGTGTACTTGTTGGCGAGGTTTGCGAGTTCCCGGGCCGGATTAGCCGGGAGAGCGAGCACTGGAATGGCTGGTGTAACGCCCTCCTCATTTCGGATTCGCGACCAACTCATCGCAGAGCCCTGTTTATCAGTATCCAGAAGAACGACATCCACGTCTTCCGCGGCAGCCAGGGCTGCTATGTGCGTTGCTAACCGCGTTTTAGCAACACCTCCTTTTTCCGCCCCAATCGTGATGACCATTTCACCTCCACTGGAAAGTGTTTGTTTCAACGCTCGGAGTTTTATTCCTCAGTCAAAATAAGTCAATCAAATAACTATATTTTTTTGTGATCTTTACAAAATGTGGTCAAGTAACAACGATTCGGAGCGAAAATGCTACCGACTTGGCCCGAGCCAAGATCGGAGATCCCATGTTGGATGATTCGCCATGAACCACACTTTTAAATAGTTTTGGCTCGAGCCAAGATTCGCGGAAGCAACTCACTGAGATTGGGGTGGCTACGATTCCCGCCGATCCAGAACAGTTCATTCACCCTCTGGACGGCTCGATCTTGGCTCGAGCCAAGATCGGCCTGGCCTAGTCAGGCGCCCCATGCAACAGGCATATAGATTGCCCGCATACCTGCAAAGCGAGGAGGGCATATGGGGCGGTGGACAAGTGAGCTCGGCATCCGTGCCCGGACGCCAGTAGCCAAAAATGAACGCATGCCGGAATTCATCGAGCCGTCGCTGGCCGTGCTTGCTGCAGAACCTCCAACGTCGGGAGAGTGGGGATATGAGATCAAATTCGACGGCTACCGGATGCTCGCGCGTATCGACGCTGGTGACGTTCGAATCTTCACTAGGAACGGCCACGACTGGACCGCCCGACTACCGCACCTGAGGTCCGTCCTTGAACGATTGCCGGTCGACCGTGCGTGGCTTGACGCGGAGGCCGTCTGGTTCGATACAGAAGGGCGGCCAAACTTCAACGGCCTGCAGAATGCGTTTGATAGACGTCGAACTGCAGGGATTTCGCTTGTCGTCTTCGACCTGATGTGGCTTAACAACAATGATCTCCGGCCGTGGAGGTGGCGTGAACGCCGAGCCACGCTAACGAAGCTCGTTGCCGATATTCTCGGCAACGAGGTGCGCTTCTCTGAGGCGGTCGATGCCGACCCCGACGCCATGCTGGCCTCGGCGTGTGCCCTTGGTCTAGAGGGAATCATGGGCAAGCGGGTGGACGCGCCGTATCGCTCGGGAAGAACGGACCGCTGGATCAAACTCAAATGCAGTAAACGCCAGGAGTTCGTCATTGGGGGATTTTCGCGCCGTAAGGGCGCCGCCGGGGGCGTGCGAGCGGTTCTGCTCGGCGTGTACGAGGAGGGCGGACAACTGCGGTACGTCGGGCACGTCGCGCCGCGCTTCGCGCCCCGCCAGGCACGGGAATTCGAAGACCGCCTTGCATCCTTAGGCCGCAAGCGCTCGCCGTTCGTCCGCGCGCCGGAACCCGAAGCCGATCGCGAGTTCCACTGGCTGAAGCCGGAACTCGTTGCCGAAGTAGCGTTTCTCGAGTGGACGCCGACCGGACAGTTGCGTCATCCGTCGTTTCGTGGGCGGCGCGCCGACAAGCCTGCACGGAGCGTGACTCGCGAAGACCCGCGCGCGCCGAAACGCCCCCACAGCAGCAAGAGATTGCCCTCCAAGCAGTAAGACCGATCAATCGGTGCGCTGAGCGCGTTGCGAACTCGCGTCGGTTTGTATATGCTGTGGCATATGCCATTCTGTTTGAATTGGAGCTACCCCGATGCCAAACCATGACACCCGCCACGCGCGCCTGTTCCGCAACGGGCGGAGCCAGGCCGTGCGGATCCCGCGCGAATTCGAACTGCCGGTGTCGGAGGTCACCATCCACCGGGAAGGTCGCCGCTTGATCATTGAGCCCGTAGAGGCCGCGCCCTTGCGCGAGCTGTTCGCCCAATGGACCCCGCTGGACGAGATCTTCCCGGACATCGAGGACCTTCCGCCTGAACCGGTCGATATCGAATGACGCTGTACCTGCTCGATACCAACATTTTGTCGAACGTGATCCGCGACCCGCGCGGCGCATGCGCCACCCGGATTGGAGAAACGCCGCCCGAACAAGTGTGCACCTCGATCATCGTGGCCGCGGAATTGCGGTTCGGCGTCTGGAAGCGTGGCTCGTCAACGCTCGCGCAGCGCGTCGAGCAGCTGCTCGCAAGCCTGACCGTGTTGCCGCTGCAACCGGACGCGGACCGCTGCTACGGGCGGTTGCGGGCCGAGCTCGAGAAGCAAGGCCAGTTGATCGACGCCAACGACATGCTGATCGCCGCGCATGCGCTGGCCGTCGACGCCGTGCTGGTCACGGACAACACGGCTGAATTCACCCGTATCGCGGGGCTGCCGGTCGAAAACTGGCTGCGGCCGGCGACGTAACGCGGCGTGGCGGCCGCCGGCGGTACGATGGGCGCCACCGACGCACGACAGCGCGCCTGAGAACAGAATAGGAGCGGGGATGAACGGATTCGGCGGTGCGGCGGTTTTTGCCTTTTCATTGACTGTCGGGTGCCTCGCGCTCGGCTGGAGCGTACCGGCGGGAGTAACGTTCGCCGCGTGCATTGTGTGCACGGTCTACGCGTCCCGGGGCGAGCACTGAGCGCCGGCCGACCGCCGGGCGAACCAGGTATGCCGATCGCCGTTCTGCGATACGTGGGCGTGGCGAAGGAGATGGCGAAGTGACAACGCCGATGACGGCTGTCCAGCAGATGTTCCTCGAGTGGTGCATCGGCTACATGAAATTCCGGATCGCGGATGCGATGTCGGTCGGCCTGATGTCCCTCGAGGCCGAGCGCTACGACGCGCTGTGGACCATGCTGCAGAAGGGGCGGTACGGCTTCCCCTGCGACGACATGATCGAGACCGGCCGGCGCCTGTTTCCGGACGCGCCGAACGCACCGGAGGGTTCCGGGCTCGACGCGGCCTACGAGCGCGTGTGTACGGCCCTGGACGACTGGTTGCCGAGCTTTGTCATCCCGCCCGGCCAGGTGTCGTTCCTGCCGGATCCCGAACTGCCGGACGGTGAGCCCGCTGCGTGAGTGGCCGGCACGATGGAATCCACCGGGTGAATGCAGAGGATCTCGGCAATGAACGTGACAGCATGGCAGTTCGAGGAAAGCGGGTGGGGCAGGGGCGTAGCGGCCGGAGGGGCGCTGATCGCGCTGGCGGCCGTTGACCGCGGGCTGTCGGCGCTGTGGCCGGCCAGCTACGGGCTGGTTCACCCGCTGGCGGCGATCGCCGCGGCGAACCTGCCGTTCATGGCCGCGTACCTGATCCTGCGGTCCTGAACGACGCCGAACCCGGCTGCGGCCGGGTTTTTATGGCGTGCCGTCAATGCCGATAACTCCCCTTATCGGCATTGCGTTTAATGCACGAATACCCGAAAGGGCGGTTTATCAAAGTGGCTTGACACGTCTTTAAGACGTGCTATGCTGGTTTATACGTCTTTAAGACGGGTTCTGTTCAGGAGGCATCATGTCCGTGCTGTACGTGTATCGCTGCCGAGCCTGCGGCCAACGCGGCGAGGTCCATCACCCGGACGACAGCTACGACGGCGCGGCCGCCACCTGCGCGAAGTGCTACGAGCCGGTCACGCTGGAGTGGGACGGCGGTGTGACGCTCGAAGTCGCGCCGTACGACGGCGGGCCGACGCCCGACGAGATCAGGGCGATGCGGCAGCGCGGCCGGCGCACCCAGGCGCAGGCGGCCGCGCTGCTCGGCGTGAAGGAGCGCCAGGTCCAGCGCTGGGAGGCCGGCCAGGCGCCGATGCCGATCGCCGCGTGGTTGCTGCTGCGCCGGTCGTGGGGCTATCGCTATCCGAGCGATTTTGAGCGCCACGAGGACTTCGAGCGGGACTGGAATCCTGACCGCGACGTCAAGCGCAGGACGATCGAGCGCGGCGACGTGGTTGAGCTACAGCCGGTCGACGGCCCGCTACTGCGCGCGACGGTGTGCCTGGATCGGGTGCACGACGGCTTGGTCGACGAGGACAGCTACGGCGCGATCGTCACCGAGTTCGTCGGTGCTGCCGGCGCCGGGGAGGAATACCGCGGCTTCTTCATCGGCGAGCGCGTGACCTTCGCGCGGTCGAACGTGATCCACCTCGAGCAGCGCGCGCCGAGGCGCTGAAACGATCAGGAGATCCCGTCATGTCAAAACTGACCTACGAACGAATCACCGCGCGTGCCGAGCAGGAGATGGTCGAGTACCTTGCGATCGCCGAAGCACATCGTGTGGCGAATGACCGGAGCCGCGCGGCGAGCGCATGGCGCGCGGCGCTTGGCGTGTTGTCGATGTGGAAGGTGCTCGCCAGAGACTTCCACGGGGCAGATGAGGCGGCCTATTTGGCCGATTGCAAGCGACTCGCCGTGCTGATCTGCCTGGACATCGCATCGCTCAACATCCCGCCGCGGCAGATGCAGTCCGAAGTGCCAGGGATGCGCTCGTCCGGCTGATGGCCTGACTCGTATTCAAACCCATGTCTAATAGGAACCCTGCGATGCGCAAGGAATACGAACTGCAGACCGACGTGCTCGCGACGATCGTCGCGGCGACCCCGGTCACGTCGAAGCACGCCGCGCTGCTGACGACGTTTGCGACCCGCACCGACTATCGCGGCGCGCGCTACGCGGTCACACGCGACGAGTTCTCTGAACGGCCCGCCCGCGTGATCGATGCCGACGGCCGCGAGATCGCAGCCGACTATCACGCGTGGATCGACGGCCAGCTCGACGTGCACGGCGGCTCGGTGGAGGACGTGTTGCTCGCGCACCGGGATTCCGGCTATCTACTGGTCGACGTCCAGCCGCTGTTGCACTACTTCGTATTCGACCGCGGCGGTGACCAGGACAATTTCGTGCAGCTCGAAATCTGGGAAGAACAGGAATTCGTCGAGCGCGAGGTGTTTCCGCGCAGCACGCCGTGGCGCTCGCCGGATGTGCATGAATTGCGCTCCGGCTGGCACGACATGCCGGTCGAACGGTTCGAGCGGCGCACGCTCGGCTCGCCGCGCTATCGGCTCGAGGCGGTGATCGACATGAAGCACTTTGCGGCGCTCGCCGAGACGACTTATAACGAGCGCCGGCAGCGCGACGGCGATCGGCAGTTGGTCGAGCGGAACCTCGACACGGGCGAATCGCGGGTGGTCAGTGTGCGCGAGCTCACGCCGGGCTACGACAACCAACAATGGCGCGGCCGCCGCTTCTTCGACGACTGGGCTGCGTCAAGCGCCGGCCAGGCGGGCGAGCGCATTTGTCAGCGGTGGGTTTTCATCACCCAGGACAACACCGATCCACGTATCGGCCGGGAGATGGACTTCATACCGCGCTGGACTCACACGCGCAAGATCGCGGCGCTGAAGAACACCGCGAAGCTGGACGTGTACAGCCTGTACGGGAAGCTGATGCAGTTCGACGAGCGCATCGGCCATCGCTTCGCCTGGTATTTCTACGGTCTGCACGGCAACCTGATCCTGAGCGGGCAGATGGAGCGCGTGCTCGAGGCGGCCGAGGCGGGGCTGATCGTGCTGCCCGAACATGATTACCAGGTGCTGCGTCGCTGGGGCGACGATCAGTACGGGTTTTGACGGAGCCTTGATGAAAACAACCGCCCGCTACACCAAAGGCCGCGGCGACGCGTCGGTCCACGCCAGGGCACGCGTGTTCGCGTGGGAGGACCATCAAGTGATCGAACTCGATGTCGTGGGCCAGCTCGACAGCGAACACCACTTCCGGATCCTCGCCACGGCGGACGAGTCGGAAGCGCTCGCGCAGCAGCTGCTCGATGCGGCCGCGAAGATCCGACTTGCGCGTCAAGAAACGGAATAGGAAAACGCGATGACGATCACGCTCGACGCTGCTAAGGCGATCTACCGTCAAGCAATCGACTCGCGGGCCGGCGACGGCGAAGGCGCGGCCTGGTGGGATGAGGTAGCCGACGAAATTCGCGACGTCGTCGCAGCACGAACGATCAGCATCGCGGCGGACCTGATTGCGTGGTGGCATCACGACTGGACGTGCATCAACGATACGCCGCGCCGGGCGGCCACGCGTATTCGAGACGCGGCGCGAGCGATGCGCCTGCGAGCATAGGAAAACGCCATGGCCGGAACCCGGAAGAAAGTTCTCGATCTGGGCGTACTGCCTCCCCTAGATCCACGTCACTATGATGAGGACAGGGAGATGATCGGTCACGAGGTGGTTCCGATGGACCAACCATCGGAAGGGGTCTTCTGGTGTCGCGTCTGTGGCGGTCACCCGACTGATCCTATTCACCAACCGGGATACGAATCGTAACGGAAAACGCGATGACGACGCTGACACGCCAACACTACAAACGCCTGCGGTTCTATTGGCAAGGCCTGGCGAATGGTGGTGCCGGGATGACGGACGGCATCGACCTGGACCTGGCCGCACTCGGGTTGGTTGAGCGCTTCGAGCGCTTCGGCTACGGCGTTCGCTTTCGCATCACGAAAGCGGGCGAGCAAGAGCTTGCCGCC
This sequence comes from Burkholderia aenigmatica, assembly GCF_902499175.1. GTDB lineage: Bacteria > Pseudomonadota > Gammaproteobacteria > Burkholderiales > Burkholderiaceae > Burkholderia > Burkholderia aenigmatica. The sequence goes on from NZ_CABVQC010000104.1 coordinate 15,897, forward strand.
GAGAAGGCGCGCGAGGTCGAGCGGCGTCAGCCGCATCACACTCTTGCTGGCCGCTTGGCGCAGTGGCGTCAGAGTCAAGGTCGCGTGACGTGGCAGAACATCGAATTGCTGGTCGACCTTGAAAGCGGTGGCCGGCAAGCGATTCGTCCCGACGTGTTTTCAGTCGCTGCGAACTACGACGAAAAGCGCATCAATCCGTGTGTCGATGAAGTGAAGGTGAGTCGCGCGGATTTTCTCGCGGACGTGGCTCGCCCCGAGAAGCGGGCCGGCTACGGGAAAATCGCGGAGGTGCTGTACTACGCAGCGCCGGCCGGCATGATCGAGGCGTCGGAGGTGCCGGAAGGATGTGGCTTGCTCGTCGAAGTGGCGCCGTGTCAGTTCGAGATCTTGAAGCGTCCGAAGAAGCGGCCGGTGTCGCTGACCACGCACCATTTCATGAATCTCATTTTGAAGCCCGGCGCGTTCGCACCGGCCTGGTAGAAAAACAGCAATGACGAGAGATCCATCGGAGCGGTTCCGGTGGATCTCGATTCCTCCAACTTCAACACCTGATAGACCAACGTGCACGACTACACCGTCTCGTATCCTGAACTGACCGCATCGGCCGAAAGGCATATCCGCGACTATATGACCTTCGCCGCGGCCGCCGGCGACGATGCCGAACGCAGGGCACTGCATGCATCAGCCGTCAGCCTGTTCGCGTACTGGCTCGGCTTCGTGAACGCCGCCCGAAAGACCGTCGATGACGCGGGACGGCAAGCGCTGCAGCGCGACGAGCATCGGCTGCTGGATCTGGTCAGCGCCGCGGCCGCACCGTCCGGGCGCACCACATCGGACGACCGCGCATCATGACCGCTGCCTTCGACCGTAACGCCGCGCTGACCGCCGTGAAGCTGACGCTTTCCGACGCCATCGCGCACGACTATGCGAACGCTCTGTCGATCGACCGTTACGCGGGTGCCGGCGCGCTGGCGCATTGGCCTCCCAATCCGCATCGCTGCCACGAGCAGGTCACGCGCTGGCTGCAATCGCATCCCGGCGATACGCCGGTACGCGGCTGGCTTGTGAACGGTGGCGACGGCGCGCAACAACGCTTCGTCTCGCACTCGTTGGTCCGCAGCGCATCGGGCGCGTTGCTGGATGTCGCGTTTGCTCGGCCGGCCCATGTACAGCGCTTCATTGAACACCCGGCGGCGGCAGGCGATTTCCTCGCGCTTGTCCTCGGCGAACCGCCGGTGTCCGAACTCTGGGTGCCGATTCCCTGCAGGAGTTAATACCATGGCCCGCTCTTACCGGAAAAAACCGCCTGTCCGGCCGGCGCCCCAATACGTCAATGGCGTGGTGTTCACGCTCGCCATGCGGACGGGCGATGTCCAGGTGATCGGCATACCGTTCGAGCACCGCGGTCGGACATGGGCCGTTCATGCGATCGTCGGGCGCGATGATGTCCCTTGCTATGCGGCTTCCGACGTGCTGACAGGCATGCACGTGCCGAACAGTGAGGCGTCGAGCATCGACGCGTCGCGTGCGGCGGCGATTGCCACGCTCGACAACGTGACGGACGAGAGCTGGGCCGACACATTCGGGCCAGCTCAAACCGCGACGGCCGAATGACAACCTGCACGGCGCTCTGCGAGTTTCCCGATGCGCTGCCCGAACGGTGCCGCAGCGCCGCTCGAGCTGCAGACGAAAATCGAACTGGAGGACAACATGCTCCGCAATTGGATGGCACGTTTAGCGTGTCTGGTGGGTGCGCATCGCTGGGTGCAGCATACCCATTACCGCTACATACTGAACGACAGCGGTCTCCACGCGTATCAATGCGAGCGGTGCGACAAGGTCCGCTCGTCGAATTTTCCGAGCCGATGAGAAAAGCCACGTCCCGTAACCGCCGGCCGCTGACCAGGGCGCAACTGCTGCCGATCCCGACCGGCGAACTGCGTCGGATCCAGCTGAAGCACCACGTGGCGCTCGCGGCACTACGCGACGCGAACGACGACGTCGCGCAGCTGGCCACGCTATTGAATGCGATCTACCTCGCGTACTTTCTCGACTCGACCGAGGCGGCACTCTATCGACGGGCCGAGGCGGCCCTCCAGGACTGCGCCGATCGCGCCGAGCGGGGCGAGTCGGGCGCGCTGACCGACCTCGAGCGCGCGGCGGTCGAGCACGTGCTCGCACGGTTGGACGCGCAGCTGGCGGCGGTACCGATGCATCGCTATATCGCCGCGTTCGAACGGCTTCAGCGCGTCACCACGGCCGATACGGTCGTATCGCCCATTCCTGCAGGCTGAGCCATGGCAAATCGTCCCCAGCAGCTCGCCCAGATGCCGTTGCGCAGCTACAGCCGCACCGAATTCACGGCGCTGCGCGCGCGCGTGAAAGGCTTGCCGATCGAGACAATCGAGCGACTGTACTTCGACCGTGATGCCGTCGAGCCGGTCGACGTCGCTCAGCTGCTGCGCACGATGCGCGACGACTTGGTCGCGGCCGCGCTACGCGACGGCTCGCCAGTATTGCAAGCCCACCTGCAGGCGGCGATCGCGAAATACGGCGAGCCCCGCCTGACGCCCGTGTCGCTGCAACTGATCGAGCAGGTCGCCGCGCAGTGGGCGGTCGCCGCGCCGCGGGCCGAGCACCCGGTCGGTCGCTGGTTTCGGCCGCTCGTTGCCGCACGCCTGGAGGGAGAGGGCATCCACACGCTCGGCGAGCTCGTCGCGTTCGTGAACCGCCGCGGTGGGCAGTGGTGGCGATCGGTGCCGCGCATCGGCGTCGGCCGCGCCCGCGTGCTGGTCGCCTGGTTGCGGCGTCACGCGGCGTCGATCGGCGCGCCCGTTGAGGTCGACGTCGACGCCGGCGACGCGCTCGCGCCGACGTCGGCGGGCGTCACCGCCGGCGCCGGGCAGCTGGCCCCGCTCGAGCGCCTGGCGCTGCCCGTCGAGCTGTCCGGCGCGCACGGGGCGAACCGCGCGCCCGTGTTCGCGTATCTCGGCGCGGCGCACGATCTCGATGCGGTGCGGGCCTATCTGCATCGCTACGACGACCGGCCCGCGACGCAGCGGGTCTACAGGAAGGAGCTCGAGCGCCTCGTGCTGTGGTGCGTGGCGGAACGCGGCGTCGCGCTGTCGTCGATGCGGGTTGAGGATTGCGAGGCCTACAAGGCGTTTCTCGCCGCGCCGGGCGAACGCTTCACGGGGCCGCCAGTCGCGCGCACGAGCAGCCAGTGGCGGCCGTTCGCGCCGGGTGGCCTGTCACCGGAAAGCCAGCGCTACGCGGTGCGCGCGATTCGCGCGGCATTCACGTGGCTCGTCGCGGTGCGGTATCTGGCCGGCAACCCTTGGGCGGCCGTCTCCGATCCCAGCGTCGTCAGGCGGGTGCGCAAGCTGCAGGTCGAGCGAGCACTACCGCTTGACCTCTGGACGCGCGTACGCGAGACGCTGGCCGAACGCAGCGAGCTGCAGGGGCCGAGCGGGCCGCGCTGGCGGACAGCACGTGCGCTGTTGCTGCTGATGGGGGATGGTGGCCTGCGGATCGCTGAGGCGGCCGCGGCGAGGCGTGCGGCGCTTGTCTGGATGCCGGCGGACGACGACACGCCGGCCAGCTGGTTGCTCGAGGTGATCGGCAAGGGCAACAAGCAACGCTTCGTGCCGATCAGCGACGAGTGCGTCGACGCGCTGCGCGCGCACTGGCGCGATCGCGGCCAGGATCTCGACGCGGCGGCCGCAGCGAAGCCGCCCGGGTTGCCGCTGGTGGCGCCGTTGGTCATCCCGCCGACGCCGCGAGCCCGCGAGAAATTCGGCGAGCCCGTCGACACTGACGAAGCAGTAGCCGGCGCCGCAGCGCGGGGCGGCTATTCGGTGCGCGGCGCGCGCGGACTCACGCAATGGGCGATCGCGCAGCTGCTCGCGGTGATGTCGGATCTCACTGAGTC
>NZ_CABVQC010000105.1 GCF_902499175.1 Burkholderia aenigmatica
CCGACGCTGTACCGCTGGGTGCCAGCCTCCACGCACGCTTAGCGTGCTTTATTTTCCGTTTTCTGAGACGACCCCTGAGAGTGCGCCACCGGCAGTGATGGGTGGCCGGCAGCGCATGGGCTGGTCCGGATGGCTGGGACGTCCGGACCCGCATAAACCCATTACCGGCATGCGTTTCGAGCCCGAGCGTTACGTGCGCCATTTCGATCGCCGTGCCACTGGGGGTCTCCTCGTTTTCAGTGCAATAAGTGACGGTACGAAAAGCTAGCACTGGCGCGGAGGTGGTGTTGGTAGATCGTTGATTTCATTGACTTTCCTGTTCACTTTCAAATCTGCGATTCGTGGCGTCAAACCGTGGTCGGTTTCATCCATTGGTGCCAGTTATCGATGCATTTGGCCGCGAAGGCAGGATTTGGTCAGCATAGCGGTCAACCGGGAAGCGAAACACACCCCGCAAGTTGATGCTCTCCAGCCTGGTGGGCGCAATCTTCCCGATCAGTTCCGGTGGAATGACCTGGCGGCGGTTCGACCAGCGATCCAGGACCGCCTGCATCTGTGAGGTATTCCACGCCATCACGATGTTGGCCATCAGGCTCAACGCATCGGCCACAGCCTGCATTTCATCGACACGTTTGGCCTGCGCCGGGCTGATCCGGCCGGTATAAATGGCGCGCTTGAGGGCGTTAACAGCCTCGCCCCGATTGAGCACCCGGCGCAACTCGTTCCTGAAAGCGTCCTTGACAAAGTAGTCAGCCAAAAACGCCGTACGCAGCAACCGCCCCAATTGCACGCCAGCCTCATAGATTGGATCGCCCTGGGCGGCAGAACCGAACCGCGCAAGAGCTGCCACCGCACTGGCATGTCCGCTCATGACCGAGGCTGCCAGGTGCACCAGACTATCCCAATGCTTTTCGATCAAAGCGACGTCGACATTGGCTTCGCACACCGCAGCGATTTCTGCGGGCACTTTGGTGCCGCGTGGCACAAAGAGGTGGCGCTGTTTGAGTTCCTTCAACCGCGGGCAAAGATCAAAACCAAGCAAACGGGCATGTGACATGGCAAAGTCGGTGTAGCCATGGGTATCCACAGCAAGCTGGCTGGTCTCCAGCTTTTCTTGGCGGATGACACCTTCAATGGCCACGCCCGCCTGGCGCTCATTGAGCACAAAGGGCTGCGCATGGAAGATGCCCCACCGGTCTTTTACATGGGAGTAGATTCCAATGGAAGGTGTGTTGCGCCGAGGATCAAGCCGGGCTTGCCACACCCGTTTGGTGGTCTCCATGGTCATCATGTCAGAAGATGCCAAATCGGACCGCCCCCAGGTGGCGGCAATCGGGTGTCGCTGCATGAATTCCAGCACAGCCTGGCAGGCCTGGCTCAGACGCCGTTCGTCCCGCGCCCAGCGCATGGCCTGGCGAATGCTGGTGGCAGACAATTGCGGAATCATGCGCGCGCATTCGACCGCAGTCAGACTGGTGCCGTGGGCCATGATGCCGGCATAGACCATCAGCAGCTCGTCGGTAGAGCGCGGCTCACGTCCGAGCATGATCCAGCTAAAGCGCACCTGGGCGTCAACGGCCAGAATCACTTCCGGCAATTGAACCTCACCGATGCGGTGATCCAAAGCCGCGCGCAGCTTGGTCACTTCTGGGTCTTCGTCCTCTGCGGGCAATGGCGACAAATGGAGTTCATCATCCACGCGCAGTACGCCACTGCGGGCTGCAGCGGCCACCGCATCGACACCGGCAGTTACTCTGGCCAGCAAAGGCTTCAAGAAAGTGGCAGCCTTGCTGGGTAACGATAGACGGGCATAGTGTTTCTTGGACTCTGCCTGCCAACGCTCGTCCGTGAAGAACAAGCGCGCACGACCCCGAAAGCTCAGGCTGTGCTCAATCCAGACCGAGCCATTGCGCACCGCGCGGCGCAGGGCAAACAGGGTGGCCACCTCCAACGCCTGAAACGCCCGTTCCCGGTCTGGGCTGGAGATCGAAACCTGCCAGATCATTCCCAGACTTGGTGCCACCACTTCAACTGGCAGCTTTCTGGATCCTTTGAGATATAAAGCTTGCAGCTTGGCAAGGTACTCGATGGCAGGATGCTCGCCGGTGGCCTGCCAGGGCAGCTTTGCAATGGCGACGAGCAACGACCGCACGGGGCGAATTCCATCAATCAATCCCTCGCGGACCAGGGAGGCCCTGCTCGGTGGTTTGCGTTTCTGGGTTTCGGTGATCAAGGCTTCAAGACGGGCACGCAACTCAGCATCTGGCACCGCACCTTGCGCGCTCAAGGCAACAAGTTCGCCGAGCAGCGTTTTGTACATTGCGGCCCAATTGACGGTAGCGGGGACATCGGCGGCAGCCTGACGCCACAGATCGGCGATCCGGCGCTGCACCATAAGGATCAACTGGTCTGTGGTGGTGAACAGGCAATACCGAAGAAAGCATGCGACCTCCACGGTGCGCGCTGGCTCTTTGATCTTGGCTCCGGCTGAGGGCGGCCTGGAGACAAGTCGGCGCGCGTAGCGGCGCAAGATGAGATCGGGGATGTCTGCCAGGTGCTTATGAACGTCCAGCGTGTAAAGCAGGTCGATGCGCTCCAGTACCTCGCTGATTTGGCGGGTTGAGTGTTTCGCCGGTGCAGCCCATAGCCAACTCTGCTGGGTTTGTCCATCTGGGCGCAGCTCTGAAACTGAGGCTCGCCAGCGATCAAGTGTTGCTGGATCAACGCTGGCGGCGATGGCGGTGCCTGTTTCAACTTCAAGCTGGGCAAGTGCCGCCGCAATCAGTGTCCGAATTGCCCGCTCGTGCACGATCACCAGCTTGTTCTTGTACAGCCATTGACGCGCCCGCACGAGTAGCTGATCGCGGTCGGCGCAGCGCGCCACTTCGTCGCGCAGTTCACGTACCAGTGAGCGGCGCTGGTGCTCGCTCATCCACTGGAATCCAAGGACCGTGCAGGCTACTTGTTGGTGATCGAATAGCGTGCGCCCGCGTTCATACATGGCTCTCAGCGAGGCGACTTCTGGTGCTGCAATGCCAAGCTCGTTGCCAAGGTGGCGCCACAAGGCTACTGGAATTACCCGAAAGGCACCGAGCAAACGCCCACTCATGCGCAGGAAACCAATATGGAGCGCCAGACCAAGCTTGTGGGAATCACCTCGGCGTGCATTGATTGCGTCGCGCTCGGCACCATCGAAGGTGAAAAATGCCTTCATCTCGAAGTCGCTGATATCGCGGGGGAGCCCACGCATCCCCAAAAACGTTGTGTGCCAACCCTGCATCGTGAACCTCAAAAGTGGGAGGCCACCATACCCGTTTACAAAGCGAACAGGAAAGTCAATGAAATCAACGGTCTACCCAGACCACCCCCGCGCCAGTGCTAGCTTTGCGTACCGTCACTTATTGCACTGAAAACGAGGAGACCCCTTCCAACGCGGGGCCTTACCTTTCGGCCAACCTTCCATATAGGGTGCCCGGGCCGACCGTTAAGATAGGCCGGGCGGTCTGCTCTACTCGCGCCGTCGATTTCACCCGCCGCTATAGTGGGCGGTGTTCCATCGAAAGCCGGCCATCGAGCAGGATGGCTGTTCCCGCGGCTATCTTGCGGGTTGCGGTGTTGGGATCTCTCCCGAAAGTGGTCGGAACGGCGAGGTTCGAACTCGCGACCCCTTGATCCCAAATCAAGTGCGCTACCAGGCTGCGCTACGTTCCGGTTAATGGTTGCGGGAGACGGAATCGAACCGTCGTCGCATCGGCGTATGAAACCGAGCGGCCTACCAACAGACATCCCGCGATTGAATTGCACTACTAAAGAGGGCGGGGGCGGAAGGATTCGAACCTTCGAATGCCGGGATCAAAGCCCGGTGTCTTTGGCCTCTTGACGACGCCCCTCTTGAACCGTCATGCGCTTCGGGGTGGGCGCTCGGAATCGAACCGAGGACCACCGGATCCACATTCCGGGGCTCTGCCAACTGAGCTACGACCACCCCGAAACGCACGTCAAATTTGGCTCCGCACCTGAGGATCGAACTCAGCTAACCAGTGATTAACAGTCACGCCCATGCACCTTGCTCGGGTTCTGCGGAATCGATGAAACAACAAGCGGATGGCGAAGCGTAAGCGCCATTCGTTTGTCGTCTCGGCTGGTCGGGGCGGAGGGAATCGAACCCTCGCCGCGTGGGTAAAAGCCACATGCTCGAGCCTTCGAGCTACACCCCGACAGAGACATCTTGTCGGCACGACGCAGAGCCTTGTTGCTCTTGCGATGAGTGCCTGCATTCTTGATCATGGCCGCCGCGACGAAGGGATTTCGCGGGGCCGAGGCTTTTCGCTTCACGGCGATCTCCTGCGGTTGATGATCTGGTGGAAGTGGTCGGAATCGAACCGACGACCTTCTGCTTGCAAAGCAGTTGCTCTCCCAACTGAGCTACACCCCCAATAACTGGCGCCAAGAGAAGGAATCGAACCTTCGACGCGCGGCTCTTCAGGCCACCGCTCTACCAACTGAGCTATCTCGGCAAAACTGGAGCGGAGGACGGGGCTCGAACCCGCGGCCTCGACCTTGGCAAGGTCACGCTCTACCAACTGAGCTACCTCCGCAATAACACAAAGTACTACTATCTAATGCACGTACAACCTGATCTGGAGCGAGCAACGGGAATCGAACCAGTGTTCTCAGCTTGGAAGGCTGCTGCCTGGCCACTAGGCTATGCCCGCATGGAGTCGGTAACGGGATTCGAACCCGTGTATTCACCGTGAAAGGGTGGTGTCCTGGTCCACTAGACGATACCGACAAAGACTGGTGGACAGGGCTGGATTCGAACCAGCGACGCCTTTCGAGCTCCGGATTTACAGTCCGGCGGTTTGAGCCTCTCACCCACCCGTCCATGAAACCATTGCGAAAAGACCCCGAAGGCCCTTTCGTAATGGAGCGGACGGCCGGCTTCGAACCGGCGACCTCGAGTTTGGGAAACTCGCGCTCTGACCAACTGAGCTACGTCCGCATCTGGATCCGCCAACATGGGCAAGATGGGTGAGGCCACCTTGCCCTTGCAGGCGGATCCATGAATACCTCTCCAGATTGTTAAAGACACATCAGTGACCCCGGCCTCGCCGGCACTGGCCTGACGTTCACTACCCGTCAGGACTTGATCAGCCCGGGACGTCGCACTTTGCGCCAGCCCCGTTGAAACTCGTTACTGCGACTGCCAGGACAAACAAAAAGCCCGGAGTCCTGTTAGGGAGCATCCGGGCTTTTCGCCTGATCTTTCGATTGATCGCTGGACCTTACGTGGCTCCAGCGATCCGGGGTCTCCCCCCTCGGATGCTTCCTGTGCTTCCCTTCCACTGATAGCTACGCGGGTAGCCAACCGTGGTAAGACCAAACGTCGGAATGCAGATGGACTCATGGCGCTCATTGAGCGTGGGTCGCAACGATGACGACGACGGTTGGCCGGCGGCCGCGGCTTGTGCCGCTGCGCGATCGGTTCTGTCGTTCAGTTTCGTTGCCATGACGTTTGTCCGGACGAGACCGTTGAGCGCGTTTCCGACGAGCGCAGACGACCGGCACGCATCGCGTCCGGCTATGGTCGTCAGGTTCATCAGATTTGCAGCCACAACACTCTCCACAGGTGGTTGGTTAAACCCCGCTTTGGGGTTCGATGGATTGGAGTATGCCGAGCCCAGTTTTCCGTGTCAACAACTTTTGTGCATGGGATGGATATTTTTTCCTCTACGCGCACACTTTGGACTTGCTATGGACATTCTCCGTCCCCATTCCGGCCAGGATGCGCTATCATTCGCCTGTCGTAGTGAGGGACGACATCATGGGACAACTGACTGAATTTAAAGACGAATCGCCAGCCGTCGAGTTGCGCGTGCGGGTTTGCATGGCAAAGCGCGGCATCAAAAGCATCGCCGAGTTAAACCGGCAACTGCAGGAAGAAGGTGTGGAAATTTCGCACCAGCAACTATCGCGTATCGTCGATAACAAGGCGCAACACCTGAGCGTTGCCCTGCTTGCTGGGCTCATTAAAGTGCTGAGATGCAGGATAGACGAGTTGTTCTCAGTGAACTCAACGAAAACCACATAGCGGCGTGATCACGCCACCATGCGGTTCGTATCACCGGAAACCAGCTCGACCTTGAGCCATTCCGGAACGGTCGGCCTAGAGAATCGCTGGGTCTTCCAGTATTCGCGTGCGCAGGCACGTACAGCCTCGCGGTGATACCGCCACCAGCCCTTGAACTTGCGGCGTTCGAGCGTGCCCGATTCGGCCCACTTGATGAGCGTGGCCCCTGAAACGCCCGCTTCCATTGCCGCGTCGGTAAGGAACAACCATTCGTCCGACAAGCTTCGAGTGCCCTTCTTCGGCTCGACCAGTGCCTGTCTCAGACGTTCGAGCATCGGCGCCGAAACGTATAACCGGCGCTGATCCCACTTGGCGCGGGATACCCGGAAGTGCCATCGTTCTTGCGAGCGATAACCCAATCCAGCGACGTGCCGAGCTCCTCAGCGGCCTCCTCGAGCGTGTATCCTTCGCGGGACTCCAGCCGCTTTTGCACCGCTTGAAATGTGCTCAACGGAATCCCCTCGGCGCCGCGCCAATTGACGCCGTCCAGCAGATGATCCAGGCGCTCGAGTGTCACGCCCAAGCGACGGGCCGCATTTTCCTTGGAAAAGCCGTGCTTCGCACGGAAATCAGCACACTGCTGCCGGAGGACGTATTCAACGCCCCGGGCCGCGCCCGCCGTTCCCATCTTCGACTTCAGGGTTCCGCCTTCGATCAGCTTCCGCAGTTCCCTGCTCGTGAAGTAGTACTGCTCGCATGCCGTTTCGACAGAGATCCAGGACTTCGCACCTTCCCCGCTTGGACACTTCCGCGCGATCCACCTGGTCACATCTGTCTTCGAGACATAAGCGCGCCGACCGACCGTCGACGTGGCCATCATGCCATTCTGGACTGCCCTCCGGACATACCCAACATTCAGGCCGGACTGCGCGGCGACTTCCTGAAGGGTAAGCCCCGGCGACCACTTCATGGTGAGGTGACGCTTGGCGCCATGCTCGATAGGTGGATAGCGACGAACGTAGTCCTCGAAAGTTTTCGGTGCGCCTTCCTCTCCCCAGATATGCCGGCAGGTCTCGCACTCCTCCGGATGCTTGCGCTGTTGCCACAGCCGATGCGTGACCTTGAGGTTGTCCATGTTGGCCTGCCCATGCCACGGCATCGGCTTACCGGCGCGTCGATCGGCGATCAATTGCTTGGCGACCACCGGATCGACCCACCATGTACCGAATTGCGTCGACGGTCCCTTCGTCCCGTACGGGTTGCAACGCACTGCAGACGGGACGTGACCGGCCCGGGCGAACTCCGACAGCTTGTCGCTTCGAATGGAAAGCGGCTCCTTCAGCGTCGAAAGCAGCACGTACCCTTCCGGCGGGAAAGTGCGCCGACTCTTCCATGCTTCCCACTCGTCATAGGGGATCACCCATCGATGCCCGACACGCACAGCCTTCAGGTGCTTCTTCTCGATCGCCTGGTTGATGATCGCGAGCGAGCCGATTTCGTTTCCAGCCTGCTTTGTAGTCAGACCTCCGATCAGATCGCCGGCTTGCATGCCAATGACATTGATCCGGCACTGGACCGAGTTCTTGCTACGAGCGGCTTCAGGGTCGCCAGTCAGCTTCCGCAGCCTGGCCGTCAACGTACGTGCGATCTCGGGCACGCTGAGCTGGCCAACCAACGTTGCGAGCAGCGCAAGTTCGGGCGGTTGCCATTCGTAGCCGTTGATGTTGAGCGGAATCGGCCAGTCTGACTCGAGCGGGGCGCGGCCGTGCCACAACGTGAAGAGCTCAGTGAATGTCTTCGACGGCTCATGGCGAACGCAAACGCCGACGCGCTTGACCTCGTCGACATCCTCACAAGCCTGGCCGACCACCACGCCCAGGTAATAGCTGCTGGCCCGATAGCCGTAAGCGAGAACAAAGGATTTCCACTCCTGCCGCGCCAAGGCAGGCCAATCACGCTTCATCCCGGACCTCGAGCTCGTTCTTCAGCGCCGCGGCGCCGGTGAGCATCTGCTGCGCCGAAAGCCCGGCGATCGCGCCGAGTACGTTGATCGTGTCCGAGTCGCGCAGCCGCAGCAGCCGGTCGGTAGAGATACCCCCCATCGCCCGATTCCACTGGCTGAACGTCGCCGGCAGCGAGCGGCGAACCGGCTTCGCGCGCTGCGCGACCTGGCTCAGGGCCTTCGCCATCGGCATGCGCACGCGTTCCATGCCGCGCCGGCTGATGCAATAGAACTCGCCCGGCGCCAACGTGTTGAGGTCGGTGAACTCGATACCCGAGCCACGGAACTGCGGCGCAAGTGCGAACCAGACCGTCGGGTCTTCCTGCGTACCGATGAGCGTCAGGTTCTTGTCGCTAAACACAGAACGATTCAGCGAGGACGTGTAACGCAGCGCCGTGATCATGATGTCGACTGCGCGCTTGCGGCCTCGACCGACGAGATCATTGATAATGTCAGTCGCCTCGCCTATGTCTTCCTTGCGCTTGCGCGTCGCGCTGAAAAGTTGCCCTTCGTCGATCATGATGAAGAGCGGCTTGCGGAACTCGTCGGCGCAATCGAGCAACACGCGGCCGTACGGGACGAACTCGGTGGCGTCTTTTGCTCGCACGACAACGATCGGCTTGTCGCGCTTCGTCAGTCGCTCGCTCAGTTCGTCCGGGTCGCTAACGGCCGCCCCGTACATGGACTCCATCTCGCTTTCGGGATCGATGAACACGCTCACCCAGCCCTGTTCGGACAGTTGCTCCCCGATCAGCATTCCGGCATTCGTCTTGCCGCTGCCGCGCGGCGCAACGGCCAGCGCCACAATGCCGGTCATGGCGTATTCCGAAAGATCGATGGCGCGACCGCCGAGCTTGAGAGTCGCATTGGCCATTTCCGGCCGTCGGATCACTGAGCGAGTCATACCCCGTCCTCCCGCGCGTCGAGAATGATTTCCTTGATGGTCAGAACCTGCTTGGAATTGAGCGAATAGACGACCGCGAAATCGTCGATCAACTGCTCGTCGATGCGATCCAGCGTCCCATCCCGCTTCGCCCTCGCCAGCATCTTGCGCAGGCTGGCCCAGTCTTTCCCGGCTTCCGACGTCGCGCCGCCGCCGAGTTCGGCCTTCAACTGCTCCATTGTGTAGGGCGCGGCGTCCGGGCCCAGATCGCATGCAAGACGCTCGTTCAGGATGCCGAGCACCTCCGCTATTGGCAGGTAACTGCTCATCTTTCGAGCGAGAGACTTTTCCGCCGGCGTGAAATCACGGGCCGGCGTCTGACTCGCGGTCCCTTCGGGCGTCACGAGCTTGAGCGGCTTTCCGAGTTTGCGCGCTTCCGGTCGACTCTCACATGACCCGCAGACCGCGATCTCGAAGTTGTCGCCTTCCCCGGCATCCAGCGTGCAGCCGCAAAGCCGGCAGCGCATTTGAGCTTGAGCGTTCGTCGCCATGATGATTCCCCAAAATGATCTTGCCGATTCGGGAGGAGCCACGGTCCACGCGCCAAAGCGCGTTCATGCAGGGGGGTGGACTACGCAACAAATCACTTCGTGGCAAGAAGTTAAGAGGTAATCTACACCGGCTCGCCGCGAAAACAAGTCTGAGAAAACAACGATTTGCGGGGGGAATGTCGCCAGAATCCCCATCTCGGTTTGGCGAACCGGTATGAAGCGGGGACTAAAGGGACGGTGGAATGTTGGCGGAATGATCCGTGTCCAATTCTTTCTCGACGCTGATCCTTCCTAGGCCATTCATCTCGATGTGAACGCGGCAACCGCATTGCGCGCAGGAACCATCTCCCTTGCAGCCCGTTCCGGCACGGCGGCCGCGACGGTGAAGCTGCGACGCTCCGATCCAGATCCGCGCACCGCACCCTTCGCCGGGGCATGACACAACGATCGCGGATGACTCCCCTTCGGGGAAACCTGTTGCGGGTGGATCCGATGCGAGATGATTGTCCACGGGATTCCCTTCGGGTATCGAGTAGGGGTTGTTACTGGCTCATGGAACCAGCGTACTGGACCAGCACCCCGATACATGGCTCGTCGCTCAGTTGCGAGCGAGGTTCCTTTCGTCAGGATGGGATCCGATATGCCAGCGGACGGACGTCGACGCGATCGAGGTACTCGCCGATCTGCTCGTGGCCGAGTTCGCCACGCGCGAGGATTTCATCGGCCAACTCGACCAACAAATCCCGGTTGCCGGCGAAGAATTCGCGCAGATCGTTCCGCTGACGTTCCTGCAGGGCGTTGATCGTGTCCCGGTTGATCTGCCGTTGCCAGAAGGTAACCGGGCAACGGTAGAAGGCTCCCGCGCTTCCGGCGATGGCAAACCGTGTCGCCAGATCGATCCATTCGGCGTAGTCGTCAGTGCCCCCATTGCCGCGGGAGCCCAACACTGCAAATTCCGCCTCGAGGCCGGCCAGATCGATCAGCATCGCGACATAGGCATAAGTTGCCGGTACCTGCATTGGAGTCAGCAGGACCTCACCACCTCTTGAACTCTCTTCGTCGATAACAGGACGGACCACGACACGCATGTCGCTGGGCCGTTCGGGGAGTAGCCTGTAAAGCAGCGTATGGCCGGCCTCATGGATTGCGACGCGCCGCATTTCCTGGGGGGATTGAGTGTAGGGCCGCACGGCCACTTTCTTGGCGACCGGGGCAGATCGACGCTTGGTCACCAAGGATTCCACCACAGCAACAACAGCAACGGCAGCTAGAGCCGGTATTGCAGCTCGCGGGGAGCCACTCAAGGCGGAAAGTAGCGCGGAGATATCCGGAGCGCCGAGGCTCAAGAAGAGAACGACGACCGCGAGCGCAAGAGCCCGGAGCAGAGCCCTGCGGCCGTCAGGTTGGATCAACTGCGTCAGCCCGATCCACAAGAGGCCCACCAACACGATGTCGGCACACAGGTCGAGCGTAAGGGTTCCCTGAATTGGGGGACGCGGAAGCAAGAGGAGAACTACCGCCGCTACGGCAAGCCATGACGCCCCATCGCACGCTATCCTCAGGGCACGTTCATGCCATTTGGGTGCCAGCAGCGCGATCTGGTTGCCTAGCTTGCTCATAGAGACGTTCCAGAGAAAAAGAAAAGCTGGCAGGAGGTCGCATTGCCCCCTGCCACCCGACGGCGAATCAGATCGCGTCGCCGTTCTTCGGATCGACGAGCTTGACCGTCACAGCGACGTCTTGCTTGCCGTTCGCGTCGATCGCGGAGTTGACGACGGTTTCGACGCCAGCCTTGACCTTGACCGCGGACTTGAAACCATTCTTCGACACGTCGGGAAGCTGGACCGTGCCAATGTCCGATTTGAAGTCGCGCATGGAGTTCAGACGGGCGCTGTCATACACGAGATCGAGGAGCACTTCACCGTTCGGCAGCACGCGCGGCAGCACGCCAAAGTCGAAGCCCGTCTTGAGATCCGCGTACGACACGCAGGTCTTGGCCGGATTGTCCTTGCACGGAGCGATCGCGCTGACGTAGGAAATGCTGGTGTGCTCGTCGACGTTGGTGCTCACGCCGTCGGCCGCGGTCAGCACGACCGAGGTCGCCTTGTCGCCCTTGTCGCCCTTGATGCTCAGCGTGATCTGCACAACCTTGGCGTTTGCCGACACCGACGGAATGTCCGCCGACGCCGTGGCGCAGTAGCCGAACATCAGGGCGGCGCTCAGTGCGAAAAGGGCTCGGGTGGGTTTGCGATTCATGTGTCACTCCAGGTTAAGTCACGCCGGCGACATGCAAGCGCGCACGTTTCAGTTCAAAGCAGAGCTTGCTTGCGACTGGCAGATCACGGTGCGCGTCCGCCAGCCCGCTGGGATCACTGCGCAATGGTCGAGTTTCTGTCGACGACCTTGGCCAGCACAGAAATGGTTTGCGCCATCGAATTGTGCGAACAGGTCTCGATGACCGTATCAACGTCCGGTTTCAGCCTCACTGCGGATTCGAAGCCGCACGTGTACGTCTTCGGAATCTGCACCGTACCCAGCTCATTGGTGACGTTCTCCAGCGAGATCAGTTGGCTGTTGGAAGCCTTCAGATCGAGCACGACGTCGCGGTTTTCCAGCACATGCGGCTCCGCGGCGATTTCCAGGCCAGTAACCAGCGGCGAGGTGGTCACGCACATTTCGTCACTGCTCGGGGGCGTCCCGCCCGCAAGCCCTCCGCCGGCCGTCGACGAAACTTCTTTTTTGCACGGCCCCACATCGCTGACGTAGGTCCCCTGGGTGACTGACCGGTAGTGAGCCGACTTCCCGTCACGCAGAACCAACGGGACGCTCGCCAGTCTCTCGTTCTTCGATTGGACGGTCACCGTGAGCATCACGACCTTGGAGCTTGCCGGCGACACTGCCCGAGCAGCCGGCGCCTCCCACTTCTTGTCCCGGCACTCGACGATGGCGTCGCTGGCATCCAGCGTGATAGTCCCGTTGACCGTACAGGCGCTGTCGAGTTTCACATCGGTGGTGGCAGGTTTGCTGCTCGTCACACTTTGCGCATTCGCAGCAGCGCACATGCCGAGAGCGAGCACGGCCCCGATAGCACCGAGGCGACGCGTAGCGTTCCACTTCATCTCTTCACTCCTCAAAAATTGTTCATAGCTGGCTGAGCAAATCTGGCCCGCTCAATCCAGCAAAACGTCGCGATTCGACACGAGGCCATCCAGATTCAAATCCCCGCCCGCCCACGCGACTTCCACTTCGTTCCGTTCATCCCACAACACCAGATTTGCCTTGCAGCAGTGGCTAACCCAGACCTTGCAGGTCCTGCTGCTCAGCAGAACGCCGTCCTGGGTTTCGTCTCGGGAATATTCAAAATCCGCCTGCTCGGGGCGACAATTCCCGCAACCGTTCTCACAGGTCCACTGCTGACCTTCTGCCAACTCGGGCAAGACCACGTCCTCGACATGACGTTCTTTCGGAAAAGCGACAGCGGTATCCATTGGTGATCCTCATTAAGCTTGATGCGTGACCGCTCACCGACCGGCTGTAGCGGCTTGGTGCTCGGTCTGGACGAATTCGGTGATCTTCTGCCGCAACGGCGCCAACGCGGAGTTCACTTGCTGAACCTCGTTGGCCATGTCGACGCGATTTCCCGTGGTGTCGATCGGACTGTCGCCGATGCAGAGCGTCCATTGGCCGGTGCTCGACTGGCAGGGATGCGGCAGATCCGTTTGCTGTGTCTGTGCAGCGACCGGACCCGCGATCAGGAAGGAAGCTGCCAGCGTCGCCTTCACGAATTTCATGGACAAGCCTTAGGCTGATGTGGAATCAGCCACCCATTATCGGGATCGGGGAAAATCCGACAATTCGGAAACAGGCTGCAAAATAGGGGGGATTTGCGCGATTGTGTATGCTTTTTGCCTGCTTTGTCGGAAAGGATCGGGTGCTCACGCGCGCCGCCATCGCCGACGAGAAAAAATGAAACCCGTTCGGGATGCGTTCGCCGCCATCGCAACCTGCCGCTGCGTGCTATGCACCAGCCGCGTGTGCTCGTCGATCCGAAACCAGAGCTCTCACCGCAGAGAGGTACCGGTGCAACGTCGGGTGCAGGGAGTGCTCGCGGGTTCCACAGCCGTCAATTCGGCCCGAGCAAACGCATCCTGAACGGGTTGAGGTGGCTCACCCGCCACGGAGGGCATCTTCGAAACCGGTACGGGCGCATTCACGAGATAGACTACCGTGCCCGCCGGCTTCGACGACGAGCCAGCCACGGCGATCGGCATGATCCACGCGTCATTTGCGCCATGTACCTTGCCTAGCTCGTCCACCCAACCGCCCCAAGGGCCAAGCAGCGCAGCCTCGCGAGGCGCATCTTCCACCGGCACGATTCGGTCCGTCACGATCAGGATGAACCCCGGTTTTCCGCCCACCGGTGCCGCACGGAACGACACCTCGCTGCGCGCCCCGTGGTATTCCAGAGGCAGGCGCTTGTGCGCTTCTCTCTTGGCATCGTTCATGTCACAGACGAACGCCACGCTCTCGCCCATCGTCCAGCCAGGCATGTCGCAGGGATTCGACCTCGCGCCCGCCGGCGCCAGCCCCAGGAAAAGCAGCAACGCACCAATCATCAATCGTCCTTTTTGTTCTTTCGGGTCGTCTTACGGGCTTGCGCCAGCTTTTCCTCTCCCAACACCAGCACCTGGCGCAGAACCAGCAGCTTGTACCGGCATTGAGGCAAGATCACATAGAGGTGTTCGTCTTCCTGTGCCTGACCGACCGTCTGCTCCTCGATCGCGAGCCGCAGCGCGGTCTTGCAAAGATCCTCGATTGCGAACAACACGATGATCGACAGCACAGCAAACGCATTCGCATCGTCAGGAAAGCAGACGCCCAGAAGCGTCATCAGCCCAGTGACGAAAACGGCTTCCTTCGCCTGCCATGGAATCCGGCGGATCAGGGTCAGCACCTCGTCAATCTCCGGTGGCCAGCACGGCGATCAGCGTCACATCGGACGGATCTCCGCCGCGAGCCTTCACCGCATCAACCCTCTCGTTGAAGTCTTGATCCGCGCCGTCAAAGTCGTGGCCATGATCTTCCACCGTTCCGGCAGAATCATCGCGGACTTCGTAGCGCTCGATATATACGGTTGCTGCTCTCAACATGGGTTCCCTCACTCTCTCCCGTCTAAACCGCGCGCCCACTGGCCGCTTCCTTTCAATTCTGGAGGATCCGGTAGGATTGGACCGCTCGAAAACAAAGCGCATCCGGGCGTACTTTCGCCTTCAGATTACCGGCGATCGAAGCCGATTCAAGGGGGATCAGTTGGAGGGAGGGTCGAACCGGAAGCGGAGTTGCTCGCCGGCTTCAGCGTCTAGCGGCTGCAGGATGACGTCCTCGCGCCGAACCCATTGCGGGCTGACACGGCTCGACACGCCCTTCTGGAACTTGACGAAGTCACCGTTCGGGTGAACCTCGACGATGTAACCGTAGACGAAGCCACCCGTAGGCTCCGGCACCTTGCAGGCGCGTCCCTCAGACTCAAGCGCCTCTTCACGGGTCAGGCTCAATCCGGCCTCCCCTTCGACTGCTCGTAGTTTGCCCAGGCCAGGATTGCGTCGTCGATATCCTCGTTCCGGTCCGGAAACCTGCGGACAAGCTCAGCCCTCAGCGTCGTTACCTTGCGGATCTGCTGGAACCGCGCGATGTTGACCGCTGCGCGCAGCATTTCGAACACGCCCTCAGTCATCGAGGCACCGGATCGCCATTCGCGCTTCGGCGGTAATCTGCGCCTCGAGCTCGGCCACGGCTTCGGCGACGATTTCATCATCGCCAGCCCGGTAGCGTTCGCCGGCCTGGTCAATCGGAAGCACGACTGCCTTCGACCAGCCGAACTGGTCGGCGGTGATGTCCGCGACGAAGCCCACACCGGCCGGTGTTTTCCCTTCTACCCAGTAATGGCCATTCCACATGCCGGGCTGGTCGATGGCGCCTTCACCGAGATCTCCATCGCCCCCGCGCACAGTCGCCGCGCACTTGCCGAACTGCTCGAGCGAGTTTCGCAGCAGGATCGCGCCGTAAGCGCACGTCCCCCTAGTCTTCGCGATGTTGCTGGCAGAGAGCACACGATCGAACACATCCCGCATCATTGTGGTGAGCCGTGCCACTTCTTGCAGGTCCGGGTCACAGTCAACGGCGATTTGATGGCCCGGCCAGTGACCCTTGGCCGGTTTCCATTGCGGATTGTCAGGCTCGACCTTGCGCATGGTTTCCAGCGCATCCGGATCCCGGTAGTCCGCCATGCACCGAACGCAATCACCTCCGCAGTCACCGGTGTCCGGTTTCCCGGGCTGGTCGAGCTGCTGGCCGCAAATTCGGCAGGCGTGCGGATCAGGCTGTTGCGGCATGTCATGTTTCCGTGGCAATGGACGGCCCATGATAGCAGCGAGCACCGGCAGAACAAGCCGTTCCACAAAGGCAAACAGCCCATCCACCGAAAGGGTGAATGGGCTGTTTGGGTACGATTCTGACCTAGGTTATGCGGCCAAGAGTCGTTTGATGATGCCGTCGGCATCGCCACAGAACGGCGCCAGCATGTCGAGCGTCAGGTCGATAGCCCGTTTCCGGGCTTCGAGCGTCAGCCACGGCTTGCCGATCGCCGCCAGACTCGGGAGCTCCGCCATCGCTTCCAGCAGCAGATTTTCGGCCTGGATGCGGGTGTTCTCGGCTTCGAGCAGCGGACAGTTGTCCGACGCTCTGACCTTGAGCCCTGCCGCATCGCGTGCCTCGAAACACTGCTTGAGGAAGATAGCGAAGTCTGACTCTTCCAGCATGTACGATCGCTTCCGGTCGAGAATGACCACGTCCTCACACCCATGCTCGACATACTTCCGCGCGATGCGAAACTGATGCCGAGTCAGGATCTCCGTTTCGTATGCGACGACGACCGGGCGGACTACATCCTCATGGGCCATCGAGAGCAGCAGGTTCTCTGCCGCCCGGATCATGTTGGCATTCGGGACAAACTCGCCCGACATGGCCTTCGTGATCTGCTCGTTGACCTGGGAATCGACCTTCTGCCCGATCGATACCGGGAGGTCCCCGATCTGGCTGTCGCCGCCCATCCAGTCACTATCGGCATGCCATGCCTGACTGCCGACAGGACGGAACTCGTGATGCTTTTCCGGCCGGCCCGACTCGCCTTGGCGAACGACGCATCGCCATTCGTAACCGTCGATCACGACCGGCGTCGAAACGAAGAAATGCATGCCGCCTTTGAGGCCAGACGATGCACCTTGAACTGCTTGTGTCATGTTCCTGCTCCTGAGTAACGCGAAGCAGGCCCCGTGGCGGGTGACTGCCCCGCTTGGGTAAAAGTGACTTTCCAGATGTGGCCGGTTAAACCTCGGTTCCGCCAATCCAACAATCGCCGAGATAGGCATCCGCTACGTCGCCATCTACGGCATGCACAACGTCCTCATGGTTGAGCGACTGGACGATAGCGTCACCCGTCCATGGAACGGATGGCGAGACGCTGAAAACGACATTCCCGGTTGGGCCTCGCACAGAAAGGACCGCGTTTTCACGACCGATGAGCAGGTCCCGCTCGCCAACGTGGATCGGGCGCCCTACCAGCTTTATGCCGCATGCTGTCGCATCGTATGCGTCCTGCTCGATTCGACGGATCTGTACCGGCTTCGGATATCCGAACTTCTCGAAATCCGGAACGCCGCCACATTCATTAAGGAAGGTGTCAGCGTCCACGCCGTTTATGGCTGCGTGGCCTCGAAACTCATCAAGCCTTTCCATGGCCCGCTTGATCTTCCCTTCGCGATCTTGCAGTTCCAACGCCAGAATATGGCCTTTCCCTCGCGCCAGCTGCACCCCATGAAGAGCCGCCTCCTGCTCGCGCAATACGCTCAAAGCATGCTTGACGTAGAACTGAACAGACTGCGGGATCTTTGTTTCGTGCATTCTCTTTCTCCTTGCTTGAGTGACACGAAGCAGAAACCCGGGCGGGTAACTGCCCCGCCTGGGGTGACCTTCAGGCTACGACGCGTACGGCGGTGAGGATGACGCTCGAGTCGAAGTTGCGCTCGCGTCCGCCGACGAAGTAGACACAGACGGTTCGGCTGTTGATCAGCTCCACCCTTTTGACCTCTTCGTTCTGGTGATACGGCAGCACGTCCCCGGATTGGAGATCCGCCGGCTTTGCTTCAATATGGCGCCGCGATTGCTTCTGCTCGTGCGCGACCGACGCAGCCCACGACTTGTACTCCGCCGTTCCATTCTTCTTCAGCCATTCCTGATGCTCTCGCATCGCGGCGACGCTGTCGAAGCCGAGGGCTTTCGCCTGTTCGAGGCTTTGGCACACCGCCGTCCGCTCCCAGCCATCTTGTGGGAATTCCTCGCCCATCACCTCCGCAACTTCATCGACGAGATCGACGCGTTTTACGGCGATGAAGGTCGCCAGATCAAGCCGCGTTACGCCGTCGATGTTGTCTGCACGTACCGAACTGAGTACGCGATACACGTCCACCTTGCGCAACTGGTCGATCGAGTCGGCCGCGATCTTGATGAACTGCTCGAGGTCACTGGCTTGTCCGCGGTCGTCGTGCGCATGCACATTGACATCGACATGAGGCAGTTCACGCTGAAGCGCTTCCCATGCGGCATATTCCGCCGGCAGGGTTGCCTTCACGTATGCTTGGTCTCCAAACTGAGATGCTTTACATCCAATCCCTGCGGCGTCTCTCGTTGGAATTGCGGCACAATGGCCTCGGGAGTTTGTGTAAATGTCCCAATTGCCGTGGTTACAGATGAACGTCGGAAAGTTCTCGGTGTTATACACACCATCCCTTTCGGGCTTGACCGTTGGTTCCGTCATTTTCCTGCTCCTGATGTCGCGAAGCAGGCTTACCCGTGCGGGTAACTGCCCCGCTTGGGTTGAGATACTGCCCGAAGGCAGATAGATGAGATTGCGGCAACGCCGCCAGGCTGGGAAATGGTCCAGCTACCAGTGAAAGCGGGTCAAGTATATCGGAATTTCCAGACAGGAAGTAAGTCGGAGTCCAAAGCCTCCACGAAAAGCAAAATGCCCCCGACCCGTCGGTCAACGGCGAATCCGTGCGGGGGGCGAGACCGGCGTCAATTTCGCAAGAGGCCTCCACCAAGGCCTATCGACATACTTCATATCCAAACCTACCAGTCGGTCGACCAAGCCCAACCTCGAAAGTTGGTAACGACGAGACCACAAATAGAAACGCCCGCCGGCCCCTGGAAATCGGGGGCGCGGCGAGCAGGAACTGCAGGTTGATGATTACGGGCGCGACGACGAAATATGCCCCGGCGATTCGTCATCCGGATCGATAAAGAACGCCGCTTCCGAGCCGAGCTTGGCCGCTTCGACGCCTAGCTGCGCTCGTGTGAGCGGCGTGCTCGACACAATCGAGAGACCGCCACCGAGGTAGCCGCCATCGTCGCAAAAGCGCGCGAGTTCCTCCAGCGACCACGAAGACAGATCGGCCCCGTCGTCATGCAATACCACGAACTGAACCACGGCCTTGCGGACGTCGGTCGGTGAAGGCTCACCGTCCAGCGCCGAATGGACCGGGCATGCTTCCGCCTTGATCATTTCCCATGCCTTGTCGGCACGATCGAACAGAGACGACACTTCCTCAACGGACAAATCCATAGATTCCGCTAACGCGCTCATATCGAGATTTTCCTGCGTCGCCATGATTTCAGCGAGCAGGCGCGGGAACTGGATGTCATCGCGATCCCACAACGGAGGCGTCGTTTCCGGCACTTTCAGCGCTGCCTTGCGAGCAGCTAGTGCAGTGTTCCGTTCTGTTTGGAACTTAAGCGACTGTTGGCGCGAATGACCTTCTGCAAGATGTCGCGCGCG
>NZ_CABVQC010000106.1 GCF_902499175.1 Burkholderia aenigmatica
CGTTTGATCCCTTGTTGCACTTGGCACCTCTTCGCTTCGGCGAAAAAGTGTCAACCTATTTCAGGACGGGTCACGGAAATGAAAAAGGGCAGCCGCTTGGCTGCCCTTTTGTTTTGTATCGAAAGACCTTCGTTGCCGGGAAGGTGGCCTCGCCACGTGCTTTCCAGCTAACCCAGCACCACCGGGCCCATTCAGGTGCGGCCGGAAGACCGACCCCGCCGCGCACCGCCCCGGCGCGCTGCCGTCAACTGGCGGCTTCGCCGTTCTCCGCGTCGCCCTCTTCGGCCGGCTTCTTCGGCACGAAGAACCGCGCAGCCAGCAGCCCGATCTCGAACAGCACGACCAGCGGCAACGCGAGCATCAGTTGCGAGAACACGTCCGGCGGCGTGACGACCGCCGCGACGATGAATGCGCCGACGATCACGTACGGCCGCATCTCCTTCAGCTTCTTCAGCGACAGCACGCCCATCCGGACGAGCAGCACGACGACGATCGGCACCTCGAACGTGACCCCGAACGCGATGAACATCCCGAGCACGAAGCTCAGGTAGTTGTCGATGTCGGTGGTCATTTCCGCCCCGAGCGGCGCGTTGTAGTGCGCCATCACGCGGAAGATCGTCGGGAACACGAGGAAGTACGCGAACGCCATCCCGCACAGGAACAGCACGTAGCTGCTGCCGACGAGCGGCGCGACGAGCTTCTTCTCGTGCTGGTACAGCCCCGGCGCGACGAACGCCCAGATCTGGTACAGCACGATCGGCAGCGCGATCACGAGCGCGACGAGCATCGTGACCTTCATCGGCACGAAGAACGAGCCGGTGACATCGGTGACGATCATCTTGCCGTCTTTCGGCAGGTTCTGCATCAGCGGCCGCGCGAGCAGCCGGAAGATGTCGGGCGCCCAGTAGACGAGCCCGAGGAACACGACGATCACGGCCGCGCCCGCGCGAATGATGCGATCGCGAAGCTCGACGAGATGGGAAATGAAGGTTTCTTCCGGGGCGTCGCCCGGGTTCTGCTGGGGGTCGCTCACGCCGGCCCTCGGTAGGATTGACGAGCGAGCATGCGCTCGGCTCAGAAGAAGCGCGTCGGCCGGCGCAGGCTGGCCGGCTGGTGGCGCGCAACGCGCGCGGCGCCCGACTGCACGTGCGTGCGGCGCGTGGTCGCGCGCTTGTACCAGACAGGCGCAGCCGCCTGCTTGACGCGCCAGTTGCGACGCTTCGGCGCGAGCGCGGCCGAACTACCGCGCCAGGACGGCGCCGCGGGCGTGTCGGAACCGGTCGAACCGGCGTCGCCCGCCGCTTCATTGAGACCGCCGACCGCGGAATGCCACGTGTCGTTCAGTTCCTTCTCGTGCTCGCGCAGGTTGTCGTGAATCGTCGTCTCGACATTGCGCGCGGCCGCTTCGAAATCGGTCTTCATCGTCCGCAGCGCGTCGAGTTCGATTTCGCGCGAGACCTCGGCCTTCACGTCATTGATATACCGCTGCGCGCGGCCGAACAGCGCGCCTGCCGTACGCGCAACGCGCGGCAGGCGCTCGGGGCCGAGCACCACGAGCGCGACGACGCCGATCAGCGCCATCTTCGAAAGACCGAGATCCAGCATCGCGAATGCCTGTCAGCGTGCCGGCGTTACGCCTTGTTCGAGTCGGAACGCGTCGTTTCCTTCGCGTTGACGTCGACCGAGCCCGAGCCCGAGCGCGGCAGTTGCTGCGCGTCCGCCGGTGCTTCGCCGTCCTTCATGCCGTCCTTGAAACCCTTCACGGCGCTGCCGAGATCGTTACCGATGTTGCGCAGCTTCTTGGTACCGAAAACCAGCGCGACGATCAGCAGCACGATCAGCCAGTGCCAAATGCTCAATCCACCCATGATGAAACCTCTCCTCAACCACGCCGCGATGCAGCGTAAATCGCCGGCAACGCGCCGGCTTCGACAATCGATGCGGGGATACGCCCCGCGCCGTCAACCCATCCGCTGCCAGGGGCGCGGACCCGCCAGGATATGCGCGTGCAGGTGGTAGACCTCCTGCCCGCCGCCCGGGCCCGTGTTGATCACCGTGCGGAAACCGGTTTCGCCGCCCGTATAAGCGACGCCCAGCTGGTCGGCCAGACGCGAGACGAGCAGCATCAGCCGGCCGAGCATCGGCGCATCGGTCTCGCTCGCCGCCGACAGCGTCGGCAGATGCTGGCGCGGAATCACCAGCACGTGCGTCTCGGCCGCCGGGCGGATGTCGCGGAACGCGACGAATTCGTCGTCCTCGTGCACCTTCGTGCTCGGGATCTCGCCTGCCGCGATCTTGCAGAACAGGCAATTCGGATCGTGACTCATGTTGCTCCTGCAGACGCCCGCGCGCAGCCGGTCAGAACCAGGCCTGCGGATCGAGCGGCTTGTTGTCGTTCAGGTACAGCCAACCCTTGATGATACGGTACAGCGTCCAGATCCATGTGACAAACATCACTGCGAATCCGACCACCACGAACATCAGCGCGAACCCGATCACGTACGCGATCAGCGCGCGCCAGAACGTGCGGATCTGCCACTCGAAGTGGGCCGCATACGGCGTGCCGGCCACGTCGTCGCGCTTCACGTAGTTGATGATGATCGCGATGATGCCCGTGACGCCGCCCGTCAGCCAATGAAACGCATAGAGGCCGTAGAGCACGTGAGTCAGCGTGCGCAACCCGTTCAGGCGTTCGGCGTCCGCAGCCCCCGGCACCGCAGGCGTCGGAAACTGGTTCGACGTATCGTTCATGATGCTACCCCCGTTAGATGACAATTCTTACAGCTTACCGCACTGTTGCCACCGCGGCGGGACGCTACATGTCAGCCGCCGTTTTCCTCGCGCTCGCGACGCTTGCGCAGGGCCTTCTCTTCGATACCCGACAGCCCTTCACGGCGCTCGAGCTCGCCGATCACATCGGCCGGGCTCAGGTCGAAATGCGACAGCATCACGAGGCAGTGGAACCACAGGTCGGCCACCTCGCCGACGAGCGCGGTCGGCGCGCCGCCCTGGCGCACGTCCTTCGCGGCCAGCACGACTTCCGTCGCCTCTTCGCCGATCTTCTTGAGCACCGCGTCGTCGCCCTTGTGGAACAGGCGCGATACGTACGATTGATCGGGATCGCCGCCCTTGCGGCTATCGATCACGGCCGCGAGGCGCAGCAGCGTGTCTTCGGTCGATTGCGTCATTTGTAGATGTGTTCGGGATCTTTCAGCACCGGTTCGACCGCGACCCAGTCGCCGCTGTCGACGGTGCCTTCGAATTTCTGGAAGAAGCACGAATGCCGGCCGGTGTGGCACGCGATGCCCGACACCTGCTCGACCTTCAGCAGCACGACGTCCTCGTCGCAGTCGAGCCGCACCTCGTGCACGTGCTGCACGTGGCCCGACTCCTCGCCCTTGAACCACAGGCGCTTGCGCGAACGCGAATAATAGACCGCGCGCTGCGTCTCGATCGTCTTCGCCAGTGCCTCGCGGTTCATCCACGCGAACATCAGCACGTCGTTCGTCGACGCTTCCTGCGCGATCACCGGCACGAGGCCGTTGTCGTCCCAGCGGACTTTATCCAGCCACGCGGGCAATGCATTCGTTTCCGTATTCATCACAGCCTCACCGGGATGCCCTGATTGGCCATGAAGCGCTTCGCCTCGCCAACCGTGTGCTCGCCGTAGTGGAAGATGCTCGCGGCCAGCACCGCATCGGCGCGGCCGTCCTTGATGCCGTCGGCCAGGTGCTGCAGCGAGCCGACACCGCCCGATGCGATCACCGGCACCGGCACCGCGTCCGACACGCCGCGCGTGAGCGCGAGGTCGAAGCCCGACTTGGTGCCGTCGCGGTCCATGCTCGTGAGCAGGATCTCGCCCGCGCCGAACTCGGCCATCTTGCGCGCCCATTCGATCGCGTCGAGGCCCGTGTTCTTGCGGCCGCCGTGCGTGAAGACTTCCCAGCGCGGCGTCTCGCCGTCGGCCGACACGCGCTTCGCATCGATCGCGACGACGATGCACTGCGAGCCGTACTTGTCGGCCGCATCGCGCACGAGCTGCGGGTTCGCGACCGCCGACGAATTCATGCTGACCTTGTCCGCGCCCGCGTTCAGCAGGCGTCGCACGTCCTCGACGGCGCGCACGCCACCGCCGACGGTCAGCGGAATGAAGACCTGCGACGCGACGGCTTCGATGATCGGCAGGATCAGGTCGCGCTGGTCGGACGTCGCGGTAATGTCGAGGAACGTCAGTTCGTCGGCGCCCTGGTCGTCGTAGCGGCGGGCGATCTCGACGGGGTCGCCGGCGTCGCGCAGCTCGACGAAGTTGACGCCCTTGACGACACGCCCGGCAGTCACGTCCAGGCAGGGGATGATGCGTTTAGCTAGAGCCATGATGTTGCGCCAAATGCCGCGATGGGACGGCCGGTTACGGAAAGCCTCGCGCGAGGCTTCCGGTCGGGGCCGCCTGCTGGCAGCCCCGGCGAGCGGGACAACCGCGGTTACGCGTTGTCGAGTTCGCCGTTCAGTTCGTCCGCGCGCTTTTGCGCGGCCGCGAAATCGAGATCGCCGGAGTAGATCGCGCGGCCGCAGATCACGCCTTCGACGCCGTGCTCTTCCACTTCGCACAGATTCTCGATGTCCGTGAGGTTCGACAGGCCGCCGCTGGCGATCACCGGGATGCCGACCGCCTGCGCGAGCTTCACGGTCGCCTCGATGTTGATGCCCTGCAGCATCCCGTCGCGGCCGATGTCCGTGTAGACGATCGATTCGACGCCGTAGTCCTCGAACTTCTGCGCGAGGTCGATCACTTCGTGGCCGGTCAGCTTGCTCCAGCCGTCGGTCGCGACCTTACCGTCCTTCGCGTCCAGCCCGACGATGATGCTGCCGGCGAACGCGGTGCACGCATCCTGCAGGAAGCCCGGATCCTTCACGGCCGCGGTGCCGATGATCACGTAGGACAGGCCCGCATCGAGATACTTCTCGATCGTCTCGAGGCTGCGGATGCCGCCGCCGAGCTGTACGGGGATTTCATCGCCGACTTCGTCGAGGATCGCTTCGATCGCCTCGAGATTCTTCGGCTTGCCGGCGAACGCGCCGTTCAGGTCGACGAGATGGAGCCGCCGGGCGCCGAGATCGACCCACTTGCGGGCCATCGCCGCCGGGTCCTCGGAGAAAATCGTGGCCTGGTCCATATCGCCTTGTTTGAGGCGCACACACTGACCGTCTTTGAGATCGATGGCCGGAATCAGCAACATAGCAATCGGGTGTCGTCGTGGAAAAAGAAAAGAATCCGGCGCGTACCGGCCAATCCGGTACCGCGCCGTCTCGCTAGTTTAGTACAACTCTTTCGGTGCTTAGGCGGGCGAGCCCCGTAAGACGGGCCTCTCCGGCCCGCCGACTGTGGCACGCACGCGACGTTCACGGCTTCCAGTGCACGAAGTTGCGATACAGACGCAACCCGACCTCCGCGCTTTTCTCGGGGTGGAATTGGGTCGCGAAGAGATTGTCCCGCGCGACCGCGGACGTAAACGGCGCACCGTAGGCCGTTTCGCCAACCGTATGTGCCGGGTTGTCCGGCGTCACGTAATAGCTGTGCACGAAGTAGAAATACGCGTCGTCGGGCACGCCGTCCCACAGCGGGTGCGGCTGCGACTGACGCACGCGGTTCCAGCCCATCTGCGGCACCTTGAAGCGCGAGCCGTCGTCCTGCAGGCGGCCGTCGAGCTCGAAACGCACGACCTTGCCGGGCAGCAGGCCGAGGCCCTTCGTGTCGCCCTCCGCGCTCCAGTCGAACAGCATCTGCTCGCCGACGCACACGCCGAGCAGCGGCTTCGTGCGCGAGGCCTCGATCACGGCCTCCTGCAAGCCCGATTCGCCGAGGGAGCGCATGCAGTCGGGCATCGCGCCCTGGCCGGGCAGCACGACACGGTCGGCCGCGCGGATCGCGGCCGGCGTGTCGACGATCGCCACGTCGGCGGCCGGTTCGGCCTTCTTGAGCGCCTGCGCGACCGAGCGCAGGTTGCCCATCCCATAATCCACAATCGCAATCGAAGTTTTCATCTCAGTGCAGGCAGTAGCGCCCTCAGTCCATTGACGATGAATTCCACCGCCAGCGCCGACAGCATCAGACCCATCAGCCGCGTGGCGATGTTGATGCCCGTGCGGCCGATCCAGTTCGCGATCGGCTCGGCGAGCCGCATCGCGACGAAACACAGAAAAGCCAGGACCGCGCCGATCGCGACCAGCCCGGCCCGCTCATACCAGTGATGCGAGTTCGCCGCGTAGATGATCACCGTGCTGATCGAGCCGGGGCCCGTGAGCAGCGGAATCGCCAACGGCACGACCGCGATGTTGTCCTTCAGCTCGGCCTCGTGGCGCTCCTCCGGCGTCGATCGCGTGTTGCCGATCTGCGCGTTCAGCATGTTGATCGCCATCAGCAGCATGATGATCCCGCCGCCCACTTCGAGCGACCCGACCGAAATGCCGAAGAAGTTGATGATCTGCTGCCCGAGCAGCGTCGTCACCGTGATCACGCAGAACACCGATACCGACGCGATCCGGATCGTGCGCCGCCGCTCGGCATCCGTCTGCTGCGCCGTCAGGCTCAGGAAGAACGGTACCGCACCGACCGGGTTGATCAGCGCAAGCAGCGAAATGAACGATTTGAGCAGATCCATCGCAAGCCGGCGCCGCGCGCCGAAGCCGTGAGGTTGTCCTTGACGCTCCGGTCAGTTCAGGTTCAGAGGCTGCCCTTCGTCGACGGGATCTGCCCCGCCGCACGCTCGTCCAGCTCCACCGCCGCACGCAGCGCGCGGCCGAATGCCTTGAACACGGTTTCGAGCTGATGGTGCGCGTTGATCCCGCGCAGGTTGTCGATGTGCAGCGTGACGCCCGCGTGGTTCACGAACCCGCGGAAGAACTCGATCGACAGGTCGACGTCGAACGTGCCGATCCGCGCCCGCGTGAACGGCACGTGGAATTCGAGGCCCGGCCGGCCCGAGAAGTCGATCACGACGCGCGACAGCGCTTCGTCGAGCGGCACGTACGAATGGCCGTAGCGGCGGATGCCCTTGCGGTCGCCGATCGCCTTCGCGACGGCCTGCCCGAGCGTGATGCCGACATCCTCGACCGTGTGGTGGTCGTCGATATGCGTATCGCCATGCGCTTCAACCTCGAGATCGACCAGACCGTGTCGAGCGATCTGGTCGAGCATATGGTCGAGGAACGGCACGCCGGTGGCCAGCTTCTGCTGGCCCGTGCCGTCGAGATTGAGCTTCACACGGATCTGCGTTTCGCTGGTATTGCGAACGACTTCCGCCACACGCATGGCAATTCCTTGACTGAGTCGATGTAAATGGGGATTGATCGTTTCGCGCTGCGGCGCCCAGAGGCTCAACCGGGCAGCGCGAGTTTCAAAGCGGCCAGCAGGCGCGCGTTTTCGTCGGGAGAACCGACGGTCAGCCGCACGCATTCAGCCAGCAACGGATGCATTTTACTCACGTTTTTGACCAAAACCCGCTCGGTGAGCAGCGCGTCGAACACGGCAGCCGCGTCCGGCACGCGCACCAGCAGGAAATTGCCGGCACTCGGGAACACCGTCGCGCCCGGCAGCGCGGCCACGGCCTGCGCGAGGCGCGTGCGTTCCGCACGCAGATCGGCCGCCTGCGCGTCAAGCACGTCGAGGTGGTCGAGCAGGAAATCGGCGGTCGCCTGGGTCAGCACGTTGATGTTGTACGGCGGGCGCACCTTGTCGAATTCGGTCAGCCACGCGGGCGAACCGACCAGATAGCCGAGGCGGATGCCCGCGAGACCGAGCTTCGACACCGTGCGCATCACGACGACGTTGTCGAACTCGGCGGCGCGCGGCAGCCACGAGCGAACGGCGAACGGCTGGTACGCCTCGTCGATCACGATCAGGCTGTGCCGCGCGGCCGCGATGATCCGTTCGATGTCGGCATCGTCGTACAGCGTGCCGGTCGGGTTGTTCGGGTACGCGAGATAGACGAGCGCCGGACGGTGCTCGGCGATCGCCGCAAGCATCGCGTCGACGTCGAGCGTCAGGTCGGCCTTCAGCGGCACGCCGACGAATTCGAGTTGCGCGAGCTTCGCGGACAGCTCGTACATCACGAAGCCCGGCACCGGCGCGAGCACCTTCGCGCCCGGCTTCGCGCAGGCCACCGACATCATGCTGATGATTTCGTCCGAGCCGTTGCCGAGCAGCACGTCGCAGGCGGCCGGCACGCCCATCGCGTGGCGCAGCTTGTCGAGCAGCGCGGCCGGGCGCGGCGCCGGGTAGCGGTTCAGCGCGACCTGCGCGAGACGCTCGCCGAGTGCCGCGGCGAGCGGTTCGGGCAGCGGGTACGGGTTCTCCATCGCGTCGAGCTTCACGAACCCGCTCGCGTCCGGCACCGGGTAGCTCGTCATCGCGAGCACGTCGCGGCGGATGATGTCTTGTGGCGTCGTCATGGTCTCAAGCCGGCGTGCGTCGCGCCGGCGTCAAATGATCGGCAGAGCGGCGGCTGCCGCCCTGCGCAGGTGTCTCCAGCCCCGGCCTTCGGGGGCAGGCCGGGCGGCGCATCGGCGCCGGCCGCGGCCCCAAACAGCGTACGGTCAGTTCTTCATCCGGAACTCGGCGCTCTTCGCGTGCGCCTGCAGCCCCTCGCCGTACGCGAGCTCGGATGCGATCTCGCCGAGCGTCTGCGCGCCTTCGGCGCTGACCTCGATCACGCTCGAGCGCTTGATGAAGTCGTACACGCCGAGCGGCGACGAGAAGCGCGCGGTACGCGACGTCGGCAGCACGTGGTTCGGGCCCGCGCAGTAGTCGCCGAGGCTCTCGCTCGTGTAGCGGCCGAGGAAGATCGCGCCCGCATGGCGGATCTGCTGGCCCCATTGCTGCGGCTCCAGCGCGGAAATTTCCAGGTGCTCGGGCGCGATGTCGTTCGCGATCCGACAGGCTTCGGCCATGTCGCGCACCTTGATCAGCGCGCCGCGGCCTTCGAGCGACGCGCGGATCACGTCCCGGCGCGGCATCGACGGCAGCAGCTCGTCGATCGCCTTTTCGACGCGCTCGAGGAACGCACCGTCCGGGCACAGCAGGATCGACTGCGCGAGTTCGTCGTGCTCGGCCTGCGAGAACAGGTCCATCGCGACCCAGTTCGGATCGGTCGTGCCGTCGCACAGCACGAGGATTTCCGACGGCCCGGCGATCATGTCGATGCCGACCGTACCGAACACGCGGCGCTTCGCCGACGCGACGTACGCATTGCCGGGGCCGCAGATCTTGTCGACGGCCGGCACGGTCGCCGTGCCGTATGCGAGCGCGCCGACCGCCTGCGCACCGCCGATCGTGAACACGCGATCGACGCCGCCGAGCAGCGCCGCGGCGAGCACGAGGTCGTTCTTCACGCCGTCCGGCGTCGGCACGACCATCACGATCTCGCCGACGCCCGCGACGCGCGCGGGAATCGCGTTCATCAGCACCGACGACGGATACGCGGCCTTGCCGCCCGGCACGTACAGGCCGACGCGGTCGAGCGGCGTGATCTTCTGGCCGAGCACCGTGCCGTCCGCTTCCGTGTATTGCCAGCTATGCGTGCCGCACTCGATCTTCTGCTTCTCGTGGTACGCGCGCACTCGCGCCGCAGCCGCTTCCAGCGCCGCACGCGCCTTCGGCGCAAGGCCGTCGAGCGCCGTCTGC
Source organism: Burkholderia aenigmatica (assembly GCF_902499175.1). Taxonomy (GTDB): domain Bacteria; phylum Pseudomonadota; class Gammaproteobacteria; order Burkholderiales; family Burkholderiaceae; genus Burkholderia; species Burkholderia aenigmatica. The sequence goes on from NZ_CABVQC010000106.1 coordinate 9,680, forward strand.
AGCGCGTCCTGCGGCAGCTCCAGCGCGGCGACGCTGTTCGCGCTCAGCCGGTCGAAGCGGTTCGTGTACTCGAGCACCGCGGCGTCGCCGCGCGACTTCACGTCGGCGAGGATCTGCGCGACCGATTGCTCGATCGCCGCGTCTTCGCTCGCCTCGAATGCGAGCAGCGCGCGCAGCTCGGCGCCGAAGCCTTCGCTCGTCGAATTGAGCTTGCGGATGGTGATGGACATGGGAGTTCCGTTACGGTGATGCGCTCAACCGCCATTCTGCGACGCGCGTTCGAACGCGTCGAGGATCGGCTTGAGCGCCGTGCGCTTCAACTTCAGCGCAGCCTGGTTCACGACGAGGCGCGACGAGATCGCCATGATCTCCTCGACCTCGACCAGATTGTTCGCCTTCAGCGTGCCGCCCGAGCTGACGAGGTCGACGATCGCGTCGGCCAGCCCGACCAGCGGCGCAAGCTCCATCGAGCCGTACAGCTTGATCAGGTCGACGTGCACGCCCTTCGCGGCGAAGTGTTCACGCGCCGTTTCGACGTACTTCGTCGCGACGCGCAGGCGCGCGCCCTGGCGCACGGCGCTCGCGTAGTCGAAACCGGCCGGCACGGCCACCGACATCCGGCAGCGCGCGATGTTCAGATCGATCGGCTGGTACAGGCCCGAGCCGCCGTGTTCGACCAGCACGTCCTTGCCGGCCACGCCGAAATCGGCCGCGCCGTATTCGACATAGGTCGGCACGTCGCTCGCGCGCACGATGATCACGCGCAGGTCGGGGTTCGTCGTCGGCAGGATCAGCTTGCGCGACGTTTCCGGATCCTCGGTCACCTGCACGCCGGCCGCGGCCAGCAGCGGCAGGGTTTCCTCGAAAATCCGGCCCTTCGACAGGGCGAGGGTCAGCGGCGCGGTCATGCTTGGCTCCCGGAAAGGCGGCGCACGTTCGCGCCGACGGCGGTCAGTTTGGCTTCCATGCGGTCGTAGCCGCGGTCCAGGTGATAGATGCGGTCGACGAGCGTCTCGCCGTCGGCACGCAGCCCGGCGATCACGAGGCTCGCCGACGCGCGCAGGTCGGTCGCCATCACGTTCGCGCCCGACAGCTTCTCAACGCCCGTCACGAGCGCGGTGTTGCCGTCGATCGTGATGTTCGCGCCAAGCCGGTTCAGCTCCTGCACGTGCATGAAACGGTTCTCGAAAATGGTTTCGACGACCTGCGCGGTGCCCGTCGCGACCGTATTGAGGGCCATGAACTGCGCCTGCATGTCGGTCGGGAACGCCGGGTATTCCGACGTGCGGATCGTGACCGCCGACGGGCGGCGATCCATCTTCACGCGCAGCCAGCTGTCGCCTTCCTCGATCGACACGCCGGCTTCGCGCAGCTTGTCGATCACCGCGTCGAGGATGTGCGGGCGCACGCCCGTCAGCATCACGTCGCCGCCGGCCGCCGCGACCGCGCACAGGAACGTGCCAGCCTCGATGCGGTCGGGGATCACCGAATGGCGCGCGCCGTGCAGCCGCTCGACGCCCTGGATCACGAGGCGATCGGTGCCGATGCCGTCGATTTTCGCGCCCATCGCGACCAGCAAGTGTGCGAGATCGCTCACTTCCGGCTCGCGCGCGGCGTTTTCGATCACCGTCTCGCCGTCAGCCAGCGTCGCGGCCATCAGCAGGTTCTCGGTGCCCGTCACCGTGATCATGTCGGTCACGATGCGCGCGCCCTTCAGGCGCTTCGCGCGGGCTTCGATGAAGCCGTGTTCGATGCTGATCTCGGCGCCCATCGCCTGCAGACCCTTGATGTGCTGGTCGACCGGACGCGCGCCGATCGCGCAGCCGCCCGGCAGCGACACCTTCGCCTCACCGAAGCGCGCGAGCAGCGGCCCGAGCACGAGGATCGACGCGCGCATCGTCTTCACGAGCTCGTACGGCGCGACGAGGTTGTCGACGCGCGACGCGTCGAGCTGCACGCGGCAACCATCCGTCTCGCTCTTCACGCCCATCTGGTTCAGCACCTTCAGCGTGGTACGCACGTCCTTCAGGTTCGGCACATTGTCGAGATCGACCGGATCGGCAGTGAGCAGCCCCGCGCACAGGATCGGCAGCGCGGCGTTCTTCGCGCCCGACACGACGATCTCGCCCGACAGGCGGTGGCCGCCTTCGATCACGAGCTTGTCCATCCCATGGCCATGCGATTCCCCGTTGGCGGCCGGGTGTGCCGTGGCGACGCTCTGGACGGCGTCGCGCTCGTTGACGGTGACTTGCACTCAGTGATTTCCGGTTATGCGTTCTGCCATTCGGCGGGCGTCAGCGTCTTCATGCTGAGCGCGTGAATTTCCTGTTTCATGCGATCGCCGAGCGCCGCATAGACCAGCTGGTGCCGCTGGATCGGCCGCTTGCCTTCGAAGGCCGCCGACACGATCGTCGCGAAGAAATGCTGGCCGTCGCCTTCGACTTCCAGATGCGTGCAGGCGAGACCGCCGGCGATGTATTGCTTGACCTGTTCGGGAGTCGGCAACATGGTGTAAGGCTCCTGTCGGCGCGCGCCGCCCCGATGGCGGCCGCTGCCTGTCGATATCAATGACGCAGTTTGTAGCCGGTCGCGAGCAGCCGCATCGCGATCAGCGCGAGCAGCACGAAGAAACCGGTGACGATCGCGAGGCTTGCGAACGGGTTGATGTCGGACGCGCCGAAGAACCCGAAACGGAAGCCGTCGATCATGTAGAAAAACGGATTGAGACGCGAGATCTCGCGCCACACGGGCGGCAGCGAGTGTGTCGAATAGAACACGCCGGACAGGAACGTCAGCGGCATGATCAGGAAGTTCTGGAACGCGGCGAGCTGGTCGAACTTCTCGGCCCAGATCCCGGCGATCAGGCCGAGCGTGCCGAGGATCGCCGAGCCGAGCAGCGCGAACGCAATGATGAACAGCGGCGCCGCGAAATGCATCGGGATAAACCAGATCGTCACGACGAACACGCCGGTGCCGACCGCGAGGCCGCGCACCACGGACGCGAGCACGTACGCGCCGAAGATGTCGCGGTACGACAGCGGCGGCAGCAGCATGAACACGAGGTTGCCGGTGATCTTCGACTGGATCAGCGACGACGAGCTGTTCGCGAACGCGTTCTGCAGCACGCTCATCATCACCAGGCCCGGCACGAGAAAGCTCACGTACTCGACGCCCGGATAGACCTCGACGCGGCCCGACAGCGCGTGGCCGAAGATCGTCAGGTACAGCAACGCCGTGACGATCGGTGCGCACACCGTCTGGAACGACACCTTCCAGAAACGCAGCAGTTCCTTGTAGAACAGCGTTTGAAACCCACTCATGCCAATCCCTCGATGACGTCTGCCCCGTTCATCACCTGGACGAACACATCTTCGAGGTCGGCCTTGCGGACCTCGATCTCGTCGAACGTGCAGCCCGCCGCGCGGCATTGCGCGAGGATCCGCTCGACATCGTCGTAGCTCGTCAAGCGCAGCAGGTGCTCGCCCGGCGCGCGGGCGGCCGGGTCGGACTCCAGCCCGCGCAGCTCGGACGGCAGCGCGCCGGTCGCGAGGCGCAGGTAGAGCTGCAGCCCCGCGAAGCGGCGCAGCAGCGCGTCGGTGCGGTCGAGCGCGACCACTTCGCCACGGCGCAGCATCGCGATGCGGTCGCACAGCGACTCGGCTTCCTCGAGGTAATGGGTGGTCAGCACGATCGTGTGGCCCTCGCGATTCAGCCGCGAGATGAATTTCCACAACGTCTGGCGCAATTCGACGTCGACGCCGGCGGTCGGTTCGTCGAGCACGATCACCGGCGGCCGGTGCACGAGCGCCTGCGCGACCAGCACGCGGCGCTTCATCCCGCCCGACAGCGCGCGCATGTTCGCATCGGCCTTCTCGGTGAGGTCGAGATTGGCCATTACTTCGTCGATCCAGTCGTCGTTGCGGCGCAGCCCGAAATAGCCGGACTGGATCCGCAGCGTCTCGCGGACGGTGAAGAACGGATCGAACACGAGTTCCTGCGGCACGACGCCGAGTGCGCGGCGCGCGCCACGGAAGTCCTTGACGACGTCGTGACCGCGCACCGAGATACTGCCTTCGTCGGCCCGGGCGAGCCCGGCGAGGATACTGATGAGCGTGGTCTTGCCTGCGCCGTTGGGGCCGAGCAGACCGAAAAACTCGCCTTCCTCGACCGACAGGCTGACGCCTTTGAGCGCCTGAAGCGATTTGTAGCGCTTCTTGACGTGACGGATTTCTATGGCTGACATGACTGTGCGCGACGCCAGGGCCGCGACGCCTATTCTGTGCTTGCTGCGAAAGAAAATGGGGGCCGGACGCCGATTGGCTGCCCCGCAAAACGCTTGATTATAGGGCAAACCGGCTGGTGGAGCCGGTGCGGGAGGCACGCGGCCTGAAGCTTGCGCGCGCCGGGCGGCGCGGCAGGCTCCGGTCGGACAGGGTCAATGTCGCCCGGTACCTTCGATGAGCGCGTCGACGCCGTAGGCGCGCGCGAGGCTGGCGAGCTTCGGGGGGAGATTGAGGATGTCGAGGGTCGCACCGCGCGCTTTGGCGGCACGTTGCCATGCGAGCAGCACGGCGAGCGCGGACGAGTCGAACTGCGTCAGCGCCGCGCAATCGACGGCGGTCGCGCCCGCGCCGATGCGCACAAGACCGTCCGCGAGCGCGGACTTCGCGCTCGCGACGGTCAGCGAGGAGCCGGCTTCGAAGCCGCTCACGACGCTTGCTTGCCAGCGGCAAGTTGCTGGTTGCGCTGCGTGAGGAACTGGATCAGGCCGTCCACGCCGCTTTGCTGGATCTTCTCGTTGAACTGCTGCTGGTACGTCTGGATCAGCCACGCGCCGAGCACGTTCAGGTCATACACCTTCCAGCCGCTCGCCGACTTGTACAGGCGGTAATCGATCTGGACCGGCTGGCCGTTGTTCATCGCCACCGTCTTGACCACGACATCGGTATCGGCCGGATCGGCGCGGAACGGCGGGTACTGGATCTGCTGGTCCGGCTTCAGTTGCGCCAGCGCGCCCGAATACGTGCGGATCAGCAGCAGCTTGAACTGCTCCTGAACCTGCTGCTGCTGCTCGGCCGTCGCCGTGCGCCAGTTGCGGCCCATCGCGAGCTGCGTGGTACGGCGGAAATCGGTGTACGGCAGGATGTCCTTGTTGACGATCGTAATGATGCGGTTGGTGTCGCCCTGCTTGATCGTCTGCTGCTTGACTTCGTCGAGCACCTGCTGCGTCGCCGTCTTGATCAGCACCTGCGGGTTCGACTGGTCGACTTGCGCTTGGGCCGCGCTGCCGAACGAGAACAGCGCCGCGAAAACGGGGATCAGGAACAGTTTTTTCATCATGGTGACCTGCATATGAGTCGATGCGTAGGTTGGAGCAGGTAGCTTACGCGCAAGTTCGCGCACGCTACCGACTGAATCGTTTCCGGCTGTAACGAATGTAAATCCGTCAGTGCAGCCGGATGCTCGGGAAGCGGAACCCGCCCGGCGACGGCGGCGCCACCTGCATCGGCGGCACGGTCGTTGCGCTGGCCGGGTTCGGCGATTCGGCCGTACCCGACGCCGGGGCGGCCACCGCCGCGCCCGACGCACCTGCCGCCGGTGCCGCACCGTCTTCCGGCAGGTCGTACTTCGGCAGCGCATCGTTGCTCGACGTCGCGGCGGCTTCGCCGCGCGCGTTGCTGATCAGCATCTGGCGGCGTTGCAGGTACGCGTTACGTACGAACGAATACTTGTCGAGCGCCGCGGCATCCAGCACGTCGCCCGCGCCGAGCAGGTTCGAACGCGTGTTGACGAGGTTGACACCGAACAGGCCCCAGCTCAGGCCGTCCGGCTTCACGTAGGTCAGCGGGTTGCCGACGTAGTCGACGCCCAGGCCGGCCGTGTCGCGCAGCGTGCTCGGGCCGAGCAGCGGCAGCACGAGATACGGGCCCGACGGCATGCCGTAGCGGCCCATCGTGATCCCGAAGTCGGCCGTGTGCTTCGGCAGCTTCGCGATCGTCGCGACGTCGAACAAGCCGCCGACGCCGAACACCGTGTTGATCACGACGCGCATGATGTCGCCGACACCGTCCGCGATCCGCAGCTGCACGATGTTGTTCGCCGCGATGTAGACGTCGCCGATGTTCGAGAAGAAGTTCGTCACGCTGTCGCGCACCGGCTGCGGCACCACGTACTGGTAGCCCTTCGCGACCGGCTTCAGCGCATACGTATCGACCGTGTCGTTGAACTTGTACATCGACCGGTTGAAGCCTTCGAGCGGATCGCCCTTGGTCGGCGTCTGCACGGTCGCGCAGCCGCTCAACGCGGCGACTGCCGCTACCGCCAGTGCGGCGTGCCTGATGCGGATCGTCTGCATGGTCATTACCCTCTGTATTCTCTCGTGTGGTTATTGGGCCGCCGAACCGGACGCGGCGGACACCGCCGACGCCGCCACCGGTGCAGGCGCGGCCGGCGCACCGGCTGCCGGCTTCGCACCGCCCGCGTCGGCGGCCTTGCTGTACAGGAACTGGCCGATCAGGTTCTCGAGCACGATCGCCGATTGCGTCATCGTGATCGTATCGCCCGACTTCAGCATTTCGGTGTCGCCGCCCGGATCGAGGCCGATATATTGCTCGCCGAGCAGGCCCGACGTCAGGATCTTCGCCGACGAATCCTTCGGGAACTGATACTGGCCGTCGACATCGATCGTGACAAGCGCCTGGTACGTATTCGTGTCGAAGCCGATCGACTTCACGCGGCCGACCACGACGCCGGCGCTCTTCACGGCCGCACGCGGCTTCAGCCCGCCGATATTGTCGAATTTCATCCTCACCGAATAGGTCGGCTGAAACGACAGCGAGCTCATGTTGCCGACCTTCAGCGCCAGGAACAGCACCGCAAGGAAGCCCACCACCACGAACAGGCCGACCCAGAAGTCGAGAGCAGTCTTTTTCATCGTCATCCCAAAATTTGGCTTGGCTGAGGCTTAGCTGAACATCAGCGCGGTCAGCAGGAAATCGAGGCCGAGTACGGCGAGCGATGCGAACACGACCGTCTTGGTGGTCGCGCGCGACACGCCTTCGGGCGTGGGCTTCGCTTCATACCCCTGATACAGCGCAATGAAGGTCACGGCGAACCCGAACACGATGCTCTTCAGCACGCCGTTGCCGACGTCGGCCCAGACCTGCACGCCGCCCTGCATCTGCGACCAGAACGCACCCGGGTCGACGCCGATCAGCACGACGCCGACGAAGTAGCCGCCGAGCACGCCGACCGCATTGAAAATCGCCGCCAGGAGCGGCATCGCGATGATGCCCGCCCACATGCGCGGCGCGATCACGTTCTTGATCGGATCCACCGCCATCATTTCGAGCGCGGTGAGCTGCTCGCCGGCTTTCATCAGACCGATCTCGGCCGTGAGCGACGTGCCCGCGCGGCCCGCGAACAGCAGCGCGGTGACGACCGGCCCGAGTTCACGCACGAGCGACAGTGCAACCAGCAGGCCGAGCGCCTGCTCGGAACCGTAGCGGTTCAGCGTGTAATACCCCTGCAGGCCGAGCACGAAGCCGACGAACAGCCCCGACACGGCAATGATCACGAACGAATAGTTGCCGAGGAAATGGATCTGCTTCGTGACCAGCCGCGGCCGGCGCAGCAGCGGGAAGAATTCCAGCACGAGGCGCACGAACAGCCGCGTGCCGTAGCCCGCGCGCTCGAGGCCGCCGATGACGTAACGTCCGATCGCGCTGATCATGCGCGCCCTCCGCCGAGCCCGAAATCCGCTGCGAGCGGCGGGCTCGTGTAATGAAATTTGAACGGGCCGTCCGGCGCGCCGTCGATGAACTGCCGCACGCTCGGATCGGTCGATGCGCGCAGCTCGTCGGGCGTGCCCTGCGCGAGCACGCCGCCGTTGGCCAGGAAATACACGTAGTCGGCGATCGCGAACGATTCGGGCACGTCGTGCGTGACGAGGATCGACGTGGCGCCCAGCGCCTGGTTCAGCGTGCGGATCAGGTTCGCGGTGATGCCGAGCGAGATCGGATCGAGGCCCGCGAACGGCTCGTCGTACATGATGAGCTGCGGGTCGAGCGCGATCGCGCGTGCCAGCGCGATGCGGCGCGCCATCCCGCCCGACACCTCGGACGGCATCAGGTCGCGCGCGCCGCGCAGCCCGACCGCGTTGAGCTTCATCAGCACGAGATCGCGGATCAGGTCTTCAGGCAGGTCGGTATGCTCGCGCAGCGCGAACGCGACGTTCTCGAACACCGACATGTCGGTGAACAGCGCGCCGAACTGGAACAGCATGCCCATCTTGCGGCGCAGCGCGTACAGGCCGTCGCGCGTTTGCGCGCCGACATCGGCGCCGTCGAACAGCACCTGGCCGCGGCGCGCACGCACGAGGCCGCCGATCAGGCGCAGCACGGTCGTCTTGCCGCAACCCGACCCGCCCATGACCGCGACCACCTGCCCGCGCCCGAAGCGCAGGTTCAGGTTGGACAGGACGAGGCGGTCGCCGTAGCCAAAGTCGACGTCGCGAAGTTCCAGCAGTGTCTCGGTAGGAGTGGGGCTCACGGAGCTGACAGTCCTTTTACGCAGAACGCCGAATTATAGGGCCTGCCTTGGAATGATGTCGTGACGCCGCTTCAGCCCCTCCGGTCAATGATTGTCAAATTGTCCGGGAAAGCATTGTTGCAACGCAGCAATGGCGACCCGATAGTCGGCCGCCCCCGTCACCGCACTGACCACCGCGACACTGCCGACGCCCGTTGCCAGTACGGCCGGCAGCGCGTCGAGCCCCACCCCGCCGATCGCGACGAGCGGCGCCCGCGCGCCCGCGAAGCGCGCATAACGGGCGATCCGTGCGAGGCCCTGTGGCGGCGCAGCAACGGCCTTGGTCGCGGTCGCGTACACGGGGCCGAGCGCGAGGTAGCTCGGGCGCTCGTGCAGTGCCCGCAACATTTCGTAATAACCGTGGCTCGAAAGTCCGAGCCGCAGGCCCGCGCGCGCGATCGCGGCCAGATCGGCCGTTTCGAGGTCTTCCTGGCCCAGATGAACGCCGTACGCCCCCTCTTCTACAGCGATCTGCCAGTGATCGTTGATGAACACGCGCGCATCGGGATAGCGGCGCCCGGCCGCGACCGCGCGCGCGATGTCCCGCCGCAAGGCGTCCGGCGTTGCGCCTTTCACACGCAACTGCACGGTCCGCACGCCGCAATCGAGCACGCGCTCGACCCATTCGGCGTCCGGCACGACCGGATAAAGGCCGAGTTGCGCGGGGCACGGCGCGAATGCCGGTTCGGGCGCGGCCGGCAGCCCGGCGACACGCGGGAACCGCGCGGCATCGACCGGCCAAGCATCGGCGGCGCGCGTTTCGTCGCCGTCGCGCCAGGCCAGCGCCAGCACCAGCGCATCGACCGGCGCAAAGCCGCAATCGAGGAACGCGGCGAGCGCGGCAATCCAGTCGTCCGCGAGCGGATGCGCGGCGTCGAGCGCGTGGCGCGCGCCCGCCGTGTGCAGCACCGCGCCCTGCTCGTCGAATTCGATCGCGACCGCGCCCGGCGCCGCGGGCCGCGAT
>NZ_CABVQC010000107.1 GCF_902499175.1 Burkholderia aenigmatica
GTTCGTTTGATCCCTTGTTGCACTTGGCACCTCTTCGCTTCGGCGAAAAAGTGTCAACCTATTTCAGGACGGGTCACCTCCATGAAAAAGGCCGCCTGCGTGCGCAGGCGGCCTTTTCGTTTCCAGCGTGTGCTTCGATCAGTCCAACGTCAGTCTTGCAGATTCCGCAGCGGATGCGTGTCGGGCGTCCACGGTCTGTCGAACATCGCAAGCACGTCTGCACGATCGATGTCGGCGGTCGACTGGAAGCGCCAGACCGGCTGGTGGTCCTTGTCGACGATCAGCGCACGCACGCCTTCGATCACGTCGCCGTGCGCGAATGTCGAGCGCGTGAGATCGAGATCGCGCCGCAGGCAATCGGCCATCGTCGCGCCGCGTGCACGTTCGACGACTTCCAGCGACACGGCCATCGACAGCGGCGACAACTGTTCGCGCATCGCATGGGTCGCCTTCTCGACCCACCCGTCGACGGCCGCGCAATCCTGCTCGGCGTCGAGCGACGCGAGGATCGCGCCGATGTCCGCCTGCGCGAAATGGCGGTCGATCCCGGCACGCGCGTCGGCCAGCGACGACGTGTCGGGCGTCGGCACGACCTTGTGCGCGGCCGCCGCGTCGGCCACGCAGGCGACGGCCTGCTCGCCGTTGTCGATGCGCGCGCTTCGCAGCGTATCGAGCAGCGCGGGCAGCGCGGCATCGGGCAAGTAGACGTCGGCAAGCTGCGCGTACAGCGCGCCCGCCGCGTCGAGCGTCGCGCCGGTCACGGCGAGATAGCGGCCGATCGCGCCGGGCGTGCGCGCGAGGAACCAGCTCATCCCGACGTCCGGGAACAGGCCGATACGCGTTTCCGGCATTGCCATCTTCGTCGAGTCGGTCACGACGCGCAGGCCGCCCGTATGCCGCGCCGCCTGCGAAATCCCCATGCCGCCGCCCATCACGACCCCGTGCATCAGCGCGATGTAAGGCTTCGGATACGTGAAGATCGTGTGGTTCAGCGTGTATTCCGCGATGAAGAACGTGTCGACCGCGTCACGGTCGCCGCGCTGCCACGCCTCATGGAAGAAGCGCACGTCGCCGCCCGCACAGAACGCGCGCGGATGCGGGCTGTGCACGACCACCGCGACGACTTCGGGATCGTTGCGCCACGCGTCGAGCGCCCGCTGCATCAGCCGGATCATGCCGACCGACAGCGCGTTCAGCGCCTTCGGCCGGTTCAGTTCGAGAAAGCCGATGCGGTTCGCGACATACGCGCGTACGTCGGGCTGGGCGGATTCGGCGGAAACGGCAGCGGAAGTGGAATCGGTCATGAGGGTCATCCGGCAAATGGCAGTCGCACGCTCAGTGCGCCTGCATCTTCGAAAACAGGTTCAGCACCACGACGCCGGCGACGATCAGGCCGAGGCCGATCACCGCCGGCAGATCCGGCACCTGACGATAGAGCAGCATCGCGACGAGCGTGATCAGCACGATGCCTGCGCCCGACCAGACTGCATAGATGATGCCGACAGGCATCGTGCGCAACGTGAGCGACAGGCAGTAGAACGCGATGCCGTAACCGGCGACGACGAGCAACGACGGCCAGAGGCGCGTGAAGCCGTCTGCCGCACGCAGCGCGGACGTGCCGATCACTTCCGCGACGATCGCGATCGCGAGCCATGCGTAACCGGGCAGTTGCATCGCTCAGTTCCTTGCGAGGGCCAACACCGCGTAGTCGTGGCCGAGCTCTGCACACAGCGCCTCGACGACGAATTCGTGATCCGCGCGCTGCGGCAGCCCGGATGCGGTGATCGAACCGATCACGCCGGCGCCCGCCACGATCAGCGGAAACGAGCCGCCGTACGGCGAGTACTCGGCGACCGGCAGCCCGTGCTTGTCCGCGAGCGTGGTGCCGGCCTGCTGCATGCGCAGGCCGATGGCGTACGAACTACGGCGGAAATGCGCGACGACGTTGCGCTTGCGGCGCACCCAGTCGGCATTGTCGGGCGTGGCGCCAGCGAGCGCCGCGTAGAACAGCGGCTGGCCGAACGTGACGATGTCGATCGCGACCGCATGGCCACGCGACGTCGCGAGCGCATGCATCCGGTTGCCGAGCGCCCATGCGCGGGCCGGGTCGAAATGGGGAAACACGAGCGCCTGTTCCTGCGCGCCGATCGATTGCAGATCGTGAGCGATGTCCATGAATCCGTCGATACAGTAATGAGAGTCACAACGGCGCCGACGCGATCGCGCACAGCCCCGCTGCCGAAGAGACGAAACAAACCGCTCGATTCTAGCGCACGCACCCACCGTACCGGCCCCACAAGCGGCGACAAGAAATTGTCAGAAAACGCTTGCACGCGTTCGGGTTACTCCTTATAATTCATTTCTTCGACGGACGCGGGGTGGAGCAGTCTGGCAGCTCGTCGGGCTCATAACCCGAAGGTCGTAGGTTCAAATCCTACCCCCGCAACCAACGTCCAGATTCATGCAAAAAGCCCGGCCTAGTGCCGGGCTTTTTGTTTTTCCGTCGCACTCCCCGCGCCGCTTCGCGCACCCGCACCCTCCACTTTGCGCGACACGCGGCCTGCTCGCACCCGCGTTCGAGAATGCCGCATCCCGGTGATACACTCGCATCACCTCGTCCCTTCCACTCGACATGAAATTCTGCTCCGTCTGCGGTCACGAAGTCATCGCGCGCATTCCTCCGGGCGACAATCGCGAGCGCTTCGTCTGCGATCACTGCGGCACGATCCACTACCAGAATCCGCGCAACGTCGTCGGCACGGTCCCGGTCTGGGGCGATCAGATCCTGCTGTGCCGCCGCGCGATCGAACCGCGCTACGGATTCTGGACGCTGCCGGCAGGCTTCATGGAGATGGGCGAAACGACGGCCGAAGCCGCCGCGCGCGAAACGCTCGAGGAAGCCGGCGCGCGTGTCGAGGTGCAGAACCTGTTCACGCTGCTCAATGTGCCGCACGTGCACCAGGTCCACCTGTTCTACCTCGCGCGGCTCACCGATCCGGCATTCGAGGCCGGCGAGGAAAGCCTCGAAGTGAAGCTGTTCGACGAAGCCGACATCCCGTGGGACGAAATCGCGTTCCCGACCGTCAGCCAGACCCTGCGATTCTTCTTCGCCGATCGCGCCGCGGGCGACTACGGCGTGCACACCGGCGATATCTTCCGCTCGTTGCGCAACGGCTGAGCCCCCGCCCCATGGTCCCCTGGCTCGGCCCGGACGATCCCTTTCCGCCCATCGAACGCGCGCTCGGCCCCGCGACCGGCGCGCCAGGGCTGCTTGCCGCGAGCGCCGACCTGCTGCCGTCGCGCCTCATCGACGCGTACCTGCGCGGCATCTTCCCGTGGTATTCGGACGGCCAGCCCGTGCTGTGGTGGAGCCCCGACCCGCGCATGATCCTCGTGCCGGCCGAATTCAAGGTGTCGCCTTCGCTGCGCAAGACGCTGAAACGCGTGCTGCGCGCGCCCGAATGGGAAGTGCGCGTCGACTACGACTTTCCGGGCGTGATGCGCGCGTGTGCGCAGGCGCCGCGCCGCGGGCAGCGCGGCACGTGGATCACGGCCGAGATCATCGACGCGTACACGTCGCTCTACCGCTCCGGCAACGCGCACAGCATCGAAACGTGGCACGACGGGCGGCGTGTCGGCGGCCTGTACGGCGTGTCGTTCGGACGGATGTTTTTCGGCGAGTCGATGTATGCGGACGCGACCGACGCATCGAAAATCGCGCTGGCCACGCTCGTCGCGCACCTTCGCGAGCAGGGGCTGGAGATGATAGACTGCCAGCAGAATACGTCGCATCTAGCGTCGCTCGGCGGCCGCGAGATCGCACGCAAGGCCTTTGTCGCTCACGTGCGCAGCGCGGTAGCCGAACCGCCGATTCCGTGGCAGTTCGACAAGCGCGTGCTCGCCGCGCTGACGGGCCGCGCCGAAACGGCGGCCCCCTCCGGGATCGAGCGCTAGCGCGGCACTCCCTCCCTGCAACGAGAGCTGCCCATGACTCACCCGACTGAGCTGCCGCTTTCACCGCTTTCGGCGCTGCAATTCTATGCAACGGCGCCCTATCCGTGCAGCTATCTGGACGGCCGCGTCGCGCGCTCGCAAGTCGCGACGCCGAGCCACCTGATCAATTCCGACATCTACACCGAGCTCGTCAAGGCCGGCTTCCGGCGCTCGGGTGTGTTCACGTATCGTCCGTACTGCGACGGCTGCCGTGCCTGCGTGCCGGTGCGCGTCCCCGTCGACGCGTTCGCGCCGTCGCGCACGCAGCGCCGGATGTGGAAGCGGCACCGCACGCTCGTCGCGACGGTCTCGCCGCTGCACTACGACGAAGAGCACTACGCGCTCTACATGCGCTACCAGTCCGCACGCCACGCGGGCGGCGGCATGGATCGCGACAGCCGCGACCAGTACGAGCAATTCCTGCTGCAGAGCCGGATCAACTCGCGTCTCGTCGAATTCCGCGACCTCGACGCACCGGGCGGCGAGCCCGGCAAGCTGCGCATGGTCAGCATGATCGACATCCTCGGCGACGGGCTGTCGTCGGTCTATACGTTCTTCGAACCCGACGACGCGCACACCAGCTACGGCACCTACAACATCCTGTGGCAGATCGAGCAGGCGAAGAGCCTCGGCCTGCCCTACGTGTATCTCGGCTACTGGATCCGCGAGAGCCCGAAGATGGCCTACAAGGCGAACTTCCACCCGCTCGAAGGGCTGATCGACGGCCGCTGGAAGATACTCGACCCGGAACGGATCGACCTGCCGCCCGTCGACGCGGCACTGGCCCGCGCGCCCTTGCCGGGCGGGCATTCCGGCTCGGGCTGACGCGCGCCGCCAGGAGTGACGAAGCGAAGCGCGCCTCTGCCGCGCAACTCCCGGTAAAATAGCGGGTTGTCATTCATTCCGGCTGTCCGCCCTATTCCCGTGTTCAGTTCCCTCTATCCGCTGGCCCGCGCATCCCTGTTCAAGATGGATGCGGAAGACGCTCACCACCTCACGCTGCGCGCGCTCGGCGCGGCCGGCCGCACGGGCCTCGCCTGCGCGCTGTCGGCCCGCGTGCCCGATGCGCCGCGCACCGTGATGGGGCTCACGTTCCGCAACCCGGTCGGCCTCGCGGCCGGCCTCGACAAGGACGGCGCAGCCATCGACGGCCTGGCGGCACTCGGCTTCGGCTTCATCGAGGTCGGTACGGTCACGCCGCGCCCGCAGCCCGGCAACCCGCGCCCGCGGATGTTCCGCCTGCCGCAGGCCGAAGCACTGATCAACCGGATGGGCTTCAACAACCACGGCGTCGACCAGTTCGTGAAGAACGTCCAGGCCGCCCGCTATCGCGGCATCCTCGGCCTGAATATCGGCAAGAACGCCGATACGCCGATCGAGCGCGCCGCCGAGGATTACCTGTACTGCCTCGAGCGCGTGTACCCGTTCGCGAGTTACGTGACGATCAACATCTCGTCGCCGAACACGAAGAACCTGCGCCAGCTGCAGGGCGCGGGCGAGCTCGACGCGCTGCTCGCGGCGCTGAAGGATAAGCAGCAGCGCCTCGCCGACCTGCACGGCAAGCTCGTGCCGCTCGCACTGAAAATCGCGCCCGATCTCGACGACGAGCAGGTCAAGGAAATCGGCGACACGCTGCTGCGCCACAAGATCGAGGCGGTCATCGCCACCAACACGACGCTGTCGCGCGCGGCCGTCCAGGGCCTGCCGCATGCGGACGAAGCCGGCGGCCTGTCGGGCCGCCCCGTGTTCGACGCGTCGAACGAAGTGATCCGCAAGCTGCACGCCGAAGTCGGCAGCGAAGTGCCGATCATCGGCGTCGGCGGCATTTTCTCGGGCGAGGACGCTCGCGCCAAGCTCGCGGCAGGCGCGGCACTCGTCCAGCTGTATACGGGCTTCATCTACCGCGGCCCCGCGCTCGTCGCGGAATGCGTGAAGGCCATCGCCGGCGAACGCACCGCGTAATATAGGCATAAACAAACGATATTTAGAGGTCGATTGCGTTTTTGCTATCATCGACCCCGTTATCAGAATCAATGACCCGGACAGGGCAAGGAAACACACGATGAAGATTGCGCTGCTGAAGAAGCTGCTGGTTGCAGGCCTGATCGGCACGTCGTTCGCCGCCGCCACCGCGCATGCGGCCGACCTCCTCGACCAGGTGAAACAACGCGGCACGCTGCGGGTTGGCCTCGAAGGCACGTTCCCGCCGTTCAACTCGAAGAACCCGCAAGGTGAACTCGTCGGCTTCGACGTCGACATCGCGAAGGCCGTGGCCGCGAAGCTCGGCGTGAAAGCGGAATTCGTGACGACCGAATGGAGCGGTATCATCGCGGGCCTGCAGGCCGGCAAGTTCGACGTGATCGCCAACCAGGTCGGCATCACCGACAAGCGCAAGGAAACGCTCGACTTCTCGCCGGCGTACACGTATTCGTCCGCGCAGCTGATCCAGCGCAACGACGACACGCGCCAGTTCAAGTCGCTTGAAGACCTGAAAGGCAAGAAGCTCGGCGTCGCGCTCGGCACGAACTACATGGACATGGCGAAGTCGGTGCCCGGCATCGACGTGAAGACGTACCCGGGCGCGCCCGAGTACCTGCGCGATCTCGCGGCTGGCCGTCTCGACGCGGCGCTCAACGATCGCCTGATGCTCGCGTACCTGACGAAGAATTCGCAGCTGCCGCTGCGCCCGGGCGCGAACGTCGGGTCGGCGAACCCGTCGGGCATCCCGTTCAAGAAGGGCAACCCGAAGTTCCAGAAGGCGATCGACGACGCGATGGCGCAACTCGAAGCCGACGGCACCTTCACGAAGATCTCGGACAAGTGGTTCGGCATCGACGTGACGAAGCCGATCAAGTAAGCACGCCTGCATTTCCCGCCTGACGGCGGGCCGGAAAGGGCGGCATCCGTAACGATGCCGCCCTTTGTTTTATTCGTCCGGTTTATGATTGCGCTTTCGCGCACGCATTCGATTCGTATTCCATGTCGACAACGTCCCTGCTCGTCCAATCGTTGCCGGTGCTCGCCCAGGGCGCCGTACTGACCGTCAAGTTCGCCGTGCTGTCGATGGTGTTCGGCCTGCTTGGTGCCGTCGTGCTCGCGATGATGAGCATCCGGCAAAGCGAAGCGCTCGAAGGCTTCGAACGCATCTGGGTCAACGCGCTCGCGTGGCTGGCACGCGCGTACGTGAGCCTGATGCGCGGCACGCCGCTGCTCGTGCAGATCTTCGTCATCTATTACGGGCTGCCGAGCCTCGGCATCTCGCTCGACCCGACACCCGCCGGCGTCATCGCGCTGTCCGCGAACGTCGCGGCTTACATGTCGGAAAGCATGCGCGGCGCGATCAACGGGATCGCACGCGGCCAGTGGCTCGCCGCATACAGCCTCGGGTTGTCGTGGGGGCAGACGCTGCGCTACGTGATTGGTCCGCAGGCGCTGCGCATCGCGGTGCCGAGCCTGTCGAACAGCCTGATCAGCCTGATCAAGGACACGTCGCTCGTGTCGGTGATCACCGTGACCGAACTGCTGCGCAGCGCGCAGGAAGTGATCGCGGCGACCTATCAGCCGCTGCCGCTCTATCTCGCCGCCGCGGCCGTGTACTGGATCCTGTGCCAGATCCTCGAATGGGTGCAGCGCTGGTACGAAAAACGCCTGTCGCTGCCGTCGCGGCACTGAGCGCACGTCATCCGCCGGGCCGCACCCGCGTGCCCGGCGCCCTCCTTCCCGCCTACTCGCCCGAATAGCGCACGCCGAGTGCCGCACGCGCGGCATCGGTCATCGCGATCATCTGCCGAGAATGGTCGTGCGTCATGATCGGGCTTTCGGTCTTGCCCGCGCGCAGCAGGTCGCAAAAATGCGCGGTCTCGTAGTTCAGCCCGCCGCCGTCGACCGGCGCGTCGAGTTCGACGGTGCGCCCGTCCGCGTAGCGAATCGTTGCGCGTGACGGGTTCCACCACTTCTCGTGAATCGTCACATGGCCGCCGGCCGCGGCGATCAGCGCGTCGCCGCGCCCCATCACATCGAGCCCGCAAAAGAGCTGCGCGATCCCGCCGTTCGCATGCACGCTGTTCAGGCTCGCGAACAGGTCGACGCCGGTTGCGCCGACGCGGCCGAGCGTCTGCACGTCGCGCGCCGCGCCGAGCCAGTCGACCGCGAGAAACGCCTCGTAGATCCCGATATCGAGCAGCGCACCGCCCGCGCGATCGAGGCGATAGACGGAATGCTCGTCCGGCACCGACGACGACGCGCACCCTGCCCGCACGAGCCGGATCTCGCCGATCGGATCGTCATGCAGGTGCGCACGCAACTGACGGTACAGCGGGAAGAACGGCGGCTTCATCGCCTCCATGAAAAGCTGTCCGGCGTCGCGTGCCGCACGCAACACGGTCTCGAGCTGCGCCGCGCTCAGCGTCGCGGGCTTTTCGCACAGCACAGCCTTGCCGGCAGCAAGCGCGGCCAGCGTGTACTGTGCGTGACTGTCATGGAGCGTCGCGATGTAGACCGCGTCGATATCGCTCGCGAGGAGCGCGTCGAGACTGGCGGCTGGCGTACCGCCGTACGCTCCGCAAAAGTCTGCCGCGGCATCGGCGCGGCGGGCCCAGGCACCGGCGAGCGTGGCGCCCGGCACATGCGCCAGGCTTTGCGCGAAGCGGCGCGCGATGCTGCCCGCGCCGACGATGCCGAAGTGCACCGGGCGATGGTCGTTGTCGTTCATCCTGATCTTCCGTGTCGGTCGTATGACGGTGGCCGGCACGCTGCCGGCCGGCCGTCATGATAAACGGCCCGGCGGCACACGGATGAGCGACACGCGCAGCGTCAGGCACGCACGGGCACGTCGACGGAGAAATCGCGCGAGATCTCGTCGGCGCTGAAATCGATCAGCGCGAGCGAAGCGGCTTCGGCTTCGCGCGGATCGCGACGCTCGATCGCGTCGACCACACGCGCATGCGCCTTCACCGCAATGTCGTGCGCCCCTTCCTTCTGCACGACCCGCGGATTCACGAGACGCACTGCACCGCGCACGATCGCCGCCATCTGCTGGAAGAACTGGTTGCCGCTTGCCTGGACGATCCGCGTGTGCAGCAACTCGTCCGCCGTGTCGTAGCCAGGGTCGCCCGGCTGCAGCACCTT
This sequence comes from Burkholderia aenigmatica, assembly GCF_902499175.1. Taxonomy (GTDB): domain Bacteria; phylum Pseudomonadota; class Gammaproteobacteria; order Burkholderiales; family Burkholderiaceae; genus Burkholderia; species Burkholderia aenigmatica. The sequence continues at coordinate 9,121 of NZ_CABVQC010000107.1, forward strand.
GAACGCATCGAACGCTTCGCGGATGCCCGCGATATCGGCCGCCGTCGCACGCACCGCCGCCTGCGCGGTGGCACGCGGCTCGATCAGCATCCGGAATTCGATGACGTCGCGCATGAACTGCGGATCGGGTTTCGCCCGGAATCGCCAGCTCACCACATCCTCATCGATCATGCGCCAGTCGCGCATCGGCCGCACGCGCGTGCCGACCTTCGGCCGCACGTCGAGCATGTCGCGCGCAAGCAACATCGACAACGCTTCCCGCATCACAGTGCGACTCACATCGAACTCTTTCGACAGCACGTCCTGCGGCGGCAAGATGCCGCCATACTTGTCTTCGACGATACCCGAGACAAGCCCATCCATCACTTTGGCGACCAGTGACCGGTCTTTGCCCTGCTCCATGACACCTCCCCGTGCGTCGATTTGCGAACACCTGCTCCGCAGTTCCGCCGGCCCTGGTTACGACTGTTCTTATGATCTATAAGTTGATGAGTTCGAGGACATTTCGCTATCTGGTAAACACCTGACAGGGTTATCCCTCTTTTTGACGGGGTGATTTATACGGCTAAAAATAAGGCCCGGGAAGCGCATTGCGCCTACCGGGCCCCGTTTTCCACAAGATTTAAACATTCAGTCCATTACGGCGTGTGACACACCATTACGGACTGCTTGCCATATCTTTCACTTTGCCGAATAAACGATCGTTTCAACGCCGCTTTCCGTGCCGAGCAAACACAGATTCGCGCCGCGCTCGGCGAACAGGCCGACCGTCACGACGCCCGGCCATGCGTTCACCTGCGCTTCGAAGCCGCGCGGATCGGCGATCTGCAGCCCCTTCACGTCGATGATCTCGTTACCGTTGTCGGTGATGTACGGCGCACCGTCCTTCGTCACGCGCAGCACCGGCACGCCGCCGAGCGCGGTCACGCGCCGGCCGATCGCCGTGCGTGCCATCGGCACGACCTCGATCGGCAGCGGGAACGCGCCGAGCACCGGCACGCGCTTGCTGGCGTCCGCGATGCAGACGAACGTGTCGGCCACCGACGCGACGATCTTCTCGCGCGTCAGTGCGCCGCCACCACCCTTGATCATCGCGCCGCCCGCGTCGATCTCGTCGGCGCCGTCGACGTACACCTGCAGCGAGTCGACCTCGTTCAGGTCGAACACCTTGATGCCGTGCGATTTCAGGCGTTCGGTCGTGGCGACCGAGCTCGACACGGCGCCGCGATAGCGCGCCTTGACGACGGCGAGCGCGTCGATGAAGCAGTTGGCGGTCGAGCCGGTGCCGACACCGATCACGGCGCCTTCCGGCACGTTCTGGATCACGTAGTCAGCGGCGGCCTGGCCGACGAGGCGTTTGAGTTCGTCTTGAGTCATGGAGTGGTGATGCTGCGGGATTGCGGAAAACCACCAGTTTACCGGACTCGGATGACGGCCCGCGTTTTTCGGCGTATGGCGTGCCGCAGGTTCAGGGCGCACCCGCTCCGGGCGCGTTGTCCGCGGGTTGCGTGCCGGGGAAGTACTTGTCGAGCAATGCCTGCGCGATCGCGTCGGTTTCGGCGTCCGCGTTGCCCGCATAGTCGGACGGCCTGAAATGCATCTGGAACGCCGCGAACACCCGTCGCGTGCGTTCGTCGAGCACACCATCGGTGGCCACGTCGTAGCCGTAGCGCGCGAGCCTGAGCTGCAGTTCCCGCACGTCGACCGGCGCATGCGGATCGCGACCGCCGAGCCGGGCGGCCACGGTCGCATCGTCCGGCCATGCGCCGACGCCGGCCTGGGCCAACGCATGCCACGGAAACAGCGGCCCCGGATCGATCTTGCGTTGCGGCGCGATGTCGCTGTGCCCGACCACGCGCGTCGGCGGAATCCCGTAGCGGGCGACGATGTCCTTCGACAGTCGGGTCAGTGCCGCGACCTGTTCGGGCGGATAGGGCTGCCAGGTGCGGTTCTGCGAATCCAGCGGGCCGCGGTTCACGTTCTCGATGCCGATCGACACCGCGTTCAGCTCGGTCGTGCCCTGCCACTCGCTGACGCCCGCGTGCCATGCGCGCTCGGATTCCGGAACGAGCTGGTAGACAACCGGCATCCCGCGCTCGATGCGCGGCTGCGGCGGGATGACGTAATGCACGCTGACCGAATCGCCCGTCAGCGTGCGCAGCGATTTCGCCTCGTCGCTTTCGGTGTAATGCATCACGAGAAAGCGGATCCGCGAATCGGCCCCGCGCGCGTGCAGGCTCGTGTCGGCGTAGTAGGTGCCGCGTTCGACGAGCGACGGCGCCGTGCAGGCAGCCAGCAGGCACAGCACGGCGCAGGATGCGCCAACGCGAAACAGGGTCATCGGTCGCGCGCTCCGGAGAGCCGCGTGCCGCATCGAATCGCGGCACGCGTCGTTCGGGTCATCGAGGCCCGCGCAGGTCGCGCGGGACGGGCTGTGTCAGCCCTTCACGCGCCGCTGGCGCACGGCTTCGTACAGGCACACGCCACTTGCGACCGACACGTTCAGGCTTTCCACGCTGCCGGCCATCGGGATGCTCATCACTTCGTCGCAGGTGTCGCGCGTGAGCCGGCGCATGCCTTCGCCTTCCGCGCCCATCACGAGCGCGACGGGGCCGTCGAGCTTCGTTTCGTAGAGCGTGGCAGAAGCCTCGTCCGACGTGCCGATGATCCACACGCCAGCCTCCTTCAGCTCGCGCAGCGCGCGGGCGAGGTTCGTCACCGTGATGTACGGCACCGTATCGGCCGCGCCGCTCGCCACCTTTGCCGCGGTTGCGTTCAGGCCGACTGCACGGTCGCGCGGCGCGATCACCGCGTGCGCACCGGCCGAATCGGCGACACGCAGGCACGCGCCGAGGTTGTGCGGATCGGTGACGCCGTCGAGCACCAGCAGCAGCGCCGGGCCCTGGATGCCGTCGAGCAGCTCGGACAGGTTCTGCGCGAGCGGGATGTCCTCGACGCGCGCGACGACGCCCTGGTGACGCTCGGTATGGGCGAGGCCCCACAGGCGCGTTTCGTCGGCCGCGATCAGCCGCACGCCCGCTTCCTTCGCGGCGTGCAGGAAGTCCTGCATGCGGCGGTCGCGGCGCGTCTGGTCGTACAGCACCTCCGCCACCGTCGATGCATCGTGCCGCAAACGTGCGGTCACCGCATGAAAACCGTAAAGAACCTTCAGACGTGACATGACTGGAACAACCTTCGATCAAACGTGCGGCCGCGCGACGCGCGCAACCGCGATCCATGGAAAAGGAAAGCGCCGCGTTGCCGGCCGATGACCGGTGACGCGGCGTCTCTCGATACTGCAGGGCGGGCGCTTGGCGCCCGCCCCGAACGCTCAATACTTCTTGCGGGCGCGGGTCTTCTTCGCGGTCGGCTTCGCCGCCACGCCGCCACCGCTGCCGCCCTTCTTCTTCGCGGCGGCACGCGCAGCGCGCGCTTCGTTCACGGCAACGCTCGGCGCACTCGCGGCCTTCTTGCGGCGCGGCGCGGGTTCCTCCGCCTGCGGCAGCGCGCGGACGCGCGGGCCGTTACCGCGGTCGACACCGCCGCCAGCGGAAGCCGGCGCGGGCGACGGACGCGGCGCCTTCACCGGCGTATCGCGCACGAGGCGGAAGTCGATCTTGCGCGCGTCGAGATCGACGCGGCTCACCTGCACGCGCACGCGATCCGACAAGCGATAGCGGATGCCCGTCCGCTCACCGCGCAGCTCGTTCTTGATCTCGTCGTACTGGAAGTAATCCGAGCCGAGTTCCGTGACGTGCACGAGCCCTTCGATGAAGAGCGTGTCGAGCTGCACGAAGATGCCGAACGACGTGACGCCGTTCACCATCCCGCCGTACTCCTCGCCGAGCTTGTCGCGCATGAAGTAGCACTTGAGCCAGGCTTCGACGTCGCGCGACGCTTCGTCCGCGCGGCGCTCGTTCGCCGAGCAGTGCAGGCCGAGCTCTTCCCAGATCGCCGTGTTCGGGCGCGAGCGGCCGCGCGTTTCGTCGTCGGCCTGCTGCATCGCGCGGGCGCGCGGCGACAGCGCGGTGTTCAGCTCGAAACCGTCCGGCGCCTTCGGCACGTATTTCTTGCCGGACAGGATCGCGTAGATCGCGCGGTGCGTGAGCAGGTCCGGGTAACGGCGGATCGGGCTCGTGAAGTGCGCGTACGCCTCGTAGGCAAGGCCGAAGTGACCGATGTTGTCCGGGCTGTAGACGGCCTGCTGCATCGAGCGCAGCAGCATCGGCTGCAGCATCTGCGCATCGGGCCGGTCGCGGATCTGCGCCATCAGCGCCGCGTAGTCGCTCGCATGCGGCTTGTCGCCGCCGCCGAGCGACAGGCCCATGCCGCGCAGGAACGCGCGCAGGTTCTCGAGCTTCTCCGGCGTCGGCCCCGCATGCACGCGGTACAGGCCCGGATGCTTGTTGCGCTTCAGGAAATCGGCCGCGCAGACGTTCGCGGCCAGCATGCATTCCTCGATCAGCTTGTGCGCATCGTTACGCTGGCGCGGCACGATCTGCTCGATCTTGCCCTGCGAGTTGCAGACGATGTAGGTCTCGGTCGTGTCGAAGTCGATCGCGCCGCGCTTCTGCCGTGCGGCGAACAGCGACTTGTAGACGCCGTACAGATCCTGCAGGTGCGGCAGCAGGTCCGCGCGGCGCGCGGCCTCCGGCCCCTTCGTGTTCGACAGCACCGCCGCGACTTCGGTATACGTCAGGCGTGCAGCCGAATGGATGACGGCCGGATAGAACTGGTACGCCTTGATCTCTCCGCGCGCGGTGATCACCATGTCGCACGCGAGCACGCAGCGGTCGACCTGCGGATTCAGCGAGCACAGCCCGTTCGACAGCTTCTCCGGCAGCATCGGAATCACGCGGCGCGGGAAGTAGACCGACGTGCTGCGCTCGAGCGCGTCGGCATCGAGCCCGCTGCCCGGCTGTACGTAGTGCGACACGTCGGCGATCGCGACGATCAGCCGGTAGCCGTCGCCGCGGCCGACCTTGACCGGCTCGCAGTAGACGGCGTCGTCGAAGTCGCGTGCGTCCTCGCCGTCGATCGTCACCAGCGGCACGTCGCGCAGGTCGACGCGGAAACGCAGGTCGGCCGGCCGCACCTTGTCGGGCAGCGCGGCGGCTTCGTCGAGCGCCGGCTGACTGAATTCGTGCGGCACGCCGTACTTGCGCACCGCGATTTCGATTTCCATGCCCGGATCGTCGATATCGCCGAGCACCTCGACGACACGGCCGAGCGGCTGCGAATGACGGCTCGGGAAATCGGTCAGCTCGACGACGACGACCTGCCCGACCTTCGCCTTCTTCACGTTCTGCGTGATCAGGATGTCGTGGCCGATGCGCTTGTCTTCCGGTGCGACGATCAGCGCGCCGTTCTCGTTGAGCAGGCGGCCGATCACGCGCTTGTTCGCGCGCTCGGTGACTTCGACGACGTGCCCTTCCGGGCGACCGCGGCGATCGTAGCCGACGATCCGCGCGAGCACGCGATCGTTGTGCATCACCTTCTGCATTTCGCCGTTCGGCAAAAACAGGTCGTCCTGGCCATCGTCACGGATCACGAACCCGTAGCCGTCGCGATGCCCCTGCACGCGCCCGGCGACGAAGTTCGACGGATGGGTCAACTGGTAGTGGCCGCGCTTGTCGAGGCGGATCTGGCCGTCGCGTTCCATCGCGGCGACACGCCGGAAGAACCCCTCGCGCTCCTGACGCTTGATCGACAGGGCTTCGGCGATGTCGTTGGCGGCCAGCGGCGCGTCGCTCGTACGCAGCACGCCGAGAATTTCTTCACGGCTCGGAATGGGGTACGGATATTTGCTCAAGGGTTTGTCGATGGTTGTTCTCGTTGCGTTGATTGATGGTGCACGGCATCAACATAGAGGTGTCCTTCAGACAGTTCTATATTGACGGCGGCGGGTCATTCTATCACCCGCCTGTGTCACCAAATGACGGGAATGCCGCCAGCAGGCGCGGTGGAGGCCGGTTTGCGATGCATCGCAAAAAAGTGTTGACACGAATAATTGGGGCGCTATAATTTCGCTTCTTTGCAGCAAGTAGCTAACTGCAAAACGTGCCCAGGTGGCGGAATTGGTAGACGCACTAGGTTCAGGTCCTAGCGGTGGCAACATCGTGGAGGTTCGAGTCCTCTCCTGGGCACCATCTGTTTTTTAAAAAGGTCGGCTTCTGCCGGCCTTTTTTCATTTCAAGCCCAGGAAGCAAAGCGCCCGCTCGCTTTGCGCGAGATCTCGAAAGGCTGCGCCTGCAAGCGCAGCCGGGGTCGCACATGTGTGACTGAGCTCCCCCTCGCGGGCACCCTCTGCTTCTTAAAAGTCTTCCAGCCGGCTTTTTAGCATTTCCGGCGCCCGCATGACAGCGCCCGGCTTACTCGCCGATGAACTTGCGCAGCAGCCGGCTCAGTTCATCGAACTCGGTCTTCGAAAATTTCCGCAAGCGGGCATTGAGCACCTTAGGCGCGATCTCAGGAATCTGCGCGGCAACCGCCTGCCCCGCTTCGGTCAGCGCGAGGTCCACCACGCGCCGATCGCTCACACTGCGCGAACGCTCGACGAGCCCCTTGCCCTCCAGTTTGTCGAGCAAGCGCGTCATCAGCCCGGTGTCGACGCCGAGCAGCTTCGACAATTCGAAAGGCGTCGCCGCGCTGCCGCTCCGCAGGGACAGCAGCACGCCCATCTGCTGCGCCGTGATATCGAGATCCTTCAATGCCGCATCCATCTCGGACGTGACCAGGTTGCGCGCCTTCGCGAGCACGAACCCCACGCTTTCGGTGAGCAGGAAATTCTTCGGCGTGTAGTGTTCCATCGTGCTCGCTGAGTCGGATATTGTTGACCGACACAATAATTGCGACATCATGATTTTTCAAGGCACGCGGCATCCCGCGTGCGCGCCGGCTCAATGCCCGCCGGCCGCCGCCGCCCCGGCTGCCACGCCCTTGCCCGGTTTCGTCACCCAGACCAGCGGGATGATCAGCACGAAGATCACCGCCGACAGCCAGAAAACGTCGTTCAGCCCCAGCATCGTCGCCTGAGCATTCAACGTCGCTTCGAGGAACGTCAGCGCCTTCGGCGTACCTGCATCCAGCGCACCCTGCACGCTGGAGAGCGCGCTCGCGAAGATCGGGTTGTTCACGCTGCCCTGCTCGGCCAGTTGCGCATGATGCAGAATCGTGCGGTCGTTCCACGCGGTGCTCGCGAGCGACGTGCCGACCGCGCCCATGAACACGCGCGCGAAATTGGACAGGCCCGCGGCCGCCGGGATGCGCTCGGGCGGCAGCCCCGACAGGATGATCGACGTGAGCGGCGTCATGAAGAACGCCGTCGGGATCCCTTGCAGCAACGTGGGCACCACGAGCGACCACGTATCGATGCCCGTCGTATAGCGCGAGCGCATGAAAAACACGCCGGCGAATCCGAGAAATGCGAACGTGACGAGCACGCGCATATCCGATTTCGGCATCACCTTCCCGACCACCGGCGCGAGGAGCACCGCGAAGATGCCGAGCGGAGCAGTCACGAGGCCGGCATTGATGACCGGGTAGCCGAGCGAACCCTGGATCCATTGCGGCAGGATCACGAGATTCGCGAAAAATACCGCAAACGCAATCGAAATGGCCACCGTTCCGCCAAGAAAATTTCGTTGTGCAAACAGCCTGATATCGACGATCGGACGCTCCTCGGTCAACTCCCAGATCAGGAAGAACACGAAGCCGACCACCGCCACGATGGTCAGGATCCAGATCGTCGACGAATTGAACCAGTCGAGATCCTTGCCCTTGTCGAGCATGACCTGCAGCGCGGCCACCCACACGACCAGCGCGATCAGCCCGACCTTGTCGATCGGCAGCTTGCTGGTTGGCGTCTCGCGGTTGCGATAGAGCGCCCAGATCACGGCGGCGGCGAACAACCCGACCGGCACATTGATGTAGAAGATCCACGACCAGCTGTAGTTGTCCGTGATCCAGCCGCCGAGCGCGGGGCCGGCAATCGGCCCGACGGTTGCCGTCATTCCCCACAGTGCCAGCGCGCTCGAACTCTTCTCCTTTGGAAACGAAGCCAGCAGCAACGCCTGCGACAGCGGCACGAGCGGCCCAGCCACGGCGCCTTGAACAATCCGTGCCGCGAGGAGCGCGGTGAGGTTGGGTGCAAGCCCGCACGCGGCCGACGACAGCACGAACAGCAGGATGGCCCAGACGAACAGCTTCACCTGCCCAACCCGCTGCGTCAGCCAGCCGGTCAGCGGGATCGACACCGCGTTGGCCGCGGAGAACAGCGTGATGACCCACGTGCCCTCGTCGGTGGACACGCCCAGATTGCCGGAAATGGTTGGAATCGCGACGTTGGCGATCGACGAATCGAGAACGTTCATGAACGTGGCGAGCGCCACCGCGAGCGTGCCCAGTGCGAAGCTGGCGCCGGTCAGCGGCGCCGGCGCGCCCGGACTTTCGGACGGTTTCATCGGAGGTCCTTCTGATCGGGCACCACGCGAACAGCCGCCGCGACACCGAGCAAAATTAACTGACAAGTCAGATAAATGAGGGGAAAAAAGCGACCGGCGCGGCGCGCGGGTACTGTCCGCGCCAACGCCAATCGCTGACTCTGAGTTTTCTGCAATGAATATATTTGACTATGCAATCAAATGCAAGCAGGAAACGTCGATCGGCTGTCCGCAAATGACCGAGCGCGCCGCGACCACCGGCGCCTCCACCCTCCCCTTATGCTCGCCAGCCGGATCGATAGCAGAATTTATCGGTTATCGTCTGCCCGCCCCGTTGTAAGTTAGCCGGCTCGCTTCAATGCAACGAACCAGACCAGGAGCACGATCCATGACGTCGATGAACCGCCGCGCATTCGCACGCGTGATGCTGGCCGCAGGCCTCACTGCCGCCGGCGTCCGAACGCACGCCGAGAACGCACCCGATGGGTTGCGTATCGGCTACCAGAAATCGTCGACGCTCATCACACTGCTCAAGACGCGCGGCGCACTTGAACAGGCACTGGCGCCGCTCGGCTTGCGTGTGTCGTGGCATGAATTCGCGAGCGGATTGCCGCTGACCGAAGCGCTCAACGTTGGCGCCGTCGATTTCAGCGCCGACGTGGCCGATACGGTCCCGGTCTTCGCGCAGGCCGCGCATGCGCGTTTCGTGTACGTCGCGCAGGAAGCGCCTTCGCCAAAGGCGCAGGCGATCGTCGTCAAGCAGGACGGCGCACTGCGCACGCTCGCCGATCTCAAGGGCAAGCGCATTGCGGTCACGAAGGCAGCCGGCAGCCACTACCTTCTGCTTGCCGCGCTCGCACGCGCGAAGCTCGGGCCTGCCGATGCCGCGATCCATTACCTGACGCCCGCGGACGGCCGCGCGGCGTTCGAGCGCGGCAGCGTGGACGCGTGGATCACGTGGGATCCCTATGTCGCGTCGGTCGACCGGAATCCCGACGTGCGGATTCTCACCGACGGCAACGGGCTCGCGTCGTACCAGCGCTATTACCTCGCATCGAGCCGTTTCGCCGCCGCGCGGCCCGACGTCATCCAGATCCTGTTCGACCAGCTGTCGCAGTCCGGCACGTGGCTGCGCGACCACCCGCAGGAGGCCGCGAATACCCTCGCACCGATCTGGGGGCTCGACGCGACGACGATCGCGCGCGCGAACGCGCGGCGCAGTTATCTCGTCCGCGCGGTGGCCCCGCAAAATTTCGGCGAGCAGCAGCAGATCGCCGACACGTTCCTGGCCGCCGGCCTGCTGCCAACGCGCGTCGAGACGGGGCAGGCGCTGCGCTGGAATTTCGCTGCGAAACGGGCGGAACCGGTCGGTGTGTGAATGGCCGTTCAGTGAAGGGCGATAATTTTCATCGTCGTCGATGAAATTGTGTTGACAGCTCCTTCGGACACGCTATAATTGCGTTCTTTCGCGATGCAGCAACAAGCGAAACGTGCCCAGGTGGCGGAATTGGTAGA
>NZ_CABVQC010000108.1 GCF_902499175.1 Burkholderia aenigmatica
TCGGTGCGCGGCGCGCGCGGACTCACGCAATGGGCGATCGCGCAGCTGCTCGCGGTGATGTCGGATCTCACTGAGTCCGAACGGCGCAAGCTGGCCAGTACGTCGATCTACGTGTCGCCGGAAGAGGCACGGATGCGGCGCGAGGCGGCGAAGTACCACGCCCGGCTGACGAGAAAAACCTCTGCTAGAGAGAACGATCAACTGGTGGGTTGGGGGATGCGCCGCCCAAACCCTAGCACAAAATAAAATTGTCGCCGTTTGCGAAGTAAAAAAATTTCACTTCGACGCCCGGGCCGCAATGAATGCAATTTTCATGAGACTTATTCGCCCGTTCGTTCAGATCATCGGTAACGTTTGCGTTTGCGGTGCTGCCGACGACGCGGACAGGTGGCGTTGGTAATAAATAAATCCACGACGAGCGAAACGGCTTGCGACAACTCGCAGTTATCCGAGCCCGTTTGATGACGCACACATGACGTTTACTTCATCTTAATGTCATTATTTGCGGGCCCGTAGCCGGTCCGTGGGCCACATCATGCGCTGGCAAATGACGCGACATGTTGTGCACAACTTAGAGAGTTAAGATTTTCGGTGCTCAGCATTTCCATCGGTATCCTCGGGCATATGTACTGCTCGGTATCGGCGGGCCATTATCACTGATACTAGCGAATCGTGCCCTGCGACTTCCGGTGATGGCCCTACTTCGACGGAGGCGATATGGAAAGCATTGCAAACTTGAAGGGTGAGCGACCGCGAGCGCGCTTGACGAGCCTTAGGAGAATTGTGCGACTCCCGCTACTGGGTCTGATGGTGGGAACATTCTTGGGCCCTACTATGGCGTTCGCGAGCGCGCCCGGTCGTGGAATTACAGCGGAATTTGAAGTCGCGCTAATGGAGCAGGTAATAGATCATCATTATTCTGCACTCAGAATGACCGAGCTCGCCGCAGGCACGGATACTCGGCGGAGTACCGAACTGTCTGCATATGAAGGGACATCGCCGACGCCGTCCTATCCGGCGACAAACGCGAAGGCCTCAATGGTAGAGATTAGGTCTAGTGCGCGGATGGAAAACCGTGGTCAGCGCGAACAGATCATTCAGCTTCAAAAGTTTCTGCGTGTCTGGTACGGAGTCAACTACCAGCCGAAGGTCCGTTCAGAACAACAAGCAGCAATTGCAATACTTGAGCATGCGCAACCAGGCAGAGCATTTGACCACGCGTACCTCGAGATATTCGCCCGGCACCATTATGAGCTTTTTGAACCGCTGAATGCTTGCATGACCGGTGTTGACCGGCGTCATGATGCTCTGATTCGGCTGTGTTCCGAAATGTGGCATGCACAGACATCGGCGGTCGACGAGATGCGTGAACTGCTGGAGCAGGATTTTGGGGTTGTCGATTATCAGCCGTTCAGCGATGCCCGACCGCTTCAGACCGAGCATGCGAGTCCTCGGGGACAACACAGTGGGGGCGACTGATCCGCCGGGTGGATAGACAATTTCCGTCTGAACTGCCCGAAGATGCCGCCGCACGCCGCATTATCGGGAGCGCAACGTGTGCGTGGGATCGAACGAATGAGCATGGCACCGCACATCCGTAATTGCGATCCGGGGTCAGCATTAGTGCGTACCGGAACCGGAGAGAACCACGCGATGTTCCTCGCCGATGGCCACCGTCCAATGGCCATTTATGCCCGACGTTGATACCGGTGATGAAACGATAAAAAGTACGCGATGGCGCGGGAGCAAAGGACAGCAGACGATCAATTTACCGACGGCTTTCGCGCCGACGCGGAAGCCGTCGTCCTTCATTTTGTGGTCCGAGTCTATTGTGCCATCGAGCGGCACTCTTGGGTACATCTTCGACATGCGAGTGCGCATTCCTTGCAATGTTCGTGAGGGTGCTTCTCGCACTCGGCCGCGCAAGCTTCGCAGATATTTGCACAGCTCGAACATAGCGCCTTTGTTTGCCCGCTTCCGCGCGCCATCGCGCCCGACGCGAGTCGGCAGAAGGCCGCGCAATCGAGGTCTAGTTTGATGCAATCCGCGAGTTGCGCAACTTCACTCTCATTGAGGCATGCAGTTGCACAGTGATAGCATGCGGCTGCGCAATCATCGCAGGCGGAGATGCCGGACTGATACTGTTGGTGTGCCATTTGATTCTCCTTGACTGGGCTGCCCGGATCGGGCCGGGCGCATCGCGCAAGCGCCGTACCCAAATCCAAGACGAACGCGTGACCGTGCACGTGTTGACTGCATGTTTAAGGGCGGAAACATAAGTACAATTCCGATGCAAGCGCCGGTACGGGCGGACTATAATGCGCGTTATGAAATTGCTCCGGACCTTCATCCTCTTGCTGCTTTGCGCGATGCTGCCCATTAGCGGGCTGGCAGCGAGTGGCTTGACGGGCGACTGTCCGATGCAGCAAACCATGTCCATGAACACGGACTCGAGCATGTCAGCCGATATGCCCGGCTGCGACTTGATGAAGTCGGCATCCGCCGGCCACGCCAAAATGAAGGGCGTCTTCTGTAAAGTGACCGCCCAGTGCCAGTTCGGCAGCCTTTACCACCCAACGGTGCAGGTCAGTGTCAGTCGGCCGGCTGCGCTCGTCAGCCCGGTCATTTTCCACTACGCCGACTCCCTCCCGAGCCGTGACCCGAACGGGTTGTGGCGACCTCCGCGTCTCGTCTGATCCCACGCTGACAGGTTCACCGCGTATGCGGTGAGGTTCGTCCTTTGCCAGGACGTGGAATCCCTATGGGATTCCGTCGTTGGGGTTAGAACATGCCATTCATTTTCGGCACGCCGCGGGGTCGGCGAGCTTCGATGCGCGCGCATTCTCTTGTTGCCGCGCTACTGCTTGCGGGCGTCGTTCACGCCGAGCAAGCACCTTTCACGCTCGACGCCGCGCTGCAATCGGCGACCGACCATTCCGCATCGATGCAGGCGGCGCAGGCGTCCGTTCGCGCCAGCTCCGAGGCGGCCGTCAAGGCCGGCCAGTTGCCCGACCCGATGCTCTCGGCCGGTGTCGACAACTTGCCGATCAATGGCGCGCAGCGCTTCACGATCGGCCAGGACTTCATGACGATGCGCCGCATTGGCATCCAGCAGGAGTGGGTGTCGGGCAAGAAGCGGCAACTGCGTTCAGCGCTGGCCGATGAAATGGTCGGTCGCGAGCGAGCCGGTTATCTGATGCAACTCGCGACGGTCCGTCAGCAAACCGCGACGGCGTGGCTGAACGCCGTCTACGCCAAGCAGGCGGTCGCGCTTCAACAGGCTTTGCTTGACCACATGACGCACGAACTGGCAGCCACGAAAGCGTCCTACCGTGGAGCGAAGGCGAGCGCTGCCGACGTCGTTCAGGCGCAAGCGATGCTGGCGCAAACCCAGGATCAGGTTCTCAAGGCGCAGCAGACCTACCAGACGGCGCTGATCGGCCTGTCGCGCTGGACTGCCGTACCGGTGTCAGACGTGACGGGGGAGCCGCCGGCGCCCGAATCGTTCGTCTCCGCGCTGCCGCCGGACGAACTGCGCATTGCGCACCCGACACTCGTGGCGGCATCCGACGACGTGGCGGTGGCCGAGGCGGATACCGCGGTGGCCAGCAGCGAGCGCAGCCCGAACTGGACGTGGCAAATCGCCTATCAGCAACGTGGCGGGGCCTATTCGAACATGGTGTCGATCGGGGTCACGATTCCGCTGCCGCTCAATCGGAAGAATCTTCAGGACCGTGATCTCGCGCAGAAGACCGAACTTGCGACGAAGGCGCGGCTGACCTACGAGGACACGCTGCGCCAGGTGCAGGCGGACATCCGCACGCAGTCCGCGACGCTGGCAAGCGGGCGCGAGCGCATCGCCAACCTGAGCCAGTCGCTGCTGCCGGCCGCCGATCAGCGCGTGCAGCTTGCCAACGCGGCTTATCGCGCCGGAAGCGGCTCGCTCGCGGATACGTTCGCGGCCCGACGCGCCCAACTGGAAGCGCAACTGCAAGTGCTCGACCTCAAGCGCGAGGTATCGCAAACCTGGGCACAACTCGAATATCAGGTCGTGCCATCGACGATGGCCGCCGCACAGTGAAGGAGAACAACATGACGAAGACCACGCTCGTGCGCGCAGTGTTGATGCTGTTTGCCGGGGCGGCCCTGCTCGGCGCCGGCTACTTTGCGGGTACTCGACACGCAGGCGACGGCTTTCCGACCAGCGCTGCCGCGCCATCGATGTCCGCGGCGGGCGACAAGATCGACCCGAAAACCGGCCGAAAAGTACTGTACTGGCACGATCCGATGGTGCCGAACCAGCACTTCGACAAGCCGGGCAAATCGCCCTTCATGAACATGCAGCTCGAACCCGTCTTCGCGGACGAAGGTGGCGGATCGAGCGGCATCAAGATTGACCCGGGCTTGCAGCAGAATCTCGGCATACGCTACGCGACCGTCCGTCGCCAGGATACGGCCGGTGGCTTCGATGCGGTTGGCACGACGCAGTTTGACGAGTCGAGAGCGGACGTCATTCAGTCGCGTGTCACCGGCTACATCGATCACCTGTATGCCAGCGCGCCGATGCAACGCGTCGCGAAGGGCGCGCCGATCGCGTCGCTATTCGTGCCGGATTGGCTCGCGCCGCAGGAGGAATATCTCGCTCTCAAGCGCGGCGGGATGGATCATAGTCTGCTCGATGCATCACGTGCGCGCATGCGCGCGCTGTCGATTCCCGACGGCATGATCGCGGCGCTCGACCGTACCGGCAAGGCGCAAACGCACCTCACGCTGGCATCGCCGGAAGCGGGTGTCGTCAGCGAACTGAACGTGCGCGACGGTGCGATGGTCGCGCCGGGGCAGACGCTCGCGAAGATTTCGGGCCTCTCGAAGCTCTGGCTGATCGTCGAGATTCCGGAAGCGCTCGCGCTCGATGCGCGTCCGGGCATGACCGTCGACGCGACGTTCTCGGGCGATCCGACGCAGCATTTCACCGGGCGTATCCGCGAGATCCTGCCGGGCATCACCACCAGTAGCCGCACGCTTCAGGCGCGCCTTGAAATCGACAACAGTGCGCTCAAGCTGACGCCCGGCATGCTGATGCGCGTGCGCGTCGGCGGCCAGAAGGCCGTGTCGCGGTTGCTCGTGCCGTCCGAAGCGGTCATCACGACCGGCAAGCGTTCGATCGTCATCGTCAAAAACAGCGACGGCCGTCTGCAGCCCGCGTCGGTGACGGTCGGCAACGACGTCGGCAACGAAACCGAAGTGCTGAGCGGCCTGAACGACGGCGACACCGTCGTCGCGTCCGGTCAGTTCCTGATCGATTCGGAAGCCAGCCTGAAGTCCGTGCTGCCGCGGCTGGAGGGCGGGAAGGGTGCCGGTGCGGCGACAGCGGCGTCCGCGCCGGCAGCCGCTTCACCAACCTACGAGACCACCGGCAGGGTCGAAAAGGTGACTGCGGCCGACATGACGTTCTCGCATCAGCCGGTTCCCGCGCTTGGTTGGGGCGCGATGACGATGACGTTCAACAAGCCGGCGTCGAACGCCTTTCCGGACGTGAAGGTTGGCCAGGCCGTGCACTTCGCCTTCAAGCAGACGGATGACGGCTACCAACTGACGAAGGTTGAGCCGGCCGGAGGCGTCCAATGATCGCGCATCTCATACGGTGGTCCATTCGCAACCGGTTCATGGTGCTGCTCGTGACCATCCTCGTCGCGGCGTGGGGTGTCTACTCGCTCAAGGAGACGCCGCTCGATGCGCTGCCCGACCTGTCGGACACGCAGGTCATCATCAAGGCGTCGTATCCAGGCAAGGCACCGCAGGTGATCGAGGATCAGGTGACCTATCCGTTGACGACCACGCTGCTCGGCGTGCCCGGCGCCAAGACCATCCGCGCGTATTCGTCATTCGGGGATGCGTTCGTCTACGTGCTGTTCGATGACAAGACCGATCAGTATTGGGCGCGCTCGCGCGTGCTGGAATACTTAAATCAGGTGCAAAGCCGCCTTCCGCAGGGTGCGACGGTGTCGCTCGGCCCAGATGCGACCGGTGTCGGTTGGGTGTACGAGTACGCGCTCGTCGACAAGACCGGACAGCACGATCTCGGGCAACTGCGCGCGCTGAACGACTGGTTCCTGAAGTTCGAGCTGAAGGCCGTGCCGGACGTGTCTGAGGTCGCCAGCATCGGCGGGATGGTGCGCCAGTACCAGGTCGTGCTCGATCCGGACAAGCTGCGCGCGTACGGCATCACGCAGTCGATGGTGGCCGACGCGCTCGGCAAGGCCAATCAGGCGTCGGGCGGCTCGGTCGTCGAACTCGCCGAGTCGGAATACATGGTGCGCTCGTCCGGCTATCTGCGCTCGCTCGACGACTTCCGCCACGTCGTGCTGCGCACGAACGAAGCGGGTACCCCGGTACTGCTCGGCGACGTCGCGCGCATCCAGATCGGCCCGGAGATGCGCCGCGGCATCGCCGAATTGAACGGCGAGGGCGAGGTCGCGGGCGGGGTCATCGTGATGCGCTCCGGCAAGAACGCCCTGACGACCATCGACGCGGTCAAAGCGAAGCTCGCCGAGCTGAAGCGCTCGCTGCCGCCCGGCGTCGAAGTCGTCACGACGTACGACCGCTCGCAACTCATCGAACGCGCGGTGGACAACCTGAAGGACAAGCTGATCGAGGAATTCATCGTCGTCGGGTTGGTATGCGCAGTGTTCCTGTTCCACCTGCGCAGCGCATTCGTCGCAATCCTGTCGCTGCCGCTCGGTGTGTTGGCCGCATTCATCGTGATGCGCTACCAAGGCGTGAACGCGAACCTGATGTCGCTGGGCGGTATCGCGATCGCGATCGGCGCGATGATCGACGCGGCGATCGTGATGATCGAGAACGCGCACAAGCATCTTGAGGCCTACGAACATGCCCATCCTCGCGTGCCGATAAACGCAGCGCAGCGCTGGGAACTGATTGCCGCGTCCGCGGCGGAAGTCGGGCCGGCGCTGTTCTTCTCGCTGCTGATCATCACGCTGTCGTTCATCCCGGTCTTCTCGCTCGAAGGGCAGGAGGGCAAGCTGTTCTCGCCGCTGGCGTTCACGAAGACCTATACGATTGCGGCCGCAGCCGGGCTGTCGGTCACGCTGGTGCCGGTGCTCATGGGCTACCTGATCCGCGGCCGCATTCCGCATGAGAACGCGAACCCGATCAACCGCGTGCTGATCCGGCTGTACCGGCCACTGCTCGAAGCGACTCTGCGTCGCCCATGGTTGACGATCGGTTTTGCCGTCGTCGCACTGGCCCTGACGGCGATTCCGGTGTCGCGACTAGGGGGCGAGTTCCTGCCGCCGCTCGATGAGGGCGACTTGCTGTACATGCCGACCGCGCTGCCGGGCATTTCGGCTCAAAAGGCGTCCGAACTACTGCAGCAGACCGACCGGCTCATCAAGACAGTGCCGGAGGTCGCGACCGTGTTCGGTAAGTCCGGCCGCGCCGACACGGCCACGGACCCGGCGCCGCTCGAGATGTTCGAGACGACGATCCAGTTCAAGCCTCGCAGTCAATGGCGGCCCGGCATGACACCCGAGAAGCTGGTCGACGAGCTGGACCGGACCGTCAAGGTGCCGGGCCTGTCGAACGTATGGGTGCCGCCGATCCGCAACCGGCTCGACATGCTGTCCACCGGCATCAAGACACCCGTCGGGGTCAAGATTTCCGGACCTGACCTGACGCAGATCGACACGATCGCGACGCAGGTCGAAGCTGCGGTGAAGCACGTGCCGGGCGTGACGTCCGCGCTGGCGGAGCGTCTGAACGGTGGACGGTACATCGACGTCGACATCGATCGGCTTGCGGCCGCGCGATACGGCCTATCCGTCATGGACATCCAGTCCGTCGTGTCGTCGGCTGTGGGGGGAGAGAACGTTGGCGAGGTAATTGCCGGGCGCGAACGCTTCCCGATCAATATCCGTTATCCGCGCGAAGTCCGCGATTCGCTCGAGAAGCTGCGGCAGTTGCCGATCGTCACGGATCGGGGCGCGCAAATCCAGCTCGGCGACGTCGCGCATGTCACGATCGCCGACGGGCCGCCGATGATCCGCAGCGAGAACGCACGGCTGTCCGGCTATGTGTACGTCGACATCCGCAATACGGACCTCGAATCGGCCGTGCAGGCGATGCAGAAGGCCGTCGCGCAGCAGGTGAAGCTGCCGCCCGGCTATTCGATCGCATGGTCCGGACAGTTCGAGTACCTGGAGCGGGCGGCGGCGAAGTTGCGCACCGTCATTCCGGTCACGCTCGTCGTGATCTTCGTGCTGCTGTTCCTGACGTTCAATTCGGCGGCCGACGCATTGCTGCTGATGTCGACCGTGCCGTTCGCACTGGTGGGCGGCCTCTGGTTCATCTGGGGCCTGGGCCACGCGGTGTCGGTCGCCACCTCGGTCGGCTTCATCGCGCTGGCGGGCGTCGCGGCAGAGTTCGGCGTCGTGATGCTGCTGTACCTGAAGGGTGCGTTGAACGGTCGGCTCGAAGCCGGCGCGCCATTCACGGAGGCCGTGCTGGCCGACGCGATTCGTGAAGGGGCGGTGCTGCGCGTACGACCCAAGGCGATGACTGTTGCCGTCGTGCTGTCCGGCCTTGTGCCGATCATGATCGGGCACGGCGCCGGTTCTGAAGTCATGCAGCGTATCGCTGCGCCGATGGTGGGCGGTATGGTCACCGCGCCGCTGCTGTCGATGTTCGTCATTCCGGCAGCCTGGTTCCTGTTGCAGCGTCGTCGTGCGCGCAAGGTGGACCAGGCGGGAATTCACCAAGCAGTTCCTTCCGGCACGAAGGTGCCTTCAATCCAATCTGGAGAAGCTCAATGAAGAAATTTGTCATTACTGCCGCTGCAGTTTGTGCAATGGGCGCGTTCGCATCGTCGGCATTCGCCGGCGACGACATGTCCGGCAAGGGGATGTCGATGAAACCGTCCGCATCGAAGAAAGCCTCGGAGTCGGCACTGACCGATGCGGAGGTGATGAAGGTCGATGCCGCAACCGGCATGGTCACGCTCAAGCATGGCGAATTCGCCAATATCGGCATGGCCGCGATGACGATGGCGTACAAGGCCAAGGACGCCGCGATGGTCAAGCAGGCTCACCAGGGTGACAAGGTCAAGGTGCGCGTCGAGGATGTCGGCGGCACCCTGACCATCGTGAAAATGGTGAAGCAATCGTCTTGATGGGGTAAAGCCGTGCCTGCGGGCCGGCCATCGATGGCCGGTCCCGCATGCGGCGTCTCTGAATGGAGGCGGCAGTGCACACATGGCATTCCACGGCGAGGGCGTTCGGTGGACGCTGGGCGCATGCGCTCGTGCTGCGCATCGCGCTTGGCGTGCTGTTGATGCTGGCATCGTTCGCCGCCCACGCGCTCGGCGAGGCCGATCTTCTACCGCCTGAGAGTGCCTTTCCTCTGAAGGTGTCGCTCGGCGGGCCGCAGCAAGTCGATCTCGACTTCGATACCCATCCGGGATACTACCTTTATCGAGACCGCTTCAGCTTCGCGGCGGACGGTGTGCCGGTCAAGCCCGACGCGCTGCCGCCGGGCGAGGTCAAGAAGGATCCGACGTTTGGCATGGTCACGGTATACCACCGGCCGCTACATCTTCGCATTACGCTGCCTCGTGCCGTCGCAGCAGGCAGTGTCACGTTGTCGGTCACCTCGCAAGGATGTGCGGACGCGGGCGTCTGCTATCCGCCATTGATGCGCACCTTCCGGATTGCCACAGATGGAACGGTGACGCGTGTGGCCACCGGCGATGATGCCGGGGCGGCTGCTGCTCAGACCGGCGGCTCGAGAAGTCATTCGACACTCTCGGTGTTCGGAATCCATCTGCGTCCGGCAAACGGAATCAGCCTGCCCGAAATCGCCGGTTTTCTGCTTGGCGGTCTGCTGATGGCGGCCACGGTCTGCATGTATCCGCTGATTCCGATCGTTGCAGCCGTTATCGGCGCGGGCGCGCGACCGGCTTCGCTGTGGCGCGGCTTCAGACTATCGTTCGTCTACGTGCAGGGACTCGCGCTCACCTACGCCGGTGCCGGCACCGTCGCGGCGCTCGCGGGTATGCCGCTCGTCGCATTGACGCAGCGGAGCTGGGTGCTGGCCGCGTTCGGTGCGCTGATGGTCGTATTTGCGCTCGGCATGTTCGGCGTGTTCCGGCTGCAGATGCCCGTCAACTGGCAGACCCGCTTCGCGAACTGGAGCCGCCGGCTGCCGGGCGGGCGCGCGGGCCCCGTGTTCGTGATGGGCATGCTGTCCGCGCTGATCGTCGGTCCGTGCTCCACGCCGGTGCTCGCGGGTGCGCTGCTCTATATCGCGAACAGTCGCGACCTGATCGGTGGTGCGGCGGCGCTTTACGCAATGGCGATCGGCATGGGGCTGCCGTTGCTCGCGTTCGGCACGTTTGGCTCGCACGTATTGCCGAAAGCCGGCCGTTGGATGATCCCCGTGCAGCATACGCTTGGATTCATGCTGTTGGCCGCGGCGCTCTGGTTTGTCTATTCGCTGTTGCCTGATTGGCTGTTGATGATGGTGCTCGCGATGCTGTTCGCGAGCGCGGGCATGACGCTGCGGGGGATCGATCCGTTGCCGCCGAACGCGCACGGCATCCAGCGGATCGGTAAGGCTCTCGGTGTGTTGCTGTTGGTAGTGGGCGTCGCAGAGCTAGTCGGCGTCGCATCAGGCCACTTCGATGCGTTACGGCCACTGGGCGGCTTCATGCAGATGTCTGTTCCAGCGAGCAGGCCAACCCAGGCGAGCGCGCGCTTCGAATCGATACGCTCGAATGCCGAACTGGACCGCGCGCTCGCGGACGCGCGCGGTCGGCCCATGATGATCGATTTCTATGCCGACTGGTGCATCACGTGCAAAGAGCTCGAACGCTTCACGTTCAGTGATTCGGTAAGCGACTCGGCCCGACCGTTTCCCGATGCTGATTTTGCTGGCGCATGATAGTCGCGTTTAGATTGACGGAGACGGTCAGCTATGCCGAATGCAGCGCGCCCGGCCCATCGCACGTATGCGCGGGCATTCAAACAGCAAGTGATCAGGGAAACGTTGGAACCAGGCATGTCGGTGTCGATCGTCGCGCGGCGGCACGACATCAACGCCAACGTCGTGTTCGGGTGGCGCAAGCAATATCGGGAAGGCAAGCTGGAACTGCCGGGACTCGAAGCTGCGCCGTCGGCCATGACAGGCACGGAGTTGCTGAGCGTTGACGTGATCGATTCGGTGTTGATGCTGCCAGCGCCGCAGCCTACGGGAAACGCGACGTCGAAGGTGACAAGCGGCGTACCGATGCCGACGCCCGTGTGCGAGATCGAGGTGGAGATCGGCAAGCGGCGCGTGAAGATTCGCGGCCTGTCTGCTGAGCGGGCCGAAGCGTTCCTGCAGGAATGCCTGAAGTGATCACATTGCCGGCCGGCACCCGCATCTGGCTTGCTGCGGGCGTCACGGACATGCGCTGCGGCTTCCAGGGGCTTGCCACGAAGGTACAGGCGACGCTCGAGGAGAATCCGTTGTGCGGCCATGTGTTCATCTTCCGCGGACGTCGAGGCGATCTCGTGAAGCTGCTTTGGGCCACCGACGACGGGCTCTGGCTGCTGTCGAAGCGATTGGAACGCGGCCGCTTCATCTGGCCGCAAGCCGATGGCGGCAAGATCTCGCTCACGGTCGCGCAGTTGTCGATGCTTCTCGAAGGCATCGATTGGCGGCAGCCCCGCCGTACGGCACCTCTGTCGATGCTGTAGGTGTTGTAAACCGCTCGGGAGGCTCGTAAACTCCGGCGCATGCCGAATCTCGACGATCTGCCCGACGATGTCGCTGCACTGAAGGCCATGCTGGCTGAGGCTCGCGCGTCGGCCATCGAACGGGAACTCGAGATCGAACAGCTGCGCCGCGACATCGCCGCAAGCGATCTCGAGATCACACGGTTGAAGCTCCTGATCGACAAGCTCAAGCGAATGCACTTCGGCCGCAAGTCGGAACAACTTGCCCGAGAGATCGAGAAGCTTGAGCTCCGGCTTGAGGATTTGGCCGCAGGCAGCGGTGTCGCCGACGTTCAGCACACAAAGGTCCGACGAGAAAGGTCCACGACTAGCAGCGATCCGGCCGTACGTGAGCCGCTGCCACCGCACCTTACGCGAGAAGATCGCGTGCTCAAACCGGATTCGATCTGCCCCAAGTGTGAAGGTGCTATGCAGTGCCTCGGCGAGGACGTCTCGGAACAGCTCGCCCGTGTTGCGGCGATGTTCAAGGTGATCCGCACGATCCGGCACAAGACGGTCTGTCCGGCCTGCGGCCACATCGCGCAGCCACCGATGCCGGGACTGCCGATCGAGCGCAGTATCGCGCATCCGAGCTTGCTTGCCGACATTCTGGTGTCGAAGTACGCAGATCATGCGCCGCTGTACCGACAATCGGAAATTGCGGCGCGCGACGGGGTGACGCTTGACCGCGCCAGCATGGGTCGCTGGGTCGGACAGTGTGAGGCGCTCTGCCGCCCGCTGACCGACGCGCTGCGCCGGTATACGATGGCGGGCACGAAGTTGCACGCGGACGACACGCCGATCCCCGTGCTCGCGCCAGGCAACAAGAAGACGAAGACCGGGCGACTCTGGGTGTACGTGCGCGACGACAGCCGTTCGGGCTCGACGGAGCCGGCTGCGGTGTGGTTCGCGTACTCGTGCGATCGCAAAGGCATCCATCCTCAGACGCATCTCGCCGGATTCGAAGGCATCCTGCAAGCCGATGCCTACGGCGGCTTCGACGAGTTGTACGTAAGTGGCAAGATCCGCGAGGCTGCTTGTTGGGACCACGCGCGGAGAAAGTACTACGAGATCCACGCGAGCACACCGACGGACGAGACCCAGAAACTGCTCGAGATGATCGGCGAGTTCTACGGCATTGAAACCGACATCCGCGGCAAGCCGCCCGATGAACGGCAGCGCGTGCGGCGTGAGAAAAGCAAGCCGCTGCTGGACGCCTTCGAAACGAGAATCCGGGCCAAGCTCGCGACGCTGTCGCGCAAGTCGGAGCTGGCCGGCGCGATCCAGTACTCGCTGAATCACTGGACTGCGCTGACGCTGTTCTGCGAGGATGGGCAAGCCGAGATCAGCAACGCGTTGGCAGAAAACGCCCTGCGTTGCGTGAGCCTCGGGAGAAAGAACTTCCTGTTCGCTGGTTCCGACAGCGGGGGTGAGCGGGCCGCCGCGATGTACAGCTTGATTGGTGCGTGCAAACTCAATGGCATCAACCCGCGCGCCTATCTGGAATACGTCTTGACCCACATCGCTGATCACGTCATCACCCGCGTCGACGAACTGCTGCCTTGGAATGTGGTCGACAAGCTGACGTCGGTCAGCTCGCATGGCACTGCCTGACTGCTTCATAGATCCAGATAGATCGTGCCCATGATCCACGATCGTGGGCACGATCTCACGTGATCCTCACGGAACTCCCCAAGCTCTCACATCATGCCCCATGCGCGCGCGAATATGGAACTGGTCGCGCCGAGCCGCTTACGCTTGATCGGCACGACCTGCAGGTGCTCGCAGGTGCGAACGCACTTCGCTCGCTCGCCGGCGATAACCGACGCGACGCGCTCTGGCTGGCTGCCGCTGCCGTGCCTGATCGAGATCTGCTGCGCGGCACCGAATGTGACGACGCGGCGCCGGCATTGCCTCGGGCATCGGAGGGTCACGAGATCGTGACGGACTATCGAGCGATGGGCTTCACGCTCGGCCGGCATCCGCTGGCGCTGCTGCGCGATCGCCTCGCGCTGGATCACCTGCAGTCGGCAGAGCAACTGGCGACGTTGCGCAGCGGCCAGCTCGCGCGCGCGTGCGGATTGGTCACGGTGCGGCAGCGGCCGGGCACGGCGAACGGCGTGCTGTTCATGACGCTCGAGGACGAGACCGGCCAGGTCAACGTGATCCTCTGGCCCGGTCTGCTGGAGAAATTTCGGAAGGAGGCGCTCGGCGCCGCGTTGCTCGCGGTCTACGGCGTGTGGCAGGCCGAAGGGAACGTGCGGCATCTGATCGCCAGCAATCTCGTCGACAGGAGCGAGTTGCTCGGTGCACTGCCAACGACGTCAAGGGAGTTTTGCTAACGCTTACGCGTTCTCCATGACGATACTAAAGCGGCGTCTTGTATGCGCTGTGCCAAATCGTGAGGGCACCCCCTAGCTTAGCGCAAGCTTCACCGCGATATTGCACACCGAACCTAAAAGACTCGCGAATCTTTCGGGCCACCCCATGTGATCGACAAGCCATCAGGATTGAAGTCAGCGGCAATTTTTCCCCCGTCATCCTTATAAACCTCCAGCTCGTCGATAAATCCATTTTTCAATATCAATACGAAATTAATATATGGCCCATAATTTCGCACTGTGTCGACATCCTCTTGGACAGCCGTTATCAGAGGTCCGGTCGCGTCACCGTATTTTTTATCACTGCTTGTCACGAGGCGGAGCGATCCCTCTTCATCAATTGGACTTGCGCGTGCAGCTAATATCTGTGCCATTAAGATATCGCCATTCGGCACCCCACAGGTCGCCATCCTGCGCAAGAGGGCGACTTCCAATTGACTCAGCTCTCGAAACTGAGAAATATTCATTCGCAAACTCCCAATGCCCGTCCCACATAGAAATTTAAGTGTTTAATACGGAATCCCAGATGGCCGATAAAAGTACGTTCCAATATTTACATCACCAGACGGTAACGGAAAGACGCGATAAATATAGTTCGGTGTGACGCCCCAAAATGGGCCACCCACATCCCCTATTGGAGGAAGATGGGCGCCGATCTCTGCGCGCGCGGCATCCGGATCGCTTACGTGTCTGTCGCCGTGCCCCCATATATAACTACCCGCAAGTTGAAACGAATCCGTACCTACGATCGTGCCAGTCAATCCGTCCGGGTCGGACCGATTGACCGGGTTGTTTCCGACATATGCATACAGGTTTTGATCATCGCGACTGCCAACAGGGTCGGTCTGGAAGAATCGTCCCAGCCCCGGTGAATAGAACCTCGCTTTATAATAGTACAGTCCGAGCGAACCGATCAGTTGCTGCCCCGTGTAGCGGAACCGCGTGCCACTCGTTGCGTTCGGCTCACCAAACGGACCGTAGGTATAGATTGCCGTTTTGGCCCCCGATGTATTCGCCGTCGCGACGACGCTCCCCAGTTGATCCGTGTAGAACCAATTCTTGTTCGTGGTCCCTGATCCTTCGTACCAAACGAGCGGATTGTCTGCACCGGAACCATGAACATAGCGCCGGAGGATATTGCCCGACGAATCGTATTCGGCGACGAGTTTCGTGTCGTCGTACAGCATGTTCGTCGTGAGACTGCCAAGACCGTTCGGTTCAACAGTCTGGCGCAGGCGACCTTCTGCGTCGTACGCAAGACTCACTGTTGAGAACAATCCAGTAGTACCAGATACGAGGCGATTGTCGAGATCGTAACCATACGACCAACCGCTGTAGCTAGCCACGTTTCCGTTGTTGTCGTACCCGACAGAACCGCCAGCAGCCGTCGTGTAACGATTCAGGCCATCCGCGGTATAACTCTGGCTACCGGTCGTTCCACCGCTCCACTGGTACGCGAGGTTGCTCGGTGTGACGCTGGTTACATCCAGAATTTGATTACGTGCGTATACGAACTGCACCTGGTCGCCCGGCGCAGTCAACGCATTCGTCAGCGTTGCTAGCCCACCTTGATTGTCGTACCCGCGTTGAATCGACGTTCCATTCGCGAACGTGAGGGTGGTAGCCCGGCTCAGGTCGTCATAGGTGTACGTTGCGAGTGCTGTGCTTCCGTTCTCCTTGATCACACTCGGCCGATTCAACGCATCGTAGCTGGTAGTCGTATTGAACCCATCCGGCCACGTCGTCTGGGTCCGATTTCCTGCGGCATCGTACTGGAAATTGAGCGTTCTTCCCCCCGCCGTCGTGTTGAGCAATCGACCTGCGTTGTCCCAAGCATAGGACACCGCGTAACTGCCGTTCGCGTACTGCGACGCGGTGCGTAGTCCGCGCAGGTCATAACCGAACTGAACATTGTTAGCGCTGCTCGGATAGGTACGTGCGGTCAGGCGGTTCAGGTTATCCCAGGTCTGGGTGATCGTGCCCCCGCTACGTCTGCGGATGGTAACCACGTTCCCGTTCGGATCGTAGGTATAGCCGTCGTAATCATTGCTGTTCGCCGAGCCTGGTGTGTTGGCCAGCGGGTAGTATCGGTTCGTCAGACGGTCGAAACCATTGTATGCATAGACGGTCAGATTGTTCTTCGCATCAGCGCTCGAATTGAGTTTACCGTTCGGCGTATAGGTGTATTGCACATAGTTCTGTTGCTGCGCCGTGCCTGTCGCTTTCTGGATGGTGTTGATCGAATCGTCGACGTTGTACACCGTCGTCGTCACTCTGTTCCCCCCGTCTGCAGCGGCAAGATACTGCGTTTGCTGATATGGCCGATCGAGATCGTCATATGCCGTGTCGGTGATCGGCACTGGTGCTGCCTCTGTTGGGCAAGTCGTCGCCGATGCAGTCAGCGAAGGGCCCCATGCCCGGATAACTTTTCCTGTCGCACTGTACCGCGAGCAGTTTGTCAACCATTGAGCGCCGATCTGCCGGGCGACAGCAATTGGCCGGCCGTCCGCATCATAGGTGGTCTGAGTTTGCTTCCCCAGCGCATCCGTGACCACGGTCGGGCGCCGTTCGCTGTCGTAGCTAGTCGTCACCGTATCGGTCACGTCAGTACGCGGCCCGTCCACCACGGTCAGGTTGCCGATGTCGTCATAGGTGTACGTGGTCGTGAGATTCAGTGTTCCCGTGCCGGCGTCGACTGTCGTGGTCGCGGGCACTTCGTGGTGCGCCCAATCATAGGTCCGCGTCGTCGCAGTGGAATTCGATGCGCTCGTCTTGACCGTCGTCTTCCACAAGAGATACATCGTCGGGAAGCCCGTCGGTGTCCAGGAATAGTAATCATAGGCTGTCCATGGCGCTACCCCGCTCGCGTCAACCGGCGAGGTAACGGTCGCGATGTCGCCCCAGGGCGCATAGGTGTACGTCGTGGCATTGCCTCGCGCATCGGTTTCAGTTGCAACCTTGTTGTAGGCACTCTCATAGGTGAAGCTTCGAGTGAGCGGTGCGAGACCTGAGCCGGATGGTGCGAACTGCGTGATCGACTTCACGTTCTGCGTGCAGCGTTTCTCCGAGCTCGCACAGGATGCATCGTCGTACGTGTACGAGAAGCCATTCCCCTGAGGCAAAGTCTTGGTAATCAGCCGCCCCTGTCCGTCGTAAGCGAATTGGGTGACGTTGAACAGCGGATCCGCTTGCTGCAACACATTCCCGAGCACATCGAGATAGCTGAGCCTCGTGATACCACCCGGCGCAGATTCAAGAGCTCGCGATCCAGCGAAATAGTAGCTGTATGTCTTGCCTCGCGCGTTCGTCTGCGTTTGGACTCGTCCAAGGCTGTCATAGACGTTCGTCACGCCGGCGGTGGACGGGAAGCTCGGATAAAAGATTTGCGTTATCTGACCGGGCAACCCATAGCCGTATGTCGTGCTCTTCGACAACGTGTCGGTGAAGGTCGTCAGATTGCCATTCGCGTCGTAGCCATATTGAACCGTTCGAGCGCCGTCAGAGACCTGGCTAATCCGTCCGTTCGTATAGCTGAAATTTAGTGTGCGCCAGAAGCCGTTGCTGACGCTGGTCAAGTTGCTTCCGGTGTAGCTGTAGTTGACCTGCGTGCCGTTGGCGTCTTTGTAGGTATCGATGTTCCCCGACGAATTGAAGTGCATCGAGTTATGGTGAACGGTGTCGTACGTGTAAGTGCCATCCCCGTTCAGTATCAGCTTCGAAGAATTCCCCGGGGGTGGGTTGAAACTACCGTCCGGCAACTTCACGAACACCTCGCCATTCAGACCTTGTGTGACGATCACGGTATTGTTGATCAGCTGATCGCCGAACCACCGTTGCCCCAAAGTCGCAATGACCAATTTTTCAATCGGGTGTGACGCATCAGTAAGCAGATCCGACGACGCCTTCATCTCGACCAACGCGGCTACCGCATCGAGCGCTGAATCTTCCCCCATTCCCTGATAACCGTCGGAATTTACCTTTGCGGTCACGCTGAAGTTGTGAGCCCAGCCCTTCCCAAGCACACTGTCCTGATTCTTGGCGCTCGAACTATATATGCGGCTGAAGGTGAGGCGCTGCGGAAAGAGGCCCACACCTGACGATAGGTCATCGCGGCTGTACGTAAAATTCCCGGCCGCCAGGCCGATGGGGTCGGCAACGAAATTGAATGGCTCGCCTTGGAGAGACGTCCCACCTTGGAGAGACGGCGCAAATCGGAAGCTGCCATCGCTTAGGACGGTCACCGGAAGGTTGTACATCGAAGGCGGAAACGGCGACGCGACCTGCGCCAACGGGGAAAGGGTGGAGAGAAACTGACCCAGGGTCATGTATCCTCCGGCGAGGTTCCCCGTGATCAACGCACCCAGAAATACGGGGCTCTGCACGTAGTAGCCAGCACCCGTCCAGCTGTTCTCAGTCAGATCACAGTGTTGCGGCAAAACCAGGCTGAACCCGCTAGACAGGTAAGAACTGAAGGTGCCGTAGTAAGCGCTGCAATTCACCAAATTCGGTTGAACGGCGGTAGCATAGTTTGCCGATGTTGCGTTGTAGATCGGCTGCCCGGCCGCCGCAGCCGTATCGATCAACTTCACCGTAGACGCCGCTGAAACAGAACTGATCTGTTGCACAACAGTCGATTCCAAAATGCTCGAGTGCATCCCCTGTAGGAAAAAGGCCATGGTCTCGCTATTCGAGTCACCAGAGACGCTCGCCACTGAAAATGTGCCGCCGGGCAGGTCCACGTAGGAGGACGCACCGGTATAACCTGCAACACCGATATCGTGATGAACTGAACCGCACCGAGTTTTGTGGAGGCTCCAACTCTTGAGAGAATGGAGCCATGAACAAGAAGCCAAGCAAGTTTTC
>NZ_CABVQC010000109.1 GCF_902499175.1 Burkholderia aenigmatica
CGGGAATAGGACGTGCAGATCAGGGCGGAAGCGTCGGTCATCGAGAAGCGGGCCTGGCGGAACGGCCGGCCGGCACGGGAAGCGCATGCGCGCCCCGCCCCCGACCGGCCCATGAACTCGGCGCGGCATCGCGGGGCGCGCGTGCGCCCGTCGCGAAACCGCGCGCCGGAAAGCCCGTGCCGCGCTGCCGCAACGGCCGCCGGCACGAACCCGTGTGATACATTTCAACGTCAGTCTGCAAAACTACCATATCGCCGCCCGTCCGCCGCATGTCCGACCGTCAGGAATCCGCCGTAGCTGCGCCCGAAGCGGGACCTCCGAAGCACGATCATCCGGTCTTGCGTCGCGTGTTCAGGGTGACGCTGGCAGTCGGGATCGGCACCTACTTCGTCGCGTCCGGCGCGTTCCTCGGGCTGCGCTACGTCCTGCTGCCCCGCATCGACGAATTCCGCCCGCGCATCGAGCGCGCGGTGTCCGACAAGCTCCACGCGCAGCTTTCGATCGGCAAGCTTTCCCCGAACTGGTCGGGCATGCAGCCGGGCGTCGAACTCACGAACCTGACGATCCGCGGCCGCGACGGCAAGGTCGCGCTGTCGGTGCCGCATGCGACGGCCGCGCTGTCGTGGATGTCGCTGCTGCGGCTGTCGCCCGCGCTGTCGAGCCTGATCGTCGACCAGCCCGACCTCGTGGTCGCGCGTGCGGCCGACGGCTCGCTGAGCATCGCGGGCGTCGGCGTGGCGACCACCCACGGCGGCAACGACACGTTCGGCACGTGGCTGCTGAAGCAGGAGGCGATCGTGCTGCGCGGCGGCACGCTGCGCTGGCGCGACGCGCAACATGACGCGCCGGAGCTCGTGCTGTCGGGCATCCGGCTCGCGGTGCTCAACAATGGCCGCGTGCACAAGGCCGCGCTGCAGGCGCCCGCGAACGGCACGCTGCTGCTCGGCCCGCTCGATTTCCGCGCGCGCTTCAGGCACAAGCCGCTCGCGCCGGTCGGCAAGCCGTCGAACTGGACGGGCGACGCGTACCTGTCGACGGGTCCCGTCGACCTGCAGACGCTGGCGCGCTACCTCGACATGCCGCTCACGATCCACGCGGGCCGGATCGACAACGCGATCTGGGCCACCTTCAGCGACGGCCACCTGCATTCGGCAGGCGGCGACCTGCAAGGCGCGGACGTCGCGCTGCGCGTGCGTCCGACGCAGCCGCGGCTCGACGTGCCGACGGTCGGCTTCGGCTGGGACATGCAGCTCGATGCCGGGCACGACTACACGCTGCACCTGACGCGCTTCAACGCGGAGCTCGGCCAGCCACCGCTGCCGGACGGCACGCCGCTCGCCCGCTCGCTCGCGCTGTCGACGCTGACGGCCCGCTACCGCGTGCCGACCGCCAGCCAGGGGCAGTTGCTGAGCGTCGTCGGCGATCGCGTCGATCTCGGCATCCTCAGCGAGTTCATCCGCGGTCTGCCACTGCCGGCACGCCTGCGCAACGAGCTGATCAAGATCGACCCGCGCGGGATGGTGTCGAACTATCACATCGAGGTCGAACGCGCGAAGCCCGCGCGGGCCGACCTCGCCGACGAGGAGCGGCGCACGGGCGCCGCACCGATCGTCCGCTACCGTTTCCTCGGCGATCTCCAGGGCATCAGCTTCGCCGCGCAGGAACCGCCGCCCGGCCTGTCGCCGCGCGGCCACCCGCGCGCCGGCTGGCCAGGCATCGAGAATCTGTGGGGCCGCGTCGATGCGAACGAGACAGGCGGCAGCGCGCATTTCGATACGGTCAACGCGGCCGTCACGGTACCCGGCGAATTCGACGAGCCGCGCCTGACGTTCGACCGGTTGCGCGGCAACGCCCGATGGGTGATCACACCGGCGGCGGGCGACAAGCACGCGCGCGTCGACGTGACGCTGCCCGACCTGCTCGTCTCGAACCCCGACGCCGAAATCGCGGTGTCCGGCTCGTACACGAACCCCGGCCACGGCCGCGGCTCGCTCGACCTGCGCGCCGATTTCGCCCGCGCATCGGTGGCGCGCATTCCGCGCTACCTGCCGACCGGGATGTCCGAACACCTGCGCGACTATCTCGGCCACGCGCTGCAGGACGGCCAGGTGACCAAGGGCGCGTCGATCGTCGCGCGCGGCCCGCTCGAAAAATTCCCGTTCGAACACGAGCCGGACGCCGGCGTGTTCCACATCGTCGCGCCGTTCACCGGCGGCCGTTTCGAGCCGACGCCGTACCCGCCGCGCAAGCTCGCGAACGGCACGCCGAGCGTCTGGCCGGCGCTCGACGGGATCGACGGCGTGTTCGAGCTGGCGCAGAACAAGCTGCGCTTCGACATCCACCGCGCGCACTACAAGCGCGTCGCGCTGACGAAGGTCGCGGGCCGCATCGACGATCTCGGCAATCCGACCCACTCGCCGCTGATCATCGACGGCCATGCGCAGGGCCCGCTCGCCGACCTGATCGACTACGCGGACAACAGCTCGCTCGGCACGATGAGCAACCATATCGGCCAGCGGATCGATGCGCAGGGGCCCGCGTCGCTCGCGCTCAAGATCACGATTCCGCAACACGTCGCGCATCCGCACACGCACGTCGAAGGCGCGCTCGCGTTCGGCGGCAATACGCTGACGGCCAGCGGCGTGCCGCCGCTGTCGGCGCTGCGAGGCAGCGTCCGGTTCACCGAGGCCGGCGCGTCGCTGCACGACCTGTCGGGACGCTTCCTCGGCGGCCCGGTGCGCGCGAACGGTAACTTCCAGTCGCACGGCCCGTACACGGTGGACGTGGACGGCCGGCTCGCGCTCGACGCCGCGCGCGGCCTGAACCTGCACGGCCCGGCCGCCGCGCTGCTCGAGCACGTGGTCGGCGACGCGCCCTACAAGGTCGCGGTGCGCGGTGCGCCGGGCCGCCTGCCCGACATCAGCGCGCATTCCGACCTGACCGGCGTCGCTCTGCAGTTCCCGGCGCCGTTCGCGAAGGCAGCCGGCACGCCGATGCCGTTCAGCTTCACGCTACAGCCGGCGCCGCAGGCGGACGGCAAGCGCCTCGAACACGCCGACCTGACGCTCGGCCCCGTGTCCGCGACCTACCTGCTCGACGCGACGCGCGGCCAGCCGCTGCGCGCGGTGCGCGGCGCGATGGGCATCCACCGGATGCCCGACATGCCGCAGGACGGCGTGAGCGCGGCCGTCGACGTCAACGAACTGGACGCCGATGCGTGGCTCGCGCTGGCCCATACGCTGAAACCCGACACGCCGCGCGCGCCGGAGCCGCAGGCTGCGCCGCGCGTCGATTTCGCGAGCTTCGTGCCGAAGCGCTTCGCGTTCCATTTCGGCACGCTGAAGCTGCTCAAGCGCAACTGGGAAAACGTGATCGTCGGCGCGTCGCACATCGACGAGCTCTGGCAGGCGAACATCGCGTCGAACCAGGTGTCGGGCTACCTGTCGTGGGCGCCGGGCGGCGGCCACAACGGCGCGGGCGTGCTGAACGCGCGGCTCGCGAAGCTCGTGGTCCCGGACAGCGCGCAGCACGATCTCGTCGGCCGCGCGATGAACCTGCCGACGCCGACCGACCGTCCGATGCCGTCGATCGACCTGATCGTCGACCAGGTCGTCGCGCGCAACCACGACATCGGCCGCCTCGTCGTCAACGCGCGCAATATCGACGAAGCCGGCACGCCGGTCTGGCAGCTCGACAAGCTGGAGCTGTCGAACCCGGCCGCGAAGCTGACGGCGACCGGCAACTGGCGCACGTCACGCCGTGCGCTTGCCCGCGGCGCCGACGAAAACGACGCGCCGCGCCGCACCGTATTCGACTTCAAGCTCGACATCGACAACGCGGGCGCACTGCTCGACCGCGTCGGCCTGCCCCGCACGCTTGCCGACGGCCATGGCACGGTCACGGGCAAGGTCGGCTGGCGCGGCGGCCCGACCGCACTCGACTTCCCGTCGCTCGGCGGCCAGATTGCGCTCGATCTCGAACACGGCCAGATCCTGAAGGTCGATCCGGGTGCGGCGAAACTCCTCGGCGTGCTGAGCCTGCAGAGCCTCGCGCGCTTCCTGACGCTGAATTTCCGCGACGTGATCGGCAAGGGGCTGCCGTTCGACAAGATCACCGGTACCGGCCAGATCTCGAACGGGATTGCCCGCACCGACGACTTTTCGATGATGACGGGGCCCGCGAACGTCACCGTGCGCGGCGCGGTCGATCTCGGCACCGAGACGCAGGACCTGCATGCGCACGTCGCGCCGAAAATCAGCGCGGGCGCAGCCGCGATCGGGGCGGCCATCATCAACCCGCTGCTCGGCGTCGGCGTGCTGGCCGCGAACTATGCGCTGTCGGAGACGCTGTCGCGCGCGTTCGCGCTCGACTACGCAATCACCGGCTCGTGGGCGCACCCGCACATCGAGCGGGTGCAAGGCGATCAGGGTAAGATGAATCACGGTCCGGCCGATGCGGCGAACCATTGAGCCGCGCGCCGAACCGCGCACGGTGCCGGGCCGCACCCCATTTATGACGCAACCGATCCAGCGATGACCGACCCTACCCGTTCCGCCACGTCCTTCCAGGTCGCCGCGCTGCAGATGGTGAGCACGCCGGACGTCACGCGCAATCTCGCCGAAGCCCGCCGCCTGATTGCGGAAGCTGCTGGCGAAGGCGCGCAGCTCGTGCTGTTGCCCGAGTATTTCTGCTTCATGGGGCACCGCGACACCGACAAGCTCGCGCTCGCCGAACCCTACCGGGACGGCCCGATCCAGCACTTCCTCGCGGACGCCGCGCGTCGCCACGGCATCTGGGTGATCGGCGGCACGCTGCCGCTGAAGGCGCCGGAGCCCGATCGCGTGCTGAACACGACGCTCGTGTTCGATCCGTCCGGCAACGAAGCCGCGCGCTACGACAAGATCCACCTGTTCAACTTCGAAAAAGGCAACGAGTCGTTCGACGAGGCCCGCACGATCCGCGCGGGCGATACGGTCGTCGCGTTCGATGCGCCGTTCGGGCGGGTCGGCCTGTCGGTCTGTTACGATCTCCGCTTTCCGGAGCTGTATCGCAGGATGGGCGACTGCGCGCTGATCGTCGTACCGTCGGCGTTTACGTATACGACGGGCCGCGCACACTGGGAAATGCTGCTGCGCGCGCGGGCCGTCGAAAACCAGTGCTACGTGCTCGCGGCCGCGCAAGGCGGCAAGCACGAGAACGGCCGGCGCACCTGGGGCCACAGCATGCTGATCGACCCGTGGGGCGAGATCGTCGCGGTTCGCGACGTGGGCGCCAGCGTCGTGCTCGGCGCGATCGATCCGCAGCGCATCACCGACGTGCGCCAGAGCCTGCCCGCGTGGCGGCACCGCGTGCTGACCTGAATCCCCCGCGCCGCTTGAAACGCCGCACGGCCAACCCATCTGCCCAGAAGCACCCGACAACTTTTTGAGAAACCCCGATATCCGCATGAACATCATCGAACCCGGCATCCGCAACCTCGCGCTGGCGAAGGACATCCTGCTCACGCCGTATGGCCTCGACGAAAGCCTGCTCACGCGCACGATCGCCGACATCTTCACGCATCGCGTCGACTACGCGGACCTGTACTTCCAGGCGACCCGCAGCGAAGCGTGGAGCCTCGAGGAAGGCATCGTCAAATCGGGCAGCTTCAGCATCGACCAGGGCGTCGGCGTGCGCGCGGTCGCGGGCGACCGCACCGCATTCGCGTACTCGGACGACCTGTCGCCGGAAGCGATCGCACAAGCCGCGGCGGCCACCAAGGCGATCGCGGCGGCCGGCGGCGGCCGCCAGAAAATCAAGGCGGCCACGTCGCTGAAGGGCATCTCGGGCCGCGACCTGTACCTGCCGTCCGATCCGCTCGCGTCGCTCGACGCGACGGCCAAGGTCAAGCTGCTCGAGCGCATCGAACAGATGGCGCGCGGCCGCGACCCGCGCATCACGCAGGTGATGGCAGGCCTCGCCGGCGAATACGACGTCGTGCTGGTCGCGCGCAGCGACGGCGCGCTCGCGGCCGACATCCGCCCGCTCGTGCGCGTGTCGGTCACGGTGATCGCCGAGCAGAACGGCCGCCGCGAGATCGGCTCCGGCGGCGGCGGCGGCCGCTTCGACTACGGCTACTTCACCGACGAAGTGCTGTCGCGCTACGTCGACGACGCCGTGCATGCGGCGCTCGTCAACCTCGACGCCCGTCCCGCGCCGGCCGGTGCGATGACGGTCGTGCTCGGGCCGGGCTGGCCGGGCGTGCTGCTGCACGAGGCGATCGGCCACGGTCTCGAGGGCGACTTCAACCGCAAGGGTTCGTCGGCATTCGCGGGCCGGATCGGCGAGCGGGTCGCCGCGAAGGGCGTGACCGTCGTCGACGACGGCACGCTGCCGAACCGCCGCGGCTCGCTGAACATCGACGACGAAGGCAACCCGACGCAGTGCACGACGCTGATCGAGGACGGCATCCTGAAGGGCTACATCCAGGACACGCTGAACGCGCGCCTGATGAAGATGCCGGTCACGGGCAACGCGCGGCGCGAGTCGTACGCGGCGCTGCCGATGCCGCGCATGACCAACACGTACATGCTGAACGGCGACAAGGATCCGCAGGAAATCATCGCGTCGGTGAAGAACGGCCTGTACGCGGTGAACTTCGGCGGCGGCCAGGTCGACATCACGAACGGCAAGTTCGTGTTCTCGGCGTCCGAGGCGTACATGATCGAGAACGGCAAGATCACCTACCCGGTGAAGGGCGCGACGCTGATCGGCAGCGGCCCCGAATCGCTGAAGGACGTGAGCATGATCGGCAACGACATGTCGCTCGACTCGGGTGTCGGCGTGTGCGGCAAGGAAGGCCAGAGCGTACCGGTCGGCGTCGGCCAGC
Source organism: Burkholderia aenigmatica (assembly GCF_902499175.1). GTDB lineage: Bacteria > Pseudomonadota > Gammaproteobacteria > Burkholderiales > Burkholderiaceae > Burkholderia > Burkholderia aenigmatica. The sequence goes on from NZ_CABVQC010000109.1 coordinate 6,869, forward strand.
CGACCCTGCGGATCGACAGGATGACGGTCGGCGGTACGGCATAACCGCATCGCGGCGCAGACATTCCGCGCATTTTGAAGAAAACGCGCGGAATGTCCGCATTTTCGACGTTCCCCGGTTGCCAGCCGCCCGGCGACGGGGTATAAATTCCGAATCAACTTTTTTGACGAACCGAATCTCCGTCATGTCCGCCAAGTTTTACTTTTACTTTTTTTGGTATCTCAGACCGCTGGCGGATCGAGAGGGTTGATGGCGCGTAAAGCGCAACCGAAATTCCCGAAAAAACCGCCGGCGAACCCGGCGGTTTTTTTTCGCCCTTCGCCACCCGGTCGCCGCCGCAGCGGTCCCGCGGCCCCGACCGAAACCACTGAATCGCTTGAATTGATGAATCTGCCGCACGCGCACTGACCGAACGGCGCCCGGAACCAAGGAGAAACAGCATGCCCCCGCACAACACCGACGACGTCCGCATTCGTGAACTCAAGGAACTCACGCCGCCCGCCCACCTGATTCGCGAATTCGCGTGCTCCGAAGCCGCGTCCGAGCTGATCTACAACTCGCGCCAGTCGATGCACCGCATCCTGCACGGGATGGACGACCGGCTGATCGTCGTGATCGGGCCGTGCTCGATCCACGACACGAAGGCGGCGATCGAGTACGCGGGGCGGCTGGCGAAGGAGCGCGAGCGCTTCAAGGGCGAACTGGAAATCGTGATGCGCGTGTACTTCGAAAAGCCGCGCACGACGGTCGGCTGGAAGGGCCTCATCAACGATCCGCACCTCGACAACAGCTTCAAGATCAACGAAGGGTTGCGCACCGCGCGCGAGCTGCTGCTGCAGATCAACGAAATGGGGCTGCCGGCCGCGACCGAATACCTCGACATGATCAGCCCGCAGTACATCGCCGACCTGATCTCGTGGGGCGCGATCGGCGCACGCACCACCGAGTCGCAGGTGCACCGCGAACTCGCGTCGGGGCTGTCGTGCCCGGTCGGCTTCAAGAACGGCACCGACGGCAACGTGAAGATCGCGGTCGACGCGATCAAGGCCGCGTCGCAGCCGCACCATTTCCTGTCGGTGACGAAGGGCGGCCATTCGGCGATCGTGTCGACCGCCGGCAACGAGGACTGCCACGTGATCCTGCGCGGCGGCAAGACGCCGAACTACGACGCGGACAGCGTGAACGCCGCCTGCGCGGACATCGGCAAGGCCGGCCTCGCCGCACGCCTGATGATCGACGCGAGCCACGCGAACAGCTCGAAGAAACACGAGAACCAGATCCCCGTGTGCGCGGACATCGGCCGCCAGGTCGCGGCCGGCGACGCCCGCATCGTCGGCGTGATGATCGAGTCGCACCTCGTCGAGGGCCGCCAGGACCTGAAGGAAGGCTGCGAACTGACCTACGGCCAGAGCATCACCGATGCGTGCATCGCGTGGGACGACAGCGTGAAGGTACTCGAAGGTCTCGCGGAATCGGTCAAGGCACGCCGCGTCGCGCGCGGCAGCGGGAACTGATCGCACACCGAGACAGGCTGACCGCATGGCCCCGCCTGACGGCGGGTTGGCCATGCGGCCAGCCTGCGGTCGTCGTTTCGCTCTGCCAGACTAGCTAACATCATCTAGCTAACCAGGGAGGGTGACCATGCCGACCGTCAACATGCACGATGCCAAGTCGCGGCTCTCAAGCCTCGTTGAAGCGCTTGAACTGGGGCGCGAATCCGAAGTCGTGATCGCCCGAAATGGTCATCCGGTTGCCCGGATCGTTCCTTATACTGCGCCAAAGCGGATCGGCGCAGCCCGTCAGTTGCTTGCCGGGCTGAACATCCCGACAACCGTCGAGGCATTCAATGCCGGCGATGAATCGATCGCTGCAGACTTCGATGCCAACTCGGAACACGGGCTCGCACCGTGAAGCTGCTGCTCGATACGCACATCGCGCTCTGGGCAGCCGAAGGCGCGCCTCACCTTTCGGCGACCGCGACCGCATTGATCGAACATCCCGAAAACACGCTGTACGTCAGCGCCGCGTCCACCTGGGAAATCGCGATCAAGTATCGCAAAGGCAATCTGCCCGTCCATCCGCGCGTTCGGCGTTCCGGCTCGCTGGTTTTGCGGAATTGCCGATCAGCGGCGATCACATCGAAGGGGTCGCCGCATTGCCTGATTTTCCGGATCATGCCGATCCGTTCGACCGCGTGATGGTCGCGCAGGCCCTCCATGAAGGCATGCCGCTCGTCAGCGCCGATCCCAAGGTGTGGCGCTATCACGCCACGCTGATGCTGCGTGCCTGACGCGCTGCCTGCCACAAAATCAAAGCCCGGCTCGCGCCGGGCTTTTTCATTGGTCGCAGACCTTGCGGGTACGCGTCACTCGAGCGCGCCCGAACCGAAGATTTCGGTGTTCACGCGCTCCGACGCCACACCGAGTGCGATCAGCGCGTCACGCTGCGCCTTCATGAACGCGATCGGGCCGCAGATGTAGTAGTCGGCATCCGGCACCAGCGCGAATTCCTTCACGCGCTCCGGCGTGAGACGGCCTTCGAGGTCGTAGTCGACGCCGACGCGATCGTTCGGGCCGACCTGCTCGTACAGCACCGTGCGCTTCACGTTCGCATTCGCCCGCACCGTGTCGTTCAGCCAGTCGCGGAACGCGTGCACCGCGCCCGAACGGCATGCATGGACGAACCGCACGTCGCGCTTGCTGCCTTCCGCGACCAGCGTCGACGCCATCGACATCATCGGCGTAATGCCGACGCCGCCCGAGATCAGCACGACCGGCGTCTCGACGCCACGCTTCAGCGAGAATTCGCCCATCGGCGCGGTCACCTCGACGATCGCACCCTCCTCGACGCCGTCGTGCATCAGCGTCGACACCTTGCCGGCCGGAATGACTTCCGGCTTGCCGGCTTCGCGCTTCACCGAGATGCGCAGCCACTTGCCGTTCGGCGCGTCGGACAGGCTGTACTGGCGCGGCTGGTCAACACCGAGGTCGCCGACGAAGCGCTTCACCGTGATGTACTGGCCCGGTTCGAACGTCGGTGCCGCGCCGCCGTCCGCCGGCGTCAGGTAGAACGACGTGATCTCGTCGCTCTCGCGCACCTTGCGCTCGACCTTGAACGGGCGGAACCCGCTCCATGCGGCGCCTGCATACAGGTCGGCCTCGGCGCCGATCAGGATCTGAGCGAGCTGGCCGTACGCGACGCGCCATGCTTCGAGCGTGTCGGCGTCGACTGCATCGCCGAGCACCTCGACGATCGACGCGAGCAGGTTCTCGCCGACGATCGGGTAATGCTCGGGGCGGATGTTCAGGCTCGCGTGCTTGTGCGCAATGTGCGACACGGCGCCGCCCAGCGCGCCGAGGTTGTCGATGTTCGCCGCATACGCATAGACGGCCTTCGCGAGCGTCTCCGGCTGGCTGCCGGTCTTCTGGTGCGTCTGGTTGAACAGGTTCTTCAGTTCCGGATGGCGCGCGAACATGCGCTGGTAGAAGTGCTTCGTGATCGTCGCACCGTGCACGGCGAGGACAGGGGCAGTGGCCTTCACGCGAGCCATCTGGTCAGCGGTAATGGGGGTCATGTTCGTTCTCCGTTAAACATGTAGATACGATACATCTTTAAAATTGCCCGTCCCTCGGGCAAATTGTCGCAGTGCGGCAATCCTTGCGCGGCGTCAGCGGACGCGGCCGCGCTCCCACAGCACGTCCGCCCCGCCGTCGGTGCGGTTCAGCACGCGCGCCAGCACGAACAGCAGATCCGACAGCCGGTTCACGTAACGCCGCGGTGCATCATTGAGCGCGTCGTTGCGCCCGAGCGCGACGATCGAGCGCTCCGCACGGCGGCACACCACCCGGCACACGTGCGCGAGCGACGCCGCGCGGGAGCCGGCCGGCAGGATGAACTCCTTCAGCGGCGGCAGCGTCCCGTTGTAATCGGCGAGCCAGCGGTCGAGGCGCGCGAGGTGCGTGTCGTCAATCACCGTGTGGCCGGGGATGCACAGCTCGCCGCCAAGGTCGAACAGGTCGTGCTGGATCGTGACGAGCGCCGTGCGCACGTCGTCGGGCAGCGGCTCGGCGAGCAGCACGCCGAGGTTCGAATTCAGTTCGTCGACGTCGCCGATCGCGGCGATCCGCACATCGTCCTTGCCGATGCGCCGTCCGTCGCCGAGGCCGGTGGTGCCATCGTCGCCGGTGCGCGTGGCGATCTTGCTCAAGCGGTTGCCCATGCGAATGTCCTCTGGTGCGCGGCCGCCGTGCGGCCACGGGTTGCCGTGGAACGCGATTATCGCAGCCCGCGGCGGGGGCCGCAGCAGGCGTTCCAGCGTAGAATGGGCCGAAAGTTTGACAAGCAGTCGTCAGGAGACATTCGTGAATCACCCCGCCCCGCCGGCCGCCACGCGCCGTCCCCTTCCCCCTGCCATGCTCGATGCGCTGCGCGCCGCCTTCGGCGAGCGCGTGTCGACCGCCGACGCCGTCCGCGCCCATCACGGCCGCGACGAATCGCCGTTCGACCCGCAACTGCCCGACGCCGTCGTGTTCGCGCACAGCACGGACGACGTGCGCGAAGTCGTGTCGCTGTGCGCGCTGTACAGCGTACCGCTGATCCCGTACGGCGCCGGCTCGTCGCTCGAAGGTCACCTGCTCGCGGTGCGCGGCGGCGTATCGCTCGACCTGTCGGAAATGAACCGCGTGCTGTCGATCAACGCCGAAGACCTGACCGTGACGGTCGAGCCGGGCATCACGCGCAAGGCGCTCAACGAAGCGCTGCGCGACACCGGCCTGTTCTTCCCGATCGACCCGGGCGCCGACGCCAGCATCGGCGGGATGACTGCGACCCGCGCGTCGGGCACCAACGCCGTGCGCTACGGCACGATGCGCGAGAACGTGCTCGGCCTGACCGCCGTGCTCGCCGACGGCCGCGTGGTGAAAACCGGCTCGCGCGCCCGCAAGTCGTCGGCCGGCTACGACCTCACGCGCCTGTTCGTCGGCTCCGAAGGCACGCTCGGCGTGATCACCGAGATCACGCTGCGCCTGCATCCGCTGCCCGAGGCCGTGTCGGCCGCGATCTGCACGTTCCCGTCGATGAGCGACGCAGTGCGCACCGTGATCGAGACGATCCAGATCGGCGTGCCGATCGCGCGCGTCGAGTTCGTCGACGCGCTTGCCGTGCGCTCGATCAACCGCCATTCGAACCTGACGCTCACCGAAGCGCCGACGCTGTTCTTCGAATTCCACGGCACCGAGGCCGGCGTGAAGGAACAGGCCGAACTCGTGCAGACGCTCGCGGGCCAAAACAACGGCCAGGGCTTCGAATGGGCAACCCGCCCCGAAGACCGCAGCCGCCTCTGGGCCGCCCGCCACAACGCGTATTTCGCGATGCTGCAGTTGAAACCCGGTTGCCGCGCGGTGACGACCGACGTCTGCGTGCCGATCTCGCAGCTCGCCGCGTGCGTCGAGGAAACCGAAGTCGACCTGCGCGCGTCGTCGCTGCCCTGCCCGATCGTCGGCCACGTCGGCGACGGCAATTTCCACGTCGCGATCCTGATCGACCCCGACAAGCCGGAGGAAATCGCCGAAGCCGAGCTCATCAACGACCGGATCGTCGAGCGCGCGCTGCGCCTCGGCGGCACCTGCACGGGCGAGCACGGCGTCGGGCTGCACAAGATGCGCTTCCTGCCGAAGGAGCACGGCGACAACGCGATCGACACGATGCGTGCGATCAAGCTCGCGCTCGACCCGCGCAACCTGATGAATCCGGGCAAGATTTTCACGTGCTGAGACGGCGTCGCGACACCGCGCCGCCTGCTGCAGGAGACCCCATGAACGCTCCCGTCGAACTGTCGAGCGCGGCACGCGCGCAGCGCCAGCGCGAAGTCGTGCAGGCGCTGATGGCCGTGCTGCCGACGCACTGCCTGCTGTACCGCGACGAAGACACGGCACCGTACGAATGCGACGGCCTGTCCGCGTACCGCCGCCTGCCGCTCGCGGTCGCGCTGCCCGAAACGGAGTCGCAGGTGCAGCGGATCGTGCAGATCTGCCGCCGCATGGAAGTGCCGATCGTGCCGCGCGGCGCGGGCACGAGCCTGTCGGGCGGCGCACTGCCGATCGCGCTCGGCGTCGTGCTGTCGCTTGCGCGCTTCACGCGCATCGTCGAAGTCGATCCTTACGCGCGCACGGCGACCGTGCAACCCGGCGTGCGCAACCTCGCGATCTCGGAAGCTGCCGCGCCGTACGGCCTGTATTACGCGCCCGATCCGTCGTCGCAGATCGCGTGCACGATCGGCGGCAACGTCGCGGAAAATTCCGGCGGCGTGCACTGCCTGAAATACGGTCTGACCGTTCACAACGTGATGCGCGTGCGCGCGGTGACGATCGACGGCGAGATCGTCGAGTTCGGCTCGCTCGCGCTCGACATGCCGGGCCTCGACCTGCTCGCCGTGATGATCGGCAGCGAAGGGATGTTCGCGATCGTCACCGAGGTCACGGTGAGGCTGATCCCGAAGCCGCAAACGGCCCAGCTCGTGATGGCGAGCTTCGACGACGTGGTCAAGGGCGGCGAGGCCGTCGCGGCGATCATCGCGTCGGGGATCATCCCGGCCGGGCTCGAAATGATGGACAAGCCGGCCACGCAGGCCGTCGAGGCGTTCACGCACGCGGGCTACGACCTCGACGCGAAGGCGATCCTGCTGTGCGAATCGGACGGCACGCCGGAAGAAGTCGCGGAAGAGATCGTGCGGATGACGGCCGTGCTGCGCGAGCATGGCGCGACGCGCATCCAGGTATCGCGCAACGAACACGAGCGGCTGCGCTTCTGGTCGGGCCGCAAGAACGCGTTCCCGGCCGCCGGCCGGATTTCCGCCGACTATTACTGCATGGACGGCACCGTGCCGCGCCGTGCGATCGGCCCGCTGCTCGCACGCATCGAGCAGCTCGAAACGCGCTACGGGCTGCGCTGCATCAACGTGTTCCACGCGGGCGACGGCAACATGCATCCGCTGATCCTCTACAACGCGAACGATCCGGACGAGTTGCACCGCGCCGAGCAGTTCGGCGCGGAAATCCTCGAATGCTGCGTGGAATTCGGCGGCAGCGTGACGGGCGAGCACGGCGTCGGCATCGAGAAGCTCAATTCGATGTGCGTACAGTTCTCGCCGCAGGAGCGCGATGCGTTCTTCGCGGTCAAGCGCGCGTTCGATCCGGCCGGGCTGCTGAACCCGGACAAGGGCATCCCGACCCGTGCGCGCTGCGCCGAGTACGGTCGCCAGCACGTGCGCGGCGGGCTGCTGCCGCACCCCGACCTGCCGCGTTTCTGAGCATGGCGCGCGGTACGCTGGCCCGGGCCGGCGGCCGGGTCGCGGCGGACGGCCACGTTCGCGCGGCGGCGCAAGCATGCGGTCTGCGATACGGGGCTTAGGGATAGTCGCGATGTGGATTCGCGCCACCCCGGTACAATCGACCGAACAACAAGTCGAGGCAGCAACAGAACATGGAAGAGGACGACATCGTCGCCGGATGGGCCGAGCGCGTCCGCGCCGCCAGTGCCGACGGCCGGCCGCTGCGGATTCGCGGCGGCGGCACCAAGGACTGGTACGGCCAGGCGCTCGAGGGCGAAATACTCGACACGCGCGCGTTTCAGGGCGTCGTGTCGTACGACCCGGCCGAACTCGTCGTCACGGTCCGCGCGGGCACGCCGCTCGCGCAGCTTGAAACCGTCCTCGCCGAGTGCGGCCAGATGCTGCCGTTCGAGCCGCCGCACTTCGGCCGCGCGGCCACCGTCGGCGGCTGCGTCGCGGCCGGTCTCGCGGGCCCGCGGCGCGCTACCTGCGGCGCGCCGCGCGATTTCGTGCTCGGCGTCACGCTGATGAACGGCCGCGGCGAAATGCTGCGCTTCGGCGGGCAGGTCGTGAAGAACGTCGCCGGCTACGACGTGTCGCGGCTGATGGCCGGCGCGCTCGGCACGCTCGGGCTGATGCTCGACCTGTCGATCAAGGTGCTGCCGATGCCCGTCGCCGAAGTCACGCTGAAGTTCGAGATGACCGCGACCGACGCGGTACGCAAGCTCAACGAATGGGGCGGCCATCCGCTGCCCGTCAGCGCGAGCGGGTGGCGCAACGGCACGCTCGTGCTGCGCCTGTCGGGCGCCGAGGCAGCCGTGAAATCCGCAAAGACGCAGCTCGGCGGCGAAGTCGTCGACGCGGTCGAGGCCGAGCGTTTCTGGGCCGGCCTGCGCGAGCATACCGACCCGTTCTTCAACGGCATCCCGCCCGGCTATGCACTGTGGCGCCTCGCACTGCCGTCGATCACCGAACCGATGCACCTGCCGGGCACCCAGTTGATGGAATGGGGTGGCGCGCAGCGCTGGTGGATCACCGACGCCGATGCACAGACCGTGCGGATGAGCGCAAAGCAGGCCGGCGGCCACGCGACGCTGTTCCGCGCGGGCGACGCGTACGACCGCAGCGCGGGCGTGTTCACGCCGCTCCCCGCCCCGATGATGAAAATTCACCGCGGGCTGAAGGCCGCGTTCGATCCCGCGCGCATCTTCAACCGCGGCCGGCTCTACCCGGATCTCTGAGCGATGCAAACGAACCTCGCCGATTTCATCCGCAATACGCCCGACGGCGACGAGGCCGACGCGATATTGCGCAAGTGCGTGCATTGCGGATTCTGTACCGCGACCTGCCCGACCTACCAGTTGCTCGGCGACGAACTCGACGGCCCGCGCGGCCGGATCTACCTGATCAAGCAGATGGTCGAAGGCGCGCCCGTCACGCGCAGCACGCAGCAGCACCTCGACCGCTGCCTCACGTGCCGCAGCTGCGAGACGACCTGCCCGTCCGGCGTCCAGTACGGCCGGCTCGTGGAGATCGGCCGCAAGCACGTCGAGGCGCAGGTGAAGCGCCCGGTGCAGCAGCGGCTCGTGCGCCGCCTGCTCGCGAGCCTCGTGCCGAACGAGGCGTTGTTCTCGCCAGTGATGCGACTCGGCCAGCACGTGCGGCCGCTGCTGCCGAAGCGGCTGCGCGACAAGGTGCCGCCGCGCACGCGGCTGCTCGAATGGCCGCACCTCACGCATACGCGCAAGATGCTGATGCTCGGCGGCTGCGTGCAGCCGTCGATGCTGCCGAACATCAACATCGCGACCGCGCGTGTGCTCGACGCGCTCGGCATCGAAACGGTCGTCGCGCCCGATGCGGGCTGCTGCGGCGCGATCCGCCTGCACCTGAACTATCACGACGAAGCGCTCGACGACGCACGCCGCAACATCGACGCATGGTGGCCCCATGTCGAACAGGGCGTCGAGGCGATCGTGATGAACGCGTCGGGCTGCGGCGCGACGGTGCTCGAATACGCGCACCTGCTGCGCGACGACCCGGCCTACGCGGAGAAGGCGCAGCGCATCGTGTCGCTCACGCGCGACATCTCGGATGTGCTGCTCGCGTTCGAGGCCGAGCTCGCGACGCTCGCGCGACGCCGCGCGATCCATACGGTCGCGTACCACCCGCCGTGCACGCTGCAGCACGGCCAGCAGTCGCGCGGCAAGGTCGAACGCCTGCTCGAGACGCTCGGCATCGACGTGCGGCTGCCGGCCGACAGCCATCTCTGCTGCGGCTCGGCCGGCACCTATTCGCTGACGCAGCCGTCGCTGTCGTACCGCTTGCGCAAGCAGAAGCTGCTGAAGCTGCAGGCGCTCGAACCGCAGATGATCGTCTCCGGCAACGTCGGCTGCATCGCGCACCTGCAGAGCGGCACGCAGATTCCGGTCGCCCACTGGATCCAGCTCGTCGAGCATCTGCTGTACGGCTAGGGCCGGTTCATGCGAATGACGGATGGGCGCTGGGCCTCGCGCGCGGCGTCCGTATAATGGGCGGATCGATGCGTCGCGTGCCGCGGCGCATCCGCTCCATGCCCGCTTCCGTGCCTGCTTTCGTGTCCGTCATGTCCGATCTCGCCGCCCGTCTCGAATCCGTTCATCACCGCATCGCCGACGCCGCCCGCGCGGCCGGCCGCGATCCCGCCTCCGTGTCGCTGCTCGCCGTGTCCAAAACGTTTCCCGCCGACGACGTGCGCGCCGCGCATGCGGCCGGGCAGCGCGCCTTCGGCGAAAACTACGTGCAGGAATCGATCGACAAGATCGACGCGCTCGCCGACCTGCGCGCCAGCCTCGAATGGCATTTCATCGGGCCGCTGCAATCGAACAAGACGCGCCCGGTGGCCGAACGCTTCGACTGGGTCCATTCGGTCGACCGGCTGAAGATCGCGCAGCGCCTGTCGGAACAACGCCCCGCGCACCTGCCGCCGCTCAACGTGTGCGTGCAGGTGAACATCAGCGGCGAGGCGTCGAAGAGCGGCGTCGCGCCGGCCGACGTGGCCGAGGTCGCGCGCGCGGTCGCGGCGCTGCCGTCGCTGCGGCTGCGCGGCCTGATGGCGATTCCCGAACCGGCCGGCGACACCGAAGCGCAACGCGCGCCGCATCGCGCGCTGCGCATACTGTTCGACGCGTTACGCGCCGACGGCCTGCCGCTCGACACGCTGTCGATGGGCATGTCCGCCGATCTCGATGCGGCCGTGCTCGAAGGCGCGACGATCGTGCGCGTCGGCACCGCGATCTTCGGCGCGCGCGATTACTCGCACTGAACACCGCACCCTTTACGCCCTACTGTTCACTCACTCGCTCAATCGGACATCATGAAAATCGCATTCATCGGCGGCGGCAACATGGCCGCGGCCCTGATCGGCGGCCTGATCAAGCGCGGCGTTGCCGCTGACGGCCTGTATGCCATCGACGTCAACGACGAGGTGCGCGCGCGCGCCGCGCAGCAGTTCGGCGTGCGCACCGGCGCGGCCATCGACGCGACGCTCGCCGACTACGACGCGGTCGTGCTCGCAGTGAAGCCGCAGGTGCTGAAGGACGTCGCGCAGGCGCTCGCGCCGCACCTGAAGTCGCAGCTCGTGATCAGCATCGCAGCCGGCATCCGCGGCAGCGATCTGGCGCGCTGGCTCGGCGACTACCCGCGCGTCGTGCGCACGATGCCGAACACACCCGCGCTCGTCGGCATGGGCGTGACGGGCCTCGCCGCGCTGCCTGGCGTCGATGCGGCGGGCCGCGAACTCGCGTCGAACGTGCTTGGCGCGGTCGGCGAGATCGTGTGGTTCGACGACGAGTCGAAGCTCGACGCCGTTACGGCCATTTCGGGCAGCGGCCCGGCCTACGTGTTCTATTTCATCGAAGCGCTACAGGAAGCCGCGCGCCAGCTCGGCATGAACGACGAACAGGGTCGTGCTCTCGCGGTCGCGACGTTCACGGGTGCCGCGCAACTCGCTGCGCAATCGGGCGAGCCTGCGAGCGTGCTGCGCGAACGCGTGACGTCGAAGGGCGGCACGACAGCCGCCGCGCTCGCGTCGTTCGACGCGCAAGGCGTGAAGGACGCGATCGTGCGCGGTGCGCTCGCGGCCGAAGCGCGCGCGAAGGAAATGGGCGACGAGCTCGGTCGCGCGTAAGCGCACCGGCGGTACCGGCCCGGTGCTTTCTGCGCCGCATGGGCCGTCCCTCTGCCTTGCTCGATGTCAAGTCCTGGAATAGGTTGACAGTATCCAGACGCTAGAACGCCCGATGCACCGCATCGGGCGTTTTGTATTTCA
>NZ_CABVQC010000110.1 GCF_902499175.1 Burkholderia aenigmatica
GGCGATCTGCGCGCTCGCGGCGTCGGTCGCGCCCGATGCGGCTGCGGCGCCGCTGGCGGCTGGTGCCGCGCTGGCGGCCGGCGCGGCCGGTTCGGGGAAGTTCGCGCCGTCGTTGTTCGCCATGTAGACGATCGCACGGGCGATTTCATAATCGCTGACGTCGTCGGGGCTCGTGCCGCCGCGCGGCGGCATCGCGCCCTTGCCGGCCAGGGCCGTCTTCAGCAGCGTGTCGAAGCCTTGCGAGATGCGCGGCGCCCAGTCGTCCTTGTTGCCGAATTTCGGCGCGCCGGCGGCACCCGTGCCGTGACAGGTCACGCAGACGGCCTTGTAGACTTCTTCGCCGGTCTTGTACGTGCGGGGCGCGTTGGCGTCCTTCACGTCGACCTTCGCGAGCGGGGCGATACGCGCGGCGACCTGTTGGTCGGATAGCGCGTCCGTGCCGGCGCCGGAACGGAACGCATGGTTCGCGTAGTTGGCGAACAGGACGATCAGGATGATCGGAATCGCGAACGACGCGATGATGACGGCAATCAGCTGCCCGGGAGTTTTGACGGGAGATTCGTGGGGTGCTTCGCTCATGCTTGCCTCGTCTCCGTGATTAGGAATTGTGAGCGCGGTGCAACGGCAAATGGCAGTCCAATGAAGCCCGGTCGATTATAGACGGAACGTTTACATCACGGCGAGCGGTGCGATGGCGCGTGTTTACCCGCACGCGGCCCGGCCCGGCGGGGATTCGTCGGGCAAGGTGGACGCGTCATGGGAAACCGGGTATCCTTGCCGTCTTGCCAATCGTGGGCGGCCTGTATATTGGGGTCGCTTCATTGTCACAGGCGCCCGTAGCTCAATGGATAGAGTACTGCCCTCCGAAGGCAGGGGTTGCTGGTTCGATCCCAGCCGGGCGCGCCAAAACATGCCTGCTCAGGCACTCGGCGGTTTCGCCGTCTCGTCGTTTTCCCGTTTGCAGTAATATCCCGGCCAGTCGGCGGTTGTCCGCGTGGCGGTTTTCGATCGCATGCGCCGGGCGACGACCGAATCTCCGGGACTCCGGTACCCCGAACCGACGAATACGCAGAACCGCATGCAACCGCTACCGATGCCGGTCAACAGCCACGACCTCGTGGCCGTTTCCGTGATCGACTCGCCGAGTCCCCACGTGATGCGCGCAACGGTGCACCACATCTATTCCTGCCGTCATGGCATCACGCCGGACCATCTCGGCACGGTGTTGCAGTTCTACAGCGGGCCGATGACCTGGGGCAACCTCGCGCTCGAGGTCGGTGAATGTGGACTGCTGTTTGTCCACAAGGTGTCGGGAATCTTCAATGAATACCCGTGGCGCGGGCACATGGTGCTGGAAGAGGTGGATGGCGAACGCTACGCCCGCCTGCAATATCCAGGCGTGTGGCTGAGGCCCAATCTGCCCGAAGCGGTCAGGGCGGCGTCGTATGCGCATCCGACCCGGCGCAACCATTCGCTGGTCCGGTTCGACGTGCTCGAAGCCCATCTGAAGGTGCTGATTGAAAATGTCGATCGAAACGAGAAATAGCCGCGTCGCCTCGCGGGCGGCGATCACTGCATGAGCCAATCACTCCCCGTTCAATTCATCAACGGGCCGGACGGTACGCCGGCCTTCGTCGTGATTCCGTACGCCGACTATGTCGCGCAGCAACGGGTCACGCGCGACCCGGTTCCGCATGAAGTCGTGACGCGCGCCGTGTTCGACGGCAGCTCGCCCGCGCGCGCATGGCGCGAATATCTCGGGCTGACGCGGGCCGAGGTCGCGCAGCGGATCGGCATCAGTCGGTCGGACTACGCGAAACGCGAGAAGCGCGAGAAGCTGCGCAAGTCGGTGCGCAGGAAGATCGCGGCCGCGCTCGGCATCACGCTCGCGCAGCTCGATTTCTGACGCGCGGCGCGGCAAACGCGCCTGATGCCCCGGGCGCGGCCGGCGTGCCGGTGTCGTGTTGCCTCGTCGTTGTGCGAGAATCGTCCGCAACGACAACTCCAAGCGTCGATCGCGGCGGCCGTCCGCGCATCGCGCCGACTCCCGATGGCTGCCCTCCCGTCTACCTTGACCGCAGTCGATGTCCGTGCGCTGACCGATGCGCAGCAGGCGCTGCTCGCGCGTCTCGACGCCTATTCCCCCGACGACCCGAACGCGCCGCTGCCGTACAGCCGGCGCCTGGCCGAAGCCGAAGGCTGGTCGCAGGCGCACGCGCTGGCCGTGATCGACGAATACAAGCGCTTCGCGTTTCTCGCGCAGGCGGCCGGACACCCGGTCACGCCATCGGTCGCGGTTGACGCCGCGTGGCATTTCCACCTGCAATACACGCTCGAATACTGGGACGTGTTCTGCGCCGGCGTGCTGCGCGCGCGGTTGCATCACATGCCCGGCACGGGCGCGCCGGACGAGGCCGCCGTGTACGCGCAGCGTTACCGCGACACGCTGGACAGCTATCGCCGGCTGTTCGGTTGCGAGCCGCCCGAGTCGATCTGGCCGCCGCCGCCCGGTCTGCGCGACGCGTCCGGAGCGCCGCAGCCGGAACCGCCAGCCGTGAGCGGGGCGCAGGAGGCGGATTCGCCGACCGCCCCGCCGGCAGGCAGGACCTGGCGCGACCGGTTGCCGAAGCTCGCGTGGCCGGCGGCCGCCGCGAGCGTCGCCGCGACCTGCGCATCGGCGCAGGACCTCAACGTGCTGAACTACGCGGGCCCGCAGTTTCTTGCGTTCTACGTGCCGGCGTGCGTCGTCGCGTTGTTGTTGATCATGGTGCTGCAGGCGATCGAGTTCCGGCGCCGCCGGTGGGGCGGGCGCTCGCGCAAGGCGTCGGCCGACCTGAGCACCGACGAAGTCGCCTATCTCACCGGCGGCGAAGCACGGGTCGCCCAAGTCGTGACGATGTCGCTCGCGCATGCGGGCGCGGTCGACCTGTGGACGGTCCCCGGACAGGGCGGCTACGTGCAGATCGCCGACCTGGACCGCGCGGGCCGGCATGACGACCACTGCGCGTGGCTCAAGGAGCGGCCGTCCGGCACCGTGCGCTACGACCTGTTTCGCGAGCGGCTCGCCGGGTACGCGCAGGAAGTCATCGACGGGATGCGCGCGCAGGGCTGGCTCTGGGCACCCGGCGAGATGCGCGCGTCGCGCATGGCCGCGCGTGCGATCGTCCTGATCGTGCTGGGCATCGGTGCCGCGAAACTCGCGATCGGCCTGAGCCGCGGGCGGCCCGTGCTGCTGCTTGCCGTCTGCATGGTGGTGTTCGCGGTCGCATACCGGCTCGTCGCGCGGCGGCTGACCGGCTTCGGGCGCGGCGGGGCGACGGCTGCGGGGCGAGCCGCGCTGCTCGCGCGCCGGATCGCGCACGATCCACGGGCCGCACGCAACCCGCGACCCACGCCCGAGACGCAGGCCGCGCAACCGGCGCAGGATCGCGAACGCGGCGATCCGGACCCGCTGCTGTGGACTGCTGCTCTGTTCGGCACGGCCGCGTTGGCCGGCACCGCCTGGTCGGTGTATTCGCAAACCGTGCAGGCCGCGTCGCGGATGTCGTCGCTTGTCGCCGCGAAAGCGGGCAGCGGCAGTTCGTTCGATGCGTCGGACAGCACTTGCTCGTCGTCGAGTTGCAGTTCGTCGAGTTCGTGCAGTTCCAGCTCGTGCAGTTCGAGCAGCTGCGGCGGGTGTTCGTCGAGTAACTGAGCGCGGGTGGTGTGGCGGCGCGTGCCGTATTCGGCAAGGCGTACGGCGGCTGGCCGGGAGTACCGCGCGCTGGATCGATCAGACAAAAAAATGCCCGCACAAGGCGGGCACGAGTCGAACGAGCACGCCCTCACTTCGGCGTGTAGTGCTTGTTGTTCGTGGGCGCGTATCGCCGCAGGCGATGCGCTGCGCGTTCTTACAGGCGTGCCATGTCGTGATACTCGCCGACGGCCTGCACGCGGCCCATCGCGACGTGATACTCGTCGGTGAGCTCGCGCTGGGCGCGATGCGCGTTGGCGACGACGCTTTCGTTGCTGGCCTGAATGCGGCGAATGGCGGCGATGCCTTCCGGCGGCTGGTTAGGGGTCAGCGCCATGACGAGCGGCGAGCGGACTTCCGCAAGGCGTGCGACTTCCGTCCAGTCGGCCATTGCGGTCGCGTGCTCGATGTCGTCGGTCAGCGCATTCAAACGCTCGATCAGTTCGTGCTGTTCCATGGTCGATTCCATTCGCGTCGGTTACTTGTTGTTCGACATCGCGCCGGCACTGTTCTGGCCGCCGAACAGCTGCGTCAGGTACTGCGAATTGTTGTTCATCGTCGCCATCAGCGTGTTGAGCGCGGTGAATTGTGCCTGGTACTGGTTCGTCAGCTGCGTCGCGTAGTTCGACAGCGTCGTCTGCTGTTGCGCGATGCTCTTCAGGTCGGCATTGAGCGCGGACGTCCGCAGGTCGATCAGGCCGCCCGTCTTCGTAAAATTGTTGATTGCCGTCGACATCCGCGCGCCGACGCCGTTCGTCGAATTGAAGAGCGCGGCGACGCTGGCCGGGTTGCTCTGCAGCGCGGTATTGAGCTTGGTGCTGTCGGTCTGCAGCGTGCCGTCGGCTTGCAGCGTGATGCCGATCGACGACAGCGTGATCGTCGAGCTGCCGCTCTTCACGCCTTGCGTCACGAGCGATGCGAGCGTGTTCTTGACCGTGCTCAGCGTCGAGTCGCCGAGCAGCGGGCCTTGCGTCGCTGCCCCCGCCGTGAACTGGGTGAGCGTGCCCATCGTCGTGACGAGCGTGTTGTAGAGGTTCACGAAGTTGTTGATCGCCGTTGCCTGCGACTTCGTGTCGGATGCGATCGTCAGCGTCTGGGCCTGCGCGGCGCCGACCGCGGCAGACGTCAGGTTCAGCGTGACGCCGGCGATCGCGGTGGTGACCGTGTTGGTCGAGCTCGTTGCGCTTATCCCGTTGATCGAGAAGGCGGCATCCTGGGCCGGGGTGCTCTGCGTCCACGCGGCGCTGCTGTTGGCCGACGTGAAGGTCGACGGGCCGCCGTTCTGTCCGGGAACCGACTTGACGCCGAGATTCGACAGCCCGGCGTCGCCGCTCAGGTTGCTGACCGCAACGCTGATCGTGTTGGACGCGCCGGTGGCCGCCGAGCTCAACACGAGGTGGGCGCCGTCGGTGCCGGTGACGACCGTCGCCGTGATGCCCGGGTTGCCGGATGCGCCGTTGATCGCGGCCGCGATGCCCGCCACCGTGTTGTTCGAGCTGTTGATGTTGACGGAGAACGACTGATTGCCCAGCGACAGGGCCAGGGTGCCGTTGCCGAGGCCCTTGGTCGGATCGGCGAAGCCGGTGGACGACAACGCCTGCGCCGCGGCGATCTGGGTGACGTTCACGTTGTAGGTGCCGGCGACCGCGCCTTGGCCGGCCGTCGCGGTGAGGCCGTTGCCGCTGGGCGTCGCGGTGAAGGTGCTCTGCAGCGAGCCGTTGGAGAGCGTCGTCAGGCTCGCCTGCAGCGCGCTCAGCGCGGAAGACAGCGTGCCGAACGCGGAAATCTGGGTGTTGTCGGTGGTTTGCTTGGCGGTCAGCGCGGAGGTCTGGCCGGCCGTTTTCGCATTCACGAGCGCCGTCACGAGCGAGTTGACGTCCATCGTCGAGTTGCCGGTCGAGCCGCTGATGATCGACTGCGCAGCTTGCTGAAGCGCGCTGTTCGCATTGGCGCTGGACGTATTGGTGTTGACGGTGGACATGTGACGACTCCGTGCCTGGGATGAGCGATGCGTATCTGGTGATCGAATGCGTATTGCGCGAAGGCTTTGGGTTGTCGCGATTCAGGCAGCCGAATCGCGCAAGCCAAAGCGCCCGGGGCGCCGCGCGATGCGTTGCGCGGGGCCCCGGGCGAGACGCCGTGAAGCGATTACTGCAGGAGCTTCAGGACCTGCTGCGGCAGCGAGTTCGCTTGTGCGAGCACCGAGATGCCTGCTTGTTGCAGCACCTGTGCCTTGCTCAGGTTCGCGGTTTCCTGCGCGAAGTTCGCGTCCTGGATTTGCGACTGGGCTTGCGACAGGTTGGTCGCTTGCGCTTGCTGCGTCGTGCTGATCGCGGTGAAGCGGTTTTGCGCGGCACCCAGCGTTGCCTGGATGTTGTTCACCGTGGCCAGCGCGTTGTCGATCGATTCCATTGCCTGGTTGGCGCCGGCCGTCGTGCTGATGTTGATGTCGGCGACGCGCGGCGGCACGTTGGCGAGGTTGGCCGAGCTGATTGCGCTCTGCGAAGCCAGGCCTTGGGTCGTCGCGTTGGTCGTCGCGGTGCCGATGTTGGCATTCAGCACGAGCTGAGCGCCGGCCGTCGTCGTCGCGGAGGTGAGGCTGGCTGCGGTGAACACGTTGGTGATTACACCGCCAGTGTTCGACAGTGCGTTACCGTTCTGATCCTTGAACGAGAAGCCGCCGGCGCCGTCCGACAGCACGGTGATCGACGTGACGGTTGCACCCGATTCGTTCGCAGCGATAAAGCCGCCGTTCGAATCCAGGCTCAGGCCCGTGATCGTGCCGAGCGTGGTGCCGGCAACCGCGCGGCCGGCTACGGTGGAGCCGTTCCCCGCGTTGGTGGCGTTGATCGCGGTAACCGAGCTGCTCGTCGCGGCGGTTGCTGCCGCCGGACCGCTGGTGATCGAACCCAGTGCGCCGCCTGCCGCTGGGGTCAGCGAAAGTGCCGTACCCGCGCCGGCCGTATTGGCGCCGAACAGGCTCGTGACCGCGCCGCTTGCCAGAGCCTGGTTGTTCTGGTCGGTAAACTTGAAGCCGCCCTGGCCGTCGGACAGGATGTTGATCGTCGTGATCGCCGGCGTTTGCGTGCCGGTCGTCGCTGCGCCGGCGCTCGTCAGGCTCAGGCCCGTGAGCTGGCCGAGCGTCGCGCCGTTCGTCGGCAGGCCCGTGCCCATGCTTGCTGCCGAGACGCTTTGCGTCAGGTTCAGCGTGATGGTTTGACCGACGTTCGCGCCGACCTGGAAGCTGACGTTACCGGCCGACCCGTCGAGCAGGTTCTTGCCGTTGTAGTTCGTCTGCGAAGCGATACGGTTCACTTCGGAGATCTGCTGCGAAACTTCCTGTTGCAGCGCTTGCTGGTCGCTGGTCGACAGCGAGCCGCTCGATGCCTGAACGGCCAGCTGGCGGATACGCTGCAGGCTCGACGTGATCTGCGACAGGCCGCTCGACGCGGTCTGGATCATCGACACGCCGTCGTTCGAGTTCGACACGCCCTGGTTCAGGCCGTTGATCTGCGTCTGCATCCGGGTTGCGATCGCGAGACCGGCTGCATCGTCTGCTGCGCTGTTGATGCGCTTGCCCGACGACAGGCGGGTGATTGCCTGCGACAGGGCGTTCTGCGAGCCGTTGAGGTTCTGCTGTGCAACCAGCGAGTTGATGTTGCTGTTAATTCCGAGCATGGAAATTCTCCTGTTTAAGCCGAAAGCCCTGGAAAGCCGTTTTGGCGTCGGCGGAAGCACTCGTTCATTGCTGGCCGCCTCAGAGCAGGATTTCGGCGCACCAAAACAAAACTTGAGGGGCACGTTGAGATTCGGCCCGATTTTTTATCCTTCTTTGTCATTTCGGACGGGCCCGGCGCGATGCCGAATGAAACGGGGGCAGAAAAAGGATGGCGGCCGGCTCCGGCACGCAGTCGTAACGCTGTGCACACGCATCCGACAAAAGGGTGGTTTTGTCTGTGATTCCCTGCTATGATGGCGGGCTGAATTGAGATTTCTGTCACGCCTCTGCCGTTTTCGGCATGTCTGCTGGCAGTCAAACGCGGCGCTGCACGCGGCTTGTGAAGCGTACTCGCGGTGCTTTCCGCCTCTCTTTTCCGGCCTCCGAGGCCGTATTTCCGCTCGTTTCGCCTGTTTGTGGGGACGCTCGGATGGCCGGTGCGTGGCGCTTGGCCGCTACGTTTTTGACCGTTTAAGCAATTTAGGAACGACATGACGACGATTCTTCTGAAAGAAAACGAGCCGTTCGAAGTGGCGATTCGCCGCTTTCGCCGTGCTATCGAAAAAAATGGCCTGATCGCTGAACTGCGCGAGCGCCAGTCCTACGAAAAGCCGACCGCAGTCCGCAAGCGCAAGAAGGCAGCAGCCGTCAAGCGCCTGCACAAGCGCCTGCGCAGCCAGATGCTGCCGAAGAAGCTCCACTAAGAGCGTCTGACGGTTCGCCGCGAAACGGCGGAGCGTGCTTCGAAAGAAGCCGCTCCGCCGTTTTGCTTTTGGGAGCCGGGAAAATCCCGAGGCCGTGACGGCTCCGGTGCGCCCCGCGCCGTCAGCCCGCGTTGCGCCGGCGTGCCGGCTGCTTGCCGCCGAGCGCCGCGCATTGCGCGTGGCACGGGCAGCCGACCTCGTGATCGTTGACCATGCCGGTGGCCTGCATCAGTGCATAGCAGATCGTCGAGCCGACGAACTTGCAGCCGTACGCCTTCAGCGCCTTGCTGAGCGCGTCGGACTGTTCGGTCGACGCGGGGGCGTCGCGGTACGACTGCCACGCGTTCTGGATCGGCGTATCCCCGACGAACGACCACAGGAACGCGGCGAGCGACCCGTGCTCTTCGCGAATGCGCTGCACCGCGCGCGCATTGGTGACCGCCGACTCGACCTTCGCGCGGTTGCGCACGATACCGGGATTCTCCAGCAGCTTCTCGATGCGCTTCGGCGTGAAGCGCGCGACGGCATCGACGTCGAAATCCGCAAAGGCCTCGCGATAACCCGCGCGCTTGTTCAGGATCGTCGACCACGACAGCCCGGCCTGCGCCCCTTCCAGGATCAGCATTTCGAAGAGGTGGCGATCGTCGTGCGACGGCACGCCCCACTCGGTATCGTGATAGTGAGCGTCCGCTTCCGTCTTCACCCAGTTGCACCGCTGCGACATCGTCTGCCTCGTTTTCAATATCGACTCGAACGCGTCAGCATAGCGTAAGCCCTTTTCGCGGGACAACCGGCCGAACGGCAGATGGGCGCGCGGCGCCGATCCGGTTAAGCTTGGCGCCTGTTCGAATCAGCGGGATGAAGGCATGGCGGCATTACTTTTTGCGATCGGCATCGACGGCGGCGGCACGGGTACGCGCGCAGTGCTGGCCGACCGGCACGGGCGCGAACTCGCGCAGGGGCGCGGCGGCCCGTCGGGGCTCGGGCTCGGCATCGAGCGCGCGTGGGCATCGATCGGTGCGGCCTGCGCGGACGCGTTCACCCAGGCCGGTCTCGCATTCAGCTGGTCGCAGTGCGCGCTCGGTTGCGGGCTCGCGGGCGTCAACAACGCGGCATGGCTGGCCGCGTTCCGCGCGCAGGCGCCGCTCGGCGCGCTGGCGGTCGAGAGCGATGCGTATACGACCGTCGTCGGCGCACACGGCGGCGCGCCGGGGCTGATCGTCGCGCTCGGCACCGGCAGCATCGCGGCGGCGCTCGACGCGGCCGGCGCGTGCCGGATCGCGGGCGGCTTCGGCTTTCCGTCCGGCGACGAGGCGAGCGGCGCATGGCTCGGCGTGCGTGCGCTCGCGTACGCGCAGCAGGCGCTCGACGGCCGCGTGCCGCGCGATGCGTTCGCCAGCGCGCTGCTCGCGGAAACGGGCGCGCAGGATCGCGACACGCTCGTCCAGTGGTCGTGCGATGCGAACCAGACGATCTATGCGCGGCTTGCGCCGATCGTGTTCGCGCACCGTTCGCATCCGGTCGCGGGCGCACTGATCGCGCAGGCGGGCGACGAGATCGGCAAGATGATCGACGCGCTCGATCCGCAGCAGGCGCTGCCGGTCGCGCTGTGCGGCGGATTGGCGGACGCACTGGCACCAGCCGTGCCGGCGCGCCATGCAGCCCGGCTGCGCGCGCCGCTCGACGATTCGGCGCACGGCGCGCTACGGCTCGCGCTGCAAGCGCTGCGGGAAGCGGAAGGCGGTTGAAGGCGTTCGAGGCGTGCTTGAAGGCGTCACGAAGCGGGGCCGCTGGCGGAGATCGACCGGGAACCGTCCGACGGGCAACCGGGCACGACGTTAGAATGACCGTTCCGCAGAGCCCTGAGCGCCATTCTTCCGTCCCATGTACAAAGTCATCGCCACCGATCTCGACGGTACCCTGCTGAACAGCGACCACCAGCTCGATCCGTACACGATCGACACCGTCCGCCGGCTCGACCGCGACGGCCTGCAGTTCGTGATCGCCACCGGGCGCCATTACGCGGACGTCGCCGGCATTCGCGACGTGCTCGGCATCCGGCCGTACCTGATCACGTCGAACGGCGCGCGCGTGCATGCGCCGGACGACACGACGATCCACGCGCAGGACATCGATCCGGCGATCGTTCGCGGCCTCGTGCAGCCGGACGTCGCCGGCGCGCACGGCCGCGTGATCGTCAACCTGTTCACCGACCAGGGCTGGCTGATCGACCGCGATGCGCCGCACCTGCTCGAATTCCACCAGGATTCGGGCTTCCGCTACGACGTGATCGACATGGCCGCGCACGACGGCGCGGATATCGCGAAGGTGCTGTACATCGGCGATCCGGCCGATCTGGCGGTCGTCGCCGAGCAGATGCGCGTGCGCTTCGGCGATGCGCTGTACGTCACGTACTCGCTGCCCGACTGCCTCGAAGTGATGACCGCGAACGTGTCGAAGGGCCGCGCGCTGCGCTCGGTGCTCGCGCGGCTCGGCGTCGACACCGGCCACTGCATCGCGTTCGGCGACAACATGAACGATATCGACCTGCTCGAAACCGCCGGCCACGCGTTCATGATGAACAACGCGAACCCCGACCTGGTCGCGCGGCTGCCGCACATCCCGCGGATCGGCAACAACTTCGACGCGGGCGTCGCCCGCCACCTGCGCACGCTGTTCTCGCTCGAAGGCAACCCCGCCGCATCCTGAGCGTCCTGCTCCGGCGGAAATGAAAAACGGGCGCCAGTGGCGCCCGTCGAAATTACCTGCCTCGATCTTCTTGGACAGCGTGAGGCTCGCTGCTCTGCTCGCTTGACCCCGTAGTGTTTTATTCGCTTGTGCGAGCCGATGCCGGCAGCCGGTCGACGGCGTTGTCACGCCCTGCGACCAGCGGGTAGATGATCCCGGCGAGTACCGCGCCGATGATCGGCGCCACCCAGAACAGCCAGAGCTGGCCGATCGCTTCGCCGCCCACGAACAGTGCCGGGCCGGTCGAGCGGGCCGGGTTCACCGATGTGTTGGTGACCGGGATCGAGATCAGGTGAATCAGCGTCAGGCAAAGGCCGATCGCGATCGGCGCAAAGCCGGCCGGTGCGCGCTTGTCGGTGGCGCCCAGGATCACGAACAGGAAGAAGCCCGTCATCACGACTTCGCAAATGAACGCCGCACCGAGTGCGTAGTGGCCGGGCGAGCGCTCGCCGAAGCCATTCGTCGCAAAGCCGCTGCCGACGACGTCGAAGCCCGGCTTGCCGGTCGCGATCAGGTACAGCACGAATGCGCCGATCGTCGCGCCGACAACCTGCGCGACGATGTACGGCACGAGATCGCGTGCGGGGAAGCGGCCGGCGACCGTCAGGCCGACGCTCACTGCGGGATTCAGGTGGCAACCCGAAATATGGCCAATGGCGAATGCCATCGTCAGCACGGTCAGGCCGAAGGCTAGTGCGACGCCGGCAAAGCCGATGCCGAGGCCCGGAAAGGCGGCGGCCAGCACGGCGCTTCCGCACCCGCCGAGCACCAGCCAGAACGTGCCGAATACCTCTGCAGCGAGACGCTGAGAAAGATTCATGTAAGGACCTCGTTCAAGTGGATTGAAGACAACCGGATGACACGACGGAATTAAACCGTCACCGGAATTGGTCTGGATTATAGGAAATGAATCGGGGCGGGGAGGGTCAACGATTGTTAAATTTGAATGGCTGACGAATGCCTTTTATTAGAATAAGTCCGCATTCTCGATATAGCCAAATCGGTTAAAGATGACAGCATTAATATCGAAGGGCAGGGCAGCAGTGCAGATGGCGTAACGGATGTGAGTATCCCGGCCGGATTCGCCGGGGCCGCATCATCGAAAAGGGGAGTCAAAAAATGTCTCAATACGCGAAACTCAAGGCGCAGATCGCCGATCTGCAGGCCCAGGCGGACGACGTGCGCCGCCAGGAAGTGGCGGCGGTGATTGCCGAAGTCCAGCAAAAGATTGCCGAATACGGGCTGACGGCCCAGGATCTGGGCTTCGCGGAGCGAGCGAAGCGCGGGCGTCCGCCGAAGAAGGCGCCGCTGCCGCCGAAATACCGCGATCCGAAGTCGGGCGCGACGTGGAGTGGGCGCGGCAAGCCGCCGAATTGGATCGTCGGTAAAAATCGCGATCGTTTCCTGATCGAATGACCGAAAACCCAACGCAAAAGAGCCGCATCGAGATGCGGCTCTTTTGTTTTGCGCGCCGATTTCGGCGCGGATTCGATTACGGAATATTTCCTCGCGGATTTCCGTGTCAGGCGCCGGCGACCCGGCGCAATGCCGGTTGGCGGGTTCGCGTGCAAAGCGATTCGTAAGTTTCGACATAACGCTGCGCCATTGCCTTCGAGCTGAAACGCGTGTCGAAACGTTCGCGGATGGCGGTGCGCGACAGGCTGTCGAGCCGGTGCAGCGCGCCGACCGCGCCTTGGACGTCCTCGACGATGAAGCCCGTTACGCCATCCTCGATCACTTCGGGCACCGAGCCGCGGTTGAACGCGACGACCGGCGTGCCGCAGGCCATCGCCTCGATCATCACGAGGCCGAACGGCTCCGGCCAGTCGATCGGGAACAGCAGTGCCTTCGCGCCGGACAGGAACGCGGGCTTCTGCGCCTCGTTGATCTCGCCGATGAACTCGACGTGCGCCTCGCCGAGCAGCGGCTCGATCACGTCCTTGAAATAGTCGGCGTCGGCCTTGTCGACCTTCGCGGCGATCTTCAGCGGCAGCCCGCTTTGCGCGGCGATCCGGATCGCGGTGTCGACGCGTTTTTCCGGGCAGATCCGGCCGAGGAACGCGAGGTATTCGGGCTTCACGCCCGGCTGCGGCGTGAGCAGCGTGTCGGGCAGCCCGTGATACACGGTGCCGGCCCACGCGGCCTGCGGCAGCGGCTTGCGCTGGTTGTTCGAGATCGACACGACCGGCGCGTCCGGGAACGCGTCGAACACCGGCTGCAGCTCCGGCAGGTCGAGGCGGCCGTGCAGCGTCGTCACGTACGGCGTGTCGAGGCGCGACATCAGCGGGAACGGCAGGTAGTCGAGGTGGAAGTGCAGCACGTCGAATTCGTGCGCGACCCGGGCGACCTGTTCGAGAAGCCGCATATGGGGCGCCATCGAATCGCGGATCGACGGGTCGAGCCGCAGGGCGCGCGGCCAGGCCGCCTCGAGACGGGCCGACGTGACGGAGTCGCCGCTGGCGAACAGCGTCACGTCATGGCCGAGTTCGACGAGCGCCTCGGTGAGGTAGGACACGACACGCTCGGTGCCGCCATAGAGTTTCGGCGGAACGGCTTCGTAAAGCGGCGCGATCTGGGCAATTCGCATGGGGGTTCTCCTGTTTCGATCCGAGGGCGCGGTAGCGCCGATGCGGATCCCGTGCAAGGTTGCGGAACTCGCCGACGTACGCGGTTGGCGGTACGTGGCCGTGCCCTGGGCGGGGTGCGCGGGGCGCCGGACGGCAAGCTGCGGGGCGGGCCGGCACGGCTCGCGCCGCCGCCCATTGGAGTCCATTATCGATATCGCCTTGAGGGGTTCGAGTGTTTTTTCAAACACTTAAGGCTTGTTACACGATGAAATACGCGAAAACCCCGAGAAAAAGGGCGCGGAATCAGAAATGGAGATAGACGCAACTATTGTTGCGTCATCGTGAAAAACCACTATAATTTTTACCGATCCGGTTGTCGGCAGCCTTGCCGGCAAGCCTTTCGCTACCGCGCGGAGGCCATCGGATCCATCGCAGCCGAATTCGCGCTGTCACCTGCTTCCCCGATTTCAGCTTTCAATTCGCCTTGTCGGAAAAATTCCTACACGGTTTACAGACAAATCCTGCATGGCATACGCCACTTCGCTGATACCGGCGTAAATGCCGTTTGGCCAAAATTCGCCCTGTAAGACTATAAACGAGCCGACTGAGCGCCAAGAGCGCCCCGATCGAGCAAACGTTTTCATAACACGAATGGCCAAAGCAAAGCTCTTTAACGGGGGAATCATGAGCGCTACCAGCGAAATGCTCAGTGAGATCAAAGAGGTCAACCTGTCGTACCTCCTCCTCGCGCAACGCCTGCTGCGGGAAGACAAGGCGATGGGCATGTTCCGCATGGGAATTTCCCAGGAACTGGCCGACGTGCTCGGGAACCTCACGCTCGCACAGACCGTGAAGCTCGCCGCGTCGAACCAGATGCTGTGCCGCTTTCGCTTCGACGATCACGCGTTGCTGTCGTCGCTCGCCGACAAGGGCCGCAGCGATGTCGTCGCGCACGCCCACTCGGCCATCCTGATGGCCGGGCAGCAGGTCGAAGGCGTCCGCTGATCCATCCCGCCTTGCGACTGTCCCGGCGTGCCGCGCCGGTGGGCAGCGTATTGGCCATCCATCCGAACAACGTCAAGCGGACGGTTTTCACCATGGCAAGCAAAAGCGTCGTGATCGAGGTGAAGGAAATCACCCTCGCCATCGAACTGATCGAACTGGGCGCCCGGCTGCAGTTGCTGGAAGCGGAGACGAGCCTGTCGCGGGACCGTCTGATCAAGCTGTACAAGGAACTGAAGGGCGTGTCGCCGCCGAAGGGGATGCTGCCGTTCTCGACCGACTGGTTCATGACGTGGCAGCCGAACATCCACTCGTCGCTGTTCTACAACATCTACCGGTTCATGCAGGACCACGGCCGTTGCGACCCGATCCAGTCGATCGTGAAGGCGTACCGGCTCTATCTGGAGCACGTGAACCTGTCCGGCGACGAGGCCGCGCTGAGCCTCACGCGCGCGTGGACGCTCGTGCGCTTCTTCGATTCGGGGATGCTGCAGATGACCCCGTGCACGCGCTGCGGCGGCCACTTCGTCGCGCATGCGCATGATCCGCATCAAGGTTTCGTCTGCGGCCTCTGCCAGCCGCCGTCGCGCGCGGGCAAGACCCGCAAGGCCGCCGCCGCGCGCGCCGAACTGGCCGCCGCCGCGGCCTGAGCACTGCCGGGCGGGGCGCAAGCGGCCGCGCCGGGCGGCGCGAAGCGTCTGCGAATTGCTGGTAAACACCTCCGCGCCGCCGCCGGGCGGCCGCGAAAGTTTTCCTGCCGACTGCCGTAAACCTGTTTAACGGCGGTCTCCCCGCCGGTCATTCGTGAGGGACAGGCAGTGCTGATTATCGTGGGAACACTCGTGACGCTGTTGTCCGTCTTCGGCGGTTATGCGCTGGCAGGCGGGCATCTGGGCGCATTGATCCAGCCCGTCGAGATCCTGATGATCGTGGGCGCCGGCGTCGGCGCGTTCATCCTCGGCAACGGCGGCAAGACCATCAAAGCCACGCTGCGCGTGCTGCCGACGCTCTTCAAGGGCTCGAAATACACGAAGGATGTCTATATGGAGCTGATGGCGCTTCTTTACGTGCTGCTCGCGAAGGCACGCAAGGAAGGCACGCTGACGCTCGAGGCCGACATCGACGATCCGGAAAAGAGCCCGATCTTCACGCAATACCCGAAGATCCTCGCCGATCACCACATTGTCGAATTCCTGACCGACTACCTGCGCCTGATGGTGGGCGGCAACATGAACGCGTTCGAGATCGAGAGCCTGATGGACGAGGAGATCGAGACGCACCACACGGAAGGCGAGGGGCCTGCGCACGCGCTGATGCGCGTCGGCGACGCGATGCCGGCGTTCGGTATCGTCGCGGCCGTGATGGGTGTCGTGCACACGATGGCGTCCGCCGACAAGCCGCCCGCGGTGCTCGGCGCGATGATCGCGCAGGCGCTGGTCGGCACGTTCCTCGGGATCCTGCTGTCGTACGGGCTGATCGGGCCGCTCGCGAGCCTCGCGGAGCAGCGCGTCGCCGAGTCGACCAAGATGTTCCAGTGCATCAAGGTGACGATTCTCGCGACGCTGAACGGCTATGCGCCGGCGATTGCGGTCGAGTTCGGCCGCAAGGTGCTGTTCTCGACCGAGCGCCCGTCGTTTTCCGAGCTCGAAGAGCATGTGCGCCGCGTGAAGGCGAAGTGACGCGGAGCGCCCGATGAGCAAAAGCAAGGATCGCGCGATCGTCGTCAAGCGGGTGGCCCCGGCGAAGAAGGGCCACCATGGCGGCGCTTGGAAGCTCGCGTACGCGGACTTCATGACCGCGATGATGGCGTTCTTCCTGCTGATGTGGCTGCTGAGCTCGGTCACGTCGGTGCAGTTGAAGGGGATTGCCGAATACTTCAATACGCCGCTGAAGGCCGCGCTGTTCGGCAGCGGCGACCGCAGCTCGCAGGATTCCAGCATCATCAACGGCGGCGGCCGCGACCTGTCGAGCGTCGACGCCGGCACGCTGCACCGCACCGACGGCACGACGCAGCTCGCCGAGCGCTTTGCGAAAGCGGGCGACGAGCATTCCCGGTCGCAGGCGCAGGGCGCGCAGGACCGGCTCGAGCAGACGCGCCTGCACGACCTGCAGATCAAGCTGATGGCCGCGATCGAGGCCAACCCGACGCTGCGCCAGTTCAAGCAGCAGATCCGCATCGATTCCACGCTGATGGGGCTGCGCATCGAGATCGTCGATACGCAGAAGCGGCCGATGTTCGCGATGTCGAGCGACAACGTCGAGCCGTACATGCGCGACATCCTGCGCGAGATCGGCAAGACGCTGAACGACGTGCCGAACCGGATCATCGTCCAGGGCCACACCGACGCCGTGCCGTACGCGGGCGGCGAGGGCGGCTACAGCAACTGGGAGCTGTCGGCCGACCGCGCGAACGCGTCGCGCCGCGAGCTGATCTCCGGCGGCATGGACGAGGCGAAAGTGCTGCGCGTGCTCGGCCTCGCGTCGACGCAGAACCTGAACAAGGCCGACCCGCTCGATCCGGAAAACCGCCGGATCAGCGTGATCGTGCTGAACCGCAAATCCGAAGAGGCGCTGATGCGCGACGATGCGACGACCACGACGCTGTCGGCCGATGCGGCCGGCTCGCAGCAGCTCGCGCAGCAGCTGGCCCCGGCGCCGGCCGTGCGCCCGGCGCTCGCGGCGTCCGCCGTCGCGGTGCCGAAACCCTGACGTTTACAAGATTCCGAGACAGACATGATCCGAACCATTCTCGCCATCGACGACTCCGCGACCATGCGTGCGCTGCTGCAGGCGACGCTGGCGCAGGCCGGCTACGACGTGACGGTGGCGCCGGACGGCGAAGCCGGCTTCGACCTGGCGGTCGCCCGGCAGTACGACCTGGTGCTGACCGACCAGAACATGCCGCGCAAGAGCGGGCTCGAGGTGATCGCGTCGCTGCGCCTGCTGGGCGCGTATGCGAACACGCCGATCCTCGTGCTGACGACGGAAGGCAGCGACGCGTTCAAGGACGCCGCGCGCGACGCAGGCGCGACCGGCTGGATCGAGAAGCCGATCGACCCCGCCGTGCTGGTCGACCTGGTCGCGACGCTGTCCGAGCCGGCCGCTTCCTGACATTCACGCGACGCATTCAACCCGGGACCGGGCATGACTCTCGACATCACTCAGTTCTACCAGACATTTTTCGACGAAGCGGACGAGCTGCTCGCGCAGATGGAGCAGCTGCTGCTGAACCTCGACGTCGGTTCGCCCGACCCCGAGGATCTGGCCGCGATCTTCCGCGCCGCGCATTCGATCAAGGGCGGCGCGGCGACGTTCGGCTTTTCCGCGCTGACCGATACGACGCACATCCTCGAATCGCTGCTCGACCGCGCGCGCAACCATGAGCTGACGCTGACCAAGGAAATGGTCGACGCGTTCCTCGAGACCAAGGACGTGCTGTCCGACCAGCTCGTCGACTACCGCGCCAGCGCCGAACCGGACGCGGCCGCCGCCGCGACGATCTGCGCGAAGCTCGAACGGCTGAAGGCCGAGAGCAGCGCGGGTGCGCCCGTTGCCGCCGTGCCTGTGCCGGCGGCGCCGGTCGCTGCCGCCGTTGCACCGGCTGCTCCGGCCGCGGAACCGGCCGCCGGCGACGATCGCGCGCCCGACCACGTGATCGAGCAGGCCGTCGCGGCCGCGCATCCGGCGGGCGACGCGGGCGAAGGCGGCCCGCACCTGAAGATCACGCTCGTGGGCGTCGACGCGAAGGATCGTGAACTGCTCACTGAAGAACTCGGCAACCTCGGCCGGATCGTGGGCCGCGAGGAAGCGGGCGCCGACCTGACGCTGTGGGTCGAATCGGACGTGCCGTCCGACGACATCGTCGCCGTGTGCTGCTTCGTGATCGACGAAAGCCAGATCCGCGTCGGGCACGGCACGGCGCCGGCCGCGCCGGCTGCCGCGCAGGACGCCGCGGCGCCGGCGGCAGAAC
>NZ_CABVQC010000111.1 GCF_902499175.1 Burkholderia aenigmatica
GCGCGCGACATCTTGCAGAAGGTCATTCGCGCCAACAGTCGCTTAAGTTCCAAACAGAACGGAACACTGCACTAGTAGTCGTAGCGAGAAGAGGGGCTGGGCGGCTTGCATGGCCGAAATCAAATCACAGGGCGATGGGGGCTGTCAACGGGCTGAGTGCAAATGGCGCCGAATTTGATCGCTCAGAATCAGTCCTGTCCGATAGGCGGCATGCGGCCCCGTCGATATCCTTCACGGGTGCGGTGCCGGTGATGCCCCTGTTCACGTTCGGAGTGAGTTGGTCTACGTACTTCGCCGGTTGCCGCACCCCCTCCTGTTGCATTCAATCGGGTTTCAGCGTGGACGTTCGGTGGTGGTCGGTGGGCGCGGCCACGACAGAGAAAGATGGTGTTGAAACGCTAACGCTGCCATATGCGAACGCCGAGCGTCCGCGCCGAAGCCCGATTGCCCCCGCCTCCTGTCTCCCCATCCGCCCCGCCTGCGCAACCGCGCATCGTTCAAAAAATCGATACACGCGCCGATATAGTTTCTTGAATATATCGAAATACCCTCGATTAAACACATTTCATTAAATCGATTAACCTCCGTTTTCGATTTACTGAACAATAGCCATTCTCCGGCGAATATTTTTTTATTTATTTTTCGGCATGCTCGACTCGTCGTGCTTCAAACGGCAAACGTTTGCGCGACACAGCTCGAAGCCTTACCCATCATTCCTCAGGAGGAAAGCATGGCCGATTCTCAAACGTCTTCCAATCGCGCCGGCGAGTTTTCGATTCCGCCGAATACCGATTTCCGCGCGATTTTCTTCGCGAATGCCGCCGAGCAGCAACACATCAAGCTGTTTATCGGTGACAGCAAGGAACCCGCCGCATATCACAAGCTGACGACGCGCGACGGCACGCGTGAAGCGACGCTGAATTCCGGCAACGGCAAGATCCGCTTCGAAGTGTCGGTGAACGGCAAGCCATCGGCCACCGATGCGCGCCTCGCGCCGATCAACGGCAAGAAATCGGACGGCTCGCCGTACACGGTCAACTTCGGGATCGTCGTGTCGGAAGACGGCCACGACAGCGACTACAACGACGGCATCGTCGTGCTCCAGTGGCCGATCGGCTGACCTGACGCGCACCCGACGACTCACCGCCGCCGCCCGCCTCCAGGCCGGCCGGCGGTTGCTCGCCGCATTCGGCGGCACCTCACCCTCTTTGCATCGAAACCCGCCCTACCAACGGAGACCTCCATGCCCCTCCTTTCGGCTTCGATCAACAGCGCCCCCGTGACGACATCGGAAACCTACGTCGACATCCCGGGCCTGACCATCGACATCGCCAAGGCAGAGATTCGAGACGGGAAACTGCAAGTCATCCTCAACGTGCCGACGCCGTACGCGACCGGCAACAACTTCCCCGGCATCTATTTCGCGATCGCGACCGACAAGGGCGTCGTCGCGGACGGCTGCTTCACCTATTCGTCGAAAGTGCCCGAAGCCACCGGGCGCATGCCGTTCACGCTCGTCGCGACGATCGACGCCGGCACCGGCGTCACGTTCGTGAAAGGCCAGTGGAAAAGCGTGCGCGGCAGCGCGATGCATATCGATTCGTACGCGAGCCTGTCCGCGATCGGCGATACAGCCGCGCAATCATCATCACCCGGCAGCGGAAGCGGCGAAACCGGCACGGGCGGCAACCCGGGCGGCACGGGTAGCGGCACGATCGGCGGCGGCGGCGAGCGTGACGGCACGTTTACCCTGCCGCCGAACATCAAGTTCGGCGTCACCGCGCTCACCAACGCGGCGAACGACCAGACGATCGACATCTACGTCGACGACAACCCGAAACCGGCCGCCACGTTCAAGGGCGCCGGCGTGCAGGACCAGAACCTCGGCACCAAAGTGCTCGACTCCGGCAAGGGGCGCGTGCGCGTGATCGTGATGGCGAACGGCAAGCCGTCGCGGCTCGGCTCGCGGCAGGTCGACCTCTTCAAGAAGACCTACTTCGGGATCGTCGGCTCGGAGGACGGCAGCGACGACGACTACAACGACGGCATCGTGTTCCTGAACTGGCCGCTGGGCTGAGCACGATTGCGCGGCGCGGCCGGGTGCGCGCGCCGCCGTCGATCCCGCAGTGACGACGGGGCCGACCACACATTGCGAACCGATTCATTCGAGCAGTCATTGGCAGTCCCACTGCTGTACTCCGTACGCGACAACGGCGAAACCCATTCACCGGCCGCGCGACGCGAGCCCTTTCATCGAGACGAGGACGACATGTCACAACCGTTTACCCATGACGATCTGTACGCCCTGCTGCAACTCGCGGGCAACGATGCCAGCG
The DNA here is from genome assembly GCF_902499175.1 of Burkholderia aenigmatica. GTDB lineage: Bacteria > Pseudomonadota > Gammaproteobacteria > Burkholderiales > Burkholderiaceae > Burkholderia > Burkholderia aenigmatica. Next base: position 2,337 of record NZ_CABVQC010000111.1, read on the forward strand.
CCGTACAGGCGAACGGCGACCAGGCGGTGCTCGACCGGATGCGCCAGTTCATGACCGCACAGCTCGTGGAAAAGCTGCCGCAATACGATGTGTTCGTCGACATCGCGACCATCCCGTACAGCTTCGACGTCGGCAGCTGGCAAAACAAGGTGAAGACCGATGCGGCCGGGCAGGTGGTCGCCTGCACGGTGACGTGGGCCGGCGCGCCCGGCGTGCTGCCCGGAGCCGCGGCGAAGTTCGGTGTCGGTGCGGTGGTCAATTACTTCTCGAAGGCGACGCCGCAGCCGCAGCCCACGCAGCCGGATACCACGACGACCGGCGGCGGCGAACGCGACGGCGTCTTCAACCTGCCGCCGAACATCGCGTTCGGCGTGACCGCGCTGGTCAATTCGTCGGCGCCGCAGACGATCGAGGTCTTCGTCGACGACAACCCGAAACCGGCCGCGACGTTCCAGGGCGCCGGCACGCAGGACGCGAACCTGAACACGCAGATCGTGAACTCCGGCAAGGGGAAGGTGCGCGTGGTCGTGACGGCGAACGGCAAGCCGTCGAAGATCGGCTCGCGCCAGGTCGACATCTTCAAGAAGACCTACTTCGGTCTGGTCGGGTCGGAAGACGGGACGGACGGTGACTACAACGACGGTATCGCCATCCTGAACTGGCCGCTCGGCTAAGCAGCGCCATCCTGCCCCCTCGCCACGCCGCCCGGCGTGGCGATCTGCTTTGGCCCGTCGTCCGCGCACGCCCCGCCCGCAAGAACGATCAAATGCCCCCGCCGCCGATACCATATAGTCCGCCCGACACCCTCATTGGAATGCCATGAATCCGGTTGGACAAGCACTCTGGTTTATCGAAACCCAGCTGGACAGGGAATTGACGCTCGACAGGATTGCCGCCAATTGCGACATGACGCGTTTCGGTTTCTCGCGCCTGTTCTCGATGAATACCGGCTGGCCGGTGATGCGCTATGTCCGGTCGAGACGGCTCACGCGTGCGGCGCGCGCGTTGGCACAAGGTGCGCCGGGCATCCTGCATGTGGCGCTCGATGCCGGCTATGGCTCCCATGAGGCGTTCACGCGCGCCTTCCGCGATCTCTTCGGCGTGACGCCCGAGGACGTGCGGGCACGGCGCACCCTCGACGGGTTGTCTCTTGTGGAGCCGCTACGCATGAAAGAACTGAAGATCATCGACGTTGCACCGTCACGCTTCGAAACCACCGGCAAGCGGCTAATCGCCGGCATGAGCGACCGCTACACGTTCGAAACCAACGAAGGCATTCCGGCGCTGTGGCAAGCGTTCATCCCATACATCGGTACCCTTCCCGGCCAGGTCGACGATGTGACCTACGGCGTGTGCTGCAACCCCGATACGGATGGCAGCTTCGAATACATTGCGGGCGTGGAAGTCACCAGCCGCGATCGACTGACCGCACCCTTGCGCTGTGTCGAACTCGCACCGCAGCGGTATGCGGTCTTCGAACACAGCGGGCATATTTCCACGCTGCACCAGACGTTCTACAGCATCTGGAACGGCTGGCTGCCTACGTCGGAATTCAAGGCGGTCGACGCGCCCGAGTTCGAGCGCTACAGCGCGGACTACGATCCGATGACGGGCACCGGCGTGCTGGAAATCTGGTTGCCCGTCGAACCCGCCGTGTAAGCGGTTTGCGTTGATCGGCCGCGACGTGGCTCGTCTCGGCCGGCCCTTCCCCGGCAGTCAGCCAGCAAGCGACCCGGCAAGCGTCGCCATCGCCACCGGCTGCGACCACGCAGCCGACGCCAGATGCGTGCGCGCGTCGAGCACCACGCGATTGAACGCGACGCGCCGTTCGCCCGTCAGCTTCGCCGCCTTGCCCGCCTGGACCAGCGCGACCGGATCGACGAGACGATCGTGCCGCCGGACCTCGAAGTGCAGATGCGGCCCGGTGGCCGTGCCCGTGCTGCCGACCGCGCCGACACGCTCGCCGCGCGCGACCCGCATGCCGGTTCGCAACGTCGGCTCGAATGCCGACAGGTGCGCGTAGTACGACGCATAGCCGCCGTCGTGGCGGATCACCACGTACTTGCCGTAGCCGCGTGGCGCGGTGCCGATGAACGTGACGACGCCACGCTCCGACGCATGAACCGCACGCCCGGACGGCGCCGCGAGATCGACGCCGGAATGCACATGGCGCGCACCGGTTACCGGATGCACGCGCGTACCGAAATGCGAGCTGATTCGTGTTGCGCTGACCGGCATCGCAAACCGCGCGCCGGCGAGCGGCACACCGCCGAGGTCGTAATAGGCGCCCGGCGAGCCGGCATCGGGCGCAAACCACACGCCAGCGACATGCTGGCCGCGAAAGCGCAGCTCGAGCGCCGTCACGCGCACGCCGCCCGGCCGCTTGGCGGTGCCGTCGGGTTCGTATGCAACGCGGAACGTGTCGCCGAGTACACCGCGCTGCTTCGGGTCGACGCGACCGGCGAGCATGCGGGTGATCTGCGCGGCAACGCCGGCCGGCAGATCGGCGCGTGCCAGCGACGCCTGCAGGCTGCCGACGATCACGCCGGCCCGCGCGCCGCGCTCGGCTTCCGCGAGCACGAACGGCTCGGCGGCGGCAAGATCGACGGGACGCCGTTCGAACGCAGCCGGCGCGCCCACCACGGGCAACGGCGACGCAAGACCGTAATCGAACCTCGACGCGTACGCGCGTTCGACCGCCACGCGCGCCGCATCGCACAGCACGCGGTAAGCCACGCAGGCACCGAAGCGCGCAACGGGGTCGTCGCGTTCGCCGGTCGCTGGCACGGCCAACGCATGCGACGCATAGGCAACGTCGAGCGGCGCGGCCGTCGATGCGTGCAAACCGCCCCACGTGGTGCGCGCGGCATTGAAAAAGGGCACGTCGACAAGGTCAGCCATCACGGGCGAAAACGGCGCGGCGTCGTGAGACGCGTGGGCCACCGCCCCCGGTGCGCCGGCCGCACAGGCCGCCGCGATGACACCGCGCAGCAGCGCGCGGCGCATCGGGAAAGCGTGAACGCCGCGCTGCGCGGGTTGACCTTGTTCGCGTGCGAGACGGAAACGCAGGTCTAACCGCATGACGTCGTCACTCGCTGTCTGTCAGTGAAAAATCGGGAGAGAACCGGGTAACGCGGAGGAACGATCGTCGCGACCCGGCAACGTGAAAACGAGTGTATCGGCGTGATCGAAATGGCTGAATAGGACAAGTCCTATTTGATGGAAAAGCATCTTCATACTAAATCGAAATCGCGATTTCGCGGCCTGGCGGCACGGCGATGCGGCATTCGCCCCCACCCATTCGCGCGAACCATCTCGCCCCGAGTACGGTCGAACGCTGCCGGCACGTAAGCGCAAGCTTGCCCGACCACGGCAGGCACGCGACGCGTCGCGCACCGTTTCTCCAAACCGGAATCCCGTCATGTTGCTCGATCACCTGCATCCGGAACGCTGGACGTTCCTGTGGAACGCACTGTCCACTCTCTCCATCAAGCTGTGCGCCGGCCTGGCGCTGCTCGTCGCCGGCTGGTGGCTGTCGAAACGCATCGGCAACTGGCTGAACCGTCTGCTCTCGAACAAGGAGCGCGTCGACGACACGCTGCGGCCGATCCTCTGCGACGTCGCCGTATGGGGCATCCGTATCGTCGCGATCGTCGGCGCGCTGTCGCAGCTCGGCATCGAAACCGCGAGCATCGTCGCGGTGCTCGGCGCCGCCGGCCTCGCGATCGGCCTCGCGCTGCAGGGCACGATGCAGAACATCGCGGCCGGCATCATGCTTCTGCTGCTGCGGCCGTTCAAGGTCAGCGACTATATCGACGGCGGCACGGGCGTCGCGGGCACCGTCGACGAGGTCGGGCTCTTCATGACGCGGCTGACGAAGCCGGACGGCATCTGCGAATACGTGCCGAACAGCGCGCTGTGGGGCAGCTCGATCCGCAACTACACGCGCAACCCGACGCGCCGCCTCGATCTCGAAGTGGAAGTCTCGGTGCATGACGATATAGATCGCGCGCTCGACGCGCTGCGCGGGTTGGCCGCGGCCGATCCCGACGTGCTGCAGGATCCCGCGCCGGACGTGATGGTGATGCGCTTCGACGACAGCACGGTCGTCGCGAACATGCGCGTATGGACGCACACCGACAAGTTCTGGGCAATGCGCTGGCGCCTCGCGCGCCAGGTGCGCAAGACGCTCGCCGACGCGAGCTGCACGCTGCCGATCCGTACGCGCGAGCTGCACATCGTGCACGACGCGGAGCGCCGCACGGACAACACGCAGGCGCAACGGATGTAAGCGGCGCGTGTGCCCGGCCAGCGCTCGAATCAGCCCCGACACCGCTCATCGTCGAGCTTGCATTCGACTGGCTGCGGCAGCCCCGCCTCGTACCAGGGGTGGTCGACCACGACGTGTTCGCCGGTATCGCGGCCTGAGGCCCGCGCCTGCGGTCAGCGCGCGATACCGGCTTGCAGTGCTGCGTTACATCTTCACGATATCGAGCAGCGCCTTCTTGCCGCTCTTGTACGTGAACACCGAGATTGCCCCATGCTTCAGGTCGCCCTGCGGCGTGAAGCTCGTCTCACCGATCACGCCTTTGTAGTCGGTGGCCGGCATCGCGGCCAGCACCTTCGCCGGGTCGGTCGAGTTCGCGCGTTTCATCGCGTCGACGATGATGTAGACGGCGTCGTACGAGAACGGCGCGTACACCTGCATCGGCTGGTGGTAACGCGCCTCATAGCGTTTCGCGAACGCCGCCCCGCCCGGCATCTTCTCGAGCGCGATACCGGCCTCGGAGCACACGACGTTGTCTGACGCCGGACCCGCGAGCTTCGGCAGGTCGGTCGAGCACACGCCGTCGCCGGCGAGGATCTTTGCACGCATGCCGAGCTGGCGCGCCTGCTTCGCGAGCGGGCCGCCCGTCGCGTCCATGCCGCCGTACATGATCGCGTCCGGGTTGGCGCCCTTGATCTTCGTGAGGATCGCGCGGAAGTCGATCGCCTTGTCGTTGGTCGCGTCGCGCGACACGACCTTCATCCCGGCCGCCTTCGCGGCCTTCTCGAATTCGGTCGCGAGGCCCTGCCCGTACGCGGTCGAATCGTCGACCACGGCCACCGTCTTGATGCCCATGTTCTTCGCCGCATACATCGCGAGCGCCGGCCCCTGCTGCGCGTCGGTCGCAACCACGCGGTAGGTCGTCTTGAAACCCTGCTGCGTGTACGTCGGGTTGGTCGCGGCCTGCGAGATCTGTACGACGCCGCCGTCGCGATAGACGCGCGACGCCGGAATCGACGTGCCCGAATTGTGATGGCCGACGACACCGACGACCTTGTCGTCGACGAGCCGCTGCGCGACCTGCGTCGCGGTGCGCGGATCGCCCGCGTCGTCCTGCGCGTCGAGCTGCAGCGTGACCTTCTTGCCGCCGATCGTCAGGCCCTTCGCGTTGATTTCCTCGACCGCGAGGCGCGCGCCGTTCTCGCTGTCCTTGCCGAGGTGCGCGATCGCGCCGGTCAGCGGCGCGACGTGGCCGATGCGCACGATTTCGTCCGCGTGTGCGGACAGCGCGCAAGTGAGCGCCGCCGCTGCCGCGAATGCCGTCATGGAATGTCGAAGCATGTCTGTCTCCTGGTCAGTCTTGTGGGTCCCGTTCAATGCGGGACGTGTTGTGGTTCGGATGACGAAGCGTGGACGGTCAGTGATGCAGCGCTTCCCGCACCGCTCGGCCGATCCCGGCCGGCAGCACGGCGGACTCGCCGCGCGTCGCGACGCCGTAAAGGTCCTTCGGATCGCGCGGCGCGGGAATCAGGTCGAGCTCGATGCCGATCTCGCGCTCGCGCGCGGCGGCGTTCAGATAGCGCAGCGCCGAGAAATCCTCGAGGGCGAAGCCGACCGAATCGAACACCGTCACTTGCGCATCCGATTCGCGGCCCGGTTCGGCACCCGACACGATCCGCGCGAACTCGATCACCGGGAAATCCGCCGGCATCTGCTGGATATCTCCTTCGATGCGCGTCTGCGGCTCGTATTCGACGATGACGCGTGCGCGGCGCAGCACATCCGCATGCAGCTCGGTCTTGCCCGGGCAATCGCCGCCCACGGCGTTCACGTGCATCCCGTCCTCGATCATGTCGGGCGTCAGGATCGTCGCGTTGGTCTTGTCGGCCGTGACCGTCGTCACGATGTCCGCGCCACGCACCGCGTCCGCCGCCGACGCGCAGCGGATCACGCGCAATCCCTCGAACGACGCGAGGTTGCGAATCAGCTTGTCGGTCGCGGCCGGATCGATGTCGAACACGCGCAGTTCGTCGATGCCGAGCATCACGTGGAATGCGATCGCCTGGAATTCGCTCTGCGCGCCGTTGCCGATCAGCGCCATCGAACGTGCATCGGCACGTGCGAGAAAGCGCGCGACCAATGCGGAGGTCGCGGCGGTGCGGATCGCGGTCGTCAGCGTCATCTCGCTCAACAGCAGCGGATAGCCGGTATCGACGTCGGCCAGCACGCCGAACGCCATCACGGTCAGCAGGTCGGCCTTGGTGTTTTTCGGGTGGCCGTTGACGTACTTGAACGCATACAGCCGCGCGTCCGACGTCGGCATCAGCTCGATCACGCCGTCAGTCGAATGGCTGGCGAGGCGGGCGGTCTTCTCGAACGTCTCCCAGCGCCGGTAGTCCTGCTCGATAGTCGAGGCCATCGTCGTCAGGATCTGCGTCATCCCGACTTCGGCCACGAGCGTCGACACGCTCGTCACATTTAGGTATCGCGTCATGCCCTTGCTCCACGGTTGCGGCGGCCGGCACGGGGCTCGGCCGCCGTTGAAACGGTCGGCGCCGCGCGTTACGCGCGCCCTTCGAATCCCAGCAGCACGTTGACCGCGTTGATGCCGATCTCGTCGACCATGTAGCCGCCTTCCATCACGAACAGCGTCGGCACGTTCAGGCGCGCGAGCGCCGCGCCGATGCGCAGGTAGTCGGCCGAGCGCAGCCGGAAATGGCTGATCGGGTCGTGCTCGAAGGTGTCGACGCCGAGCGACACGACGAGCGCGTCGGGCGCATGCGCGTCGATCGCGGTGGCCGCGTGGTCGAGCGCCGCCGAGTAGGTGTCCCACAGCGTGCCCTTCGGCAGCGGCAGGTTCAGGTTGAACCCTTCGCCCGCGCCGATGCCGCGTTCTTCCGCATAGCCGGAGAAGTACGGGTACGACACCGGCGGCTCGCCGTGGATCGACGCGAACAGCACGTCCGCGCGGTCGTAGAAGATGTCCTGCGTGCCATTGCCGTGGTGGAAATCGACGTCGAGCACCGCGACGCGCGCGGCGCCCTGCGCGATGCAGTGCTGCGCGGCGATCGCCGCGTTGTTCAGGTAGCAATAGCCGCCCATGTACTCGCGGCCCGCGTGATGGCCGGGCGGGCGGCACAGCGCGAACGCCGCGCGCGCCGCGCCGCTCGACAGCAGGTCGGCGCCGGTGAGCGCCGAGTTCGCGCTCGCGCTCACGGCATCCCACGTGCCGGCGTTGATCGGCGCACCGGCGTCCATCGCGTAGAAGCCGAGCTTGCCGTCGATGAACGCGGGCGGCGTCGCGGCGGCCGGCATCGCGCGCACCGGCCACACGAGCGGCAGCGCCTGGCAGGTGCGGCCCGTCGCGGCCCACTCGTCCCACGCACCGGCGAGGAAATCGACATAGCGGGCGCTGTGCGCGGCCGCGTAGCGGGCGCGGTCGAACGGCTTCGGCGCGATCACGTCGCCGAGGCCGGCGGCGCGCACCTGCGCGAGCACCGTTTCGGCGCGAAGGGGGTTTTCGAACGAATCGGTGATCGCGCCGTCCTTCAGTTCGACGCCGCGATGCAGTTGGTGATCGCTGCTGTAGACCGTGAGCATGGTTGACTGTTGCGGTGAGGGTGGCAACAGTTTATTGACGGCAACCGGCAATAGCTTTGCTTTCGACGCGCGGCTTTTATACAATTTTGAGAAAACCGCCTACGGAATCCACGAAATGAGCAAAAATCGCGCGTCGGCCGAACTGGATGGCGTCGACCGCGCCATGCTGCGCCTGCTGCAGGACGACGGCGCGCTGTCGAACGCGACGCTCGGCGAGAAGCTGTCGCTGAGCGTCACGCCCTGCTGGCGGCGCCGCAAGCGGCTCGAGGACGAGGGCGTGATCACCGGCTACCAGGCGAATCTCGACCGGCGCGCGCTCGGCATGAACGTGTTCGCGTTCGTGCAGGTGACGTTCAACATGCATTCCGACCAGGATTCCGATCACTTCGAGGACGTGATGCGGCGTCACGACGAAGTGACGTCCTGCCACAAGATCACCGGCGCGGCCGACTACATCCTGCAGGTCGTCGCGGCCGATCTCGACGCGTATGCGGAATTCGTCGAGCGCGTGTTGCGCAAGCAGGCCGGGGTGTCGTCGATCCAGTCGAGCCTCGCGTTGCGCGAAGTGAAGTTCTCGTCGCGCGTGCCGGTGCCAGGCGACTGAACGATGCGGCGAACGTGCAGGCCGCCGCCCGACTCTCCGAAACTCATCCCATGGAGCACTACCCAATGAAGCGTTTCCTCCCTTCGGTGTCGCTGGCCGCCACGCTGGCCTGCGCGTTCGCACTGAGCGCCTGTGCCGCGCCATCCACGCCGCCGGCTCAATCGTCGGCGCCGGCCGTACCGCCGATGCCCGGTAGCGATCGCGATGCGCACGGCTGCATCCCTTCGGCCGGCTATTCGTGGTGCGAAGCAACGCAGCAATGCGAGCGCCCGTGGGAACTCGCGAAACAGAAGGGCTTCGCGAATTCGGCGCAAGCGTACGACCAGTTCTGCCGGAACGGTGCCGCGAAGTAAAGTGACGTGACGTCACGCGATCGTGTCGCGGCGCGCTGCCGCGACACGACGCAGCGCCCGTCGAAAATCCCTCCCGATCCCGCGCAGTTATCCCCATCTTTCCCGGTTCCCGCGACCGTCATTCCGGAAACCCGGACACGCAAAAAACCCCACGAAAACAACGGTATTTTTCGTTTGTGACACAGCAAACGAGTTCGGTTACATTACGCGCCCCTTGCCACCCCGCCCCCGCAAAACGCGTCGCGCGCGGCCTCTTTCCACGCAGCCCGAAGCGCCTTCCGCTCAGGCTTGCCGCAAGGGCCCGGGCGCGTCGTGCGCCACTGTGACACAGGCGCTTGCCTGCCCGCAGGAAGCCGATCCGAAGGTGTCCTTGCCGACGGTTTCGCGTGCGCAAATGCAACGGCGCGCGGCGTCGATCCGGAATTCCGGATTCGCGATCCGGATCTCCGGACCCGCGTGTCGCCGCGATCGACACACGCGCCGGGCGGCGTGGCAAACCGATGCATCCAAGTTGAAAAAGGGATCTGCTGTGATCAAAACGTTACGGGTAATACTGTCGGCGCTTGCGCTGTGCGTCGCCGCGTCGTCCGCGCACGCCGCCGATACGAAGAAGGTCGACGTCCTGCTGGTGGGCGGCGGCATCATGAGCTCGACGCTCGGCGTCTGGCTGCACGAGCTGCAACCTGACTGGTCGATGACGATGGTCGAGCGCCTCGACGGCGTCGCGCTGGAAAGCTCGAACGGCTGGAACAACGCCGGCACCGGCCACTCGGCACTCGCCGAACTCAACTACACGCCGGAGAAGGCGGACGGCAAGATCGACATCTCGAAGGCGATCGAGATCAACGAGTCGTTCCAGATCTCGCGCCAGTTCTGGGCGTGGCAGGTCAAGCAGGGCGTGCTGAAGAACCCGCACTCGTTCATCAACTCGACGCCGCACATGAGCTTCGTGTGGGGCGACGACAACGTCCGCTTCCTGAAGAAGCGCTACGAAGCGCTGCAGGCGAGCCCGCTGTTCCGCGGGATGCAGTATTCGGAAAACTACGACCAGATCAAGCAGTGGGTGCCGCTGATGATGGAAGGCCGCGACCGCAACCAGAAGGTCGCGGCAACGTGGACGCCGATCGGCACCGACGTGAACTTCGGCGAGATCACGCGCCAGTTCGTCGGCTACCTGAAGACGCAGCCGAACTTCACGCTGTCGCTGTCGAGCGAAGTGCGCGAGATCACGCGCAATGCCGACGGCACATGGCACGTGACGTGGGTCAAGCTGCACTCGGATGAACCGGCGCAATCGGTCGACGCGAAGTTCGTGTTCATCGGCGCGGGCGGCGGTGCGCTGCATCTGCTGCAGGCGTCGGGCATCCCCGAGGCGAAGGACTACGGCGCGTTCCCGGTCGGCGGCTCGTTCCTCGTGACGGAGAACCCCGAAGTCGTGAAGCAGCATCTCGCGAAGGCGTACGGCAAGGCGTCGGTCGGCTCGCCGCCGATGTCGGTGCCGCACCTCGACACGCGGATCATCGACGGCAAGAAGATCATCCTGTTCGGGCCGTTCGCGACGTTCTCGACCAAGTTCCTGAAGAATGGCTCGTACTTCGACCTGCTCAAGAGCACCAACACGCACAACGTCGCGCCGATGATGCGCGTGGGTGTGGACGAATTCCCGCTGGTCCAGTACCTCGCCGGCCAGCTGATGCTGTCCGACGACGACCGCTTCAACGCGCTGAAGGAATACTTCCCGAACGCGAAGAAGGAAGACTGGCGCCTGTGGCAAGCCGGCCAGCGCGTGCAGATCATCAAGCGCGACCCGGTGAAGGGTGGCGTGCTGAAGCTCGGCACCGAGATCGTCGCGTCGCAGGACGGCAGCATCGCGGGCCTGCTCGGCGCATCGCCGGGCGCGTCGACGGCCGCGCCGATCATGCTGAACCTGATGAAGAAGGTGTTCAAGGACAAGGTCGCGACGCCCGAGTGGCAGCAGAAGATCCGCCAGATCGTGCCGAGCTACGGCACGAAGCTGAACGACAGCCCGGCGAAGGTCGTCGAGGAATGGACGTACACCAGCGACGTGCTGCAGCTGTCGCCGCCGCCGAAGATCGACGTCAACACGCCGTCGCAGGCCACCGGCACCGCGCCGGCCCGCCCGGCGAAGGCCTCGGCCGACATGGCGCTGTAACGCGCCAAGCGCCGCGCGACACCGTTGCGCCGCATGACACGGCCGCCCTCCGGGGCGGCCGTTTTTCTTGGCGGGCCCCGGGCGGAACCGCCCAGCCGGTCGCCCGCTTCCGCTAGAATTGCGGCACGCGCGACCCTGTCGCCGCCCGATCCATCATCCGCATCGACGCAATCCAAGCGACGCCCGGTGCGGCCCGCGCCCAAGCCGCGCGAGCGCCGCCCGCCGTTGCCGCGCCCGCCCGGGCGCGCCATCAACCGAATTCAGCTGGAGAAAGACCGTGTTTACCTGCCGAAACCAGAGCTGCGGCACGCAGTGGGAGCAGTCCGACGTCGTCATCAAGGACGAAGGCCAGGGGCTGCTGTTCCGCTGCCCGCTGTGCGGCGCGCGCAACTACCTCGAACGCTTCGAAGACGACGAAGGCAAGGTCGTCTACGAGCAGATGGAAGGCCGCCCTTACCTCGGAGACCTGGAATGACCCAGCCGACCGCCACGCCGTTCAGCGCGCTGTCGTTGACGCCCGCCACGCTTGCCAACCTCGCGCAGCTCGGCTATGTCGACATGACGCCGATCCAGGCCGCGAGCCTGCCGATCGCGCTGGCCGGCCAAGACCTGATCGCGCAGGCGAAGACGGGTAGCGGCAAGACCGCCGCGTTCTCGCTCGCGCTGCTGGCGCGCCTCGACGCACGCCGCTTCGACGTGCAGGCGATGATCCTGTGCCCGACGCGCGAACTCGCCGACCAGGTCGCGCAGGAAGTGCGCCGCCTCGCGCGCGCCGAAGAGAACGTGAAGGTGCTGACGCTGTGCGGCGGCACGCCGATGCGCCCGCAGGCGCAGAGCCTCGAGCACGGCGCGCATATCGTCGTCGGTACGCCGGGCCGCATCATGGACCACCTCGATCGCGGCAACCTGAAGCTCGACGCGCTGAACACGCTGGTACTCGACGAAGCCGACCGGATGCTCGACATGGGCTTCTTCGACGACATCGCAAAGGTCGCGCGGATGTGCCCGACCACGCGCCAGACGCTGCTGTTCTCGGCGACCTATCCGGACGGCATCGCGAAACTGAGCCAGCAGTTCCTGCGCAACCCGAAGGAAATCAAGCTCGAAGAGCGTCACGACAACAGCAAGATCCGCCAGCGCTTCTATGAAGTGACGGAAGACGAGCGGCTGCATGCGGTGGGCCAGTTGCTGAACCACTACCGGCCGGTGAGCACGATCGCGTTCTGCAACACGAAGCAGCAGTGCCGCGACCTGCTCGACGTGCTGCACGCGCAGGGCTTCCACGCGCTCGCGCTGCACGGCGAGCTCGACCAGCGCGAGCGCGACCAGGTGCTGATCCAGTTCGCGAACCGCAGCTGCTCGGTACTGGTGGCAACCGACGTCGCCGCGCGCGGGCTCGACATCGCGCAGCTCGAAGCGGTGATCAACGTCGACGTGACGCCCGACCCCGAAGTGCACGTGCACCGCATCGGCCGCACGGGCCGCGCGGATCAGGACGGCTGGGCGCTGAGCCTCGCGAGCATGGACGAGATGGGCCGCGTCGGCGGGATCGAGCAGGCGCAGAAGCGCGACGTCGAATGGCATCCGCTCGCGGAACTGAAGCCGGCCGACGACGGCGTGCTGACGCCGCCGATGGAAACGCTGCAGATCCTCGGCGGACGCAAGGACAAGATCCGCCCGGGCGACGTGCTCGGCGCGCTGACCGGCGACGCCGGGTTCGACGGCAAGCAGATCGGCAAGATCAACGTGACCGAGTTCTCGACCTATGTCGCGCTCGAGCGCGGCGTGGCGCGCGACGCGCTGCGCAAGCTCAATGCAGGGAAGATCAAGGGCAAGCGGGTCAAGGTCCGGTTGATGGACGAAGAGTAATACCGAAGCGCGCCGCGACCCTCACGCGGCGCGCTCGCCCAGCATCGCCAGGTACTGCTGTACCGCCCCCCATTCCCCGCCGATCCGGCTGAGTGCGACGAGTTCGGAGCCCGGCACGCTGCCGGCGAGTGTCCGGTACACGATGTTCGGCGCCGCGATCCGGCTCAGCGGCGACGGCACCAGCGCCACGCCGAGGCCAGCCCCCGTCAACGCCAGCACCGACAGCGTGCTGCTCACCTTGTGTGCGATGCGCGGCGTCTTGCCGAGCACCCGCCGCAGGATCGCAAGCTGTCCTTCGTCGTCACCGTCCGCCGCGTAGAAAATGAACGGCTCGTCCGTGAGTGCCGCGACACTCACCGTGCGCCGCTTCGCCAGCGCGTGCCGGTCGCTCATCATCACGTCCCACGCCCAGCTGCCGACCGTCCGTACGGCCAGCTTCGGATCGAACGCCGTGCCGAAAGCCGGGCAATAGCCGATGTCGAGCCGGCCCGCGAGGATCGCGTCCTGCTGCGCGGCCGGCGCCATCTCGTGCAGGTCGAGCGTCACTTCCGGCCACGCCGCATGAAACGCAATCAGGTCGTCGGACAGCCGCCCCGTCGCGACCGCATTGCCGACGAAGCCGATCCGCACCACGCCCGTTTCGCCGCGTGCCGCGCGCTGCACCAGCGTCTTCGCGCGCTCGGCCTGCTCGAGCGTGTGTCGCGCCTCGGTCACCAGCAGCCGGCCGGCGTCCGTCAGCGCCACCTTGCGCGTGCTGCGCTCGAACAGCGCGGTACCGAGTTCCTCCTCGAGCGCGCGAATCTGCATGCTCAGCGCGGGCTGCACGATATGCAGCCGCTCCGCCGCACGGCCGAAATGCCCCTCTTCGGCAACCGCGAGAAAGTAGCGCAAATGGCGAAGGTCCATACGGTCGATTCATCACTGAAAACAATCAATCCTGAAATTTAATGTATTTGATTGAAAAATCAACCATGCGCATCCTGACGGTCAGACGTTGCACCGCAGCGCACTTCCACAGGAGCCGAGTCATGTCCGACCGCAACCGTATCGATGTCCACCAACACGTCGTCCCGCCGTTCTGGGCCGATGCGCTGCCCGCCCACGGCGGCGACCCGTCCGGCTGGGGCAGCCCCACCTGGAGCCCGGAAAGCGCGATCGCGTTCATGGATTCGCTGGAAATCCAGACCGGCGTGCTGTCGCTGACGGCGCCCGGCGTCCAGGGCTGGAACGGCCAGGCCAAGCGCGACATGGCGCGCCAGGTCAACGAATACGTGGCCGGCCTCGTCGCACAACGGCCGGACCGCTTCGGCAACTTCGCGACGCTGCCGCTGCCCGACGTCGACGGCACGCTCGCCGAAATCGGCCACGCATTCGACACGCTGAAGGCCGACGGCGTCGTGCTGCTCAGCAACTACGGCGGCGTCTATCTGGGCGATCCGGCCTTCGAATCCGTCTGGGCAGAACTCGACCGCCGCCGCGCAGTCGTGTTCATCCACCCGGCGAAGCCCGCGATCGACGCGGTGCCCGGGATGCCCGGCCCGCTGCTCGACTATCCGTTCGATACGACGCGCACGGCCGTCCAGCTCGTGCTGAACGGCGTGATCGCGCGGCATCCGAACGTGCGCATCATCCTGTCGCACGCGGGCGGCTTCCTGCCGTACACCGCGTACCGCTTTGCCGAACTCGCGCCGGGCGTACGCAACGACGTGCCGAATCGCGACGGGCTGCTCGACCTGCTGCGCACGTTCTACTTCGATACCGCGCTGTCGTCGCCGTCCGCACTGCCGAGCCTCACCGCGTTTGCGCAACCCGATCGCGTGCTGTACGGCAGCGACTTCCCGTACGCGCCGCCCGCCGTCAGCACATCGTTCACCCACGCGCAGGATGCGTATGCGGCGCTCGGCGCCGACCGGCACGCCGCGATCAACCATGCGAACGCATTGCCGCTGTTCCCGCGTCTCGCGGCGCTCGCGCGGTAACGCACGACGCCGTGTCGCGTGACGCCCCGGCCCCGCAACGGCGGCGTCACGCGCGCAACCGGCGCCGCGCCGTCAGGTCAGAACGGAATGACGGCCTTCGCCCACACGGCCTCCCCGGCCGGCCGGTTGCGCACGAAGAACTCCTTCACGACGCGCGCTTCCACACTGATCTTGCTGAACTGGTAGCGAAACCCCGGCCCGATCGCGAACGTCTGGCCGCGAAAGCCGTCGCCCGCGACCGGCTGCCCGTTCTGCATGTCGTCCGTGGTCTGCTTGACGAAGTAGCCCGACAAGCCGACCCGCGCCTTCGGCGTGACCGCATAGCTCGCCGAATAGTCGACGTGAAACAGGTTCCCCGAGTGGTAGTGGGTGCCGTTGTTCGGCGAGTTGAAGCTGTACGTGATCTTCGCGGACACCTCGACCTTGTCGTTCGGCAGCCACGACACGCCGAACACCGGCCGCGCGGTGTAATAGTTCTTGCCGGTGTTCAGCGCTGAATGCGCGTCGTACTGTCCGGTCGGAAACACGAATTCGATCGCCGCGACCGTGCGCAGCGCGCCCGAACCCCACGCGATCAGCGCGGGGCTGACGATCAGGTCGCCGAGGTTGGACCTATCCGTCATTTTGTGGGCGGGGCATATCATGAGGTGTAAAAGCCATGGATATGCCGATGAAGAAGAAAAGA
>NZ_CABVQC010000112.1 GCF_902499175.1 Burkholderia aenigmatica
CGCCAACCTCGCCGCGAATGCCGCTGCCGCGCCGGCCGACGTGCCGATGACGCCGTCGGCGGCTGCCGCGCACCACCTGAACGCCGACGACGCCGACATCGACCTGCCGAGCCTGCCCGCGCACGAAGCGGCGGCCGGCCGCCGCACGTGGCGCCCGGGCCCGGGTGCCGCGCCCGCCAACGGCGGCGAAGCCGATTCGATGTACGAGCGTTCGAAGCTGAACCCCGTGCTCACGTTCGACAACTTCGTGACCGGCAAGGCGAACCAGCTCGCACGCGCCGCCGCGATCCAGGTCGCGGACAATCCCGGCATTTCGTACAACCCGCTGTTCCTGTACGGCGGCGTCGGCCTCGGCAAGACCCACCTGATCCACGCGATCGGCAACCAGCTGCTGCTCGACAAGGCCGGCGCACGGATTCGCTACATCCACGCCGAGCAATACGTGTCGGACGTGGTGAAGGCGTACCAGCGCAAGGCGTTCGACGACTTCAAGCGCTACTACCACTCGCTCGACCTGCTGCTGATCGACGATATTCAGTTCTTCTCGGGCAAGTCGCGCACGCAAGAGGAATTCTTCTACGCGTTCGAGGCGCTGGTCGCGAACAAGGCGCAGGTGATCATCACCAGCGATACCTATCCGAAAGAGATTTCGGGCATCGACGATCGCCTGATCTCGCGCTTCGACTCGGGCCTCACCGTCGCGATCGAGCCGCCCGAGCTCGAGATGCGCGTCGCGATCCTGATGCGCAAGGCGCAGTCGGAATACGTGAACCTGTCGGAAGACGTCGCGTTCTTCGTCGCGAAGCACCTGCGCTCGAACGTGCGCGAACTCGAAGGCGCGCTGCGCAAGATCCTCGCGTATTCGAAGTTCCACGGCCGCGAGATCTCGATCGAGCTGACCAAGGAAGCGCTGAAGGACCTGCTGACCGTGCAGAACCGGCAGATTTCGGTCGAGAACATCCAGAAGACCGTCGCCGACTTCTACAACATCAAGGTCGCCGACATGTATTCGAAGAAGCGTCCCGCGAACATCGCGCGGCCGCGGCAGATCGCGATGTACTTGGCGAAGGAACTCACGCAGAAGAGCCTGCCGGAAATCGGCGAGCTGTTCGGCGGGCGCGACCACACCACCGTGCTGCACGCGGTGCGCAAGATCGCCGACGAACGCAGCAAGGACGCGCAGCTCAACCACGAGCTGCACGTGCTGGAACAGACGCTGAAGGGCTGAGCGCGAGGCGCGCTTGATAATTCGGCCTCCGCCCCAATTTAAGGGGGGCGGTTCGGTTTTGAGGCACAATACTGGTTTGACCGCCCCGGTGGTGGCGGGCCAAGAGCCCGGCCGGCGGGGCGCTGCGAGGCTGCTGCGCTGCAGGCCGTTACTCAACGAAGGAACTCTATGCAACTGGTCAAGACCGAACGAGACACCCTCCTCAGGCCGCTGCAAACGGTCAGCGGCATCGTCGAACGCCGCCATACGTTGCCGATCCTCGCCAACCTGCTGATCACCAAGAACGGCTCGGACGTTTCGTTCCTGTCGACCGACCTGGAGCTGCAGATCACCACGCGCGCCGATTTCGGCGTCGGCGGCGACCAGGTCGCGACCACCGTCGCGGCGCGCAAGCTGCTCGACATCCTGCGCGCGATGCCTGACGGCCAGGTCACGCTGTCGCTCGCCGACAAGCGCCTCACCGTTCAATCCGGCAAGAGCCGTTTCGCACTCCAGACGCTGGCGGCCGACGAGTTCCCGACCGTCGCGCAGGCGAAGGATTTCGGCGCAACGCTGACCGTCCCGCAGAAGTCGTTCCGCCAGCTGCTCGGCATGGTGCACTTCGCGATGGCGCAGCAGGACATCCGCTACTACCTGAACGGCATGCTGCTCGTCGTCGACGGCGACCAGCTGATGGCCGTGGCCACCGACGGCCACCGCCTCGCGTTCTCGTCGATGAAGCTCGAAGGCGGCACGTTCGGCCGTCAGGAAGTCATCGTGCCGCGCAAGACGATTCTCGAGCTGCAGCGCCTGCTCGAAGACATCGACGACACCGTCACCATCGACATCGCGCAAACCCAGGCCAAGTTCACGTTCGGTCAGGTCGAGCTCGTGTCGAAACTCGTCGAGGGCAAGTTCCCCGACTTCCAGCGCGTGATCCCGAAGGCGCACAAGAACACGTTCGAGATCGGCCGTGAAGAACTGCAGCGTTCGCTGCAGCGCGCGGCGATCCTGACCTCGGACAAGTTCAAGGGCGTGCGCTGCATCATCGCGCCGGGCCAGCTGAAGATCATGTCGACCAACGCCGATCAGGAAGAGGCGCAGGAAGAACTGGAAATCGCCTACCAGGGCGATACCGTCGACATCGGCTTCAATGTCACGTATCTGCTCGACGTGCTCGCGAACCTGAAGGTCGACACCGTGCAGGTGAGCCTCGGCGACGCCAGCTCGAGCGCGCTGATTACCGTGCCCGAGAACGAAGAGTTCAAGTATGTCGTGATGCCGATGCGCATCTGACGCGCGCGACATCACGACACACACCAGGGGGCGGCAAGCCCCTTTGGCGTTTTTATGGCGAACCGACAACCCGTCCCTTTGGTGCCCTAACGGCGCCTCGGACGGGCCAGGAAAACTGGAGCGGCCCGGCGTTTTCGCAAGGAAACGCACCGCGCCGCCGCTTGAGTGGCCTCGCAGAACCGGAAGATATCCATGAGTGAACAGCACAATACGCAACCCGATAACAGCAGCTACGGCGCCTCGTCGATCCAGATCCTCGAAGGTCTGGAAGCGGTGCGCAAGCGCCCCGGGATGTACATCGGCGACACGTCGGACGGCACCGGTCTGCATCACCTCGTGTTCGAGGTGCTCGACAACTCGATCGACGAAGCGTTGGCCGGGTACTGCAACGACATCCACGTGACGATTCACGCCGACAACTCGATTTCCGTGACCGACAACGGCCGCGGGATTCCGACCGACGTGAAGATGAACGACAAGCACGAGCCGAAGCGCAGCGCCGCCGAGATCGTGATGACCGAGCTGCATGCCGGCGGCAAGTTCGACCAGAACAGCTACAAGGTGTCGGGCGGCCTGCACGGCGTGGGCGTGTCGTGCGTGAACGCGCTGTCGAGCTGGCTGCGCCTCACCGTGCGCCGCGACGGCAAGAAGCGTTTCATGGAGTTCCATCGCGGCATCGCGCAGGATCGCGTGCTCGAGACGGTGGACGGCGTGGAAGTGTCGCCGATGCTCGTGACGGGTGACACCGAGAACCGCGGCACCGAAGTGCACTTCATGGCCGACCCGACGATTTTCGGCACGGTCGAGTATCACTACGACATCCTCGCAAAGCGGATGCGCGAGCTTTCGTTCCTGAACAACGGCGTGCGGATTCGTCTGACCGACCTGCGCTCGGGCAAGGAAGACGATTTCGCGTTCGCCGGCGGTGTGAAGGGCTTCGTCGAGTACATCAACAAGACGAAGACCAACCTGCACCCGACCATCTTCTTCGCCACCGGCGAGAAGGATAACGTGGGCGTCGAAGTCGCGATGCAGTGGAACGACAGCTACAACGAGAACGTGCTGTGCTTCACGAACAACATTCCGCAGCGCGACGGCGGCACGCACCTGACCGGCCTGCGGGCCGCGATGACGCGCGTCATCAACAAGTACATCACCGACAACGAAATCGCGAAGAAGGCGAAGGTCGAGACGACCGGCGACGACATGCGCGAAGGGCTGTCGTGCGTGCTGTCCGTGAAGGTGCCGGAGCCGAAGTTCAGCTCGCAGACGAAGGACAAGCTGGTTTCGTCGGAAGTGCGCGCGCCGGTTGAAGAAGTTGTGGCGAAGGCGCTGGAAGAATTCCTTTTGGAAACGCCGATCGACGCGAAGATCATCTGCGGGAAGATCGTTGAGGCTGCTCGGGCGCGTGATGCTGCGCGGAAGGCTCGCGAGATGACGCGACGCAAGGGCGTGCTCGACGGCATCGGCCTGCCCGGCAAGCTCGCGGACTGCCAGGAGAAAGACCCGGCGAAGTGCGAAATCTACATCGTCGAGGGTGACTCGGCAGGTGGGTCGGCGAAGCAAGGGCGTGATCGCAAGTTCCAGGCGATCCTGCCGCTGCGCGGCAAGGTGCTGAACGTCGAGAAGGCGCGCTACGACAAGCTGCTGTCGTCGGAGCAGATCGTCACGCTTGTGACCGCGCTTGGGTGCGGAATCGGCAAGGAAGACTACAACCTCGACAAGCTCCGCTATCACCGCATCATCATCATGACCGATGCGGACGTCGACGGTGCGCACATCCGGACGCTGCTGCTCACGTTCCTGTATCGCCAGATGCCGGACATGATCGAGCGCGGGTACGTGTATATCGCGCAGCCGCCGCTTTACAAGATCAAGGCGGGCAAGGACGAGCGGTATCTGAAGGATGATGTGGAGCTCAACGCGCACATGCTGCGGTTGGCGCTGCAAGGGTCGGAGCTGGTGCCGGGTGAGAATGCGGCTGCGATTTCCGGTGATGCGCTTGGGGAGCTGGCACGGTCGTATCTGCTGTCGAAGAGCGTGATCGAGCGGTTGAGCCGGTTGTATGACCCGGCCGCGCTGGAAGCGGTCATGGATGGCGTGGCGATCGATCTTTCCAACGAGGCTTCGACTGAGGCTTCGGCTAAGGCTCTTCATGCTGCGTTGCATGACGAGGCTTTGAAGAACGAAGTGCGCGTGGTGCCTTCGTATGACCCGGTTCGCGAGCAGCGGTCGCTGCACGTCGAGCGTACGCATCACGGCAACGTGCGGGTTTCGGTCATCGACCAGGAATTCCAGCACACGGCGGATTATCAGCAGCTCGTGACCACCGCGAATACGTTCAAGGGGCTTATTGGGGAAGGTGCGGTCATCAAGCGCGGTGAGCGCAGCATGGCCGTGAGCGACTTCAAGAGTGCGATGAAGTGGCTGCTGGCGGATGCTGAACGCAACGTCTCCAAACAACGCTATAAGGGGCTCGGCGAGATGAACCCCGGGCAGCTGTGGGAAACGACGATGGATCCGGCAGTGCGGCGACTGCTGCGTGTGCAGATCGAGGATGCGATTGCTGCGGATGGAATCTTTACCACCCTCATGGGGGATGATGTCGAGCCGCGGCGGGCGTTTATTGAGTCGAATGCGTTGCGGGCGGGGAATATTGATGTCTAACTTTCGTGTGGCGGAAACCACAACCTGAGATTTGGGGAAGCATCCATTGAAACCAATATTGATGGATGCGCGCCGAAAGTTCACGTGATAGCGCCAAACTGACGTCAGAACCGCAGGAACGACGGCCACCGCATTGAGGTGGTTGTCGTTTTCTCAGTCATGGCAACTTTCATGAGGTGGCTTTTCAGTCCACCCATCTAGTGCCTTCGCTGGCAGCTCCCCGCCGGCAGTCTACCCCGCTCCCGCACGTTCAAGCGGAACGGGTTTAAGTAAAACCAATAGAAGTCTGGCAGCGCTTGCGTGATGAGCCCCGAGCGGGAAATCCATTCCCTCGCTCAGACTCCCGCCGCTCCCTCTCCCCCTCATAGTCGCGCCCATCCATTCCTCGGTGGCACACTTCCACGTCCGCACGGACACTCGCCGTGGCGATACTCCTTTGCTCGAGAGCGATGACATATGTCTGAGCCGGTTTTCAATCGCTGTCGTGTCGCCGTGCTTTAAAATTCCGGTCGATCCGATGCCTGCCTCGCGAGGCAGAGGCAGAGGCAGAGGCAGAGGCAGAGGCAGCCCCAGTTCCAAGACAATCCTATGGCAATCAAGAAATCCGAGCTTTACTCTTCCCTCTGGGAGTCCTGTGACCTGCTGCGCGGAGGGATGGATGCAAGTCAGTACAAGGACTATGTGCTGGTGCTGCTGTTCATCAAGTACGTCAGCGACAAATACGCCGGGCAGCGCTATGCCCCGATCACCATTCCCGACGGTGCCACCTTCGCGGACATGGTTGCCCTGAAGGGCAAGCCGGACATCGGCGACCAGATCAACAAGAAAATCGTCGGGCCGCTGGCCACAGCCAACAAGCTGTCGGACATGCCGGACTTCAACGATACCGGCAAGCTCGGCACGGGCGCGGAGATGGTCACGCGGCTGACGGACTTGATTGCTGTGTTCGAGAACCCCGATCTGGATTTCTCGAAGAACCGCTCGGACGGCGACGACATTCTCGGTGACGCCTACGAATACCTGATGCGCCACTTCGCCACCGAAAGTGGCAAGAGCAAGGGCCAGTTCTACACGCCAGCCGAAGTCAGCCGCATTCTCGCCGCCGTCATTGGTATCGGCAGTGTGCAAACGAGCACCGATACCACCGTGTACGATCCGACCTGTGGCTCAGGCTCCCTGCTGCTGAAAGTGGGCGATGCCGCGCACACCGCCGTGACCCTGTACGGACAGGAAAAAGATTCGGCGACGAGCGGCCTCGCGCGCATGAACATGATCCTGCACGACAACCCCACGGCATTGATCGGCCAGGGAAACACGCTGACCGACCCGACATTCCGGGATGGTGCAGCCCTGAAAACGTTCGACTTCGTGGTTGCCAATCCACCGTTCTCGGACAAACGGTGGAGTACGGGGCTTGATCCGCTCAACGATCCCTACGACCGTTTCGACACATTCGGTGTGCCTCCCGCCAAGCAGGGCGACTACGCTTATCTGCTGCACATTGTTCGCAGCCTGAAATCTACCGGCAAGGGTGCGTGCATCCTGCCGCACGGCGTGCTGTTCCGTGGCAACGCGGAAAGCGAAATCCGCAAGAAACTGATTCGCCACGGCTACATCAGGGGCGTCATTGGCCTACCTGCCAACCTGTTTTACGGCACGGGCATTCCCGCGTGCATTATCGTCATCGACAAGGAAAACGCACAGGCACGCAAGGGCATTTTCATGATCGATGCCAGCAGCGGCTTCATCAAGGATGGTCCGAAGAACCGCCTGCGCGAGCAGGACATCCACCGCATCGTGGACGTGTTCACGCGCCAGGACGAGAGCGATCGGCGCTACGCCCGCATGGTGGGCCTGGATGAGATCGAGAAGAACGACTTCAACCTCAATCTGCCGCGCTACATCGACAGCAGCATAGCTGAGGATATTCAGGATATTCACGGCCACCTGCAAGGCGGCATTCCTCTGGCGGACATGGAAGCCTTGGGCAACTATTGGGAGGTCTGCCCGCAACTGAAAAAGGCGTTGTTCAAGCCGCTACGCGAAGGCTATGGCGCGTTGGCCGTGGACAAGAGCGCCATTAAAAACACCATCTTCCAGCATCCGCAGTTCGCTGCCTACCTTGAGGGGATGGGCGAGCACTTCGGAGCCTGGCGGGCGCAGGCTGTTCCCAAACTGAAGGAGCTGGACAAGGGTTTCCATCCGAAGCAGCTCATCGTGGAACTGGCCGATGGGCTGCTGCACCACTACGAAGGCAAGCCCCTGGTGGATGCCTACGACGTGTACCAGCACCTGATGGACTACTGGGGCGAGGCGATGCAGGACGATGCCTATCTGCTGGCGTCCGATAGCTGGGTAGCGAAGACGTATCGCGTCATCGAAAAAACGAAGAAGGGCAAAGGCGAAAACGCCAAGGTCGTTGAGAAAGACAAGGGCTGGGCCTGCGATCTGGTGCCGAAACAATACATCGTGGCGCGCTATTTCGCAGCCGAGCAGGGTGCGATTGACGCAACCAGCGCTGCACTAGAAGCAGCCAGCAGTGCGCTCGCCGAACTGGAAGAGGAGCACCGCGGCGAAGACAGCGTGTTCAGCGGCTTTGAGAGGATCAATGCAGCGGCGGTGAAGGAACGCATCAAGGAGATCGGAAAAGATGCCGATGCAACCGAGGAACTGTCCGTATTGAAGCAATGGCAGTCGGTGTCCGCCAAGGAAGCGGACCTGAAGAAGGCGCTCAAGACTTTGGAAACTGAGCTGGATGCTAAGGCATATGCGCAGTATCCCAAACTCAGCGTGGACGAGATCAAGATGCTGGTGGTGGAAGACAAGTGGCTTGCTGTCCTGTCCTCAACCGTGGCAGGTGAATTGGAGCGTGTCTCGCAAACTCTCACCAGCCGTGTGCGTGATTTGGCCTTGCGCTATGAATCGCCGTTGCCTGCGTTGGTGAATGAGGTTGCAGCGCTGTCCGCTCGCGTTGAGGCGCATCTGCGCAAGATGGGGGCGGCATGGAATTGAAGTTGCCCGACGGCTGGACATCGGAATCAATCAAGGATGCCGCCTCACACTCGCAAAACGCGATCGTGGGCGGGCCATTTGGCTCAGACCTTGTATCAGCCGATTACGTTGACCATGGAGTGCCTGTAATACGTGGTCAAAATATGGCGGAAAAGTTTGTTTCCGGCGAGTTCGCATATGTGACGAACCACAAAGCGAGTGCGCTGAGTGCAAATCTTGCGCGTCCAGACGATTTGATATTCACGCAGCGAGGTACGCTTGGGCAGGTTTCAATCGTTCCTACCGCGCCGTATGGCCGATATTTGGTCTCGCAAAGCCAAATGAAGGTCACGCTGGACGGTACGCGCCATGCGCCAACCTATGTCTACCAATACTTCTCCAGCGTTGCCGGACAAAAGCAGATTGAACTAAGTGCAATTCAAACGGGCGTTCCACACACAAACTTGGGAATTTTGAAGCAGTATAGATTCCCCGCTCCGTCGCTCACCGAACAATCCGCCATCGCCGAAGCCTTGGGCGACGTGGATGTGCTGCTGTCCGGCCTGGACAAACTCCTCGCCAAGAAACGCGACCTCAAGCAGGCTGCCATGCAGCGGTTGCTCACCGGCAAGACACGATTGCCGGGATACAGAGGGGAATGGGGCGTGAAGCGGTTTGGTGAATTTGTCTCCATTCGTAATCAGAAGGTCATGCCGGCGCAGGTCGATCCAGAAACGCTGTGCGTAGAGTTGGAGCATGTTGGGCAAGGTAACGGGCGCCTGCTAACGAGAGGGGGCGCTAATAGTTCAAGTGCATCCAAGTATCGGTTTCATGCGGGAGATGTCTTGTTCGGGCGTTTGCGTTCGTATCTTCGTAAGTATTGGTGTGCTACCGAGGATGGGATTTGCACGACTGAAATCTGGCCATTGATGTTCGATAGGGAGCGAGTGAGCGATGGATTCATCTTTGCGCTCGTGCAGACAGATAGCTTCATCGAAGCGGCCAGTGTTTCATATGGAACGCACATGCCGCGGGCGGACTGGGCCGTCATTCGCAACTTTGAAGTTGCTTTGCCGTCATTTGGCGAACAGAACGCCATCGCCGAAGTGCTCACCGACATGGATGTCGAACTGGCGACACTGGAAGCACAACGTGACAAGACCCGTCTGCTGAAACAGGGCATGATGCTGGACCTGCTGACCGGCAAGACACGACTAATATAAGAGACCCTAATGACGGACGAGATCGGCAAATCAGAAAAAGCCACGCAGAACCGCGCCATCAAGCTGTTCACTGAGCAGCTAGACTATGCCCTGCTCGGCGACTGGACCGATCGCGCCGACAACAGCAACATCGAAGAAAGCCTGCTAACAGCCTACCTCACCGAGGCCGGCTATCGTCTCGCGCAGATCAGCCAGGCGATCTACCGTCTGAAGACCGAAGCCAACCATCCGCAACGCGACCTGTACGCAAACAATGAGGCGGTGTATCAGCTTCTTCGCTACGGTATCCCGGTGAAGGTCGAAGGCGACAGGGTGGCCGATACGGTCCGGCTTATCAACTGGGCGCAGCCGCTCCGAAATCATTTCGCGGTCGCCGAGGAGGTCACCCTCAAAGGCGGGCACGAACGCCGCCCGGACATCGTGCTCTACGTCAACGGCATCGCCATTGGCGTACTGGAACTGAAAAACAGCCGTGTCAGCATCGGCAATGGCATACGGCAGAACCTGTCTAACCAGCAGCCCGAATTCAACGCATGGTTTTTCAGCACCGTGCAGTTCGTCTTTGCCGGTAACGATTCGGAGGGCCTGCAATACGGCACGACAGGCACACAGGAAAAATACTTCCTCCAGTGGAAAGAGGACGAAGCCGATAACAGGGGCTACAAGCTGGACAAGTACCTGCTGAAGATGTGCAACAAGGTACGCATCGTCGAACTGATGCACAATTTCATCCTGTTTGACGGCGGGATCAAGAAGCTGCCTCGCGTACACCAGTATTTCGGCATCAAGTCGGCGCAGGAACACGTGCGCAAGCGGCAGGGTGGCATCATCTGGCACACGCAGGGCGCGGGCAAGAGCATCCTGATGGTGCTGCTGGCGAAGTGGATTCTGGAGAACAATCCGCATGCACGTGTGGTCGTCATTACCGACCGCGACGAACTGGACAAGCAGATCAAGCGCGTCTTCGAGAGCAGCGGAGAAAAAATTCACCGCACCAGCAGCGGACGCGACCTGATGGCACAGCTGGGCCAGCCGGCCCCACGCCTGCTGTGCTCGCTGGTTCACAAGTTCGGCGCTGGCAAAGGGCTGGGCGACGGCGACTTCGATGCCTTCATTAAGGAACTGGAATCCCAGCCGGGCGCGGCGGTGGGCGATCTCTTTGTGTTCGTGGATGAGTGCCACCGAACCCAGGGTGGTCGCTTGAATCGCGTGATGAAAGCGATGATGCCGTCGGCCGTGTTCGTCGGCTTTACCGGCACGCCGCTGCTGAAGCGGGACGCGGCAACCAGCCTCGAAGTGTTCGGCAGCTACATCCACACCTATAAATTCAGCGAGGCGGTGCAGGACGGCGTGGTGCTCGATTTGGTCTATGAAGCACGGGATATCGACCAGACACTCGGCTCCCAGGACAAGATCGATACCTGGTTCGAGGCCAAGACGAAGGGCCTGAACGACTGGCAGAAGAACGAACTGAAAAAGCAGTGGGGCACGATGCAACACGTCCTCAGTTCGCGCTCACGTATGGATCGCGTGGTCGAGGACATCATCTACGACTTCAGCACAAAGCCCAGAATCTCTGAGGGGCGTGGTAATGCGATGCTCGTGGCGTCGAGCATCTACGAAGCGTGCAAGTACTTCGCCCTGTTTCAGAAGACCCCGTTCAAGGGCAAGTGTGCGGTCGTCACGTCCTATAACCCGCTCTCGAAAGACGTGACGCTGGAAGAAACCGGCGCGAATACGGAAACCGACAAGCAGTTCATCTACAACACCTACACCGATCTGCTGACCGATGTGCAGCCGAAGGCTGGCATGTCGAAAACCGAGACCTACGAGGATCAGGCCAAGGCCCGCTTCATCAAGGAGCCGGCCAACATGAAGCTGCTGGTCGTCGTGGACAAGCTGCTGACCGGATTCGATGCACCGCCCTGTACGTACCTATACATTGACAAATCCATGCAGGACCACGGCCTGTTTCAGGCCATCTGCCGCACTAACCGGCTCGATACGGCCGACAAGGATTTCGGCTACATCGTCGATTACAAGGATCTGTTCAGGAAGGTGGAAAATGCCATCGCGGTGTATGCGTCCGAGCTTGACCATAGTGCGGGCGGTGTCGAGCCGGAAATCCTGCTCGAAAGCCGGGTGCAGAAAGGCCGCGAGCGTCTGGATGCCGCACTGGAAGCGTTGGCGCTGCTAGTCGAGAACGTGGAGCCGCCCAAGGGCGAGCTGGAATACATCCATTATTTTTGCGGCAATACCGAAATCTCCGACGACCTGAGAGCGCGTGAGCCGCAGCGTGTTGCCTTCTATACCGGTGTCGTTGGTCTGCTGCGCGCCTATGCCAGCATTGCCGACGAACTGGACGATGCCGGGTACGACGCGGCGCAACAGGCATCCATCCGGCAGCGGCTTGACCGGTACGTGAAACTGCGCGAGACGATTCGTCTTGCGAGTAGCGAGACGCTCGATCTCAAGCCGTACGAAGCCGATATGCGCCACCTGATCGATACCTATATCACAGCTAGTGAACCGCGCAAGATTTCTGAGTTCGAGAATGTCGGCCTGCTCGACCTGATCGTGAAGACAGGCATTGCTGATGCGATTGCGGAGAAGCTCCACGCGATGAAGGATCGGCAGTCTGTTGCGGAAACCATCGAGAACAACGTTCGCAGCAAGATCGTCAAGGATCATCTGACCGACCCGGCATATTTCGCAAAAATGTCTGCCCTGCTTGATGAGATCATCAAAAAGCGCAAGGAAAAGGCCATCGACTACGAGGAGTATCTGAAACAGATGGCCGCGCTCGCGACGAAAGTGCAGGCCGGCAAGGCCGACGATACGCCAGCTGCACTGGATACGGGCGGTAAGCGGGCGTTGTTCAATAACCTGAAAATTGCTAACAGCCGCACGCCAGAACAGGCGCTGGCACTGGCGCTCGAGGTGGATGCTGCTGTCAGGCGCGTTCGCCCCGATGGCTGGCGCGGCGTGCTACCGCGCGAAAACGTCATCAAGCAGGCGCTTTGGGATATCCTGAAGGACGATGCGGATGTGGAGCGCATCTTTCTGATCGTCGAAGCCCAGCGGCAGGAGTATTGAAAACGTGGAGCCTTGCAGCAGCATCGATCTTGGCGAGATGTCGGTCGATGTGGTGAGGAAGGATATCAAACATGTCCATCTGAGCGTATATCCGCCGGACGGGCGTGTGCGTATTTCGGCTCCCCGGCACATGGCTTCCGATCTTATCCGGGTGTACGCCATTACCCGGCTGGACTGGATCAGACGACAACAGCGCAAGTTGCTTGCGCAGGAACGCGAGACGCCTCGTGAATATCTGAACCGCGAAAGCCATTACGTCTGGGGCAAGCGTTATCTGCTGCGGATTGTGGAAGCTGACGCGGCACCGACGGTGAAGCTGGAGCACTCGACGCTCGAACTTAGGGTGCGCCCCGGCAGTGACGCAGGCCGCCGCCGAGAAGTGCTTGATGCTTGGTATCGAGAGCAATTGCGGAGTGCCGTGCCATCGTTGCTGAAAAAGTGGGAGCCGTTACTCGGTGTCAGGGCGCGGCGTATTCTCGTGCAGCACATGAAGACGAAGTGGGGGAGCTGCAATCCGGTGTCCGGCAATATTCGCCTAAATACGGACTTGGCACGCAAGCCGTCCGAGTGTCTGGAATACATCCTCGTGCATGAACTGCTGCACCTTATTGAGCCGACGCACAACACACGGTTTCAGTCGCTGATGGATCGGTTCATGCCGCAATGGCGGCAGCATCGGGACGAGGTGAACCGGTTGCCAGTACGGCATGAGGACTGGGCGTATTGATGCCAGGCGATTGCAGTCGGTCCATAGCGTGTCCCCTGAGGTCGGATTCCCCGCCGCTAGAACCGTATGTGATGTTGTCCGGCGACACACGTCTGAGCTGATACGATCAATGCCCGTGTGCCACCTGTGGAGAAAGAGAGAAGCTCACCGTCGCGCTAGCTACGGCGCCAGAAAAGCCAGTATATTGACGGGCTCATGACGCTTCAGATTGATTGCCGGGGATTTCACGTGCCGCACACGCTCACAGCAAAAGAACAAACGCTGCAGAAGATTTTCAGCGATGAATATGTGTTTACGATTCCAGGCTATCAGCGTCCCTATTCTTGGGGAAACGACCAAGCGCAGGAACTCCTTGATGACTTGCTGAGTGCGCTCGAAGTCTCCCCAGAACAGCTCGGGGATTGTGTGCCGTACTTTCTTGGCAGCATCGTCCTCATAAAGAGTGAAACTTCGCCAGACGCGACGGTTGTGGATGGGCAGCAGCGCTTGACCACGCTGACGCTGCTTCTCTCAGCCATCAGAGCCACAATCGGCGACCGCGCGGTGCAGGCAGGCATCACGAAACGTATCTACGAGCACGGCGATGTCGTCTCGGCCACCGAAGCGAGCTACCGGCTGTCGTTGCGCGAGCGAGACCGAGATTTTTTCCGTCAGTACATCCAACACGAGGACGGCCTAGCCAAACTCATTGAGCTGAACTCGACTCTGCCGACCAGCGCGCAGGAGCGCTTGCGGTCCAATGCCAAGGTCTTCATGAGCGGCCTGTCGAAGTTGCAGGAGGTTGAACTCAAGAGACTGGTCCAGTTCATAATCACGCGTTGCTACCTCGTTACCGTGGCAACACCGGATCTTGATTCTGCGTATCGCATTTTTGGTGTTCTTAATAGCCGCGGTCTCGATTTGAGTGCCACGGATATTTTGAAAGCAGAAATCATCGGGGGAATTGAACCCATTTTGCGAGAGATGTACACGAAAAAGTGGGAAGATGCAGAGGAGGACCTGGGGCGCGACGAGTTCGGCGACCTATTCAGCCATATCCGCATGGTGTACCGCAAAGCCAAGCCGCAGGGGACATTGCTGAAGGAATTCAAGGAGCACGTTACACAGACAGCTGAGTCCCAGACGCTTGTCGACTCTGTTCTTCTACCGATGGCGAGAGCTTTCGCTGCTCTCACCGATGCTGATTACGCCAGCACAATGCATGCGGAGTTGGTGAACGAGCATCTGCGTTGGCTTAACAAGCTGGAATTCAAGGACTGGTTGCCACCGGCCTTGGCCTTTTACGTTCGGCATTCCGAGCATCCGGACTTGATGCTGACTTTCTTCCGCGACCTCGAACGCCTTGCGTATCTGATGCTCGCGCGAAAAATTGGGGTCAATGGCCGTATCGAACGCTTCTCGGCGTTAACGGGCGCCATCGAAAATGGCCAAAATCTGTTCGCCGAGGCATCACCGCTGCAACTTTCCCCGAGTGAGCAATTCGACGCCTATTCGGTACTGAACGGCCCGCTGTATGACACGCACTCCGCACGTGCCGTAGCGCTGTTGCTCTTACGCCTGGACCGTCTTTTGTCCGATGGCACCGCGGTGTACGAACATGAGGTCGTCTCGGTCGAACATGTGATGCCTCAACAGCCCGCGCCGAATGGTCAATGGGCGACATGGGTTCCCGATGCAAAAATCTATCAAAACTGGGTCCATCGGCTTGGCAACCTCGTGCTACTGAGCCGCAAGAAGAATAGCTCCGCGAGCAATCGAGAGTTTTCCTGGAAGAAGAATTCCTACTTCACCAAAGGGGGTGTTTCCGGGTTCGCTCTTACAACGCAAGTGCTGCAGCATTCGGAGTGGACCGTGGACATCATGCAAGCGCAGCAAGCTTCGATGATGCAGGTGTTCGAGACGCACTGGCGTCTGGAGGAGCGTAAGAGCAAATCGGAAATTGCTAAGGAATTGCTTGGCGAGCTGTCATCGGACGGCGATGGCATCTACTTCGAGCTGGAAAGCGCCAAACACGGTCTTGCCGCAGTGGCGCGGAAAAGTAGCAGCACGTTCACGATTCTCGCGCAGTCGCAAGCGCGATTGGATTGGACAGGACAACCACATTCATACCAACAGTTAAGAGAAAGTTTGCGGACGTTTGGTTCTCTAGAGCTGTCGGCTGACGGCTCCCATCTGGTTTTCACGCAGGATGTGAACTTCGTCAGCCCCAGCGCCGCATCCGCTACCATCTTGGGCAGAACGGACAACGGGCGGAATTCGTGGCGCCTCAAAGGAACGACGATTACCTATGCCGCATGGCAGGACAATTTACCGGTCGACAAGTCGCCGAGCGAGACCGAAGCAGATGACCAGTAACTTCTGAGGCGAAATTAGACCCTGTGAACCTTCCGGTCAAGCTGCTTAGCAAGCTCGTTGCAAACCGGTACCTGTCTGTCGCACTGGCCTAAGCAACGGGCGCTTCCAGACCTATGCCGTTTGGCCATCCCTCGACTTTTCCATATTTCGAGATGCCCAGTTAGGTAGACTCAAACGGCATCACCGCAAAAAGCGCGGGCCGCATGGGCTGCCACCCATACGACCCGCTGACCACAACCAACTCAACACAGGAGTCGGGAGATGGCTAACGCCTATAGTAAGTCACGTCCCAAGAAGCTCAAACAGTATCCAACGGTTGAGCTGCCCCTCGGCAACAAGCCGGACCTTCCCCAGGAGGGCCAACCGTACATGCCATGGATACGCGCCATCGACGCGCATTTCGAGCTGTTCGGATTCAAGCCGGGTGATCGCGTCTATCTTCGGTTCAACACGGATTCCCGAAGGGTCATCATCACGCCCGACTACAGCGCGCTGAACTGGCGAGAGCAGCCCTATGGTGCAGCTCCGCTCCGCAAGAGGGAGGTTGATCTGGCCGGTGGCGGTGGTGTGCAATGAGTGCAATGCCCTTCCCCGCACGC
>NZ_CABVQC010000113.1 GCF_902499175.1 Burkholderia aenigmatica
ACGCGCAGCGCGTCGCCGCACTCAAGCGCGTGTCGGACCTGTTGGGCTACGCGGCCGAAGATCACCCGGGCCCGGGTGCGGCCGCCGCGCAGCACCTGTCCGCGTCGCTCGCGAAGCTCGCCGCCGCGGACGCCGCGACGCGCGACCGCGCCGAGCGTGCGTTCTCCGACACGCTGCGCATCGCGCTCAACCAGCTCGCTTCGCTGCTGCAGCCGCAGGACATCACGCGCGAATCGCTGCCGCCGCAACTCGTGCGCGACTGGGTCGCGCCCGATGGCCATGCGCTCGTGCAGATTTCGCCGAAGGTGCCGAAAGGCGTCGACCCGAACGACGACACGATGCTGCGCCGCTTCGCGACGACCGTGAAGGCCGCGGAGCCGGGCACGACCGGCGGGCCGATCTCGATCCTGCATTCGGCCGACACGATCATCAACGCGTTCCTGCATGCGGCACTGTGGTCGATCATCTCGATCACGATCCTGCTGTGGGTCACGCTGCGCCGCTTCGGCGACGTGCTGCGCACGCTGGTGCCGCTGCTCGTGTCGGGCGTCGTGACGCTCGAGCTGTGCGTGGTGTTCGGCATGCAGTTGAACTTCGCGAACATCATCGCGCTGCCGCTGATGCTCGGCGTCGGCGTCGCGTTCAAGGTGTATTTCGTGATGGCGTGGCGCGCGGGGCAAACCGGGTTGCTGCACTCGAGCCTCACGCATGCCGTCCTGTTCAGCGCCGCGACGACGGCGACCGCATTCGGCAGCCTGTGGCTGTCCCACCACCCGGGCACGTCGAGCATGGGCAAGCTGCTCGCGCTGGCCCTGACCTGCACGCTGATCGGCGCCGTGGTGTTCCAGCCCGTCCTGATGGGCAAACCGCGCGTCAAACGCGCCAAGAACCAATCGCAAGGAATCAATGAATAAGGTGCGAATCATTGCGGCGACCGTTGCCGCCAGCGCAGTGCTGACCGGCTGCGCGACGGGACCGAACCGCAACCCCAACGACCCGCTCGAGCCGATGAACCGGGCGATGTACAAGTTCAACGACACCGTCGACACGAACATCGCCCAGCCGATCGCGAAGGGGTACCAGAAGGTCACGCCGACGCCCGTGCGCACCGCGATCAGCAACTTCTTCTCGAACCTCGGCGATCTCGGCAACATCGCGAACAACCTGCTGCAGCTGCGCATCACGGATGCCACCGAGGATCTGATGCGCGTCGCGATGAACTCGGTGTTCGGCGTCGCCGGCCTGATCGACATCGCGACGCCGGCCGGGCTGCCGAAGCATCACCAGGACTTCGGCCTGACGATGGCGCGCTGGGGCATGCCGTCGGGCCCGTATCTCGTGCTGCCGGTGTTCGGGCCGAGCACGATCCGCGACGGCGTCGGCCGCGCGGTGGACGTGCGCTTCAACCTGCTCAACTACATCGAGCCGGCGGCGCGCAACCCGATGTATATCGCGCAGTTCATCAGCGCGCGTTCGGACCTGCTCGGCGCCACCGACCTGCTGAAGCAGGCCGCACTCGATCCGTATTCGTTCGTGCGCGACGCGTACCTGCAACAGCGCAAGTCGCTGACGTACCACGGCCAGTCGTCGTCGGCCACGCCGCCGAGCTACAACGAACCGGGCGAACCGGGTAGCGCGCCGGCTTCGGCGCCGGCCGTGCCGGGGCTGCCGAACTACGAGGATCCGGGCGAGTCGGGCGGCGCATCGGGCGCCACGCCGAACAACGCGCCGGCCGCGCCGGGGTTGCCGCAGTACGACGATCCGGGTGCGGACAATGCGATGCCGGCGAGTGTGCCGGCTGCGGCATCGGCCGCTGCGCCTGCTGCGGCCTCGGCCGCTGCCCCCGCCGCGGCATCGGCAACCGCGCCGGCGACGCCCGCGAGCAGTCCGGCCGCGCAGTAACGCTGCAACGGCCACCGCCGCAAAGACAAAGAGCGCTGCAGTTCGCTGCAGCGCTCTTTTTTTGTCCGCGAGATCGGCGAGATCTACGAAAAGAGGAAAACCGGGAAGGGAAGAGAAGGGCGAGACCAGCGGCGCGTGCCGGTCAGGCGATCCGCATTGCGCCGGCACGCTCGAACGCGTGCCGCGCCTGGATCAGCGTCGTGCGCGCCGCCCGCGCGTCGCTCGCGACCTGCAGCAGCGGGCCGAGCTGCGACGGCTGCTTCAGCAGTTCGCGCAGGATCGGCAGGATCGCCGTGCTGCCGTCGTCGCGCAGGCCGGCCGTCGCCGCGCTCGGCAGCGTGCGCCACGCCGGATCGACGATCGCGCGGCACACCGCGAACGGGACGCCGCGCGCGGCCGCGAAGGCCGCCGCGATATGCGACTCCATGTCGACGGCGAGCGCGTGCTTCGCGCGATGCAGCGACGTCTTGTCCTGTTCGCTGACGACCGGCGAACCGACGGCCGCGATCGTGCCGCGCGTGACGCGCGGCCAGACCGGCGTGTCCTGCAGCGCGGCGACGAGCCGTGCGCTCCAGCCCGTATCGGTCTCGACGCGTCCGAACGGCCCGTCGATCGCGCTCGCGATCACGAGTGCGCCGGGCGCCAGGTCGGGCGCGAGCCCGCCCGCCGTGCCGAAGCTCACGATACCCGCGCAGCCGCGCGCGGTCGCCTCGGTCAGCGCGCGTTCGAGCCGGTCGGCCCGTGCGGCAAAGACGGCCTCGACACCGTCGCCGCGCGCGATGCGCGCCTCGAACGCCATCCCCGTCACGGCGATGACGGGCAACGTGCCGGTGGGTTGCGGCGCCACGCGTTACAGCCCGACCGTCACGCGCGTTGTGTTGTCGCGCTTCAGGTTGCGATAGCGGGCGAGCGCCCACAGCGGGAAGAACTTGCGATAGCCGTGGTAGCGCAGGTAGAACACGCGCGGGAAGCCCGTCGCCGTGAAGCGCACCTCGTCCCACAGGCCCTCTTCGTTCTGCTCGGCGATCAGGTAGTCGATGCCACGCGCCACCGCCGGGTTGTTCACCTCGCCGGCCGCCATCAGGCCG
This sequence comes from Burkholderia aenigmatica, assembly GCF_902499175.1. GTDB lineage: Bacteria > Pseudomonadota > Gammaproteobacteria > Burkholderiales > Burkholderiaceae > Burkholderia > Burkholderia aenigmatica. The sequence goes on from NZ_CABVQC010000113.1 coordinate 2,991, forward strand.
AGGAGTGCCCATGCGGTTTGCGATGCGGTGCTCGGCGCCTGCTCGAAGCCGCGATAGTTCAGCTTGTAGCTGTCGCCGTCCTCGCCCCAGCCGCCGTCCTTGTTCTGGATCGACAGCAGCCACTGCGCGCCGCGCTTCATGCGCGGATCGTCCGCCGTCAGGCCGGCCGCGTTCAGCGAGCTCAGTGCCGTCCACGTGCCGTACACGTAGTTCATCCCCCAGCGGCCGTACCAGCTGCCGTCCGGTTCCTGCTCCTTGAGCATGTAGTCGAGTGCGCGACGGGCCGGCTCGCTGTTCAGCGGCGTCTCGCCGAGCTGCGACAGCATCGACAGGCAGCGGCCCGACACGTCGGCCGTCGGCGGATCGAGCAGCGCGCCGTGATCCGAGAACGGGATGTTGTTCAGGTAGTACTGCGTGTTTTCCGGTTCGAACGCGCCCCAGCCGCCGTCGCTGCTCTGCATCCCGACGACCCACTCGCGCGCCCGCGCGATCGACTCGCGATAGGCATCGTTCTGCTTGAGTGTCTGCGCGCGCTCCATCGCCACCGCGACCACTGCCGTATCGTCGACGTCCGGGTAGTGCGCGTTCGCATACTGGAATGCCCAGCCGCCGGGCCGCACGTGCGGGCGGCGCGAGATCCAGTCGCCGCGCACGTCGAGGATCTGCAGCGGGCGCAGCCATTCGAGGCCGCGGATCGCGGCGTCCTCGGCCCGCGCGTCGCGCGTTTCGAGCAGCGCATGCGCAGCGAGCGACGTGTCCCACACCGGGGACAGGCACGGCTGGCAATATGCTTCGTCGTCCTGCACGACGAGCAGCTTCTCGATCGACTTGCGCGCGATCGCGCGGTTCGGGTGATCTTCCGCGTAGCCGAGCGCGTCGTACATCATCACCGAGTTGGCCATCGCCGGATAGATCGCGCCGAGGCCATCCTCGCCGTTCAGGCGCTCGTCGACGAACGACACGGCCTGGCGGATCGCGCGTTCGCGCGTGTAGTTCGGGAACAGGCCGTCGACCGCGCGCAGCGCATGGTCGACCACGCGGAAGAACGCGAACCAGCCCGCGCTCTGGTGGCCCTGGCGCGGCAGCAGCCCGGCGTTGACGGGCGGGTCGATGAACAGTTCGTCGATGCGCACGCCGCGCGGGTTCTTCGCGATCGGGCGCTTCGCGTTCAGCACGAGCAGCGGCACGATCACGGTGCGCGCCCAGTACGACACCTTCGACAGGTGGAACGGGAACCACTGCGGCAGCAGCATGATCTCGACCGGCATCATCGGCACCGCGCGCCACGGAATCGCACCGTACAGCGCGAGCTGGATACGCGTGAACACGTTCGACATCTCGGCGCCGCCCATCGCGTGGATGGCACGGCGCGCGCGCTGCATGTGCTCGGCATTCTCGTCGTCGCCGATCACCTTCAGCGCGAAATACGCCTTCACGCTCGCGCTGATGTTCGGCGCGCCGTCGGTGAACAGCGGCCAGCCGCCGTCGGCCTGCTGGATGCGGCGCAGATACTTGCCGATCTTCTGCTCGAGCTCGAGATTCGGCGTCTCGCCGAGATAGTGGACGAGCAGCACGTATTCGGCGGGAATCGTCGAGTCGGCTTCGAGTTCGTAGACCCAGTGTCCGTCCGCGTTCTGCGCGGCCAGCAGCGCGTCGGTCGCACGCGCGACGGCCGTATCGACGCCGGCCGGCACGGTGCCGGCGGACAGGGTAGCCATTTCGGTGAGATCGTTCATCGGTCCCTCTTTTACTTACTGTGTCTGGAGCACGTCCGCGGCCAGCTGGCCGGAACGGATCGCGCCCTCGATCGTGGCGGGCAAGCCGGTGGCAATCCAGTCGCCTGCCAGCACAAGATTGGTCCAGCGCGTACGCACGGCCGGACGCTTCATTTCCTGCGACGGCACCGCCGCAAAGCCTGCGCGCGGCTCGACGACGAGCTGCCACGCGGGAATGGTTTCCGGGTTCGCGCCGGTCACGCGCGCGACGTCTTCCCAGATGCGCCGCGCGAGCGTGTCGCGCGGCGTGTCGAACCAGCGGCCCGCGTCGCGGATCGTCGCCGCGAGCTGGCCGCCGCCGGTGCGCACCGCATCGACGACGCCGTTCACGACGGCCGTCTGCAGCGCGTTGCCGGCCGGCGCTTCGACCGCGAAATACGCGGTCACGACCGCGCTGAACGTATCGGGCGCGGTGAGTTCGGGCACGAGCGGCTGCGCGACCTCGGGCGGCACGGCCAGCACGACGGCGTCGCCCGGCGCGAGATCGACGTGCTCGCCGCCGACCGAGACCGCGTCGACCGCATTGCCGTGCGCGCCGAATTCGAACGCGTCGAGCCGCGAGTTCAGCCGGATCTGCGCGCCGCCGTGCTGCAGCATCCGCAGCGCCGGTTCGACGAAGGCGCTGCCGAGACCGTGGCGCGCGACGAGCGGACGGCAGCCGGGGCCGCCCGCGGCAAACGTGCCGTACAGCGCCGCGCGCGCAAGTTCGGCACTCGCATGGCGCGGCTCGACGTTCAGCACACCGAGGAAATACGGCCGCAGCCAACGTTCCCACAGCATGCCGTCGCAGCGCATCGTCTGTGCGAGTGAACGGCCCATGCGCGCGAACGCGAGCGGGGCGAGCGCGAGATAGTCGAGCGGCGTCGTGTCCGGCGCGCGCGACGCGGCATCGAACAGCCACGACGGCCAGCGCCCGTTGCCGAAGCGCAGCGTCCAGCGCTGCTGCGACGCGACGTCGACGACCGGGATTTCAGGCAGCGCGGGCCCCGCGAGCTGGTCGGCTGCGCCGATCGCGCGCAGGTAGCGCTGCGTCGCGGGCTGTCCCGCGAACACCGTGTGCAGCCCGCTGTCGAGCGTCGTGTTCAGCGTCCCGTCGAACCATGAGCGGCAGCGTCCGCCCGCCTGTGCGTGCGCGTCGTGCAGCACGATGCGTCGCCCGCGGCGTTGCAGTTCGACCGCGGCCGACAGGCCGGCAAGGCCGGCGCCGATCACGTGGACGGTCCTGGGCATCGACTCGGTCGGCTCAGAACAGCGCGTAGCGCGCGGCGATCATCAGCATGCGCGCCTTCGGCTTGCGCAGCGGTGCGCGCGGGAAGGCAAAGCCGCGTGCGATCGCGGCTTCGAGAATGCAGCGATACGCACCCGACATGATGCGCGGCGCCTTCACCTGTGCACGCGGACAGGTATCCATCACCGCGTCGGCCTGGCGGAAATGCTCGCGTGCGCGCTCGACCAGCGTCGCGCACACGCGCGGCAGCGCCGGATTGCGCACGATCGTCGCCGGGTCGGTGATCGCGATGCCTTCGCGCGCGAGCAGCTCGCGCGGCAGGTAGCAACGGTTGATCGCCGCATCGTCGTCGATGTCGCGCAGGATGTTGGTCAGCTGCAGCGCGCGGCCGAGGTGATGCGACAGCGTGATCCCTTCGGCTTCCGGCATCCCGAAAATCCTCACCGACAGCCGGCCCGCCGCGCTCGCCACGCGATCGCAGAAGAGGTCGAGCGTCGGTTCGTCGGGCGCGCAGATGTCTTCAACCGCATCCATCGCCATCCCGTCGATCATCGCGTGGAAATCGTCGCGCTGCAGGTTGAACGCGCGGATCTCGCGGTCGAGCGCGGCCAGGTGGCGCGGCGGGCGGCCGGCGAAGCACGCGTCGATGTCCGCGCGCCAGCGATCGAGGCCCGCGTTGCGCTCGGCGCGCGGCAGGTCGCTGTCGGCGATGTCGTCAACCGCGCGGCAAAACGCGTAGACCTGGAACATCGCGTCGCGCTGCACGGCCGGCAGGATGCGCATCGCAAGATAGAAAGAACTGCTCGATGTGACGGCAGCGGCGTCGGTTTCTTGTTCGTCCACGACGGAATTGGAAACGGCCAAGACGAGCTCCACGGAGACACCCACGCGGGGCGATTGAAGAAGCCATGCCCGGCTGGGATGGTCAGGGTGTCAAATGCGTGCGAGATATGCGAACGATCGACGCAGACAGGCACAAATTACCGGCCGGAAGCCGGAATTGGGCGAAAGTATAGCAATCTTTGAAGTTCGATGGCGGACACGCGCCGCGTGCGGCGGCGTGCCGGAAGCCGTTGACAGGCAAGCGCGTGCGGCCTGGGCGGGTACAGGCGCCGGCGGCGCGTCAGCCGTAAACGATGTCGCGCTGCAGGTCGAGCGCAATGAGCCCCATTTCGCGGGTGAGCTGCAGCATCGAGCGGCGTTCGAGGCGCGAGCCCATGAAACTCGTCACGCGGCCGTCGGGCTCCGCGGTGTACTGGAATGTCGCGCCTCCGGTGCCGAACCACGCGCCCGGCACATCGGGCGATTCCTGCCAGTCGATCTGCGCGAACACGCGCGCGATGCCCGCGCGCACCAGGTCGCCCGGGCCGATCGGCGGCGCGATGTCGCCGAGGTCGTCGAGCGAATAGGGGCCGGGTTTGTCCGGCTTCCGGTAGAAGAGATAGTCGACGTTCATGGGGCGCAATCGCTGGCAAAGCAACAAATTAGCGTGCTTCGCGATAAATTCAAATCAGATATGGACGAAATGTGGCCTGCACGAGACAAGAGGGACAGATCCAAACCGGCTCGTCTGGGCGCATGCAGGTTCGTCTAAGATGACACCTTTCTCAAAATATCGATACCCGGACACCATGGAGACGAACGCAAGCGCCACCCCGCAGTCCGATCATCCCGTTTTCGTGCTCGTGCACGGCGCCTGGCACGGCGCGTGGTGCTACGCGCACGTTGCGGCCGCGCTGGCCGCGCGCGGCCACCTGTCGATCGCGCGCGACCTGCCCGCGCACGGCATCAATGCCCGCTTTCCCGCTTCCTACCTCGCACGCCCGCTCGACCCGGATGCGTTCGGCGCCGAGCCGTCGCCGGTCGCGAACACGACGCTCGACGATTACGCCACGCAGGTGATGCAGGCGGTCGACGACGCCTACGCGCTCGGCCACGGCAAGGTCGTGCTCGTCGGGCACAGCATGGGCGGCCTTGCGATCACGGCGGCGGCCGAACGCGCGCCGGACAAGATCGCGAAGATCGTCTATCTCGCGGCCTTCATGCCCGCGTCGGGCGTGCCGGGCCTCGACTACGTGCGCGCGCCCGAGAACAAGGGTGAAATGCTCGGCCCGCTGATGCTCGCGAGCCCGCGCGTCGCCGGTGCGCTGCGCATCGATCCGCGCAGCGGCGACGCCGCGTATCGCGAGACCGCGAAGCGGGCGCTGTACGACGACGTGCCGCAGGCCGACTTCGAAGCCGTCGCGAACCTGATGACCTGCGACGTGCCGGCCGCGCCGTTCGCGACCGCGATCCCGACGACCGCCGCGCGCTGGGGCGCGATCGACCGCCACTACATCAAGTGCCTGCAGGATCGCGTGATCCTGCCCGCGCTGCAGCAGCGCTTCATCGACGAAGCCGACGCGTTCACGCCCGGCAACCCGACCCACGTGCATCAGCTCGACAGCAGCCATTCGCCGTTCATGTCGCAGCCGGCCGTGCTGGCCGGCGTGCTGGCCGATATCGCGAAGAGCTGAGCGCGGCACGCGCATCCGCTCCGCGCGCAGCGGGGCGGGGCAGGCGCGATCCCGGGTGCGCCTATGCGTAGGCGACCGAACGGTCGCGCCCGAGCCGCTTCGCGCGATAGAGCGCGGCGTCGGCCTCGTTGACGAGCACGTCACTGGTCGGCGCGCCGGTCTTCGCACACGCGCCGCCGACGCTCGCCGTCACCGGCACGCTGACGCCCTCGGCATCGACCGGCATGCTGCCGATCGCATCGCGCACCTTGTCGGCGACGAGCATCGCCTCGTCGAGACTCGTGCACGGCAGCAGCAGCGCGAATTCCTCGCCGCCGAAGCGGCCGAACGTATCCTGCGCCCGCACGATCGACGCGACGCGCCGCGCCGTCTCACGCAGCACGGCGTCGCCGGCCGCATGCCCGAACCGGTCGTTGATCGTCTTGAAGTGGTCGAGGTCGAACAGCAGCACCGACATGTCGCCGCCGTAGCGCTGCCAGCGCGCGAATTCGTCGCCGAGCCGCGCCTCGAAGAAGCGCCGGTTCGCGATGCCGGTCAGGCCGTCGCGATTCGCGTGTTCGCGCAGCTTCGCGACCGCTTCCTCGCGCTCGCGCTGCATCACGCTCACATGCGTGACGTCCGAGATCGTCACGCACACGGCTTCGACGTCGCGGCCGCGCGTGAGCGGCATGAACGTGCAGTCCTGCTGCATGTAGTCGACGCCGCCCGTGATCGGCCGGTCGTGCTCGAAGCGGAACAGGTAGGGCCGCTGCTCCCACGAGCTGAACGCGAAGCTGCCGAGCTGGAACACGCTCTCGAGCTTGCGGGACAGCCATGCGCGCGGCAGATCGGGAAAGCAGTCGAACAGGTTGCGGCCGATCACGTCGGCGGCCGGGATGCCGCTGTGGTCCTGCATGAAGCGATTCCACATCAGGACGGTCATCGCGCGGTCGAGCACGAACAGGCCGAAGCCGACCCGCTCGATCACGAGGTCGCTCAGCGACGGGGTAGCGGCCGTCATAGCGCGGACAGCAACGCGTCGAGCGCGTCGCCCATCAGGCGGATCGAATCTTCGGCCATCAGCATCACGAAGTGGGCCCGGAACGCGTGGTCCTCGAGCCCGAAGTTCACCTCGAGCAGCAATGCAACGCTCCATGCCAGCTCGGTCGGCTGAAATACGTCGTCGAACGACACGTTCGCGCCGAGCAGCCCCGGCGGAAAGAACACGGGCTTGCGGCCGAGCTCGTCGAGAATCGACGCGACGCACGCGCCCATCAGCACGTTCGCGACGTCGAACACGACTTCGTCGGGCGTCGCCATCCCGCCGTACACGCCGTCACCGAACGTGCGGTCGACGACCGACATCAGCCGCGCGATGCCCGCAGTGCGGCACAGCACGATCGCCTCGCCCTTGATGTCGGAACGGAAGCCCTGGCGCACGGCGGTCACGTTGTCGTGGATGCCCGTCATCTCGCGCAGCGCATCGCCCGCGTCGGCCGCTTTCACGACCCGCACGCGCGGCACCGACAGCTCGATGAAGTGCCCGAGCAGCAACGCGAGCCGCGCGGCGGCGCGGCCCATTGCAAGATTGGCGATCTCCTGCAACGCGTCGCGTTGCTCCGCCGTGAACACCGAGTCAGGCATACAACCCATACTCCTTGAGAATGGGCAGCAACGCCTCCGACGTCACGGGCTTGGCAACGAATGCGATCGCGCCCAATTCGCGCACGCGTGCTTGCGCCTGCGGCTGGATATCGGCGGATACCACGATCACGAACGTGTTCAGATCTTCGTGGCGCAGTGTCTCCAGGACCTGATAGCCGCTCATGTCGGGCATCGTCAGGTCCAGAAACATTACGGAAGCTTTGCCGTCACGATAGAGCGCCAGGGCCTCTCGACCATTCGCGGCATACGCGACATCGACGTCCCAGCCTCCCGGCAGCGCCTTTGTCAGAAGTTTGCGAGCGAGCAGCGAATCGTCGGCAATTACAATCGGCAAAGACATGGGGCGATGCGGTATACGGAGTGGTCTCTCTCGCGTTAACGACCGCGCGGCGCATTTCTTGAGGCGCCATGCGTTCGGGCACGGGCAACCGCCTGGCGGCCGCGCGCGGGCGCATATATCTGTCATAGGGAAAGCAAGGCGCGATTCTCTGAGTAAACCAGAGGCGATGCAACTCGCCATATTCACCATTTCGAACAGAATCGATCCAAACGCACGCCATTCCGAAAACAGCCGCGACCATTTTCGAGATAAGTACGCAAAATTTTTCCTTGTGTACGTTTGCGCTGCCGGATTCGTCGCGTTTTCAATCTGACAATTTCCCCCTGTCGGAATCGACAGGGTTACTGGCGTCCGGGGCCGTGCGGCGGGCCGTCGCAACTCGTTTATGATGGCAGGCACCTCCGCCTCACCCGCTTCTTCGATGACGTCCGACAGGCCCGCCGACTCCCACGCTCCCGCCTCCCCACCCGCCGACGACTGGCAGGACGACGGCAACTATGCGGCCGGTGCGCCCGAGCACGATTTCGCGGTGCGCCGTGTGACGCTGATCGTGCTGCTCGTCGCGGCGATCGTGCTGCCCTGCATCTACGTCGTGGTGATGGCGTACAGCGACCTGAAGACGCGCGAGGCCGCCGCAAGCGACGTGACGATGCGCACCGTGCGCGTGGCCGAGGAGCACGCGCTCAAGGTGTTCGACCTGAGCGAAACGCTCGATGCGCGCATCGTCGATCTCGTGCAGGACATGGACGACGCGACCGTGCGCAACCGGGAATCCGACATCCACGAAGCGCTGAACACGATCGGCGGCGGCTATCCGCAGGTGGCCGCCGTATCGATCTTCGGCGCGAGCGGGATGCTGCTCGCGAACAGCCTCTACTATCCGGCGCCCTATGCGTCGATCGCGAACCGCGACGACTTCGCCGGCATCCGCGACGGCAAGGTGATCGAACACATCTCGCGGCTGATGATGGGGCCGCTCAAGCTCGAGAACATTCCCGTGTTCAACACGGGCGTCGCGCGACGCCATAGCGACGGCTCGTTCGCCGGGATGGTGTCGATCGCGCTGAAGTCGTCGTATTTCAACGCGTTCTACCGCGACCTGCTCGGCGGCGCCAGCACGCCGATGACGATGGCGCTCGCACGCTCGGACGGCGCGGTGATCGCGTCGTATCCGCCGCCGCCCGCACTCGCGCACACCGATCGCGCGGTCACGTTCGGCGACGCGCGCAACGATCCGCGCGCCGGCGTCGTGCGCGTGCGCCACGACGGCGCGAGCAGCGAGATCGTCGCGTATCGCCAGGTCGGCAGCTATCCCGTCTATGTGACGTGCGCGTACCGCACGTCGGCAATCTGGCGTGAATGGTACGAACACCTGAGCGTGCTGTTCATCTCGATGTTCGCGCCGTCGATCGCGCTGTGGTCCGTGATCTGGCTGTCGCTCAAGCGGCTGAAGGCGGAAGAGGAGGCGTGGGACCGCTGGCAGGCCGAAGCGTCGATGCGGCGCTCGATCGAATCGGCGTACCGGCAGTCGCGCAAGATGCAGGCGCTCGGCAACCTCGTCGGCAGTGTCGCGCACGACTTCAACAACCTGCTGATGATCATCTCGAGCAACGTGCAGATCGTGCGGCGGCGCGGCGTCCAGCATCTCGACAAGGAACTCGGCGCGATCGAACGCGCGCTGAAGAACGGGCAGTCGCTCACGCGCCAGCTCCTCGGCGTCGCGCGCAAGCAGCCGCTGCACAACGAGACGATCGACGTCGGGCAATGGGTCGGTACGTGCCGCGAACTGCTGAAGACGTCGCTCGGTTCGAAATCGTCGCTGGTCGTTGCGATCGAGCCTGGCGTCTGGCCGATTCGCGTCGACGTCGCGGAGCTCGAACTCGCGGTGATCAACCTCGCGGTCAACGCCCGCGACGCGATGGCGGCCGGCGGCCGCTTCACGGTCGGCGCGCGCAACGTGACGCTGCGTCGCGAAGACGGCTTTCCGCTGACCGGCGATTTCGTGCAGATCGCGCTCGACGATACGGGGTCGGGCATGGCGCCCGACGTGCTCGCGCGCGCGTTCGAACCGCTGTTCACCACGAAGGCGCAGGGGATGGGGACAGGGCTCGGCCTGCCGCAGGTGTTCGCGTTCTGCGAACGCTCGGGCGGCCTCGCGACGATCGACAGCGCGGTCGGCGCCGGCACCTCGGTGCGCCTCTACCTGCCGCGCGCACGCGCCGAGGATGTCGTCGCGCGTCCGCCGGCGATCGCGCACGACGCGGGGGCAGGCGCGCTCGCCGGCCTGCACGTGCTGCTCGTCGAGGACAACAGCGAAGTCGCGGCCGGCACCGAAGCGCTGCTGTCGCTGCTCGGGCACCGCGTGACCTACGCGCCCACCGCCGACGACGCATTGCGCCTGATCGAGGGCGCAGCCGCGAACGACGCGTTCGACCTCGTGATTTCGGATATCCACATGCCGGGCAGCCTGAACGGCATCGACCTCGCCGAAGCAGTCGACAAGCGGCCGGAGAAGCTGCCCGTGATTCTGGTCACGGGTTACGCGGAGGAGCTCGACCGCACGCGCACCGTCAACGTCCGCGTGCTGTCGAAGCCGTTCGACATCGCGCTGCTCGACGAGATCCTGCTGGGCATCCGCGAAGCGCGTGACGCGCGGCACGCCGGCACGTGACCCGCTGCGTGCGGGCCGGCGCCGGCGGCATGAACGGGTGCGACGCTCAGGCCGACTTCAGCAGGCGCACCCAGCCCGTGTAGCGATCGACGAAGCCCTGCAGAAACTTGCGGGTGTCTTCGCTCAAGATCTGGCCCTGGTCGTCGATGCGCGCCGGATCGTGCTTGATGAACATCTCGGGCTGACCGAGCGTCTTCACGTCGAGGTACGCGAGCACATTGCGCAGGTGCTGCTGCGCGAGGGCGGTGCCCGTCGCGCCCGGCGACGTGCCGAGCACTGCACCCGGCTTGCCCGACCACGAGTTGGAACCCCACGGGCGCGAACCCCAGTCGATTGCATTCTTCAGCACGCCCGGAATCGACCGGTTGTACTCGGGCGTGAAGAACAGCAGCGCGTCGGCGGCTTCGATCGACTGCTTGAAGCGCTTCGCGACTTCCGGGAAATCCGAGTCATAGTCCTGGCTGTACAGCGGCAGCTCGCCGATCTCGACGAACTCGAACGAAAAATCGGCGGGGGCGAGCGAGATCACGGCGTGCGCGAGCGCGCGGTTCCACGAAGCGCGGCGCAGGCTGCCGACAACCACAGCGATGCGATAGGACATGGCATTCTCCTTCCGGTGAGTGAGGAATCGGATCGATTGCTTCCGAATGAGCGACAAAGGTCTGTTTATAGGCAAGCCAGCCCGCGAACCGTCCCACGGGGCCGTCCGGCCGACTTTCCACAAGGTTTTCCACAGAAATTGTGGATAACTTGGCCGTTATGTTCTGACGTTACAGATTGCCCGCCGCGAGTCATCACGGACACGCGACACAGGGTTCGGCAAGCATAGCGCAGCGCGCCGGCCGATTTCGTGAATTCGCGACGGAACATGCATTGCAGCCCGGCACGGCGCCCAGTAAGCTGCTCGCACCGCGACGCGCCTGCTGGGCGACGCAAGTGCCCTTGCCTCGAGACACGCAACCAGACATGCCGTCCGCCTACGACGACCCCGCCTATCTCGCGCAGCTGCGGCGCGACCTGCTGCGCTTCGCGCGACTCCAGCTCCGCGATGCCGACGCGGCCGAAGATGCCGTGCAGGAAGCGCTCGCCGCCGCGTGGTCGCATGCGGGCGATTTCGCGGGGCTGTCGGCTCACAAGACCTGGGTGTTCGGCATCCTGCGCAACAAGCTGATCGACGTGCTGCGCGCGCGGCAGCGGACGGTGAGCCTGTCCGCGCTCGATGCCGAGCTCGACGGCGAATCCGTGCTCGATCGCGAGCTGTTCAAGGAAAACGGGCACTGGGCCGCGCATGCGAAGCCGCGGCCGTGGCCTCGCCCCGAAACGCTGTTGCAACAACAGCAGTTCTGGGCGCTGTTCGAGGCGTGCCTCGATCACCTGCCGGAGCAGATCGGGCGCGTATTCATGATGCGCGAATTCCTCGACGTCGAGATTATGGACATCTGCAGCGAATTGACGCTGACGACGAATCATTGCAGCGTGCTGCTGTATCGGGCGCGCACGCGCCTGCGAACCTGCCTGAGCGAACAAGGACTGACGACCGAAGATGCTGCCGGGGAAATGTACTGACGTGACGCGACTGCTGTCGGATGCGCTCGACCGGCATCTGACCCTGCATGAGCGGCTGCAGGTGCGCGTACACCTGCCGACCTGCAGCGGCTGCAGGGCCTATCGTGGGCAGATCGCGCTGTTGCGGACAGCCGCGAAAGCAGCGGCTGGACGGGGGCCTTCCCCGGATGATGACGGTGCGTCGTCCGGGGACAGCTAAGCCTGGATCGCGTGACTGCCGATCGTCAGGGCGGTGGTGGCGTGCTGCCCGGCGATCGGGCTAGCTTCGATTGCCGATGCTTGTGCGAACACGTGTGCCGGGCTGACGCAATCAGAAAAATACGGCGGGCAAGAATTATTCGAACAGCGCCTGCACGGATTCGGGCGGCCGGCCGATGGCGGCCTTGCCGCGATAAACGACGATGGGCCGCTGCAGCAGAATCGGATGAGCGGCAATTGCCGCATAGGCTTCCACATCGGTCAGATCGGCGCGGGCGAGATTCAGCTCCTTGTACGGCGCCTCACCGTCGCGCAGCATGTCGCGAACCGGGCGGCCAAGCTGCCGATGCAGCGCTTCCAGTTCCTCGACCGTCGGCGGTGTCTTCAGGTACTCGACGACATTCAACGGCGCACCGGTGGTATTCAGCGACTCGATCAACGCAAGCGTCTCGCGCGACTTCGAGCATCGGGGGTTGTGGTAGATCGTGATCATCATTCAGGCCAAGAGGGGAGAGCCCTGTATTGTAGCCAGTCCGCATCGGGGGCCTGGCGGGGCCAGTCGGCGCGGGATCAGGCATGGATTCGCTGCTTCATAGAGGCAGGTGAATAAAACGGAGCGATGAACCGTGAGAGGGGAGTGCTGTTCGGGATGCGCGTCAATGAATCAATGGGTTTATGCGCATAAAGGTGGGTCGGACGCTATCGCGGGGCGGTAAATAAATTCCCGCACGCCAGATCAATACGATGGGTGTTTCGGACCGTAAAGGATGCAGGCGGGGGTGTCGTAGGTTGGTTGGTTTATGCGCATAAAGCGTGCGATTGCAGGGTGAGGTAGCTCGCTATTCACGGTGCGGTGCGTACGGACACTTCGGCGTGTCGGTGTGCTGCCTGTGTCGGTGTGCTGCCTGTGTCGGTGTGCTGCCTGTGTCGGTGTGCTGCCTGTGTCGGTG
>NZ_CABVQC010000114.1 GCF_902499175.1 Burkholderia aenigmatica
ATCGCGGCGACCGTCGCGGCCGGGCCGCTCGGGGCCAGCGGCGCGCGGGAGGCAGCCGGTGCGGCGCCGGTCGCGGCGGCGCTGCGCATGCCGGCCTTCGGATCGAGGACGAACTGGACTTCGATCGGCGCGCTCCAGAATTCGCGGGCCAGATCGGAGATCCGTCCCGAAAACTGGCTCTTGACCCAGTCCAGCTTGAAACGGTTCGGCGCGGCGATGGACAGCGTGTTCGCCGACGCATCGAAGGCCACCGGGGCCAGGGGTTTGATCCACGTCACGTACTGCTGGGGCGTCAGCTCGCGCTCCAGCAGTGCGGAACAGTGTTGCCAGAAATCGTTCATCAAGTAACTGTCGTTTTTTGCGTGCACAGCGCGGCTCGCCGGCGCCCTTGTCGCGGTAGCGCAACAAGGCCCGAAGCGGTCGTGCGAGCGTGCCTCGGACGCCTGCGTCACAGTCGTGGAGGGGCAGGCGCGGGCCGAAGCGGCGTGCGGGATTCTTGGAGATAAGGCGAGATTCTACCGCCAAACGCGACCACAGCGCGAGTTATCCACAGGCCGGGATTGTGGGGCGCGGGGCCGGATCGCACAGGGCGGGCACAGGCGATCGACTCCTAAAGTATTGACCGTCAACAGAAAAACGGTTTAAATAGCGGGTTCCGCGAAAACCAATCCTGTATTCCCGGTGATTGCGTTCGCCCGAATGCCTCCGGTTAAGGGCACGCGGTCCCCTGAATGTCGACATTCTCGAACAAGTGAGAACATCATGAAACGTACTTACCAACCGTCCGTGACGCGCCGCAAGCGCACCCATGGCTTCCGTGTCCGTATGAAGACGGCAGGTGGCCGCAAGGTCATCAACGCTCGCCGCGCGAAGGGCCGCAAGCGCCTCGCCATCTAAGGCAGGTTGCGCGCTGTGTCCGCCGTCCGCAGTCCTGCGGAAGGTGCCGTCGAGCCGGGTGCGAATCCGTCGCAGACGAAAGCCGCCTTCCCGAAAGCTGCGCGACTTCTGAAAACGGATGAATTTTCATCCGTTTTTCGTTTGCGTCCTTGGCGGCGCTCCGCGCACTTCGTGATTTACGGCAAGCCGACCGGTCAGCCCGCGCGTTTGGGGCTCGTCGTCGGCAAGAAGTATGCGCCGCGTGCGGTAACCCGTAACCTTGTGAAGCGGCTGGCGCGCGATGCATTTCGCTTGCGCCGGGCCGAATTCGCCGGTTACGACCTGCTGCTGCGGCAGCACACGCGCTTCGACAAGAAAGCGCTGCCGAGCGCGGCTTCCGCCCCGCTCGCGGCGATGTGCGCGGCCGAGATTCGCGAACTGCTCGACAGGGCAGTCCGGGAGATCGCCCGCCGTGCGTCGAAGCCCGCGTCCGAGTGACGCATCCGTCCGCGGTGCGGCGTTCGCGCCTGCCCGGCCGGTTTTGACGCGGCGTCGTACGGCGCCGCCCAAGGTATGGAAACGGTATTGATCGCCTTGCTGCGCTTCTACAAGGTTGCCGTGAGCCCTATGCTCGGCAACCGTTGCCGTTTTTATCCTTCCTGTTCGGATTACGCGCGCGAGGCAATCCAGTATCATGGCGCCGCGCGCGGCACGTATCTCGCCGTCAGGCGCGTGTGCCGATGCCATCCGTTTTCCGCGGGCGGCATCGACCTCGTCCCGCCGCCCAACTCCGACACTCGCGCTCGCGGCGAAGCCGACGCGCGGTCCCATCGACTCTGAGACAACGCATGGATATCAAACGCACCGTCCTATGGGTGATCTTCTTCATGTCAGCTGTCATGCTGTACGACAACTGGCAGCGGTCCCATGGACGCCCGTCGATGTTCTTCCCGAGTGCCACGCAGACGGCCCCCGCGGCCGCTGCCGGCGGTGCATCGGGCACGGGCGCGACGACGACGGCAGGTGAAGTGCCTGCCGCCGCAGCTGGCGCCGCACCGTCGACGACGGCACCGGCCGCCCAGGCGCAGCTCGTGAAGTTCTCGACCGACGTGTATGACGGCGAAATCGACACGCGCGGCGGCACGCTCGCGAAGCTGACGCTGAAGAAGCAGGGCGACGGCAAGCAGCCCGACCTGTACATCACGCTGTTCGACCACACGGCCGGCCACACGTATCTCGCACGCTCGGGCCTGCTCGGCGGCGATTTCCCGAACCACAACGACGTCTACACGCAGCTGAACCCGGGCACGACGTCGCTGACGGGTGACCAGAACGCGCTGAAGCTGTCGTTCGAGTCGCCGGTGAAGGGTGGCGTGAAGGTCGTGAAGACCTACACGTTCACGCGCGGCAGCTACGTGATCGGCGTCGACACCAAGATCGACAACGTCGGCACGGCACCGGTCACGCCGACGGTCTACATGGAACTCGTCCGCGACAACACGGCCGTCGAAACGCCGATGTTCTCGCACACGTTCCTTGGGCCGGCGGTCTACACGGACGCGAAGCACTTCCAGAAGATCAACTTCAGCGACCTCGACAAGAACAAGGCCGACTACGTGACCTCTGCCGACAACGGCTGGGTCGCGATGGTGCAGCACTACTTCGCGTCTGCCTGGATTCCGCAGCAGGGCGTGAAGCGCGACATCTACGCTGAAAAGATCGATCCGACGCTGTACCGCGTCGGCGTGAAGCAGCCGGTCGCCGCGATCGCACCGGGCCAGTCGGCCGACGTGCAGGCACGCCTGTTCGCCGGTCCGGAAGAAGAGCGCATGCTCGAAGGCATCGCGCCTGGCCTGGAACTCGTGAAGGACTACGGCTGGGTGACGATCATCGCGAAGCCGCTGTTCTGGCTGCTCGAGAAGATCCACAGCTACATCGGCAACTGGGGCTGGTCGATCGTGCTGCTGACGATCCTGATCAAGGCCGTGTTCTTCCCGCTGTCGGCCGCGAGCTACAAGTCGATGGCGCGCATGAAGGAAATCACGCCGCGCATGCAGGCGCTGCGCGAACGCTTCAAGAGCGATCCGCAGAAGATGAACGCCGCGCTGATGGAGCTGTACAAGACCGAGAAGGTCAATCCGTTCGGCGGCTGCCTGCCGGTCGTGATCCAGATCCCGGTGTTCATCTCGCTGTACTGGGTGCTGCTCGCGTCGGTCGAAATGCGCGGTGCGCCGTGGGTTCTGTGGATTCACGACCTGTCGCAGCGCGATCCGTTCTTCATCCTGCCGGTGCTGATGGCCGTCTCGATGTACGTGCAGACGAGCCTGAACCCGACCCCGCCGGACCCGGTCCAGGCGAAGATGATGAAGTTCATGCCGATCGCGTTCTCGGTGATGTTCTTCTTCTTCCCGGCCGGCCTCGTGCTGTACTACGTCGTGAACAACGTGCTGTCGATCACGCAGCAGTACTACATCACGCGCAAGTTCGGCGGAGTCAAGAAGAAGCCGGCCTGACGCCCGTTGCACCCGTGGGCGGCGAGCCGCCCGCGATGCACGCAAAAAAAGCCGCATGGTTAGCCCATGCGGCTTTTTGCTTTTGGCGCGCCCGGTGTGGGCTCAGCCCTTCTTCGCTTCGCCCGAGTCGCCGTAGAACTGTTCGACCAGCTCCTGCACGAGATAGCGATGATGGGGCGACAACGCTTCGATCTTCGACGCGAGTTCGATCGTCTCGGGCGTCGGCGGATAGCGTTCGTCGCGCGGCAGCGGTTGCGGTGTCGGATGCTCGATCACGCTCGGCGACGGGCCGTAATGCAGCCAGTGGAGTTCGACGCGCAGCCATTCGGCAAGCGTGGCGAGTTTGTCCGACGTCGGAATCGTGCGGCCCGTCAGCCATTTGTGCGCGGTTTGCGGCGAAACGGGCTGCGCGCCGCGGTGGCGCAGATTGAATCGGTTCGCCAGCTCAGTCGCACCGGTCACCTTCTCCGGGCTGCGCCGCAGGGCGAATTTCAGGCGTTCCGAGAACGCGGCTTTTTCTTCGGATGTCGGCATGGGGGAGATTGTGCAATTCCACCGCCGCCTCTCAGACAACCATTCAGGATAAACGTATCTCGTTCAGACGAATCCCGGTCTTGCCCGGGGTGGAGGTGGAATTGAGGGCCGCAGTGTTGGGCCGCTCCAGCACGCATACTCGTCCGAAGCGGTGGCTGGGACATTGCGCTGGGCTGATACTTGGCTTATCCCCGATGGGATAAATTCAGGCGTGTCCGAATCCTGCGCGGCGGCCTGTGGCGTGTGTGCCGGCACGCTACAATGCCGGCGTTCCGATGCCCGAACTGTTGCGCGGGCGCACCATATTCACTGTTCACCCGATTCATCCGATTCCCATGCTCGCTACCGATTCCGATCCGATCGTCGCCATTGCCACTGCTGCCGGCCGGGGTGGCATCGGGGTCGTCCGCGTGTCGTTCGGGCGCGGCGGCGAGGCGGCCGCGTTGCCGTTGATCGACGCGTTGTGCGGGCAGAAGCTCGCCCCGCGCCATGCGAGCTACGTGCCGTTCCTCGATGAGCACGGCGCGCCGCTCGACCGCGGGATCGCGCTGTATTTCCCGGCGCCGCATTCGTACACCGGCGAGCACGTGCTCGAGCTGCAGGGGCACGGCGGGCCGATCGTGATGCAGCTGCTGCTGCAGCGCTGCCTCGATGCGGGGCGTGGTTTCGGGCTGCGGCTCGCGGAGCCTGGCGAATTCACGCGGCGCGCGTTTCTGAACGACAAGCTCGATCTTGCGCAGGCCGAGGCCGTTGCCGATTTGATCGAAGCGAGCACCGAAGCCGCGGCGCGCTCGGCCGGGCGTTCGCTCGACGGCGCGTTCTCACGGCAGATCCATGCGCTCGTCGAAGACGTGATCACGCTGCGCATGCTGGTCGAGGCAACGCTCGATTTTCCGGAAGAAGAGATCGATTTCCTGGAAGCCGCCGACGCGCGCGGCAAGCTCGCGAAGATTCGCGCGCAGCTCGCGCACGTGCTGGGTGATGCGCGGCAGGGGGCGCTGCTGCGCGAAGGCTTGTCGGTCGTGCTCGCGGGGCAGCCGAACGTCGGCAAGTCGTCGCTGCTGAATGCGCTGGCCGGCGCGGAGCTCGCGATCGTCACGCCGATTGCGGGCACGACGCGCGACAAGGTTGCGCAGACGATCCAGGTCGAAGGGATTCCGCTGCACATCATCGATACGGCCGGGTTGCGCGAGACCGAGGACGAGGTCGAGCGGATCGGTATCGCGCGCACATGGAGCGAGATCGAGCGTGCGGATGTCGTGCTGCATCTGCTGGATTCGCGCATCGGGATGACGGCGGACGACGAGACGATCGCGGCGCGGTTTCCGGGCGGCGTGCCGGTGGTGCGTGTGCTGAACAAGACGGATCTGACCGGTGTGGCGGCGTGTGTCGAGCATCCGGCGGCGGAAGGCGATCTGACCGAGGTGCATCTGTCGGCGAAGCGCGGCGACGGGATCGACATGCTGCGTGCGGAGCTGCTGCGGATCGCGGGGTGGCAGGCCGGGGCGGAAGGCGTGTATCTCGCGCGCGAGCGGCATCTGATCGCGCTGCGGGCCGCGCAGGAGCATCTCGCGCAGGCGGCGGATCACGCGGAGCAAAGGGCGCAGTCGCTCGATCTGTTTGCCGAGGAACTGCGGCTCGCGCAGGAACAGCTCAATGCGATTACCGGGGAGTTCACTTCGGATGATCTGCTGGGGGTGATTTTCAGCAGGTTCTGTATCGGGAAATAGAAGCGAAAAGGATTGCGCGCCGGGAATGACGCAGCCATTTCCCGGCAATAGAGCATACCAGCATCCGCGTGACGACTGCCAACCAGATTGGCACGGCGGTTTTACAGGTGAGGACGTGTCGCTAGCAGCCGATCGATGAACGATGGCGGCAGCGATATATATACAGAGCCATCTCCGCCGTCACCTTTTGAAAAGGATACGTAGACATCGCCATAACTATTCCACGAAATTTCGGGGGGCGGTGTGCTGAATGTGTGCTGAGCTATCAATCTCCCGGTTTGTGCGCGGAATACGCGGCCAACGTACTGGGAATTTCCGCCTGGAACCCAAGCTAGAAGGCACAGATTGGCGAGATATATTCCATCAGGAGATATCGATTTTCTACACTCTTCCCCCTTGGGTGTTCGGTCAAAGATAAAAATGCCAATCAGTGCCGCGATGAGCAGTGTATAAGCAATTTTCAAAGGAATCTTCATGGGTTGTGGTTGGATTTGATTATAGTGATATTTCTATCGGAGGGGAGATTGGAATATATTTCTTATCAGAATAAATAACAAAATCGCCACCCCTGTTATGTATTTCGGACCATCTTCGAAAATCGATTTTCTCTACCGGGTAGTAGACGTTCCCTTTGATGAGCGAATTACCACTGGCGACGGCGTATTTGACATATGGAACATACTCGGAGTTCGAGAATGCAGCGATCGCGCTATATGGGACTACGATGACGCCGTCGCTGCTCCAATGCCCTAAATATTGAGATCGCTCACCGGATTTGTCGGTAAATGTATAGTTGTCTTTCACATACACCCACACCCCGGTCACTTCGGCTGTTGTTCGGTGTGAGTCTACGTCCCACGAGAAGCGCGCGCTTCCGAGCGCCGCATATATATTGAAGGAACCGAGTGCGCCGGATAGATCGTCAGGCACACCGTTATTGCGAAGTTGTGCATCCAGTTGAGTTCCAATTTTTTGCCCAAGCGTGCTGTCTACGTATGAGTATTGAAATTGAAATCTTCGGTGCAGGTCGCGAAGATCATTCCCGCATATGTCATCGGTGTAGAGCCTCGCTGCGCAGTCTTTGTACGGGGTCAGCTGCTTGTAAAGCAGGGCTCTGGATTTTGGCGAACGAATCATTTCATTAATAAGATGGTCTAGTTGCCGCTTGGCCCGAGGGAAGCGCAGTACCCAATCCAGTTTAATGGTGGACATGTCGTACATATCGGAAGGGTATGGTTTTCCATCTTGATTGACTTCTGATGATTCATCCGAAGAGGTGCGCGAATAATTTAATTTTCCAGAAAACCATCGCTCCATAAGTGTAGCGGATATCGGGAGGTATATCTTGCGCATTGCTGCGGGAATATCTTGTATATCGAACGATGGTACGGAATCGTCCTTTTTCAGCTTTACAATAGCTGGCTTTGGAGGGGCGGGGGCATTGAGCCATGCTTGAAAGCGGGCCAGCGCCTTGCCGGCCCTTTCCAAGTCATCGACCATTTTGTCAAGCGAATCGCGCTTGGCGGCGGCGGAGGTATGTTCGGGTTCGGCCACCTTCGGTTTTTGTTGTATCGGAAGCGGTGGTGCTGGGTTATCCATGGATAGCGCGATATTTGGAACAATCTTGCATCCATCTGCGCCGTCATGAAGTTTCCATTTCCAAAAAATTTTATTTATTGTGAAATATGGGATTTTTTCTTTGCTTGGTGGCATCTGTACTTTAGATCCGGTGGTGTTGAGCGGTATGCGCGATGCTTGTTACGCTAGCGTGGTCATACCTGGGTAATCAATCGGACTAGTACGAAATGGTTGTCAGAGTGATTGGGTCTCGGATCAAATATTCTTGGATTTTTCATGGCGCATCTAAATGCGCTGGAATCGTGGGGTTGTCGATATGTATGTTGATACCCAAAGGAGGTGCGATTTTTTGAATTTTCTTGGCGAGGCGGTTGGGTTCGGCGCCAGCTCGCACGATAACCACGAACTCGAGGAGACGGGTACTCGTGGGGTTGTGAGAGCGTGATCAGAGGAGATCTGCTCCTCACTAATGTCGTGAGTTAGAAATTCGTTGAACAAATTGTTGCCTGTAGTACCGTGTAGTGAATGCCACGGACGCGAAGAGGCGGCGATGAGCGGAAGACCCAAGGCGGAACTCATGTTGAGCGAAGCGGAACGCGAGCAGCTCACGGCGCTGACGATGTGCCGCAAGACGGCGCAGGCGTTGGCATTGCGAGCACGGATCGTGCTGGCCTGCGCCGAGGGTACCGACAACAAGACGGTCGCGGCGAAACTGCGGGTCACCCAGCAAACCGTCTCGAAGTGGCGTGGGCGCTACGTGACGCATCGGCTGGATGGTCTGCTCGACGCGCCGCGGCCTGGGGCACCCAGATCGATCGACGACGTGCGTGTCGATGCCGCTATCGCGAAGACGCTGGAGTCCGTACCCAAAGGAGCGACGCACTGGAGTACGCGCACGATGGCTCGGGAGATGAGCCTTTCGCAAACTGCGGTGTCGCGAATCTGGCGAGCCTTCGGCCTGCAGCCACATCGGCAGGAAACCTTCAAACTCTCGAGCGATCCGCTGTTCGTCGACAAGGTTCGCGACATTCGCTCTCCCGTTCGCCTCACCCGGCCTGTCGTAAAATCGTCCGGCCGGGCAATCTCGACATAACAAATCCCGGCGTCAAAACAAAGAGAGGGCACGCATGGGATTCGGATTTGGAAAGCGCAATCAGTCGACGAGCAACTCGACCGTCGACCTGACGAAAAACCAGCATTCGAAAGCGAATGACCGCATCGCGTTGGATCTTGCGTTACGCCGGGCATTGGCGGTCCTCGAGTGTTGCGCATCGCACGGCGCTTATATCGAGCTCAACGACGCCAAAGTCGGGTGGGACTATCTGAAGGAAAAAGGCCTGATTTCGATCGATCTGGATGCCGAGTGGAATGAATCGGAACGCATCCTGCTGGCCTATTACAACGCCGGCGTGCTCACCTCATCGGATAAGGAGCGCGCCCGGCACCTGGTGGACGTCGTCGAGACCCAACTCCGGGCCGTACGTGGCGAGGTGGTGGGCGTCGTGGATGCCGTTTCCGCACTCAATCTCGCGCGGCTCAAATATCCGTCGAAGAGCTGGATCGGCAATGGCATATTCGGTGCCGTGTTCGGCGTGATGGGCGGCGCGATCATCGGCACCGTGGCCGGCAGGTTCGCAGACGATACGACGGCCGTGACCAATGTCGTCTTCGTTCTCGTGATACTCGGTTCGATTCTGTTCGCGCGCTACAGCCACCAGAAGAGCATCGTCGCGGCCGACGCGAAAATTGCGAAGGCACAAGCCGAGGTCGACCGCCTCGTCGTCCGGAATCTGTCTCCTTCGGCGGAAGGCTCGTCCGTCGCCGCCTGACAGTGTTGCCAGATGGCTCGTCGTCGCACCGGGTGCTACATTGCCTCGGCCGAACGAGCCGCCACTCGACGAGGTCGGGCTTGCCTGACGAGCGTATCCGCGCCGCGTGATCGCCATCGGGCAACGTGCGGTGCCGAGCGTCGGGGCGAGCCAACCGATCCTGTTTTCTCGCACGACCGCCAACCATGCCCTTGTCCCGCCGCCACTTCCTTGCCACCCTTCCCGTGCTCCCGGTGTTGGCCGCCCATGCGGCATCGGGTGCGCCCACCCCGCCGCAATCAATCGACCGCGACGCGATCATCCGCGCCGTTTTCGCCGACGGTGCTGCACGTCCCGACCTGGCCGCGCGTCACGTCGCGCTGATGAACCAGCTTCGCGTGATGTGGGTGCCCGTCGAATCCGGTGCGCCCGGTATCGATCCGTCGCAGCCGCTGATGGGTGAAGGGCCGCCGATCGCGCTGGCGAAGGCGGCACTCAAAACCGACGACGATGCGCTCGCCATCCGCACGCTGGCCGAACTCGGTCGGCTCGTGCCGCAGTTCGTGGCGGGGGCCGGCACGCTTGCACCGGGGCAGTACACGATCCCGCCGGTGCTGCGCAAACTGTTCGCGTTCAAGGAAAGCGGTGTCGATGCGTCGGGCCGTTTCCAGTTTCGCGCCGCGCATCTCGCCGTGCTGAGGGGCGCGAACTGGAGGACGGTCGATTCGGAAGCGATCGAGGACGTGCTGGGCGAAGGGGATTTCTGGCCGATGCCCTATATCGACGGCAAGCGGCCGTATGGCGACCGTACCTACTATCAGTTCGACATGGCCGAACTGCTGGGTGAGCCGTACAAGCGGGATGGGCGAGGCAATCTGGTCGCGGAAGCGAAAAAGGATGCGCGGCTCGAACGCCTTCACTACGAAACGCTCGCTGCGCTGCAGGTATTTCTGATGCATGCCGAGCTGACCCGCCCGGCCTGATCATTTGCGGTTCGGTGCGTCGATCCTGCATCGTGCGGCACGGCCGCCGATGCAGGCGAATCGCACGCTCGCGACGACGCTTCAGCCGTCCGTCGGCCGAAGCGTCCCGCGCGTCACGACATCAATCCCAGTCCCGATGATGATGGTGGTAATAGCCGCCACCACCGTAGTAACCGCCGCCATCCGGCACGACGATACAGCCGCTCAGCAAGACAGCGACGCCTGCGATCAGCAAAAGGGTTTTCTTCATCGCGTTCACCTGCTCGGATTCGATATGAAACCCAGCATAGCGAGCGCCCGCAACACCGGCTGTAAGCGATCGTATCCCTGATCCGCAATCCGTAACGGCGGATTATTCCGGTCACAATGACCGTAACAAATTCCCAAACAGCAGACGTTTTCAGGCGGTGACGACCCTGTTTCGCCCCGTATCCTTCGCACGATACAGCGCGGCATCGGCGGCTTCGATCAACGCATCGGGCGTCGAGAGATCGTCGGCCGACACGGTCGCGCAGCCGACGCTCACGCTCACGCGTCCGGCAGGTGACGCCGGCATCGCGAGATCGAGCCGCAGCACCGCTTCGCGCGCTTCCTCGGCGACCACCCGCGCGCCGCGCGCACCCGTGTTCGGCAGCACGATCGCGAACTCCTCGCCACCGTACCGCGCGACGATGTCCGCGGGCCGCCGCACCGCGCCGGCGAGCGCATTCGCGACCGCGATCAGGCACGCGTCGCCCTTTACGTGGCCGAACGCGTCGTTGTACGCCTTGAAGCGATCGACGTCGACCATCAGCAGCGACAGCGGTTCGCCTTGCCGTCGCGCCTGCAGGAACAGCGTGTGGAAATGATCGTTGAAGTGCATGCGGTTGAACGCGCCCGTCAGCCCATCGCGCGCGGACGAACGGATCAGCGTCGCGTGCGCCTCGAACAGCCGCTGGTACAGCATCGTCACTTCCCATGCGAGCACGCACACGAGCACGCCCGGCGTGAACATGCTGAACACGCGCGCGAGATACCAGCCGACCGTGAAGCGATTGGTGCTCATCAGGTTCAGCGTCGTGTCGGTGAGGCATGCGAGCACCGCGATCGCGAGCCACAGGTCGAGCGTCGTGCGCAGCCGGCCGGTGGCCAGCACGGCAACGAGCGCCAGCGCATTGAGCAGCCACACGACCAGCGCGATGCCGCTGACGGGCAGCACGGCCGCATCGCCCGGCGGATGAAACGCAGGCGGCAGCGACACGTTCAGCGTGACGAGGCACAGCAGCCCGGCGACGACAGCCGGCCCGCCGATCAGCGCGAGCGTCCACCAGCGTGTCTGCTGCGCGCCGATCGGTGCGCGCGTCAGCCGCTCGCGGGCGAGCAGCGCGACCATCACGAAACCCGGGAAGCCGGCATGCCAGAAGATCCACATCCACGCGGCGCTTTGCGGTCGCGCGCCGAGCAGCCCGTGCGGCGCGAATACGCCGGGAAAGGTGAGCAGCTGCAGCGCGACGGCGAGTGCGGTGAACGCGTAGGCGCCGCCGAGCGCGCCGAGCACCGGCTGGCGCGTCACGGTGAACTGCGCGCCGAGAAAGAACGCCGCGATGCTCGCGGTAGTGAACACGGTGAGCGCACACATCGGCATGAACGGCTCGACGGCCGGCAGCGCGACGTTCGCGTGCGGCGCGGCGATCCCGAGCGCGAGCACGATGACGAGTGCCGCCAGTGCGCCGAACCAGAGCTGACGGCGTGTCGTGTGCTGGATCAGGATGCCTTCCATGGAGTTCCCCGGGCACGTAGGCGGACACGCCCGGTCTTGCGCCGGGCGACAGGCAACCGGCCGCTACGCGACCGGTGCGGCCTGATCCTATCGCGTTATGGGTGCGCGCTCAAACCCCGAGGCCGGGGCCGTAGTTGCCGGCGACCCAGTGCGTGACGGCGTCGACGTCCGCGTAGTCCTGTTCGGGCAGGCCGTCGAGCATCGACAGCACTTCATTGCTGGCCCCGGCGTCGCGTGCGGCATCGACGATTGCATCCTTGTTGGCCGGGTAGCGGACGGCCGCCAGCACGTCGGCGATCTGCAGGTCGATCGTTTCGTTGGGAATGTCGTGCGGAGGCTGGGCGGGCTGGTCGTTCACGGCGGTGTCTCGCGGAGTGAGCGGGTTGAGTGGTAGTCGGATCGAGGTGGAATTCGGGTGCTTGACGGGGTACGTCACGCGTTCACATGCCAGGGCGGCCGGGCCGGCGCGCCCCGCGGATGGGCGGCGATCGATTCAATGCTCGCGTCGCACGCGGCGCCACGGATGCTTCCAGTCGATGTGCGGTGCGTTTTCGTCGCGCGGATGCTGGCGCCGATGTTCCTGCCACAGTTCGTCGGAGAACAGCGCCGCTACGATCACCAGCGGCAGCACGAGGAATATTCCGAGTATGACTTGCTCGATCACGATAGCCTCCTTGCGGTGGCAGGAACCCTTGCTCCCATTCTAGGCTCTGAGCTTCGCCCGCGTTCAATTTCTTACAGTGCGGAACAGGCCCCGATGCGGCCCTGCCGCACGGGCGCCGGCATCAAAAGGGACATGAACATGCAACTCCAGAACGATACCAACTCGCTCGCGCTGCGGCCGCTGGAGCGCCAGGACCTGCGCTTCGTCCACGAGCTGAACAACGACGCAAAGATCATGCGCTACTGGTTCGAGGAGCCGTACGAAACCTTCTCGGAACTGTCACAACTGTACGACCGCCACGTGCACGACCAGCGCGAGCGCCGTTTCGTCGCGGTCGACGCGCAAGGCGAGCTGGTCGGCCTCGTCGAGCTGATCGAACTCGACTACATCCATCGCCGCGGCGAGTTCCAGATCATCATCGCGCCGCAATGCCAGGGGCGCGGCTATGCGGGCCAGGCGACGCGCCTCGCGATCGAGTACGCATTCAAGGTGCTGAACATGCGCAAGCTGTACCTGATCGTCGATACGTCGAATGCGGCGGCGATTCACGTGTACGAGAAATGCGGATTTCAGCACGAGGCCGAATTGAAGGAAGAATTTTTCGGAAACGGCGCGTATCACAACGCTTATCGCATGTGCATTTTTCAGCGCGATTATTTCGAGCGTCAGCAACCCGGCTTGAATCAAGCAGGGTAAACACGCTGACGAAAGGCGCTTGCGGCGGGGATTTCGTGGGCGCTGAATACATGCGGAGAAGTACGGATAAATACGGATTCGCTTATACCTGGCATTTTTCTTGTTTCAGGTAAATGCGATTCCGCGTTGCGGTAAAGTCGAATCGTTTCGGATGACTTTATGTGCGGCGCATCAAAATGATCCGGATGGCGAAATGGATTATCCAAACCGTTCAATCGCCGCATTGTAAATTTGCTGAAAGTCTTGCTGCGCAACGCTTTCCGCCCGGCGACGCGGGCCTGCCCGCCATGCGGCGCGCGTCGTCACGCCTGCGCCCGGCGCGAAAGACGGGCTGCGCACGGGGTGCGACAATCCGCCGCTATTGCGGTCGCACAACAAATGTGCTTGCTATCGCTTGCCGGTCTTCTAAAGTGAAAAACGCGGGTTCACGATCACCTTTAAACACATAGCTAACCCAAGCCTGGTGCCCGCAAGCCTGGAGACAGAACATGATGAAGCGTACCGGTATCCTTTTTGCCCTCGTCGGCGCATTTTGCGCGGTGTCGATTGCCCAGGCGGGCGGCG
Organism: Burkholderia aenigmatica; assembly: GCF_902499175.1. Classification (GTDB taxonomy): domain Bacteria; phylum Pseudomonadota; class Gammaproteobacteria; order Burkholderiales; family Burkholderiaceae; genus Burkholderia; species Burkholderia aenigmatica. The sequence continues at coordinate 13,706 of NZ_CABVQC010000114.1, forward strand.
ATTCGGCCGTCAAGCCGACGCAGGAAATCCAGTTGACGAAGAACGCATGGGGCTGCCTGTCGAAAGACAATCTGGACTCCGTACTGAGTCACGAGCGTGACGGCAAGTCGCAGGCGAAGCAGCAATACTTCGACGACTACCGTTGCCTGTCGGTGCCGGAAGGCCAGCGCTTCCGCGTGGTGTCGGTCGACCAGGGCGACGTGCAGTTCGTCAGCGCCGACAACAGCGACCAGCAGGGTCTCTGGACCGATTCGCGCTTCGTCAAGCAATAATCGTCCATTCACCGCGCTGTCACACGACGCGCGAGCGCGCCGGCCCGATCGGCCGGCAGCGCGAACCGAACACGGCCCGGCCCATGCCGGGCCGTTGCGCTGTGGGTTGCGCATGACACGCGCCGGACGCCGCGCATTCGGTATCATCACGGCCCGACCGAACCGAATGCCCGCCCGGGCCGTATCCGCATGGCGCTGAAATCCACGATCTACAAAGCTGAACTGCAAATCGCCGACATGGATCGGCATTACTACGCCGATCACGCGCTGACGGTGGCGCGCCATCCGTCGGAAACCGACGACCGGATGATGGTGCGCATCGTCGCGTTCGCGCTGTTCGCGCACGAGCGGCTCGAATTCTGCAAGGGGCTGTCGGACGTCGACGAGCCCGATCTGTGGCAGAAGGACCTGACGGGCGCGATCGACGTCTGGATCGAAGCCGGCCAGCCCGACGAACGGCGCATCTCGAAGGCGGCCGGCCGAGCCGGGCAGGTCACGGTGATCGCGTACGGCGGCAAGACGTCGGATATCTGGTGGCAGGGCGTGCGCAGCAAGGTCGAGCGGCTGCGCAACGTGCAGGTGCTGTCGCTGAACGACGGTGTTGCAGCCGCGCTCGGCAAACTCGCGGAGCGCACGATGCGCCTGCAATGCACGGTGCAGGACGGCGCCGCGTGGATCTCGAGCGCCGACCACGATCCGGTCGCAGTCGAGTGGACGGTGCTGAAGGCGCGCGCGGACGCGTGACGGCCCGCACGCCGGCCGCGTTCAGCCGATCGTGGCCGGTGGCCCCTTGAATTCGAGCATGTTCCCTTCCGGGTCGAACAGGTAGATCGACGGCCCGTAGCCGCCGGCGCCGTAGCGTTCCGCGGGGGCGCCTGGCTGTGCGCCATGCGCGGCGAAATGGGCGGTCAACGCGTCGGGATCGAACGGCTCGACCCGCAGGCACAGGTGATCGAGATTGCGTCCCGCGCCGGGCGGGCCGCTGTCGGGACGGTCGATCGGGCCGCCGACCGACAGCAGGTCGATCAGCGCGTCGCCGGCGCGCAATTGCACGAGGCCCAGATCGGGCTGTTCCTTTTCCACATGGCAGCCGACGGCGTCGCAGTAAAAACGCGTCATCGCGGCCATGTCGGTCACGCGCAGCACGATGTGATCGATCGCGCGGATGGTCGGTTTCATGGGCAGGCACTCCTTCGCGGTCCACGAGCATCGAGTGTAGACGTATCGCGCCTGCGCCGCCGGCCGGAACGCGGCACAATCGACGGACGAAAAAAAGCCCGTTCACGCGGAGCGGAACGGGCTTAATCCATATCAGGAGGAGACATGGAGGAGACAGTTCCAACTATACACACGGCGATGGTGCGACGCAATATTTCGAATGCAAAAAATCGTCAGGACGGCGATTTGTCGCATCTGCAGTGCAGCAAAATGGTGACGGGACGATGACGAAAACCGCGCTTAAACAGCCGGCGCGCGTGTTTTGTCGGATTTATCTTTAATCGATGCGCCCCCGATTATTCGGCGCGAATCACAGAGCAAGATTCAGGGCGCGACGGCGCGTGCCGATGTCTAGAGTAGGTCCCATCTACACTAGTGCAGTGTTCCGTTCTGTTTGGAACTTAAGCGACTGTTGGCGCGAATGACCTTCTGCAAGATGTCGCGCGC
>NZ_CABVQC010000115.1 GCF_902499175.1 Burkholderia aenigmatica
GAACTTCGCATCCATCTTCGACAGTGCTTCGTTCAGCCATATCCGGACCTGGCGCAGCGGATGCGCCTGCGGAACAAGTTCTTCTAGCCTCACCGTGCTGAACAACGATTCGTTGTAACCGTCCGCACCTCGCATCGGCCTGCTCTTCCTTGATCTCGGGAACCTACATCGTGCAGGACCAACCGAGGTATTTCAACGACCTGTTAACGGTGGGGCAAACGTCTATCATTACGCGCCCAATCCAGTTGGATGGGTCGATTCATGGGGCTTGGCCGGCAGTTACGCTCTTGGTCCCTATCAGATTTCCGCGCCGCAATTGCCGGCATATAATGGACAGACTGTCGGAACCTTCTACTTCATGAATGATGCAGGTGGACTCGAATCCAGGGCATTCTCTTCTGGTGGGCCTACCCCGTATCCGAACTACGCAAACGCCGGAAACGTAGAAGGTCAATCTGCTTTATTTGTGAGGGATAACGGCATTGCAGAGGGTTTGGTTTTTCACAACAATCCTGAAGGGGCATGTGGATTCTGCGTGAATATGACTGAAACTCTGCTACCGGAAAATGCCAAGCTAACCGTCGTTCCACCCGAAGGGGCGATTCCAGTCAAGCATGGCGCAACCGGAGCGACAAAAGTATTTACTGGGAATAGTAATTCCCCAAAACCCCCTGTGAAAGGAGGTTGTTGAGATGTACGCGGATGATTTTGATGGCGAGATTGAAATCGATGGGGTTGATGGTCTGGTTGATTTTCTTGGGAAAAGGCCGGCGTTCGATGCAAATAACTTTGTTTTGACCTTCGAGGAAGGCGGATTTCCTCAATTGAATATATTTGTCAAAAATGATGTCGCTGTCGTTTATTATATGGATATCGGCGAGAATTTTGTTTCGAAAGGCACTGCCGAGCCGGGTGGTACGGAAAAATTCTACGAGAATAAGCTTGGTGGGGAAGTGAATTTGTCGAATGATTGTGTCGTAAGTAAAGAGCAGATGATTGAGGCAGCAAAGCAATTTTTTGCCACGAAACAACGTCCCGATCAATTGACATGGAGTGAGCTGTAAAAACGGCAGTCTTTGAATGGTCGGTTTTTTGTAGATGCCCTGGCTCGTGTCCACGAGCCATTTCTGCGAGCGGAGTGCGCTTAACGTCCATCGCATCATGTCGTTCTAACGGTCCTGACTGCCATCTAGAGTTTACGCGGCGACTCGGCTCCGGTGGGTAAACGAGAGCATCCACACAAAGCAGCAACGTTGCCGGTCAACCAGCTGAATCGGATTTGAAGAATCGACGTCGTGTTAAGGAGGTAAAGTGCCAGTTCTGTATGGAGCAAAACCTGCACAGCCGCTCCTCGCTAAATTAGAGTCGGAACTCGGATTCGGTCTTCCGACGGATTACGCGGATTTCATGAGGAAGTGGAACGGTATATTGATTTGGGGGTGCAGACTATCTCGATTTCGATTTTCATGGCGTCGATAATGGAATGATTTCATTTGCATCGCTTTTTGGGATCGGTTCGAGTAACGGAAATTTAGATTTAATCGAACAAAATGAGCGCGTCAAAGGCGAGATAGATTTTCTGAACGATTTCTTTGTGATTGGAGGTGATCCGGGCGGCAATTACTACGCGCTGTCGCGGCTCGATAACGTTCACAAGGTTTTGTATTGGGACAGAACGCATCTGCATGCGGATGACACAGCGAAGCCGGATATCGCAGAAGTGGCCGAATGTGGAAATCTCTATTATGTAGCCGATGGATTCTCGGCATTTCTGGATATGATCGTCGCTGGAACAATGCACATGCAGTTCATCGCGGTCGACGACTGGCCCGGCTAAAATCCGGATGTCACCGGTTTGGGGCTGACGTTATGAAAGCACCGTGGAGCTCGGTTCCGCGATTGCTGTGCTCGGCCATATATTTGAGCCAGAGAAGAATTTTATCGTGTCGTATCGCTGAAGGCCGACACTTCGTCCATACGGATTGAAGTTGCTGGCGTATGTGAAGAGCGCTGGCTCGACTGATGTGGACATCCAATTTGGCGGGCGCTGTATTTCGGCGCAGTATGCGGGTCGCGGCGTACCACTCCAGTTTGTATGTAGGGCAGGACACGTTTTCGAGAAGACCGCCGAGAATCTGCGCAAGGGCTCTTGGTGCGTGCTCTGCGCGAGGGCGCAACATTCGAAGCACATGGCCGATCCGGATGGGATGACGCGCATGCGAGCCGCTGCAAAAGCGAGAGGCGGCAAGTGTCTGTCGCCGGGCTACACGAAATTGACAGAGCGCTATCGAGGGTTGGCCGGGGATCGTGAATAACAGAAGCTTCAGATATTAGCGAATCCCGGTCCTCCCTCGGCTAGTCCTTGACCAGCCTCGGCCGCCCGGATCAGCAGGTAGTCGTCCTCGAACGCAGTGCCGCGCTCCGCCCGTGGATCGTCGGTCACGCCGTGCGCCGCGAACCACAGCGGCCAGTCAGCCCGGTTGCAATCGTGCAGAAGCGGGTAGTTCAGGCAGTCTCCCGGTTCTTTGACGGCATGACTGTCTGCCACCAAGCCGGGGCAGGCCACCGGCACCAACACCGGGGCCATCAGGCGAGTGACCTCCAGGCCAGGGTAGTTTCCCAGCCCATGCCGCAGCGCCACATCCACCCGGTCGCGGCGCATGTCCGTCAGCGCTGAAGTCGCCTCGACCCGCACTTCGATCTGCGGATGCCGCTCGTTGAAGCGCCCCAGGCGCGGCACGAGCCACGATGCGGCAAAGGTGGCGACGGTACTAACTGTCAGGGTGTGGCGTCCTTTGATCGCTTCCAGCCTGTCGACGGCCTTGTCGATTTGCGCAAAGGCTTCGAGCAACGACGGATGCACGCTGGCCCCGGCTTCGGTCAGACGCAAACCCTGCCGCCCCCGAGTGAACAGCACCATCCCAAGCCGCGCTTCCAGCAAGCGGATCTGCTGACTGACCGCGCCGGATGTGACGTGCAACGCTTCGGCAGCAGCCTTGATGCTGCCGCGCTGGCCGACTTCAACAAAGGTGCGCAGCGCTTGCAGAGGGAGTGATACGGCCATTTGATTTAGGTTTTCTAAAGACTGAAAGCAAAAATGATCGCTTCTGATTTTCCATATAGACGGCCATGATGGCGCAAGTTTACGGACGATTCTTTGCTTTAGTAAAACTATATTCACTGTTGCCGCGAGCATTGCCGTCCTCGCCAGTGGCGGCAGCGCGGCCCAAGGGTTCAGAGATGCCATCCTCGTTTCCGCCTGCATGGTTCTGGTCGGTCTGGTCTGCGCGGCAGCCATCCTTCCGGGGCAAGCCACCCGTTTGGGCGTGACGCGATGATCGACCTTTACACCGACAGCTCGCCCAATGGCTTCAAGGCAACGATCGCCCTGGAAGAACTGGCGCTGCCTTACCGCCTGCATCATGTCCGCATCGAGGCAGGCGAGCATCAGCAGCCGGATTTCCTGGCCCTGAACCCGCATGGCCGCATTCCGGTCATCACCGACGATGACACCGGTATCACGCTGTTCGAGTCGGCCGCCATCCTGCTTTACCTGGCCGAGAAGACCGGCCGGTTGCTGCCGCAGGAGCCGGCGGCACGCTGGGAGGCGATCAAGTGGCTGCAATTCCACTCGTCCAGCGTCGGCCCGATCATCGGGCAGCGGGTGCACTTCGAGCTGTTCGCCGAGGAAAAGATACCCGCCGCCATCGAGCGTTACCGCCGCCTGACGGAAGGGGTGTTCGCCGTGCTCGACAGTCATCTGGCCCGGCGCCCGTACCTGGCCGGGGACGATTATTCCATCGCCGACATTGCGCATTTCGGCTGGACGCACATCGCCCGCATCATCGGCTTCGATTTCAGCCGTCACCGGCACATGAGCGTCTGGCATGAACGTGTGGCGCAGCGGCCCGCCGTGCGCAAGGGCATCACGCTGCCCGAACCGGCAACGGGCGCATGAGGGCGGCTGACACGATGCGTACCGCCACGATCCCGACCATCAAGGGCGCGTCGTTGTCAGCGTTCCATACGCATTCCGGTTACCGGCGCTTGCTCGCGCCACAGCGTCCGACCGTTGGCGTTTTCCTGCCGGCGCGCTTCCATGAAGACGACATGTGCGCGCTGGCCGGAAAGGTGGAACGGGTGGAATTTGGCTTTGCCGGGAGGGCGATAAGACCGCAGCCGTGATGCGCGGACACCGGCAACGGCATGCTGCCCGCGAGATCTTCGCACGATGCAGATTGCCGGCGTGTTCAGCGAAGTTAGAGGTGTTGCGATCGATATCGGATGCAATTGACGCCGACGCATTCAAGCTGGCGCAATGAGGTGGGGGGCTTGTTGGGGATGATCACCCATCAGGCTGTCCTCCGTGGTGCTTGCAGCAACTGACGCATGCGAATCGCCGGCATTGCGCCATGTTGATCGACCCGGTCAGTACGAACATCAACGTGCGACCTCGGAAACCCCGAATCCAATTTCGTGAGGTTGATTCGTCATCCGAAATTAAAAGTGAGGCGGGGCGTATCTTTCAACACAGGCTCACGTCTTTCCCACGATATCTATTCGACGTCCGAGGACACACGACGGCTGTCCAGGTCCTTCAATGCCGGAAACGCGTCGCGGTCCCACGAATGCAAGCCATACGACTTCCAGACGATATTGCGCCTGACGAATATTTCAAAGGTAGGTGTTCCGGGCGACAGGTTGCCCAGTCGCTGGCGTCGCTCAAACAGCCATTGGACAACCGGAGGATAGCTGTCGATGGTTTCGGGCACGGCGATGGCCTCCCGTTCCACGATGAACAGATGGACGTCGGGATGCGTCTTGGCCCACGACTCGAAATCCCCTTTGCCGCCCAATGAACCTTCCCAGCGCTGGCAATAGACGCAGTCCTTTGCCGAATGCACGATCAGGACGATCGGCTCGCCCTTTCGCACTTTTGCCTGACGAATTCGATCTGCCCAGGAGAGCTTCGGCGCTGGCTCGGGCGTGGTCTGGCCGGTGTTCGCAGTCGGCTCGTCGCCGGCCAGGACGACTTGCGGTGAAACCAGTGCCAGCGATAAAGACGCGGCAGCCACCCATGCCAAGCGCGAGACCCACTTGCGAGGCGCCATTTTCGTGCTCCTGCGAAGAATCGCGGACGTCAATTGACGAAAGGACAGGGTCCGCCACGGAAATTATTGTAGTGACTGCGCATCGGCGATTGCAAACTTTAAACCCCTGTTCGTTCGGCCGTGTCGATGCGTCAACCCTCTCCGCATGATCGCCCGTGCGTCCACGCGTATGCCGCTGCGCATGCAATCGGCCTCGGGGCCGTCGAACGCGTGCGGCATAGTCAAGATTGACCCTGTACGTCTTGCGCGTCTTCGCCGATCAATTCACTGACGCAGCGCGAAGACCAGACTTTGCGTTCGTTCGATTGGCGCGGAGACGCCGGTCATGGCCGCGTAATCGTCTGCGAATCCGCACGCCACCAGACCAACGACGCCAGCTTTCCCGCACCCCGCGCCGAATCAACGCATTACTTTCCGCACCCCTGCGGCCGATCGATCTGTGCGGCGAGTCGTGCAGCTTCGCTGCTTCCCAGCAGCGCCGCGCGCGCGTCCGCATCGGTGGACGCGATACGGTAGCGGCCGGAGCCGTCCGGGCCTGCAACGATGCTGCTGCCGTAGAGCGTCAGCCACTGGCGAATCGCCTGTTCGGTGACGCCGTCCCGGAAAGTGACCCACACGTCGGTGCATTGGCCCGTCGTACCCCGCACGACAGCGTCCGGCACCGTGTCCGGCTCGGTGCCGCGCATCAGTTGCACGATCGCGACGGCCTGTACGACGACGAGCGCGGTCAAGGCCGGCTGCATGACGAGCGAGTGTTCGCGCATCCAGTCCTGCACGCGCGCAAACCAGGATTGGCGACGCTCGGGTTGCGGCGCGCTGCGCGGGGCGTCGGCCGCCGTGCGCGCATGCGCGGCGTCGCGGGCACCGAGCGCGGCCTGAAGCCGTGCGAACGCGGCATCATTCGTCGCCGCGGTGCGCGCTTCCTGCGCGATGTCGGCGGCGGCCTCCAGTACGTCGAGCGTGTCCCGGAGCGCCGCATCGTGCGCGAGCCGCTCGACGAACCGTGCATGTTCGTCCGGCGTGAGTTCGCCCCGCACGTAGGCCAGGGCGAGGTCGCGATCCGGTTCGTCCGGATCGGTGGTGTGGCGGGGTGCGTTGCTCATGCCGTTTCTCCCGTCTGATCCTGCACGCAGGCAATCACGCGAGCCTTTGCTTCGGAAATGCGACGTCGTACCGACACGGGCGAACCGGCCTTCGTCATCTGCTGAATCTCGACATCCTTGTGTCCGCCCAGCGCGAGCATGAACGTCTCGCGCGCCGTCTCCGTCAGTTTCGACAGGCAGCGCTCGACCGCGGCGCGCGTGCGCGCAAGTATCGCGGCGGCTTCGGGGCTCGGCGCCAGTTCACCGAGGTCGGACAGCAGCGCGTCGAGCGCGTGCTCGTTTTCCAGCCACTGCTCGAGCGACGTCAGCCGGACCGATTCGACGCCGAGCTTGCGCAGGCGGGTAATCAGCTGCTTGGTGGCCGCGCCGGTCACGTAGCCCGCGACGCGTGCATCGAACGTCGCGTCGTCCATCCGTGCGGCATCGTCGAGCGAGAACGCGCTCGTCGGCTCGAACAGCGAGAGCAGCGCCGACTGCAGCGCGTCCTCGATGTCGGCGTCGCGGCTCCACGGATAGAGGCGGCGGGCCTGCCGCGCAAATCGGTTGTTCACCTGCCGGAAGAATGCGGCGAAGCGCCCTTTGTCACGTTGCAGCCGCTCAAGGGCGACGACGGTCGTGGATCTCGCGTCGCGGTCATCGGAGGGAAGGAATCGTGGCGTCATCGAAGACATCTTGGGTCGCTTGGAATGGGGACGGCAGCCGCGACGCGTAGGGTGGCCGGCGCCGCCGGAATTATATATGCGGGTGCGAATTCTGCACGGCATGAAAAATCGGGCGAACAAATCGGCGCGGCACGCGAATAGAACGACAAGACGCGAGCAAAGTCCGCCGTCGGCCGCGAGCCGGCGCGGTGAAAGCGAGTGTCGATATTACGGCTCACGCTGCCGCGAACTGCCCCTTCGAACGAGAGAACTGCCAAGCCATGAACGCGACCCATACCTGTACCCAATGCCACTCGAGCATGCCGGAGCGCGTGCCTTTCTGCCCGCGTTGCGGGAGCCGCACCGACGCCGCGGCGGCCACCGCCGCACCGGATTCGCCCGCGAGTACCCGGACGCGCGGCCGCGTGCTGCGCGACACCGTCGCTGGCGACGGCCTGCTGGTCGCGCTCGGACGCCAGTACGCGTTTTCGCTTGAAACGCACTGGAAGAGCGACGTGGCGCCGACGGTCAACATGGCGGTCGACGTCGATTTCGACGGCAGCGGTGCCGTCACCGCGGTGCGCGCGGTCTCCGGCGCGACCGTCGGACAGGAGCGGATGCGCGACGCGGTCGACGGCGTGCGCGAGGTCTCGGGCCGCGCGCTCGGCGAAGCGGCGGCGATCGGCTTGCCGGTTGCCGCGCGCGTCGTGTCGACGGTCGGATACGCGAATCTCGGCGCGATCGCACTGTTGCTGATCGGCTGGTTCTCGCTGAATGCGATCGCGATCCAGGTGACGGCGTCGACGGCGAGCGGGCTCACGTTCTACGACCTGCTGCGCGCGCTGCACTCGATGAACAACTTCTATGCGCTCGAGAGCGTCAGTCAGATGAGCGCTGGATGGTACGGCTTCGTCTGCAACCTGACGCTCGCGCTGTGCCTCGCCCCATTCCTGTTCCGCCGCAAATCGCTGTGGCTCGGCCTTGCCGCGCCGCTGGCATGGATGGTCGCGGTCTACGCGGGCATCTACTGGAAGATCTCCTCCGCCGTGAGCGAGATCGGCGGTGCGGCCGGGATGACCGGCCTGTCGGCGGACTTCGCGCGCGAAATGGCCGCGGAAGTGTCGAAGGCCATCTCGTTCGGCGCGGGCTTCTATGTCGCCGGCGCGGCTGCGCTCTATCTCGCCGTCAAGGGCGTCAAGCAATACCTGTCGGCCTGAGCGGCCGACGCGCAGGCCCGGCGCGTACGCCGGGCGACGCGCCGCATACCGCGATTGCCCCGGAACCGGGCTCGCGCACGTTTTCTCATCCACACACGACTGGAGTCCCTCACCATGAAGAAGATGTCTACTGCCGCTACGACCTTGTTGATCGCGCTGTGTGCGTCGGGCCTCGGCGCCTGCAGCAAATCCGATGACGCGCCGAAGGCGCCGGACGCCGCCGCACGGCCCGCGGTGGACCTGGCCGGGCTGGCTTCGCCGGGCAAGCAGCAGCAGATCGCGGACCGCGCGCTGCCGCAAGGCGACGCCGCGCGGGCGCTCGCCGACTATCGCGGGATCGATAGCGGCAACGACGTGATGTTCCTGTATTACGGCATTTCGAAGCTGCCCGTCGATTACGACAAGGCCGCGCAGTATTACTCGCGCGATTACCAGAACACGTCGGATGGCTTCAAGAAGCAGGACATGCTGAACACGTTGAAGCCGCGCATCGACGCATCGGTCGCGGCGGCGCAGAACAGCCGTTATGTCGTCCTGACGACGCCGAACGCGACGCTCGACTCGTACGACTTCACGAAGAAGGGTTTTCAGCTGACCAACGTCGCGCAACCGGGCTCGTTCCAGTACTTCTTCGACAACGCGAACTACAAGATCGCGTACACGAACGGGCCGGACTTCAATTTCGTGAAGGTGACCGATGAAGCGCAGGCGCGTTCGATCGAGGATCTGCGCAGCCACTACAAGCCGATTACCGCGCGCGTCTACGCGTACGCGCAGGATGTCGACCCGGCGAACAATCAGGTGAAGCTGCAGATGCTGCATGTGCAGCTGCTCGACGGCGGCGGTCACGTGCTCGCGGCGATGTGACGACCCGGCTCGCCGGTCGCGCAGGCAGGCGGGACGCTCATCCCCGCGTGACCGAGAACGTCGCGAGCGCGGCGCGCAGGTCGGTCTGCCGCGCGGCCAGCACGAAACGCAGCGACACGCCGCGTGCAGCAAGCAGGTCGCCGAGCTGGCGCAGCGACCTGCACGCGGACGCGTCGAAGCGTCGTACGCCGCACAGGTCGATATCGACGGCCTGGATTGCCGTGCCCGGCGCGAGCTGCGCGAGCACCGGCTCCACCATCTTGCGATCGACGAAGCAGCCGATCAATGCGCCGGTCGCGCGCACGGTCATGCCGTCCGGTTGCACGTCGCAGGCGATGGCGAAGCGCCGGGGCGCGCGCAGCAGGCTGAGCAGCGCGGCCACGCAGCCGACCGCGAAGCCTTTGCCCGGCTGTCCCGTGATCGCGGTCACCGCAGTCACCGCCGCGAACGTCCACACGGCGGCGGCGACCACATCCGTGGGCCCGCGCCCGGACAGGCAGTGGCCGACGATCTGGCGCGACCAGTCGTCGATCATGTCGAGCGCCATCGCAATCATCACGGCGGCCGCCGCCAGCTTGGGCAGCAGCGCGAGCAGCGACGTGCCGGCGACGACGAGCGCGAGCAGCATCGCCGCGTGCAGCACGGCCACCCCGCGCGTCCGTCCGCCGGCGTTCCACGCGAGCTTGGAGCGGGTCAGCGAACCGACGATCGGCAGCAGGCCGGCCGCCGCCGCGACGAGGTTCGCGACGCCGTGCGCGGCGAGATCGCGGTTGGGCCGCGCCCGCTGGCGGCTGTCCGCTTCGACGTTGCCGGCTGCGATCAGCGTATCGAGCGAGGCCAGCACCCCGATCATCGCGCCGTACAGCACGAGCATCGCGAGCAAGCCCGCGTCGAGGCGCGCGAACACCGACGGCCATTGCAGCAGGCCGGGCCGACCGAGCAGGCCGGGATCGAAACCGACCGTGCCGAACGTGCGGCACGCGAGCGGCGCCGCGTCGAGCGCATCGAAACCATAGAACGCCGCGGTGCCGGCGAGCAGCGCCGCGAACAGCGACAACCCCTTCGGCCAACGCAGGCGCGGCGCGAACGTCGCCCACAGGAAATGCGCGCCGACGCCGCTGGCCACGACGACGACCGTCGGCCACCAGTCGAGCGCGCAGCGGGTGACCGCGTGTGCCTGGTCGGCGATGGCCAGTATCGCCGAACCGAACAGCAGGCCGGACAGCGCCGATGCCGGCAGTATGCGCACGAGCATGCCGCCGCGCAGCGCGGCCAGGCAGAGTTGCGTGACACCGGCGCAGGCGAGCGCAAGCGACGCGCACCCCAGCGCGCCGAACAGGCCGAGCGATGCGATCGACGGCGTGTTGAGCAGCGCGCCGACGAGTTGCGACATCAATACCGTCGCGGCGATCCGCGGCCCGGAAATCAGCGGCTGGGTGCCGCCGCCGAAGGCGACGACGAGCAGACCGACGATCGCGGTCGCGAGGCCGATCGCAGCGCCGAGCGCGGCGGCCTGCGCGCCATGCGCGGCCGCAAGCGCCTGGACGCCGAGGCCGATGTACTCGGCGGCGGACGAGGCGGTCAGCAGCAGCGCGGGTACGAAATCGGAGCGCAGCGCCGACGCGGCGCCGGTTGCGCGGGGGCGGGCGGTGTGGGGCATCGTTGCGCGGCCCTAGCGGCAGGCGGCCGACAGGCCGAGATCCGCGACGATCGGCGCATCGCGCAGCGCCTGCAACGTGGCGGCACGCGCGTCACCCGGCGCCACGCGCACTTCGTACGCGCCGTTTTCGTCCGGACCGTACACGATCGTCGCGCCGTACTGCACGAGCAGCAGCGTCATGTCCCGCTCGGTCGCCGTGCGGCGGAACGTGACGGCGGCATCCGCACACACGGCGCCCGCCGCCCCGCGCGTCGCACCGGCCTGGGGGGCGCGCTGGGCGCGCAGATCGGCGGCGACCTGGGCGACGCCGAGCAGCAGCCCGGCCTCGAGGAGCAGGAGCATGAGGACGAACGCGCTGCGCGACCCGAGCCATTCGGCGGCGGCGGCGAACGCGGCGGCAGGCGCGCGGGAACGGGCGCGCGGGATGGAGCGGGTCGGATCGGTCATCGGGAGGCGCTCGCCGGCGTCGTGGAGAAGTCGTAGTCGCGGCCGTAGATGCGGCGGTATTTGGCCAGGTACATGCCGAGGTTGCCGTCGCCCGTCACCGCGAGGAGTTGCAGCAGCCGTGGCAGGCTCTCCGCGAAACCGTGGTCGACCGCCGCCCGGAACTCCCGGATGACCGCCGCGCTGTCCGCGGGGGAGGCGACGGTCAGCATCCGCACGCCGGCCCGCATCGCTTCGGCCATCGGATAGTTGCGGTCGGCGGCCGCGTTCATGTACATCAATCCTTCGCCGACCCGGATCTGCGCTTCCTGCGGCGGCGTGCCGTTCGGCACGGCGACGAGCGCCATCGCCAGCGCGGTCATCGCGAACAGGTCGCCGTTGCGGGCGTCGCGGCGCACCTGCGCGACGACGGTCGGATTGACCGCCATCTGGATCACCAGCGCCTGCAACCGCAGCGTTTCGGCACGCCATTTGCGCGCGAGCGCGCGCTCATCGACGGCCATCGGATCGTTGTCGAGGAGCGGGGCGTCGAGCGGGGCGTCGCCGGCGCCGGCTGCGTTGTCCGCGAGCGGTGCCTCGCCTGCCGGCGCACCACGGCCGGGCTGCGTGAGCGGCGCGCGTTGCCGCACGCTCGCCTGCGCGGCGGGCGCCGCGGTATCGGACAGCCGCAGCGTGCCGATCAGGCCGCTGTTGTACCACGGGCGCTGCGCGTCTTCGGTCGCGACGGCCACCGCCACTTGCGTGTTGCGCAGGATCGTCGTGATGTCGCCGGCACTCGTCAGCTCCTGGCTGAGGTAATACGCGAACGGGCTGTGGTTGTGCCGGACCGAACCGAGCGCAAAGTTGTCGAGAGCGACGCCGCCAGGCTGCGTCGCGAACGCGACGAGGGTGCCATGCGGCGCGCGCACCGCCGTCATCGACGCGCCGGTTGCGCCTCGGGTCGCCGAACTGCGGCACGCGTCGAGCAGGATCAGCAGCGCGCGCGGGTCGCCGCGGCTGACCGAACTCTGGATATAGCGCAGCGGCACCGCGTAGCGCTGCAGGTCGCCTTGCGACACCTGGCCGACGCCGACCGGCAGGTCGACCGGAATCAGGTAGTTTTCCCCGCCGGCTTCGAAGCCGTGCCCGGCGTAATAGACCAGCGCGATCGATGCGCCCGCCGCCCGCTGGCCGAAGGCATCGAGATCGGCAAGCAACTGCGCCCGCGACCGGTTCTGCTCGAGCGTGACCTGGAAGCCGATGCCGCGCAGTGCACGTGCGACGAGTTCAGCGTCGCCGGTCGGCGCTTCGAGCCGGTCGGTGCCGCGGTAGGTCGCGTTGCCGATCACGAGCGCGACGCGCGGCGCATCCGCGGCACGCGCCGGCGCGATGCCCGCCAGCGCGACGAGCGCGAGCGCCGCCGCGACGTACCGCGCGGCGTCTCGCACGAAGCGCGCAACGACGGCGTTCAGCATCGCAGGTTGTTCGCAGCACAGGTTTCACGTGCGAACGCGTTCCCCTGCGCGGCTGCCATCTGGAGCAACTGCGTGCCTTCGCCGCGATTGCGGTGGAACGGTCGCTGGCCCAGCAGCATCGCCCGCCCCGAGACGGCCATCGCCAGCGTATCGTTGTCGGCCGCGGCGCTGCTGATCAGGTGGTAGACGTCGGAATCGGTCGCGACGCACACATGCGAGTGGGCCGCGCACAGCGCCAGCGTCAGCATGGCCGGCGGGAACGGCAGATTGGCCGCGTCGCGCAGCATGCGCTGGCCGCTCGTCCGGTCGACCGGCAGGCCGCCCAGCCCGAGTACGTTCGCCTGGCCGAGCGGCCATTCGAGATGCCGGTCGTGCGTTTCGCCATAACGCGTCTGCAGCGCGTCGACGGCCGCGGCCTGCTGACCGGCCACGCCCTGGTTGTTCAGCAGCAGCCAGCCTGCCCACGCGAAGCCCGTATCGTCGCCGATTCGCGCGAGCGCATGGAATTGCGCATACGCATCGACGTAGTTGCGCGCATACGCGGCACGTTGGGCGTTCGCGAAGCTCATCGCCCCTTTCCACACGTAGGCCGGCGCCGGCAGCTTGTCGAAGCCGGCGCTTTTCGGCGTGAGCCCTGCCATCCATGCCGGCGCGGCGCCCGTGCGCTGCGTCGCGCGGAACATCGCCGGCGCATTGCGTACGCCCATCGCCAGGAACAGGATCACGATGACGCCTGCCACGATCGCGAGCGTGATCCGCCGGCCGCGCTGTTCCGCGAGGCGTCGCGACAGCATCTCGGCGACGGCACCGTTACCTTGCGCGACGATCCCCGCGCGTTGCTGCTCCACCTGGGCAGACTTGATCAATGCGTTGGCGTCGCGCCAGCCGCCGTCGATCAGATCGCGCCAGCTTTCGACGGCCGCGTGCGGACTCCCGTCGGGTTGCGCCGCGTCGTCCGGCTTCAGGCCGAGCGTCGGCGCCGCCGTTTCCTGCCACCATTTGTCGACCCGCTGCCGCACGTTCTGGACATCCGCCAGCCGGCCGAGCGCGTCGTTCGCACCGGGCGGCAGCATGAAGGTCGAGCCGGGAGTGGGTTGGGTGTTTTGCGAATCCTGCGCCATGTCGATTCCCTGGTATTTCGTCGGATGTCGGTTCAGATGAGCTTGAGGCGGCCGAGGCAGGCGGCCGCGCGGGCGATCGCTTCGTCGCTCGCCGTCATCGATGCGTGAGCGGCATCGACGTGCTGGTTCGACAGTTCGCGTGCGTGCATCCATTTGCGCTCCGCGACGTCGAGGCGGTACGCGTCGTCGGCGAGCCGGAAATGCGCCTGCTGCTGCTGGTCGAGCTTGTCGTGCACGTCGGCAAGCAACTGCTGCGCATGCGTGGCGCTTGCGTCGAGCTGCCAGAGCTGCGACACCGACGCGTCACGCTGGCTTTCGAGCGGGTCGAGATAGCGCGCGTAGGCGATGGCGCCGGCGTCGTCGCGCCAGCCGGCCGCCGCGGCGGCGGCCGTGTCGATCAGGTCGCGGCTCATCGCGACGTAGGTCCAGGCCTGTTCTTCGAGTGCCTTCATCGTCATGCTCCCAGGCCGGCCGCGAGCTCGCGGAGCTGGCCGGCTTTTTCGTCGAGAAACCGGTCCGCCGCGCCGAGCAGGTCGCCGGATGCCTGCAGCTGCCCATCCAGACGGTGCTCGTGCGCGCGGATGTCGTCGATGTCGCGCGTCGCCGCCAGCGCAGTCGGCGCGATCGCGTCGATCAACGCGCGCTGCTCGTCGAGCGCGCGTCGCATCGCATCCGACAGGCCCAGCGCTTCGGTATGCCAGCGCGTCGCGTCGGCGCGCATGGCGTCGGCGCGCGTCATCGACAGTTCGGCGGCGACGGCGGCCGCGTTCGCCTGCTCCGCGCACTCGGCCGACACGCGGCAGAGCGCGAGGTTTTCCTCGATCGCTTCGCTGCGGTCCGCGAGCCGGGCCGCGGTGGCGGTTGCGTGTGCGGCTTCGGCGTCGTGGCGGCTCGCGGTCGCGTAATGCGCGGCACGTGCGGCCGCATTCGGGTCGCCCGGCGATTTCGAGTCGTACGAATGCGTGGGCAGCGCGGCGGCGGCGCTGCGTGCCGCGGCCGCCTGCGCGTGGGCGTTGGCCGCGCTGGCCAGCGCCGCGCTGTGCT
>NZ_CABVQC010000116.1 GCF_902499175.1 Burkholderia aenigmatica
CGCCGGTCGCTTCGGCGCCGACCGCAACCGCCGCATCCGCCACGGCCGCCGCCGCACCGGCTTCGGGCGCCACCGACGCGTCGGCCGCCGCTGCCGCGTCGGCACCGGCCGCACCCGCCGCGCCGACCGCACCGTTCTCCGTCGATTCGTCGAAGATCAGCGCGGGCGACACCGCGTGGATGCTGACCTCCACCGCGCTCGTGCTGTTCATGACGATCCCGGGCCTCGCGCTGTTCTACGCAGGCATGGTCCGCAAGAAGAACGTGCTGGCAACGGTGATGCAAAGCTTCGCGATCACCGCGGTGATCACGGTGCTGTGGACGGTGATTGGCTACAGCCTCGCGTTCACGCCGGGCAACGGCTTCATCGGCGGCCTGTCGCGCACGTTCCTGCACGGGATGAACTACATCCACGGCGACAAGGCGACGACGCTGACCGTCAGCCACCTCGCGCCGACGATTCCGGAATCGGTCTACTTCGTCTACCAGATGACGTTCGCGATCATCACGCCGGCGCTGATCTGCGGCGCATTCGCCGATCGCATGAAGTTCTCGGCGATGCTCGTGTTCATGACGCTCTGGTCGCTGATCGTCTACGTGCCGATCGCGCACATGGTGTGGGAGCCGACCGGCTGGCTGTCGTCCGACGGCGTGCTCGACTTCGCGGGCGGCACCGTGGTGCACATCAACGCCGGTATCGCGGGCCTCGTGTCGTGCCTGATGCTCGGCAAGCGCGTCGGCTTCGGCCGCGAATCGATGGCGCCGCACAACCTCGTGCTGACGATGATCGGCGGCTCGATGCTGTGGGTCGGCTGGTTCGGCTTCAACGCGGGTTCGGCGGTTGCGGCTGACGGCCGTGCCGGCTTCGCGATGCTGACGACGCAAGTCGCGACGGCCTGCGCGGCGCTCGGCTGGATGTTCGCCGAGTGGGTCTCGCACGGCAAGCCGTCGGTGCTCGGCATCGTGTCGGGTGCGGTCGCGGGTCTCGTCGCGATCACGCCGGCGGCCGGCTTCGTCGGCGTGCCGGGTGCGCTCGCGATCGGCATCGCGGCCGGCGTCGTGTGCTTCTGGTCAGCGACGTGGCTCAAGTCGAAGCTCGGCTACGACGATTCGCTCGATGCGTTCGGCGTGCACGGCGTGGGCGGGATTCTCGGCGCGCTGCTGACGGGCGTGTTTGCGGTCAAGGATATCGGCGGCGCCGACGGCAGTCTGCTGCTGCAGGCCAAGGGCGTGGCGATCACGCTGGTCTACAGCGGCGTGCTGAGCTTCGTGCTGCTGAAGCTGATCGACCTGACGATCGGCCTGCGCGTGTCGGAAGAGGAAGAGCGCGAAGGCCTCGACGTGGTGCTGCACGGCGAGCACGTCGAATAAGTCATAAGAATGACCGGCGGGCCGCCGCGACGACGGCGCCCGCCACGAATGAGCGCAGCGACTTCGGCCCGCCCCACCCGGCGGGCTTTTTTTCTCCTGCTGCGCGCTGCCGTAGCGCATAACCCTTAGCGCTATCGGGTCAATAGCCGAAAACTTCCTCCAAACCCTTGCGAAGCCGGGAACAATCCCCAAATGGGCAAAGCAATTGCTCTACAATCTTCATTCTCCCGCTCGCGAGTGATTCATGGTTCCCCACCTCGTTACCGCGTTGAACGGTCCGCTGCTCGAACTCGAGCAGAAGATCCTCGACGCGACGCCTGCGATCGAACGCTGGTTCAGGCTCGAATGGCAGGAACATACGCCGCCGTTCTATTGTTCGGTGGACCTGC
Organism: Burkholderia aenigmatica; assembly: GCF_902499175.1. Classification (GTDB taxonomy): domain Bacteria; phylum Pseudomonadota; class Gammaproteobacteria; order Burkholderiales; family Burkholderiaceae; genus Burkholderia; species Burkholderia aenigmatica. The sequence continues at coordinate 1,760 of NZ_CABVQC010000116.1, forward strand.
GCAACGCCGGCTTCAAGCTGGCGCCCGTCGACGCGAACCTGTTTCCCGGCGCATTCAACAATCTGCCGTCCGAAGTGCTGCCGCTCGCCGTACAGGCCGCGATGGCCGCGATCGAGAAGATCTGCCCGGACGCGAAGAACCTGCTCGTGATTCCCGAGCTGCCCACCCGCAACGCGTTCTATCTCGAAAACGTCGCGCGCCTCGCGACGATCATGCGCCAGGCCGGCCTGAACGTGCGCTTCGGGTCGCTCGACCCGAGCATCACCGACATGACGCCGATCACGCTGGCCGACGGCCAGAAGATCGTGCTCGAACCGCTCGAGCGTTCGCAGCGCCGCCTCGGCCTGAAGAATTTCGATCCGTGCTCGATCCTGCTGAACAACGACTTGTCGGCCGGCATTCCGGGCGTGCTGGAAAACCTGCACGAGCAGTACCTGCTGCCGCCGCTGCACGCGGGCTGGGCCGTGCGCCGCAAGTCGACGCACTTCTCGTGCTACGACGACGTCGCGAAGAAGTTCGCGAAGATGGTCGGCGTCGATCCGTGGATGGTGAATCCGTATTTCGCGCACGTGGAAGGCGTCGACTGGCAGGCGCATGAAGGCGAGCAGGCGCTCGCCGACGCGATCGACGGCGTGCTGAAGAAGATCGCGCGCAAGTACCGCGAATACGGGATCAGCGAGAAGCCGTACGTCGTCGTGAAGGCCGACGCGGGCACGGCGGGGCGCGGCGTGATGACCGTGCACGACGCGGCCGAGATCGGCCGCATGTCGAAAGCCGAGCGCGCGCAGATGGCCGAGTCGAAGGCCGGCCTCGCGGTGCGCGACGTGATCGTGCAGGAAGGCGTGTATACGTTCGAGCGCGTCGGCGACGAAGTCGCGGAGCCCGTCGTGTACATGATCGACCGCTACGTGGTCGGCGGCTTCTACCGCACGCACGCCGGCCGCGAGCGCGACCAGAACCTGAACGCGCCCGGCATGCACTACGTGCCGCTCGGCTTCGAGCACACCGCGCTGCCGGATGCCGGCGCGAAGCCGGGTGCCGCACCGCCGAACCGTTTCTACATGTACGGCGTCGTCGCGCGGCTGTCGCTGATCGCGTCGTCGATCGAACTGGAAAAGACCGATCCCGAAGCCATCCAGGTGTAACGGACCTTCGCCAAGTACAGGACCTCATGGACATTCTCTTTATCGCCGACCCGCTCGAGCGCTTCAAGATCTACAAGGATTCGACCTACGCGATGATGGCGGAGGCCGCGCGGCGCGGGCATGCGATCTACGCGTGCGAGCCGCGCCACCTCGCGTGGACGGGTTCCGCCGTCGAGGCGGACGTACGGCGCGTCACGTTCGTCGGCGAGCTGGACGACCTGCATCGCGACACCTGGTACGAAGAAGGGCCCGTCGATGCGCGCCGCCTCGAATCGTTCGGCGCGGTGCTGATGCGCAAGGATCCGCCGTTCGACATGGAATACGTGACGTCCACCTGGCTGCTGGAGCTGGCCGAGCGCGCGGGCGCACGCGTGTTCAACAAGGCGCAGTCGATCCGCGACCATTCTGAGAAGCTCGCGATCGGCGAGTTTCCGCAGTTCGTCGCGCCGACGCTCGTCACGCGCGATGCGAAACGGCTGCGCGCGTTCCATGCCGAGCACGGCGACGTGATCCTGAAGCCGCTCGACGGGATGGGCGGGATGGGCGTGTTCCGCGTGAAGCCGGACGGCATGAACCTCGGTTCGATCATCGAGATGCTGAGCCACGACGGCACGCGCTCGGTGATGGCGCAGAAATTCATCCCCGAGATCAAGGCCGGCGACAAGCGCATCCTGCTGATCGGCGGCGAGCCGGTGCCGTATTCGCTCGCCCGGATTCCGCAGGGCAGCGAGGTGCGCGGCAATCTCGCGGCGGGCGGGCTCGGTGTCGCGCAGCCGCTGACCGCGCGCGATCGCGAGATCGCCGACACGCTCGGCCCGGTGCTCGCGGCACGCGGGCTGCTGCTGGTCGGCCTCGATGCGATCGGCGACTGGCTGACCGAGGTGAACGTCACGAGTCCGACGTGTTTCCGCGAGATCATGGAGCAAACCGGCTTCGACGTCGCCGCGATGTTCATCGACGCGCTGGAGCGTGCGGCCGCGTAGGCCGTCTCCCGCGCAACCCCGGCGGCGGCCGCGCAGGTCCCCCGTCGCCGGAGCAGTTCGACCGGCCTGCTACAATGCCCGCTTGCCCGGTGCCGCGATCGCGCACCGAAGGCCCGGCGGTCGGGCCGACACTGTTGCAAGGCTGATCATGAAACGTTTCCCACACTCGCTACGCTCATTGCCCCGCCGTGGGGTGTCGGCCCGCCAGGGGCGGCCGGGAGCGATCTGACATGGCCGGGATTCTGATCATCGCACACGCCCCGCTCGCTACCGCGTTGCGGGACTGCATCGCGCACATCTACGGCGGCGTGCCCGCACGCATCGGCTGTATCGACGTAATGGCGGACAGCGATCCGACCCAGGTGATGGCGTTCGCGCACGCGGAACTCGCGCGGCTCAGGGAAGAGAATGGCGTGGTCGTGCTGACCGACATGTACGGCGCGACGCCGGCGAACATCGCGGGCCAGCTCGCGAAGCTCGACAACGTGCGCGTGCTCGCGGGCGTGAACCTGCCGATGCTGGTGCGGGTCGTCTGCTACCGCACCGTGCCGCTCGACAAGCTGGTCGACAAGGCGCTGTCCGGCGGCGCGAAGGGCGTCCACGAGGTGTCGGCCGGTACGCCGCCGCCGCCGACGGAAACCGGCTGCGGCCAGTGCGCGCCGATTCCGCCCGAACCGCAGCCGCGCACCGAGTCGCACTGATTTCCCGTTTTCCGTTTTAGACAGCACCGCCGACGCGCGCCGCCGGCGGCCCCGACCGACCCGACCGAGAATCATGCTTCAACAAGAAACCACCATCGTCAATAAATTGGGGCTCCATGCGCGCGCATCGGCCAAGCTCACGCAACTGGCCGGCAACTTCCAGTCGGAAGTCTGGATGACACGCAACGGGCGCAAGATCAATGCGAAGAGCATCATGGGCGTGATGATGCTGGCGGCGGGCATCGGCAGCACCGTGACGATCGAGACCGAAGGGTCCGACGAGCAGGAAGCGATGGACGCACTGCTGAAGCTGATCGCCGACAAGTTCGGCGAAGGCCAGTGATCCTCACGCGGGATCGTTGCCGTTTCCAGCCAGAATGCCGCGGATTCCGCGGCATTTTTTTCGTCGGAAGCATTGATGCGGAATGCGCAATGCTGCGGTGCATGCAGTCAGCGGGGAGTCGCGGAATTTATAATCGCTAACCGGGGTCATAAGCGCATCGCAGCAGTGTGCCGCGGCTTTACTTGTACAGAGGAGGTGCGCGTGTCCTTCACGCTGCATGGCATTCCCGTCTCACGTGGTATCGCGATCGGGCGAGCGTATCTGATCGCGCCGGCGGCGCTCGACGTCGCCCATTACCTGGTCGAGGCAAACCAGATCGATGCGGAGGTCGAGCGCTTCCGCACGGCGCTCGAGGTCGTGCATCACGAACTCGAAGCGCTGCGCGCCGATCTGACCGACGACACCCCGAGCGAAGTCGGCGCATTCATCGACGTGCACGCGATGATCCTGAGCGACGAGATGCTCGTGCAGGAAACCATCGACCTGATCCGCACGCGCCGCTACAACGTCGAGTGGGCGCTGACCGAGCAGCTCGAGCTGCTCACGCGCCACTTCGACGACATCGAGGACGAATACCTGCGCGAGCGCAAGGCCGACATCGAGCAGGTGGTCGAGCGCGTGCTGAAGGCGCTCGCCGGTGCACCGTCCGCGTCGCAGGCATTGGACCGCGCGGCCAAGAACGGCACGAACGAGATGATCGTCGTCGCGCACGACATCGCGCCGGCCGACATGATGCAGTTCAAGTCGCAGTCGTTCCAGGCGTTCGTCACCGACCTCGGCGGGCGCACGTCGCACACGGCGATCGTCGCGCGCAGCCTCGGCATCCCGGCCGCGGTCGGCGTGCAGCACGCGAGCGCACTGATCCGCCAGGACGACCTGATCATCGTCGACGGCGACCAGGGCATCGTGATCGTCGATCCGGCGCCGATCGTCCTCGAGGAATATTCGTACCGGCAGTCCGAAAAGTTGCTGGAGCAACGCAAGCTGCAGCGTCTGAAGTTCTCGCCGACGCAAACGTTATGCGGCACCAAGATCGAGCTGTACGCGAACATCGAGCTGCCCGACGACGCGAAGGCGGCCGTCGAGGCCGGTGCGGTCGGTGTCGGGCTGTTCCGTTCCGAGTTCCTGTTCATGCATCAGAAGGAGATGCCGGAGGAGGAGGAGCAGTTCGCCGCGTACAAGCGGGCCGTCGAGTGGATGAAGGGCATGCCGGTGACGATCCGCACGATCGACGTCGGCGCGGACAAGCCGCTCGAGGCGCTCGACGAAGGCTACGAGACGGCGCCGAACCCGGCGCTCGGTCTGCGCGCGATCCGCTGGAGCCTGTCCGAGCCGCAGATGTTCCTCACGCAGTTGCGTGCGATCCTGCGCGCGTCCGCGTTCGGCCAGGTGAAGATCCTGATCCCGATGCTCGCGCACGCGCAGGAGATCGACCAGACGCTCGACCTGATCCGCGAGGCGAAGCGCCAGCTCGACGACGCGGGGCTCGCATACGATCCGAACGTGCGGATCGGCGCGATGATCGAGATTCCGGCCGCGGCGATCGCGCTGCCGCTGTTCCTGAAGCGGTTCGATTTCCTGTCGATCGGCACGAACGACCTGATCCAGTACACGCTCGCGATCGACCGCGCCGACAACGCGGTCGCGCATCTGTACGACCCGCTGCATCCGGCCGTGCTGCACCTGATCGCCTATACGTTGCGCGAAGCGAAGCGCGCGGGCGTGTCGGTGTCGGTCTGCGGGGAGATGGCCGGCGATCCGGCGCTCACGCGCCTGTTGCTCGGGATGGGGCTCACCGAGTTCTCGATGCACCCGAGCCAGTTGCTGGTCGTGAAGCAGGAGATCCTGCGTGCGCACCTGAAGGCGCTCGAAAAGCCGACGGCCGACGTGCTCGCCGCGTTCGAGCCGGAAGAAGTGCAGGCCGCGTTGCAGCGCCTGTCGGTTGCCGAACCGCGCGCCGACGCGGCTGCGTAGGCGCTCACGGCGCCGCTCAAACTGTAGGAAGTGTCACAACGCATGCGCCGAGCGGCGCATGCCCGTCGCGCGTCAGTGCCGGTCCCCGCACACGGGGCAGTCGGCCTGGCGCGCGATTTTCATCGTCGTCCATTCCATCCGCAGCGAGTCGAGCATCATCAGCCGCCCGTTGAGCGTCTTGCCGATGCCGCCGATCACGCGCAGCGCCTCGGCGGCCTGCATCGCGCCGATGATCCCGACCGTCGGCGCGAACACGCCCATCGTCGCGCACGCGACTTCCTCGAACGGCTGGTCTTCCGGAAACACGCACGCATAGCAGGGCGCGGCCGGGTCGCGGAAATCGAACGTGCTGATCTGGCCGTCGAAGCGCAGCGCGGCGCCCGACACGAGCGGCACGCCGTGCGCGACGCACGCGCGGTTGATCGCGTGTCGCGTCGCGAAGTTGTCGGTGCAGTCGAGCACGACGGTCGCGCGCGGTACGTGCGCGTCGAGCCACGCGTCGTCGACGCGCTCGGCGACCGCGTGCACCTTCACCTCGGGGTTCAGTTGCGCCAGCGCGTCGCGCCCCGATTCGACCTTGCTGCGGCCGACCGATGCCGTCACGTGCAGGATCTGCCGCTGCAGGTTCGTCAGGTCGACCGTATCGGCGTCGACGAGCGTGATCGTGCCGACGCCCGATGCCGCGAGATACATCGCGGCGGGCGAGCCGAGACCACCCGCGCCAACGACGATCGCGTGCGCATCGAGAAAGCGCTGCTGCGCCTCGATGCCGATTTCGTCGACGAGGATGTGACGGGAGTAGCGAAGGAGTTGATCGTCGTTCATGGGGAGTCGTGAGCGAGGCGGCGGACGTGTCGTTATTTTAGGCGCGCATGAAAAACGGGCCATCGCGGTCTTCCCGCGATGGCCCGTCGGATGCCGGCCGGCGCTTACTGCGGCGCCGACGCGGGCTTGGGTGCGGCTGCCGGCTTCGCGCTTGCGCCCGATGCCTTCGAGCCCGCCGCAGCCTTGCCGGCCGGGCTCTTCGTCGTGCTCTCGGCGAGCAGCGACTTCGATTCCTGGACCGGCTTGCCTTCGAGCTTGTTGAGCGCCTGCTGCATCATGAAGTCGTCGGCGCTGCCGAACTCGATCGGCTTGCGATCGCGATCCTTCTGGCGCTGCTCCGGCGTCTTCTTGTCGTTCTGCTCTTCGAGGATCCGCAGCTGATCCATCCGGCGCTGCTCGCGGTCTTCCTGTTCCTTCTTCTCGTTCGGATCCTGCGTGTTCGCGAGGTGGTTCGAGTAGTCGACCTCACGCGTCACGAGCACGTCGTCCGGATCGCCGTCCGCGTACTGATCGACCGGCACGTCCGGCGTGATGCCCTTGTTCTGAATCGAACGGCCGCTCGGCGTGTAGTAGTACGCGGTGGTCAGGCGCAGCGCGGTGTCGGCCGTCATCGGGCGGACCGTCTGCACCGAACCCTTGCCGAACGTCGTCTTGCCCATGATCTGCGCGCGCTTCGAGTCCTGCAGCGCACCGGCGACGATTTCCGACGCGGACGCCGAATAGGCGTTCGTCAGCACGATCATCGGCACGGTCTTGAAGACCGGCGGCAGGTTCTTCAGCGGATCGCCATCGAAGGACGGCAGGCGATAGTTGTCGTACGTATCGCGGTAGACCTGCTTCGAATCGGCGATCTGGCCGTTGGTCGACACGACGACGGAGTCGGGCGGCAGGAACGCGCCGGCCACGCCGACCGCGCTCTGCAGCAGGCCGCCGCCGTTGTTGCGCAGGTCGAGGACGAGGCCCTTCAGGTTCGGCTGCTGGCGTGCGATGTCCTGCAGCTTCTGGGCGAGATCGGGCGTCGTGCGCTCCTGGAAGCTCGTGATGCGGACATAGGCGTAGCCCGGATCGAGGATCTTCATCTTCACGCTCTGGACCTTGATGATCGCGCGCGTGACCGTGACCGGGAACGTGCGGTCGTCGCTCTTGCGGAAAATCGTCAGCGTGACCTTGGTGCCCGGCTCGCCGCGCATCTGCTTCACAGCCTTGTCGAGCGTCATGCCGCGCACCGGCTTGTCGTTGATGCGCGTGATCAGGTCGCCCGGACGGATGCCGGCGCGGAACGCGGGCGTATCTTCGATCGGCGAGATCACCTTGACGAGGCCGTCTTCCTGCGAGATCTCGATGCCGAGACCCGCGAAGCGGCCCTTCGTCTGCTCCTGCAGCTCGTCATAGTCGGTCTTGTCGAGGAACGACGAGTGCGGGTCGAGGCTCGACACCATGCCCTTGATCGCGGCCGTCAGCAGCTTCTTGTCGTCGACCGGTTCGACGTACTCGCGCTTGATCTGTCCGAAGACTTCCGCGAACAGGCGGAGCTGGTCGAGGGGAAGCGGCGCCGTGGCGGTCTGCTCGGCCGATGCGGAAACCTGCAGCGTGGCGAACACGCCCGTGGCGAGGCCCGCGGCAATCAGGCCGATGTTCTTCAATTTCATTCGCATAGAGATCTGGTGCGGTCGGGAAGCGCGTGGCGGTAGCGGGGATGATGTAGCGGACAAGTATAACTGTTCGTCCGATAACTCAGTGGAACGGCGCGAAAAGCGTCGAAAAGGGCCGGGAGCCAGCCCGGCGGGGCGCCGCCGCATGCGCTGCGGGTTCGAAAGCGGTTTCGACAGCGCCGGAGCCGCGAAGGTTCGCGCAGTGCGCCGGGCAGGGGCGGGGGCCGGGCATGCCGCGCCGGACGCGGCTCACCCGGCCGACGGGCGTTAGCCCGCCTTGCCCTGCTTCGCGACGGCGGCTTGCGCCTGCGCGATCGCGTCCTGGTCGCCGAGGTAATAGTGCTTGATCGGCTTCAGGTTTTCGTCGAGTTCATACACGAGCGGCACGCCGTTCGGGATGTTCAGGCCGACGATGTCGCTGTCCGAGATGCCGTCGAGGTACTTGATCAGCGCGCGCAGCGAGTTGCCGTGCGCGGCGATCAGCACCTGCTTGCCGGCGCGGACTGCCGGCGCGATCGACTCGTTCCACAGCGGCAGCACGCGCGCGACCGTATCCTTCAGGCATTCGGTGAGCGGCAGTTGCTCGCGCGGCACCTTCGCATAGCGCGGGTCGTTGAACGGCGCGCGTTCGTCGGTCGGCTCGAGCGCGGGCGGCGGCGTGTCGTAGCTGCGGCGCCACACGAGCACCTGGTCGTCGCCGAACTTCGCGGCCGTTTCCGCCTTGTTCAGGCCCGACAGCGCGCCGTAGTGGCGCTCGTTCAGGCGCCACGAGTGGACGACCGGCAGGTACATGAGGTCCATCTTGTCCTGCACGTGCCACAGCGTGCGGATCGCGCGCTTGAGGACGGACGTGTACGCGATGTCGAACGTGTAGCCGGCCTCCTTGAGCAATTCGCCGGCCTGGTAGGCCTCGTTGCGACCCTGTTCGGTCAGGTCGACGTCGACCCAGCCGGTGAAGCGGTTTTCCTTGTTCCACGTCGATTCGCCGTGGCGGATGAGAACGAGTTTGTACATGGATCTTGCGGTCGGTAGTGAAGGAAGCTGTGGCGCATCGAGCAGGACCCGACCCGGGCCCGCCATCGCGCAAGACGGTTATTTTATAATGGCGGGATTGTCCTCATCCGATTTCTCTTTTTCCGGCGGAATTCCGTGACGTTCTTTACCGATTACACCAACCTGGCCCTTATCGCGATCCTGGTGGTATCCGGCGGCCTGCTGGCCTGGCCCGTGCTGCGCCGCGGCCGTGGCGGCCTGTCGGCCGCAGAGGCGACGCAACTCATCAACCGCCGCAACGCGGTCGTGATCGACGTGCGCGCCGCGTCCGATTTCGCTGCCGGCCACCTGCCGTCGGCACGTCAGGTCGCGGCGGGCGAGATCGGCACGAAGATCGCGCAGGTCGCGAAGAACAAGAGCACGCCGGTGCTGCTCGTCTGCCAGAACGGCCAGCAGTCGCAGAAGGCGGCGCGCGAGGTCGAGGCGGCGGGCTACGCCGAGGTGCACGTGCTCGAGGGTGGCGTGGCCGCCTGGCAGCAGGCCGGGATGCCGGTCGTCAAACAAGGAGTGGCGAAGTGAACAAGGTTTTGATGTACAGCACGCAGGTGTGTCCGTATTGCATCCAGGCCGAGCGCCTGCTGAAGCTGCGCGGTGTCGAGCAGATCGAGAAGGTCCTGATCGACCGCGATCCGGCCCGCCGCGACGAAATGATGACGCGCACGGGGCGCCGCACGGTGCCGCAGATCTATATCGGCGACACGCACGTCGGCGGTTACGACGATCTGTCGAAGCTCGACCGCGAAGGCGGGCTCGTCCCGCTTCTGCAAGCGGCCTGATTAGGGCAGAATGGCCGCCGGCCGCGCTGCGGCTTGAGCGCGCAGGATTATCCGAGGCGGCCGGCGAGAAGCCGGGCCGCCCCGTCACCACTTTTAGGGAAACACCATGTCCGACGTCGAAAACCAACCGTTCTTCAACATCCAGCGCGTCTACCTGAAGGATATGTCGCTCGAGCAGCCGAATTCGCCGGCGATCTTCCTCGAGCAGGACATGCCGTCGGTTGAAGTCGAAGTCGACGTCAAGGCCGACCGCCTCGCGGAAAGCGTGTTCGAAGTCGTCGTGTCGGGCACCGTCACCGCGAAGGTGAAGGACAAGGTCGCGTTCCTGATCGAAGCGAAGCAGGCCGGCATTTTCGACATCCGCAACATTCCGGACGAACAGCTCGACCCGCTCGTCGGCATCGCATGCCCGACGATCCTGTTCCCGTACCTGCGTTCGAACATCGCCGACGCGATCACGCGCGCGGGCTTCCCGCCGATCCACCTGGCGGAAATCAACTTCCAGGCGCTGTACGAACAACGCCTCGCGCAGCTTCAGCAGCAGGCCGGTGCCGCAGCAGGTGCACCGAACGGCACGACGCTGAACTGACGTTTCATTCGGAGGACCGGTGCTGGGTATGAAAGTAGCCGTTCTCGGCGCCGGTGCCTGGGGCACCGCGCTCGCGGGCCATCTGGCCGCGCGGCACGATACGCTTCTGTGGGCGCGCGACGCCGCGCTCATCGCCGGGCTGCAGGCCCGGCACGAAAATTCCCGCTATCTGGGCGGCATCGCGCTGCCTGACGCATTGCGCTACGACGCCGATCTCGGCGCCGCGCTCGCGCATGGCGCCGCGGGCGACGCACTGTGCGTGATCGCCGCGCCCGTGGCCGGGCTGCGCACGCTGTGTCACGCGATGCGTGACGCAGGCTGCGTGCCCGCGCACGTCGTATGGGTTTGCAAGGGCTTCGAGGCCGACACGCATCTGCTGCCGCATCAGGTGATCGCGGCCGAACTGCCCGAACAGCACAGCAACGGCGTGCTGTCGGGGCCGAGCTTCGCGCGCGAGGTCGGGCAGTCGCTGCCCGTCGCGCTGACGGTGGCAAGCACGTCCGCCGAATGCCGCGAGCGCACGCTCGCCGCGTTCCATCACGGCGCGATGCGGATCTATACGGGCGACGACGTGGTCGGCGTCGAGGTTGGCGGCGCGGTGAAGAACGTGCTCGCGATCGCGACCGGCATCGCCGACGGCCTCGGTCTCGGTCTGAACGCACGCGCCGCGCTGATTACGCGCGGGCTTGCCGAAATGTCGCGGCTCGGCGTCGCGCTCGGCGGCCGCGCGGAGACCTTCACGGGCCTCACGGGCCTCGGCGACCTGATCCTCACCGCCACGGGCGACCTGTCGCGCAACCGCACGGTCGGCCTGCAACTGGCGGCCGGCCGCACGCTGAACGATATCCTCGGCGCGCTTGGCCACGTGGCCGAAGGCGTGCGCTGCGCGCAGGCCGTGCTGGCCATCGCGCGCGCGCAGTCGATCGAAATGCCGATCACCGAAGCCGTATGCGGCGTGCTGTTCGACGGCATCGCACCGCGCGACGCGGTCAGCGGCCTGCTGCGGCGCGACGCACGCGCCGAGTAACGTGGCACGGCGCCGTCTGGCGCCGTGTTTGCGTCGGGCGCGCGGCGTCAAAGCGCGCTACGCTTGAACAGTCTCCGGCGTTCCGGGAGGTTGTCATGCTGCAGATCCTTTCCACCACGCTCGATGCGCAGGTCGTCGACATCACGACACTCGATGTCGACGCGATCGTCAACGCCGCGAACGGCTCGCTGCTCGGCGGAGGCGGCGTCGACGGCGCGATCCACCGCGCGGCCGGCCCCGGCCTGCTCGCCGAATGCCGCACGCTCGGCGGCTGCGAGACGGGCGATGCCAAGCTCACGCGCGGCCACGGGCTGCCGGCGCGCTACGTGATCCACGCGGTCGGGCCCGTGTGGCATGGCGGCGGGCGTGGCGAGGCCGAGCTGCTCGCGTCGTGCTACCGGCGCGCGATCGAGCTGGCCGAGGAGGTCGCGGCAACGTCGATCGCGTTCCCGGCGATCAGCTGCGGCATCTATCGCTATCCGGCTGAAGAAGCCGTCGAGATCGCGGTGGGCACCGTCGCCGAAATGCTGCCGCAGGCGCCGAACCTCACACGCGTGGTGTTCGCGTGCTTTTCCCCCGACATTTATGGCCTGTATCGCGCGCGGCTCGCGCGGACGTGACGCGTCCCGCGGGGCGGGATGCGCCGCGCCGGCGTCATGCGCCGCCTTCGAAGCCGGCCTGGCGCCACGCCTCGAACACGACCACCGCGACCGTGTTCGACAGGTTCAGGCTGCGGTTGTCCGGCCGCATCGGCAGGCGCACGCGCTGTTCGTTCGGGAAGCGCTCGAGCAGCTCCGCGGGCAGGCCGCGCGTTTCCGAGCCGAACACGAACCAGTCGCCGGGCAGGAATGCATGATCGTGGAAACGGCCCGAGCCGCGCGTCGTGAACGCGAACATTCGCGTGGGGTCGGGCGTTTCTGCCGTGACGAACGCGTCCCAGTCGCGGTGCACGCGCATCTGCGCGTACTCGTGATAGTCGAGGCCCGCGCGGCGCATGCGCGCGTCGTCGAGCGGGAAGCCGAGCGGCTCGATCAGGTGCAGGCGCGCGCCCGTGTTGGCGCACAGGCGGATCACGTTGCCGGTGTTCGGCGGAATTTCGGGAGCGACGAGGACGACGTTGAACATGTTTCGGTTTGGCTGGGCCGGCCGGGGCAGCGCGACGCGTGCGCGTTCCCGGCCGGCCGGTTCATGACGGCCGCCGCCGTATCCGGGCGGCTGGCCTCTCTATCTAATTAGTCCCTGGCGGTGCGCAGCGCAACCAGATTCGTCACGCGTGCGGCGCCCGCCGCCTTGAGCGCCTGCGCGGCGGCCGCGAGCGTCGCGCCGGAGGTCATCACGTCGTCGACGAGCGCGACGTGGCGGCCGGCGACGCCACCCGCCACCGCGAATGCCGCCATCACGTTGTCGCGCCGTGCGTGCCGGTCGAGCCGCGACTGCGGCGCGGTGTCGGCGACG
>NZ_CABVQC010000117.1 GCF_902499175.1 Burkholderia aenigmatica
GCGCGCGCGACATCTTGCAGAAGGTCATTCGCGCCAACAGTCGCTTAAGTTCCAAACAGAACGGAACACTGCACTAGATGACGCTTCCGTATCGCTGCGACGCCCCCCGCCCCCGCCGCCTTTGTCGCGCCTTGTCCTCAAAACGATGACAGACAGTCGGCCGCCCCGCTCCTAGTATCTGACTCACCCGACCACAGGAACGCGTCGGATATCACGGAGACACGGAATGCCGAATACCGGATGGACGCCGGCCCACCCGGCCGCGCGCGCGTCGCCCATCGACCTGCCGACTCTGACCGGGCGGCGAGATCGGCATGACGCTCCGGCAGCAGCCGGCCCGCTCCACGACGCATCGCCGCGCCTGCCGCGCCGCACCGGCACCTAGCCACCCCCATCCCATTCCAACCCGACCGGGTACACGCGACCGGACGAGCCACTCGGCCCGCCCGCCAGACACGTGCGCCCGTCGATCTGCCCCCATCCGGAGGAGACACATGCAACACGCCGATACCGTCTATCTGAACGGCCTGCTTTACACGGGCGACGCGCAGCGCCGCTTCGCGCAGGCGCTCGCCATCCAGGACGGCAAGATCGTCGCCGTCGGCCGCGACGACGACATCCGCCCGCTGGCCGGCCCCGCGACGCGCGTCGTCGACCTGACCGGCAGGCTGATGCTGCCGGGCCTGATCGACGGCCACGTGCACCCGCTCGAAGGCCACCAGATCCTCGGCGACTTCGACCTGTCCGGCGTCAACGATCCCGACGCGATCCTGCAGCGAATCCGCGCATGCGCCGATGCGACGCCGGACGAACCGTGGGTCTATCTCGGCGGTGCCAACCTGGCCGCCTTCGGCGCGTATCCGACCCGCGAGCTGCTCGACCGGATCGTGCCCGACCGGCCGCTGCTCGTGGTCGGCTTCGACGTGCACAGCGGCTGCCTCAATACGAAGGGCCTCGAAGCGGCCGGCATCCACGCCGACACGCCCGATCCGGCCGGCGGTGTTTACGAGCGCGATGCGTCCGGCGCGCCGAACGGCGTCGTGCACGAAGCGGCGTTCTACCGCGTCTGCCCGATCATTCCGCAGCTGAGCCCGGCCGGCTACCCGAAGTCGCTCGCGAAAGCGCACGCGATGGCCCACGGGTACGGCATCACCGGCTGGTTCGATGCTCGCGTCGAGGAGGCCGAACTCAAGGCATATGCCGACGCGCAGCGCGCGGGCACGCTGAAGGTGTACATGAGCGCCGGCCTCTATGCGAACCCGCGCCGCGATCCGCGCGAGCAGATCGAGCGCTTCGCCAGATGGCGTCGCGAGTACGAATGCGACAACCTGCGCCTGCATACGGTGAAGATCTTCGTCGACGGCGTGCCCGAATCGAAAACCGCCGCGCTGCTCGAGCCGTACGCCGGCACCGACGACTGCGGCCTCGCGCTGTGGAGCCAGGACGCGCTGAACGAAATCAGCCTGCTCGCCGATACGGCCGGCTTCGACCTGCACTTCCACACGCTCGCCGACCGCGCGGTGCGCATGACGCTCGACGCGCTCGAATATGTCCAGATCCGCAACGGCATGCGCGACCGGCGCGCGCAGCTCGCGCACCTGCAGATTGTCGATCCGGCCGACATGAGCCGTTTCAACCGGCTCGGCGCGATCGCCAGCGTCCAGACGCTCTGGACGGCCGCGCGCGAGGAGCAGCAGCAGCTCTATCGCGACCTGCTCGGCGCGGAACGCACCGCGCGCAACTATCCGTTCCTCAGCCTGCGCAACGCGGGCGCGATGCTCGCGGCCGGCTCCGACTGGTCGGTCAGCACGATGGACCCGATGCAGATCATCCAGACAGGCGTCACGCACCTGCTGATCGACCAGCCCGACAGCCCGCCGTGGAATCCGCACGAACGCCTCGACCTGCTCACGATGCTCGAAGCCTATACGGTCAACACCGCGTATGCGCTGCGCTTCGACGACTGCACGGGTTCGCTCGAAGCGGGCAAGGACGCGAGCTTCGCGATCCTCGACCGCAATCCGTTCGCGCACCCGGTCGAGACCTTCGCGCAAACCTGCGTGATCGAGACGTGCTTCCGCGGCGAAGTCGTGTACGCCGCACCGGGCTGGGCCGACTGAAGCACGCCCCCGGCGGCCGTCAGGCAACGTTGAGCGCCAGCACCTGCTCGGTCGTCAGCACGTCGCCGAACGTGTCCGACAGCGCGGCCAGCGTCGCGCGATGGAGGTCGCGGTGCGATACCGTGCCGCCATCCGCGATGTCGAGGTCGCGTGTCGCACATGCGTCGTCGACGACGATCACCGCGTAGCCGAGCGGCACCGCATCGCGTGCCGCACCGGCGACGCATGCATGCGTCATCAGGCCCGTGACGATCAACGTGTCGATACCGGCCGCCTTCAGGCGCGCATCGATGTCCGTCGTCGGGAACACGCTCACCGACGTCTTCTTCACCACCGTGTGATGCGGTGCCGGCTGCAGGTCCGCGTGGAAGCGGAAGCCGTCGCTGCCGTCCGCGAAGATCGGGCCGTCGGCCGCATCGACGTGCTGGACGTGAAACACCGGAATGCCCGCGCGGTCGGCAAACGCGATCACGCGTTGCGCATTGCCCAGCGCGCGCGGCCCCTCCGGAATCGGCAGGCGGCCGCTGAAGTATTCATTCTGGAAATCGATCACCAGCAGCGCGGTGCGGGCGGCGGCGATCGACGTCGGCGCGCTCGCGCCCGCCAGGGTACGGATGGTCGGATGTTGCATGGGTCGCTCTCTCGGTTGGCCTGTCGAAGGAACGGCGCGCCGGCCCAGCCGGCGCCGCCGGATGCGGCCCGGATGCTCCCGGGACGCGAGGCGCCAGTGTCGGGCCGCGCGGCCTGGCGCGACAGCGGCGCGCAGGACAACGTCCGACAGGATCGGGCCAACGTGCAAACCACCTACGACAGCGCGGCCGTCCGCGCGCCCGGCTGCGTGCGGCCATACGCGACCATCATCGCGAAGCTGAGCAGGAAGCCCGCGCCGCCGATCAGCAGCAGGCCGATCTCGCCGAACACGGGCAGCAGGTTCGTGAGCGCGCCCGTCACGACCCACGCGACGGCCATCACCGAGCCCGCAACACCGAGCGCCCAGCCTTGCCGGTCTTCACTGACCGCGTCGGAGAACGCCGTATACATCGTCGTATACGCGACCATGTCGAAGCAGCCGACCACCATCGCGAGCGCCCACAGCACCGGCTCGTGCGGGAACAGCGCGGACAGGACCTGGCCGACGCCCGCGACGAGCAGGCCCGTCTTCGCGATGTCGACCACGCGCCACACGCGCAGCATCCGCCGCACGACGAACAGCAGGCCGAACACGAAGCAGAGGCCGATCACGCCGCTGAACAACCCGAGCCGCGCGCTCGTGTAGCCGAACTTCGCCTGCAGCAGCAGCATGATGGTCTGCAGGTAGAGCCCATAGCCGACCTGCATCAGGAAGAACACCACCGACAGGAACGCGACGTTGCGCTGGCGCGCGGCCTCCCCGATGATCCGCAGCGGCAGCAGCGGATCGATGCGCGTATCGCCGCGCGGCGCGGCCGAATCGCGATACGACGTCCAGGTCCAGCACGCGCAGACCAGCGACAGCGCGGCAACCAGCACGAACGGCGTGCCGTAATCGAACAGCGGTGAAATCGTGCGGTCGGACGTGACGCCGCCGAGCACCGGGCCGACGATCACGCCCGCGCTGAACGCGAGCGACATGATGCTCATGTTGTACGCCTTGTTCTCCGGCGTGCTCAGGTCGGTGATCGCGGCCTGCGCGATGCCCTGGCAACCGGCCATCAGCCCGGTGAGCCCGCGGCCGGCCAGCAACAGCGCGACGCTCGCATGCCATGCGCCGGCCGCCATCATCGCGTAGCCGGCCGCGAGGCCGAGCAAGCACAGCAGCAGGATCCGGCGGCGGCCGTAACGATCGGACAGGTCGCCCATCAGCGACGAGCCGAAGAACATGCACAACGGGTAGATCCCGTAGCCGAGACCGAGGTAGAAATTGCGCGCGTGCGCACCGGCGTCGGCCGGCAGGATGCCCGCGTGCGGATCGCTGAAGATCGCGGACATCATCGGATAGACGAGCCCGAATCCCATCGCGTCGATCGCGATCGCGAGCAGGCAGGGGCCGAGCAACTTGTAATCGAGCCGGGACATGGCGACCTTCCGGACAGAGTGGATGATCGCCCAGCGTATCGATCGGGCGGCGGCCGCGGTAGGCCGCCGCCCGCGATGCTAAGCATCGGCCGCGCCCATACCCTGCCTGTCGCCCGCGCCGATGGGGCGCCGGTGTGGGCGGCAGGCCACGCCCGCTATTTGACGCTCAACGGCTCGCCCTGAAACTGCCGGCGTGCGAGCACGCACGGCGCACCGTCATGCATGAACACGCTCGCGAGCAGCCCGAACGACGCCGCGAACAGCACGTACCACGCAGGTGCGACGGGCGATCCGCTCGCGTGCGTCAGCCACGTGACGATGAACGGCGCGAAGCCGCCGAACACCATCACCGCGACGTTGTAGGCGAGCGCGATGCCGGTCGAGCGCGAACGCGTCGCGAACTGCTCGGCGAGCGTGGTCGGCGCGGGCCCGTAGCAGATGCCGATGATCGTGCAGATCACGAGCTGCATCACGAGCAGGCGCCCGATGCCCGGCGCCGCAGCCAGCCACGTGAACAGCGGATACGTGACCGTCAGCAGCGCCAACGAACCGGCGATCAGCACGGGACGCCGGCCGATGCGGTCGGACACCAGCGCGGCGACCGGAATCGTCACCGTCAGCAGCGCAACCGCCGCCATCTGCACCTTGAAGACCTGGTCGAGCGGCAACCCGAAGGTCTTGTGCACGAATGTCGGCATGTTGACGAGCATCACGTAGAACACGGCCGTGCCGGTGATCGTCTGCCCCATCGACACCAGCACGCCGCGCAGGTTGTCGCGCAGCACGCGCGACACGCTCGCCGGCGGCTCGACGGCCGACTTGCTGGCGTCGAGGAACGCCTCGGTCTCCTCCATGTGCCTGCGGATCCACAGGCCGACCGGCCCGATCAGCAGCCCGAGCGCGAACGGCACGCGCCAGCCCCAGCTGTGCAGCGCCGCCTCCGACAGCGACTGCGTGGCCCACGCGCCCATCGCAGCACCCGAGAACACCGCGAGACATTGGCCGATCAGTTGCCACGACCCATACAGCCCGCGCCGGTTTTCCGGCGCGCTTTCCACGAGGAACGCGGTCGCGCTCGCGTATTCGCCGCCGGTGGCGAACCCCTGCAGCAGCCGCGCGACGACGATCAGGACCGGCGCCGCCGGGCCGATCACCGCGTACGACGGCGCAAACGTGATCAGCGCGATCGACAGCGTCATCAGGAAGATGATGAGCTGCATCGCGGCCTTGCGGCCCTTGCGGTCCGCATAGAGCCCGAGCAGGATGCCGCCCACCGGGCGCATGAAGAAGCCGACGCCGAAGGTCGCGAGCGACATCAGCAACGACGCGTACTGACTCTCGGCGGGAAAGAACAGCCGCGCGATGATGCCGGAGAAGAAACCGTAAACGATGAAGTCGTACCACTCGAGGGTATTGCCGACGACAGCGGCAACCACCTGCCGATGCCGTGCGTTCCGACGTGAGTCGTGCATGCTTGTCTCCTGCAGTCTCATGGCGCCGCGCCGCATGCGTGCCGCCTTCCGTGGCTGGCATGGGCGAACCGGCTGTTCGTATCGCCGGCCGATGTGGCACGGGCCCGCACCATCGAAATCTCGTGGCCCGCGCGCACGACCGGCGTGAAACGATCATAGGGATACCGAAAACCCGCATCAATTAACGCCCGCGGCGGATGATTAGCCGGAGATTAAATGTTTCCCCGCCGGGCTCCATCACACGAAAACCCCGGAAATTCGCGCATTGTTGCATCCCCGGTTCTGCGGCAGAATCGTCGGCCGCCCTTCCCGTCGTCCGCATCATGCGCAACCGCATCAACGAAGAGATCACGTTCCGCAAGCTCGAGGTGCTGCTCGCCTTCATGGAAGCCGGCAGTCTCGCGAAGGCCGCCGAGGCGCTGGGCGTGAGCACGGTCAGCGTGCACCGCGCGCTGCACACGCTCGAGGAAGGGATGCACTGCGCGCTGTTCCGCCACGAGGGGCGGAACCTGATTCCGACCGACGCCGCGCAAGTGCTCGCCGAAGTCGCGGGCGAAGTGCTCAAGACGATGACCGACGGGATCCGCTCGACGCGTGAGGCGGCCGGCTACGGCGCCGGCCAGTTGAAGATCGGTTCGCTCTACTCGTTGACGATCCGCACCGTTCCCGAAGTCGTGATCGCGTTGAAGGAGCGCCGCCCCGAGCTGCAGGCCGAGCTCGTGCTCGGCTCGAACGCCGACCTGCTCGACAAGCTACGGCAAGGTGCGATCGACGCGACGCTGATGGCGCTGCCCGAACCGGACGCCGAGATCGAATCGATTGCGCTGTTCGAGGACGAGATGTTCTTCGCCGCGCCGATCGACTCGCCGTATGCGCAGCATGACGCCATCGATCTCCGTACGTGCGGCGACGCGCCGTTCGTGTCGCTCGGCGAAGGCTTCGCGACGCATCACGGCTTCACGGAAGCGTTTCGCGCGGCCGGCATCGCGCCGAACGTCGTGATGCGGGTAGGCGACATCTTCTCGCTGATCAACCTCGTGTCGGGCGGCGTCGGCTGCTCGTTGCTGCCCGGCCGCGTGCGCGACCTGTTCGCGCACAAGATCGCGCTCGTGCCGCTCGCCGGGCCGGCGATCCGCCAGACGATCGGCCTGAGCTTCCTGCATCGGCGCGAACGCGACCCGAACCTGCTCGCACTGGCAACGGTGTGCCGGCTGACGGTCAAGGGGCCGAACGCGCGGTAGCGCGCGGATCGCCCGGCCGGCGCGCTTTCCTTCTCCGTTCCCCTCGCGCACCTGCCTCGTTGCGCCCTGGCGCACCCACCCGGCCGTCACGCCCCGACGAAGCGAACACTCATCCGTTTGGACGGCACGAAGCGCGCGCTTTGTTGCGAACATGGCAGTCATTCATCGCGCGGCACGCACACGTGCGTCCGCCAAGGAGACGCCATGAACGACCCCATCCTCGGCCCCATCGACCAGATCGGCTACGTGGTCGCCGATCTCGACCGCAGCATCGCGCGCTGGCGCGAACGCCACGACGTCGGCCCGTGGACCGTATTTCGCAACGTGCGCCTCGACGGCCATCATCTCGGCGCACCGGTGACGGTCACGATGGACGTCGGGCTCGCGTATCGAGGCGATCTGCAGATCGAACTGATTCACGTAACGAGCGACACGTCGTCGCCGTACCGCGATGCGCATGGGCAGCCGCTCGTCGGATTGCATCACGTCGCGTGGGTCGTCGGCGATCTCGATGTCGCGCTCGCACGGCTCACGTCCCGTGGCCTACGTGTCGTGTTTGAAGCACGCAACCCCGCCACGCGCGTCGCGTATCTCGACGACGCCGACGATCCCGGCGTGCGCGTCGAAGTCATCGAAGGTGCCGGCATGCGCGACGTGATCGCGCACGGCATCGCAGAAGCCCGCGCCTGGGACGGCACCGATCCGGTTCGCATCATCGACGCGGCGGGCACCTCCGCGTAAGCCCCCTCTTACTCTCACGCACAGGAGCAAACAGCATGAAACGACTCGAAGGCAAGGTGGCCTTGATCACGGGCGGTGCCCGCGGCCAGGGCGAAGCGGAAGCGCGCCGGTTCGTTGCCGAAGGCGCGCGCGTGGTGATCGCCGACGTGCTGGATGACGCCGGCCGACGCGTCGCGGCCGAGCTCGGCGACGCCGCACGTTTCCAGCATCTCGACGTGACCAGCGAAGCCGACTGGCAGACTGCCGTCGATGCGACGCTCGCGCAGTTCGGACGGCTCGACATCCTCGTGAACAACGCGGCGATCCTGAAGCTCGTGCCGATCGAAGCGTGTTCGCTCGACGACTATCGCAAGGTGATCGACGTGAACCAGGTCGGCTGCTGGCTCGGCATGAAGTCGGCACTTGGTGCGCTGAAGGCGGCAGGCGGCGGCTCGATCGTCAACGTGTCGTCGACGGCCGGGATGGAAGGCGTCGCGGGCGGCAGCGCATACGTGTCCAGCAAGTTCGCGGTGCGCGGGATGACCAAGGCCGCCGCGCTCGAATTCGGCCGCTACGGCATTCGCGTGAACTCGGTGCACCCGGGCGGCATCGATACGGTGATGGCGCGCCCGCCCGAGTTCGCGGATTTCGATCCGTCGTCGATCTACAGCGGCCTGCCGATCGCGCGCATCGGCAAGCCCGACGAAGTGGCGAACCTCGTGCTGTTCCTTGCGTCCGACGAATCCGCGTACTGCACGGGATCGGAATTCATCGTCGACGGCGGGATGCTCGCAGGAAGTTCGTTCCACTGACACGCATCCAGGTCGACGCACGCCGGCCAACCCGGCGGGCGTTTTCGTTCTCGTTTTCGTTTGTGGGCCACCGAGTGAAAAGTACGGCCTTCCCGCACCAGAAAACGACAATGCCGCCGGCGGCCCTCCCGCGCGGCGGCATCGTCATGTGCGGAGCGACACGCCCCGCGTCGCTCAGTACCCCTTCGGCTGGATCGCCGGCGCGCCGACGCTGCGCGCCGCCTGCCTGCCGCCGCGCACGAAGCGGCGCCCGTGCGGCCCGTACACGCCGTCCGGTTCCGGGTACAGCGTCAGCAGCGCGAAATACAGCATCCCGCCCATCACCAGCGACACCGGCACGCTCAGGTCGAGCCCGCCCGCGAGGTTGCCGAGCGGCCCGACGAACTGGCCCGGCAGGTTCACGAACGACAGCCCGACGAACGCCGCCGGCAGCCACTCGCCCATCGCGCGCACGTTCCAGCCGTGCGTGAACCAGTAATGGCCGCCGCGCAGCCCGCGGTTGAACACCTGCAGGTCGTCCGCGAGATAGTAGCCGCGCCGCGTCACGTAGCCGATCACCATGATCGCCATCCACGGGCAACTGAACGTATCGATCAGCGTGGAGAACGTCGCGACGCTTTCGACGAGGTTGAACCAGAAACGGCCGACGAAGATGAACGCGATCGCGATCGTGCCGATCAGCAGCGTCGCACGCACGCGGTTCAGCAGTCGCGGGAACATGCTCGATACGTCGAGGCCGGTGCCGTACAGCGCGGTCGTACCGGTCGACATCCCGCCGATGATCGCGATCAGGCACATCGGCAACAGGAACCAGCGCGGCGAGATCGCGAGCAGGCCGCCGACGTAGTCGTTCGACGCGATGAACGCGGGCGCCTTCGTCGCGATGATCGTCGCAGTCGCGAGGCCGAAGAAGAACGGCACGAAAGTCGCGATCTGCGCAGCGAACACGGCGCCCATCACGCGATGCTTCGGGGTGCTCTGCGGGATGTAGCGCGCCCAGTCGCCGAGCGTCGATGCGAACGATACCGGGTTGCTCAGTGCGACCAGCACTGCACCGACGAACGCGGCCCAGAAGCCCGCGCTGCCCTGCTGCACCGTGCCGGCATAGCTCATGTCGAACAGGCCGGCGAATGCGAACAGGCCCGCGACGAACAGCACGCTCGCGGCCCACACGGCGATCTTGTTGACCCACAGCATGAAGCGGAAGCCATAGATGCAGACGATCAGCACGAGCACCGCGAACACCATGTACGCCGCGCCGAGCGTGAAGCCGTTGACCGGCACGCCGACCATGTTGTGCGCACCGCCGACGAGCGCATCGCCCGAGCTCCACACCGCGAGTGAGAAAAACGCGATCGACGTGAGCAGCGCGAGGAACGAGCCGACGATCCGGCCATGGATGCCGAAATGCGCGCCGGACGACACGGGGTCGCTCGTACCGTTGCGCGGGCCGAACAGGCTCATCGGCGCAAGGATGCAGGTGCCGGCGAGCACGCCGAGCACGATCGCGCAGACACCCGCCTTGAACGACAGCCCGACCAGCACGGGAAAGCTGCCGAGCACCGATGTTGAAAATGTATTGCAGCCGCCGAACAGCAACCTGAACAGATCGATCGGCCGTGCATAGCGCGATACATCGGGAATGCGCTCGAAACCGAACGACTCGACCTGCGTAATCCTGCCTTCACTCATTTGTCTCCCACTCCTCTGGTGCATCTGTATGGCCCGTGACTGCGGCGATACGACACATCGTCATCGATTCGCGGCCACTCTAAACCGGATCGCGCGGCGCAAATATCACGCATTCGAGACGTTTACGACGAAGAAGAACAATGTTTCCCGGCAGGCCAGCGGCCGGCGCCCGCGCCACCCGTATGGCGCAGGCGATGCGACGTCAGTGCGCGCCCTCCGCCGCCGGCGCGCGGCACGCCGTCAGGCCCCGCTGAACGGCCTGCCGTGCCTCGATGCCGGCAAGCCAGCGCTCGACGTGCGGGTAGCCGGCCAGATCGATACCGAGCTCGGCCGCCGCGCGCAACCACGGGAACGCGGCGATGTCGGCAATCGAGTAGCGCGACGACGCGAGATACGCCGATTCCGCCAAGCGGCCGTTCACGACCCCATAGAGACGCCGCGCCTCGTTCCGGTAGCGCTCGAGCGCTTCCGCATTGACCGTCTTCGATGCATGCAGGAACCACCAGAGCTGGCCGAGCATCGGCCCGATCCCGCCGATCTGGAAGTGCAGCCATTGCTGGACGGCCGTACGCTCGGCCAGCGTGTCGGGATGCAGAAAGCCCGTCTTCGCGGCGAGATAGCTCAGGATCGCGCCGGATTCGAACACGGTCAGCCCGATGTCGTGGTCGACGATGGCCGGGATCTTGCCGTTCGGGTTGATCGCGAGGAACGCCGCGCTGCGCTGCTCGCCGGCGGACAGGTTCACGTGCAGGCGGTCGTGTGCGAGCCCGGCCTCTTCCAGGTAAATGGCAACCTTGTGCCCGTTCGGCGTGTCGGCCGTATAGAACGTGAGGGGGTGCGTCGAGATCATGTCGGTCCTTGTCTTCCGGTTATAGTTGCAACTACAATCGTTGCAATTGCAATCCTATGCCGGAACCGATAACCCGGCGACATGCCAGTACTCGAAGGAGGGACATGCAGACTGCGCGACCCGGTCCGCCCGTGCGGACACCCGACACCCACCGCGCCGCGGCGGCCTGCCTCGACAGGCTGATCACGCAGCGACTCGTGCCGCGTGGCCGCGCGGTATCGCCGCTCGGCGCGATGCGCGCGGCCGCCGATTGCCTCGAACGCGATGAGACGACCTCGGAACGCGTCTGGATCGTGCGCGCCGATGCGCGGGAGCCGGTTGCGGACGCGGGGGCGCAGCGCCGCATCAGTGCATGGCCGCTGCGGTTTCTCGATGCGCGCAACCGGTTCGAGCGGCCGCTTCTGTACCTGCTGCACGCACGCGCGACCGACCGGCTGCGGCTGGCGTCGGTCGAAACCGTCGATCGCGGGATCTTCGTGAACGATGCCGAAACGATCGCGTCGTCCTGGCCGAAAGGCGTGACGCCCGACGTCCCGCACTGGCTGGCCGCGAACCCCGCGTGCACGCCGTACGATCCGGCTTCAGGGCATGAGGCGATCGCGATCCTGCGCCACGCGTTGCGCACGCTCTATGTCGCCGGCCAGCCGGGATTCTGCTACCTCGCGAGCCACGACGACCCGGTGCCCGGTGCGAAGCCGCTGTCGGCCACGGCAGCCCGCGATGCGTTCAGCGGCATGGTGCGGGCCGGCCGGCGCACGGCAGGCGGCGCAGCCGCGCAGATCCGGCTGTGCGGCGCGGGCAGCACGCTCGCGCAGGTGATGGAGGCGGCCGATCTGCTGCACGACGACTGGCGCGTCGATTCGACGATCTGGAGCTGCCCGAGCTACACGCAGCTCGCCCGCGACGGTCACGCGGCCGACCGGTGGAACCTGCTGCACCCGCACGACGAACCGCAGATCGCGCATGTGCGCCGATGCATCGGCGACAGCCGCATACCGGTGCTTGCGGTGACGGGTTACGCGGGGCACGTCGCCGCGCAGATCGGCGCGTTCGTACCGGCCCGCTTTGCGGCGCTCGGCGCGGATCTGGCCGGCCCGGGCCCCGCCACGCGCGCGCCGAATGCACGCTGGATCGCCGCGGTCGCGCTTCGCCTGCTGGCCGACGACGGCCGCGTGCCGGCCGACTGGGCCGCGCAGGCGAT
>NZ_CABVQC010000118.1 GCF_902499175.1 Burkholderia aenigmatica
CTCCAATGCAAACCAAAGTAGACGTTGGAGGCAGGCGATTCATTTACGTTCAATCAAGAATCGAACGCTACACTAGGGGGCGCTTCTCACACGTATCTTGGAGTAGCGCATGAACAACACTCAATCCCAAGTCATCGAAGCTTTCGAGGGTTACCTGGCTTACGACGGTATTCGAATCGATGTCGGGTTTCAGGCGCCGGCCGGCGCGACGACAGCTCAAAAGGACGTGGCTTTTCTGGCGGAGCTCGCTCAGCAAGCGGAGATCAACTATCTGTCGGTTGGCACGAGCACCGTCCCGGTGACCTCCGCAACGCCTGCCGCCTCGTGCTTCTCGACGGCCGATGCTGACCGTCTCCTCGGTCTGGCCGACCAGTTCCTCGAGGACTGGAAGGAGACCGATCGAGACGATCGCCGAGACGGCGGGGTGGATCCGGAACTGGTCGAGCGCCAGGCAGAATACGCAGCCATCCGCCCTTTGTTCGTGGCGGCACCGGAGATGTTCGCGGCAATTCAGGAGCTTTTCCCCAGCCTCGAACTGCTGCCGGACGGTGCATTTCGCCTGACCGTCGCGAGCAACGGCGAGTTTCGCCAGTGGATCTGTATCGTTCGACAGTCCAGCAGTCAATGGATCGTCGAGCACAATTTTTCCACTGAGCAGTTCGAGGTGGAGTCGTTACTCGAAGGCCTGCGACTCGCAGATGAAATGCGGGACAGTCATATCGAGGACATGGCCCGCTGCGCGAACCAGCTTCCCCGGAAGCAGGTTACTCAAGGCGAGTCATCGCGCCCGTAAGTGAAGTGGTAATCCCGCCCGCCAAACGTCCCGCTCCGCGGGGCGTTTGGCGGGTTTTGTTTTTGTGGCAGTCCAAGTTCCTCATTGGAATCGGAAAGCATTTATGAGGATCGCTTGTCTCCACGCGTTCTGGCGATAAAATGTGCGGCGCGGACCAGTGATAGAGTTCACTGCCGAGATAAATAGGGAACATACCTGGTATGGCCAATCGTTACAAAGACCTTCTCGCCCAACACGCGGCGCTCGAAAAGCAAATCGAAGAAGCCCGCAATAAGGAGCGTGGCGACGCAATCAACACCATCAGGCAACTGATGCAAGACTACGAGATCACGACGGCCGATCTGACCGTCAAGAAGCGCAAGGCACGGAGTCCCGTCACGCAGAAATACAAGGATCCGAACTCGGACAAGACCTGGAGCGGCATGGGCAAGCCGCCGGCATGGATCGCCGGCAAGGATCGTCAAGCCTTCCTGATCGCATGAGCTCCACAGCCATGCACGCGTGGAGCATCGCTCAGGGTGTTGAGGCCGCGGCGCTGGCTGGCGCCGGCGCTTGGTGCTCCCGGGCCGGGAAATGGAAGCTGGCCTTTGTACCGTTGGTCTGCGCGGGCATGATCGGCCTGGTCGCGGTTACTGGCTATTAGGGGACGGGGATGTCGGTCGAACTACTTCATGACCGGGTGTACTCGAAGAGAGAGATTGAAAAGTGGCTGGCCGGGACGGCGCAGGTCAAGCCGCGATCGCGCGCATGGAACAATGCGCTGACGTCGGCCGGCAGCACGATTGTGGGCGAGGATACGTACCTTTTCGTGCCAGTCAGCGAGACGCACTACAGGGTGTCCCGGGCGAACGCAAAAGAGGTTGTCGAGGTCTTCAAGGTCTTGGACGAGGTTTCCGGGATCAAGAGTTGAAGCGACAGTGGTACGTCTGCGCGGCGATCTTCGCTGCCGGTGTCGTTTTCGTAATCGGCGCAGCGATTCTCCAGCACTGATCGGCCGCAGCGACAGATTCACAGCTTCCTGTCAGGAAATTTTTGGTATGATGGGGGCGCTTCTCACGGTAGCTGGACCGAAACCAGCCAAATCGGCCGATCTTGGGCCGTAACCTTCCTCGCACCGTTCGGTGCTCACCCTCGCGGGGCGTTCATCCCGCGCGGGACGTCTGCTTCGCATTTTTCAAGGAGTAGACGATGCCCTTCATCGAAGTGATTGACTGCGGTTGCTGCGGCTATTTTCACCCTCAGAAGTCCGATGGTGACTGCCGAGACAACGCTGATCGCCTGACCGGCGACCAGCTCGACGCCCAGTTCGGCACGGCCGGCTGGCAAATCGCGGAAAAGGCTGAGTAAGCCACTCCTTCTTCAGCCCCCTGGGGTCCATGTTCCCCTGGAGGGAGCGTGGACTCCGAAAAGTCACTTTCTTTTAGGAATCCATCATGCGCAAATCGAAGAACCGTACGATCGCATATCTCGACGAGCAGCTGGCCAGACAACGCGCACAGCGGGAGGCGTCCGTTCGCGCGGGCCCTGCAGCTCAGAAACCGGTCGATCCCTACGAAATCACGTTCGCGCCGGCGGAGCAGTGCGACGACGCTGCCCAAGCGCTCGACGCAGCGTGATGTATCCGTTCGCAGCCAGCCAGCGATGCCGGTTGGCCGTATCTGACGTGGCCGCAAGGCCGACTTCCAGGAGCCGGCCATCCCGCAAGGGGGGCGGGCTCCTTTCCCCGGGCGGGGCACTTATCTCTGTCCGGGGTGAGTGCTTCGAAAAGCACCAGAAGGAGAACGTCATGGCAGAAAGCGCAGTTGAAGCGGCGGTATCCGGCGAATCGGCAATGGACCGTCTCGACCGGATTCTGGCCGACTATGGTTTCAGTACGGACAGCCAGTCGCCCCGGCAGTACTTCCTCGTTTCGACGGTAAAGGAAAACGCCGAGGAAGCCAAGGACAAGGACCTCGTCGAGGCCTGCGTTCAGAAGCTGAAGTCCATGCGCGAGTCGGTGTCGCGCCAGTTGTTCGCCACGAGCCTGGCGCACTGATTCCCTGAAGCACGAAATAGACGCCCGCATTCCGGTCCCGACCGGATGCGGGCGTTTGCATTTCGGGTATGCTGACGGAAACTTCGTGGCGGGAACCGATTCGGCGAGAGGGGATCATGGCAAGCGATCGTGGATATGATTTCGACGCAGCGTATGTGCTGATGGATCTGTTGCAGAGAGTAGAGCCGGGCGCTGTTACGGGTGCCCTGCTGGCGGAAGCTCGCGCAATATCCAGCGGTAGTTCGGATCTCGCCATGCTGGAGCAGTCCGATTGTCTAACACGCATCGCTCGAGGCCTGATGGACGGGAAGGTGCAGGAGCGAATCAAGGATCTTCGCGAGCAAAGTGGTCGGGTGCATGATCACGAGCAGGCCATAGAAAGCATCTGTGGCAAGATTGAGACCACCGCAGGAGTCGTATGGGCAATCCTGTTCAGACTCTCCGAGGTGACGCAGTTCGGCGGAAGGGACGCGATTCCACGCGCGATGCCCCGAAATTTCGAGACGTCCAGATTCGACCTAGATCGTCTCCTCGCGGCATCCAAGCCTTACACCGAGTGGAGTCCGGAGACACAGGACTACCTCCTCAAGGGCCTGGCCGCTGACTTGGCCGCTTATCGAGATCTGTTCGATGCCTTTACGGGCGGCGAGGAGTACATAGAGAGGTTCGAACTCATTGTCCGACCAGGGCAACTGTACCGGCTCGTTGAGTTGAGCGATAGCCGTGAAGAACTGCATGCCAAGGCTGAACAACTGATCAAGAGTCTCGATGCGCTGAAGAAGGAGATGGCTGATATCCGCGATCTCGGCCCGCACGTCGATCACTGGTGGCGAGACTTCCTCAACGGCTTGAGGGGAGAGCTGGTCGCCGGCGAGCTCAGCCAAGGGCTCGCACCATTCGTCCAGCCGATGAAAAAGCTCGAAGTCGGCACTATGATCCAGGTCTCGAACAGGTTGTTGAGTGACGATCAGCAGGTCATTCCAAGACACGAGGCGACCGCGGCGCCGGCCGGCTGACACCGAGCCGCGCACGCTGATCATCGCAATACCCTGTCGCCCGCGCCCCTGAGCGCGGGCGATCGCATTTTGGGTGAGCCGCGAAAGGTCTAGAAACCGGTGAGATTATCGGTATCGTCGGGGCTTCCCGTGGATATAACAAGGGTGTGGCAGACTGCTGGAAGCAGCGAGCGCCGATATTCGATCCAATGAACAAACGACCCAAATACAGGCCGGGTACGCTCGATCGCGTACTCACCTTCTTCAACGAAATTGGCATTCCGGCGCGGTATGAGCCGGGTGCGACCGGCTTCACCGAGAGCGTGCGCATCGAGCGCGGCGAGCTGCTGGTGGATCCGGCGTGCCGGATTTCTGTTCTGTTGCACGAGGGCGCGCATCTAGCGATCACCCCCAAGCGCTTTCGACATCTGATGTGCGGCAACCTGTACGCCGGTCGCAGTGAAATGTTCCGCCAAGTGGGGGAGATGGGCCTGCCCCCGGACACGCCGCTCTACAGGGCGGTCATTCAGAGTTCCGATCCGGAAGCGACGGCGTGGGCCTTCGCGGCGGGACTGCACCTCGGTTTCTCCAGAGAGGAGATTATCCAGGACGACCAGTACGACGGGGATGGGGAAACGATCCGACTGGCCTTGTTCCTACGCTCCTACGCTGGCATCAACGGACTCGCGCACGCCGGCTTCTGCGCACTGCGGCCCGGTCACCAGCTTCCGGTTTGGCCGGAGCTCGCGTTTTGGACCCAGGAGGTTGACGCGGAAGGGTGGCGAGACCGTTAAGATGCTGCTCGCCGCAGGACACGCCTGCCTCCGGCGAAGAAGGGCACTTGAATCCGGGTTCGCCACCGATAAGATGACTTTACATCCGACGCACCCGCGTCGATACAAACCGCTTACGAGGACAAAAACATGATTCGCAAACTGCTTGTCGCTTCGATTGCCGCCGCCGCTCTGCTGAACGTCGCCGCCTGCTCTTTCACGCAAGGCGTCAAGCCGGACGCCAGCGTCAACACCAGTTTCGTCAAAGGCGTGAGCACGCTGAGCGACGTCGAAGCCAAGCTCGGCCAGCCGATGAAGACGGTCACGAACGCGGATGGCACCTCCACGGCCACGTTCCACTACGGCGAAGCGCACCTGGGAGCCCTGGCGCTGGTCGGTGTCGGCGCTGCCACGGGCCAAGACATCATCACCGTCGTGAATTTCGACAAGCGCGGCAAATTCCTGACCCTCACGCAGGAAACCGACAACCGCAAGACGTCGGGCTTCTAAGCCGGCCCGATCGCGTCTCGCTGTCCCAGACAGGCCCGGAAATCCCGTTGCGGGAGGTTTCCGGGCCTTGCTACATTCTTCCCATGCTGAAGAACTGCCTCCGGGCGAATGCCTTCCGACTGACGGCGGCGGTCGGGAATCGTTCTGGCTTCCTGTCGAGAAATTCCGGGTATAATTTCCCTTGATTTACCCGGTAGCTGGGCCGAAACCAGCCATTCCCGGCCGTGTTCTCGGCCGCGATCTCTCTGCACCGTCAACGGTGCGTTCCATTTTTTACCCCTGCGGGATGTTGCTCCCGCGTGGGCGCTTCTCGCTCGTCCCAGGAGTAGCGTATGAATATCCAGTCTGCTATCCATCAGGAAGCCCCGCTGTCGGGCGTCGCATCACGGCCCGCGCGTGTCGTGTTTCTTCCGGAAGGTTACAACGGACACACGATGGCCTTTTGTGCCGAGCCGGACGCCGTGGAGGGCAACGTCGTCAAGCTCCACTGCGCCGAGCCCGGCAAGGAGTACCTGATCGCCTGGCGTTGCAGGGCCGCCTTCGAGGCTGCGCTCATGTCGCGGGAAGGCAGCGCGGAGGTCACGCTGGCGGAACGCGGAATCGCCGGGTGGCGCGGCACGAACGACGACGAGTACCAGATCTACGTCGAGTCGGCCAAGGCACTCGGGTGGAAAATCAAGACACACGACGAATGGCTCAATAGCTGACCGTCGATTTTTTAACCCTGTGGGGACGCACATCCCCGCTGGGTGCGTGCTCCTCACGATTTCTCCATTGAGGAGTACAAGATGGCCGCTATTCTCTGCTCCAATGCTGCACCCGGTCTTCCGATCGCCGTCACCAGCGTGGACGTACGACAGGCGTTCCGAGCGGCTGGAATGAGAGCTCGTGTTGCCGATCTGGGCATGAAGTTCCGGATTTGTGACCTCGACAGGTCGCAATACGGAACCGAAGTCGAACGTGTTGCGAGGGATCTGAAGTTCACCGATTCCCTCGGGCATCTGGGCGGACAGTGGAACACATCGACCGAGTTTGTTGCTTACAAGCCGGGAAAGATCGTTCGTTTGTCGGCGCAGTGATGAAACTCAGTTTCGATTTAGAAGTCAGCGCCGCTCGTTCGTAAGGCGACGGACGTTGAATCACAACTCAACCCTGGTGGGGAAGCATTCCCGCCGGGGACGCTTCCTTGCCCAAGTTATAGGAAGCGTCATGAAACACATCATCGAAGCCACGGGAAATCTCAAGTTCCTGATCGAAAACGATCGTGACCGCGAGATACTCGAGGACATCAAGGGCCGCGTAGGTGGTAACGACGTCCGGTTCCTGGACGACATGCTCGATCAGTTGGGCTTTCTGGGTAACGCGAAGCTCTTCGGGATCGCCCCTGTCGACGTCGGTGCCCTGACGGACGCGCCGATGCTCTCCGATGCAATCGATTTGCTGGACGATGGCAGCATCGTTGTTCTCGGGAACGTCTGGTGGTATCCGAACTACCAGGTCGAGGACTTCGCAGAACGGCTGATCGAGCGCGGCAGCGTTACGTTTCAAGCTGCAGCCTGATTCGCTTTTTTGGAGCCGCCATCGAGGTGGCGCTCATGTTTTAACCCTGTGGGGACGCACATCCCTCAGGGTGTGTGCTCCTCGCAATTTCCAATGAGGAGTACAAGATGGCAATTTATCTCTGCTCGAACGCCCACATCAGCACGCTCGCGGCCTACGCCGTGCAGCACCAGATCTGTCTGCCGCATCTGAAGCTGGATTACCGCGGTGCAGCGGCCGGAACCTGGATCGCGGGCGAGCTGTTCAAGGCGAACGTCAAGGCGGTCACCAAGCAGTATGGCAAGTGCGAGATCCAGGTCCCGCACGCCTACCTACCGATGGCGACGCTGCCGGAGCCGGTGGTAATCCTGAAGCTTTGTGAGGGATACGAGTGCCAGGTCGAAGGGCTCGACGACTACCCGTCGTTGCTCGCCGGCAAGATCATCTCGGCCCTCCGTGCCAAGGCGATCCGGATGTTGCCCGGCTACGAGTCGGCGCCGTGGTGTATCTCGGATCAGCGGTTTGCAAGCTGGTCCGATCTCAACGGGGCCGTCGCGTCGTCTGCGTTGGCTGTTGTTCACTAACTCATCGGGGAGCAGGCATCCCGGATGGGGTGTCTGCCTCTTCGAGCTACTCAGGAGCAGACTATGGGCTACAGCGGTACCCGGAATATTCCGGGCAAATCGGCAATGGAGATGTTGCGGCATGTCGACACCCACTACGCCGGGAAAAAGGTGGAAAACGACGTGGCGACCTACGAGGTTGTCGATGGAAAGCCCGGGCGAGGCGGTCTCTGGTTCGTCGTGCGCATGACGATCAAGGTGACTGGCGAGGGCTTCAACTATGCGGAATTCGTGAAGATCTCCCGTGACCAGAAAGAGTTCTGCTGGAAGCCGATCTGGGAGTTCTCCGACCCGGGCGAGACGTCCATGCCGAGGTCGCTTTTCAATCAGCTCACGCCGATCGAGAAGATACCCGCCGGATCGGGCCGAAACCTGGACAACGCCGCAGCTTGGCGTGACGCTCAGCGCAGGGCATACGAGCAGAAGTCGCTCGAGAGTGCCGCGGCGCCGAACGCCGGAGATGTCATCGTGTTCCGCGATCCGATCGATTTCCAGATCGGAAACGAGACCGTGACGATCCAACGTTTTCGTGTCCGTGAGTGGGGGCGTGCCCGGCGGTTGACCCCGCTGGTCGGAAACGGAGAGGCTGGCTTCAATGCCAAGCTGAGACGCTCGACGTGGGACACAAACCCGTTCGAGGTGGAAGGGCGACTGGCGGATGTCGTGCCGGTCGTTGATATGGCCGTACCGTTGCCAGCTCAGCAACGCCAGTTGCAGCAGGCAGCGCTGTTCTGAAACGTGCGGAGATTTCGTCCGTTCAAGATGGCCCGGCCGCGTAAGCGTGACCGGGCTTGATGTCCAAACCCGCGCGGGGATGTCTCCCCGCGCGGGAGACATCCTCGTCATCTTTGAAACCGCAATGAGCCGAAATCGCGAAAACGTAGTGTGGCCCAGCCGGAACGGCACCTGGAGTCGGGGATTCTTCGACTACTACCAGACGGGTGACGATCCGGAATGGGATGTCGAGTACGACTACGACACCTTCATGTGGTGTTCGACGGGGCATCCGACGATGGAAGCCGCCTGCACCGCCTGGCGTGGGTCGAATCCGGGAGGCATGAACTCGTACGACACGCCGAGCGTCGAAACCGACCGACTCGATACGATGGCCGAGAAGTACGCGGCCGCCCAGACCGTTGCAAAGCAGCGCTCGTAGTGATCTGATGCAGCTGACGACCCGCCAGTCCCTTCGGGGTGCTGGCGGGTTTCCTTTTTTGTGCGATTACTTCCTGTCAGGAAACTATGGCACAATGCCTTTGCTTTGATTGGTAGCTGGGCCATTTTCCAGCCAAACGCGGATTTTTCCGCACTTCCATGTCGGCCGGAACCCCGGCTATCTACCCTTGCGGGGCATTCATCCCGCCGGGACGTCTGCTTCGCGTACATTGCACAGGAGCGGAGCTATGAATCAGCAATCCAGTCCGGAAACGGATCTCAAAAAGGCGAGTGTCTCGCGCGAAGTCGCTGGCGCAATCCTGAAGGCCGAGGTCTCCCCGTGTTCCTGGATGAATTCGAAGTACGGTTTCCAGATCACGGTGACCATGTCGGACGGCGGCGGAAATGCGTTCGTCCATGAGAAAGAACTCGCTTTCGCAGATGCGAAGGTCGGTGACATGAGCCGGCTGCTCGAGACGATCGGCGTGATCGCGTGTGTGAAGTGCGGCAAGCCCGCCTTCGATCCCGATACCGTGCGAACGAACCGAGAGAAGAAGTGCGAGCGATGCTTCATGGGCGAGCTCAATGCGGAGTTCGAAAAAGGGCGGGAGAAGGCTGCCCGTCGAATGGCCAACAACGACGCCAAGTACAAGAAGCAAGGCTACACACATCGCGTCGACGCATGGATTCACCGTGACGGCGGCGATGACGTCGCTGTCTCGTACTACATGAAGGACCCGACGGACGCTCAGATCCAGGCGGAACTTCGCAAGGCACGCAGCGTCGTGCTCAATGACTACAAGCTGATCCAGCTCTGAATGAACCCGCCGCACGTCTCGATCTTCGGGGCGTTCGGCGGGTTTTTCATTTCCGCGGAGGGAATTGCTGCGCCTGGGGGCGTGTGCTAGGCTATCCGCTGGATGCCATCCCAACCTGCCGGCGGGTTAAACAGGCGGCTTACTCTCATTTCGCAGGACGACCTTTTGTCAGGTCTGCATGGAATCGCCGGTATGTAGACCTTGATCAAAAGGACTCGTCATGCCGTCAGCATTTCTCAGCCGGAATTCCTTCAATCAACTCAAGCGGGCGGCCAGGCAACAGTTGCCGGGCGTTCAACACGCCCATGTCCTTGAAGCTCTCGCGCGTGCGCTTGGCCAGAACAACCTGGCTGCGCTGAACGCCAAGTTGGCGGTCGGTGAAGATAACGCGGTGCGATTCTTTCTGTTTTCCGACCACGATCTGCGTATACGCTTGGCGGAACTCGGGTATCCAGATGCTCTGACGTGGGACATCGACTTCTCGAGCCTCACGGACATTTTCAGGGTACCGAAGCCTTTCCCGACGACGCTCGATGCTTTGCAGGCGGATGGGACCATTTCGTTCGAGCAGCGCCGGCACTTCGAGCAGCTGATTGACCAGCGCAAATCGATTCTGATCATCGGTACTGTTGGATCCCGAAAGACGACCCTGATGCACGTCCTGCTCAATGAGATGTCGGTCCGGGCGCCGCGGGAAGAATTCGTGCTTTGCCAGTTCGTTCAGGAGGGCCCGGAGTTCGGGCCGAACGTAAAGCGATTTGTGCATAACGAATTTTGGCCGGGTGGATTTCCCGCCTTTGGCCATCGCCGAGTGGCTTTCGATGAAATCAGGGACAACACTGCACTCCGCGTTCTCAATTCCTGGCTTTATTATGGTGCTGGCCTGGCGACTATGTATGCGAGCAGCGTTGACGAAGCACTCGCAAGAATGACGCGAGTGTTGGGCGGCCCCGGGGTCGAACTGATTCGAGAAGCTGTTGATGTCGTTATCCGCATGGAGCGCGGCGAAATGCCCAAGGTTGCAGAAATCGTCACTCGGGACGAGCTCCAGAAGCGGTCCGAGCCGCCAGAGTTCCAACAGGAATTGCGTCAGCCGGCCAATTACCGGATGCCACCTCCCGAGGACGTCGGTCGCTACGTCCTTCAGGATTTGAAGACCCTCATGGGCGGGCGATTTTCGTCGGGCGAACAGCTTCCCCTCGACCAGAATATGCCGATCACCAACGACGATCTGCGCATGCCGGACGCTCAACCTCACCAGGATGGTCTTGCGTTCACGCCGAAGCACTGGTCGCAGACTGCGGATGGCAGTTGGGAGCCTTCGCCAGCGAGCATTTTCGGAACCAGTCATCAAGCGCTGCATGGCCGGCAAAATGACGTACTGACGCAAGAGCGAATGGATGAAATGAGCCGGATCATCGCCGAAGGCGGCAGAGTAGTTTTCTTCGATCCGAAGGTCGACACCGACGTTGGGAGGGTTTTGAGCGGCACATCCGGATCGACGACCAAGACGCACCAGAACAGACCCGTATCGCCACCGGATTCCGACACCACCAGTGACGTCAAGTCCGACTAGGCCCGGAATGCCGCTGTTCTGGTAAGATTCTCGGCAGTTTCGACGGTAGCTGGGCCATTTCCAGCCAGAAGCGGCTTTGCCGCCTTTACTCAACCCATGCGGGGCACGTTCCCGCTTGGGATCCTGCTTCGCGTCATCAGGAGCAGGATATGCAGACCAACACGGCAGACACGGTTTCTGTCGACATCAAGGTTCCGGCAGAGATGCCGGAGTTCTCCGAGGACCTGATCTACAGCCCGCGCATGCGGGTTGTGCGTGTCGGGCAATCCCTCAAGACGTGGCGTGTTGCAGACCAGACGTTCGAATCCGATCCGGCGACTCCGGTAGGAATCGAGCAGACCGTTCTCGGCATGCTGGCGGACCTTCGCTTTCTGTGTGACGAACATGGGCTCGATTTCGCTCGAATCGATCGAATGGCTTATGGCGACTACACGGTGGCGAAGAACGAAGCTCGCCGCGAGGCGGCGAAGCAAGCTGAATCCGCAGCGGCAGACAATGTGCCGTCGGCATCACTGAAGTTGCAGGTGTCGCGGGGCGGCGTAAAGGAGCCGGGGATGGGCGGCGTAATGGCGCCAGCAGAACCGGGGGTAAAACGCGGATTC
>NZ_CABVQC010000119.1 GCF_902499175.1 Burkholderia aenigmatica
CGTGCCGGGCGCGTCGGGCGCGCATGCCGCGTCGGCCGCCGGCGCCGCCAGCGCCGCGACGCCGGGCCCC
Organism: Burkholderia aenigmatica; assembly: GCF_902499175.1. GTDB lineage: Bacteria > Pseudomonadota > Gammaproteobacteria > Burkholderiales > Burkholderiaceae > Burkholderia > Burkholderia aenigmatica. Next base: position 71 of record NZ_CABVQC010000119.1, read on the forward strand.
GCGACACAAGGCGTGAAGTTCACCGCACCGCCCTCCGGCGACCTGCAGTACGACACGTTCTACAACGGCATGCAGAACATGATCGGCACGATCCGCTGGCGCACCGACGGGCGTACCTACGACCTGTCGGTGTCGATGCCCGTGCCGTTCGTCGGCCCGTTCACCTATCGCAGCGAAGGCCGCATCGACGCGTTCGGCGTCGCGCCCGACCGCTACGTCGAGAAGCGCGGCAAGCGGCCGGAAGACATCGCGATCTTCAACCGCGAGATCCGGCAGGTCGTGTTCACGCGCACGCCGAACAATGCGCCGCTGCCCGACGGCGTGCAAGACCGCTTCAGCATGCTGATGCAACTGTCGGGGCTCGTGCGCGGCAATCCCGCCGCATACAAGCCGGGCGTCACGCAGCAGTTCTTCGTGATCGACAACAACAGCGGCGAGACCTGGCCGATCACCGTGATCGGCGACGAGCAGGTGCAGACGCAGACCGGCATCATCAACGCGCGGCACTTCATGCGCCTGCCTCGACGCGACGGCGACACGCGCCGGATCGACATGTGGCTCGCGCCGTCGCTCGGCTGGCTGCCCGCGCGGCTCGTGCAGACCGAACCGAACGGCGCGCAAATCGAGCTGTTGTGGCATGGCCGGCTCGCGGCGCCGGGCGCGCCGTCCGATGCGGAATCCGCAGACGGCGCCACGCATGCGCCCGACGGTGCACCGACGCCCGATGCATCGGCCGCACCGGCCGCGGCACCGGCACAACCCGCGCCGCCGGCCACCGTGCAACCGCCGGCACAACCGGCTGCACCGCCTGCGTCATCGCCTGTCACATCACCTGTCACACAGTGAACTCACGCGCGATTCGGCAATTTCGACCGATTACAGATTTCCTTGAAATCGCCGATGACACTCTTTAACAACTATTTCAGTCCACCGGCCGACAATAGGAAACGTTTCATAGACATCGGCTTCTAACCGATACACCCCATGCAGACGGGAACGGGGTGTGCAGCGCAAGCCCCTTGAAACCGGCAAGGCTCGCCCCACCTAGGGGACAACAAGGCCAGATGCCACTGCGAAGAGGAGTGCCGCCATGCAAATGATCTACAACAGCCCCAACTACTGCGTCGTCGAATTCGCGCCGCAGGCCGGCCACCACCTGATGAATGCCGGCGGATATGAAATCGTCGACAAGAACGCGCAGCGCGAAATCTTCATCGACGGCGAACTTGCCGAACGATTCCGCGCGCACGTGAAGCAGTTGATCGAGGATGAACCGTCGCTCGACGAAGTCGACGAATTCCTCGGACAATTCGACAGCCTGATGATGATGCCCGTCGTGCTGCACTGACGACCCGCGGCCCGGCGCCTCGCGCGGCCGGGCCATTCGCCGCGCAACGACGCGGCGCCGCGAGCACTCCGATCATGCCCCCGCCCGGTTCGCCGTGCGGGGGTTTTCATTTGGCGGCCCACCGGCGCGGCGCCAGGCCGGGCGGGCCCCAGGCGCACCGGCTACAATGACGGTTTTCCCGTCTTCGCCGGTCCTTCGCCCATGTCTGCGACTCCTCTCGCCGCTTCCGTCCCGCTCGACGCGCCCTACACGCGCGGCGCCGCTCTGCCCGCGCTGCTGACATCGCGCATCCTGATCCTCGACGGCGCGATGGGCACGATGATCCAGCGCTACAAGCTCGACGAAGCCGCGTATCGTGGCGAGCGCTTCAAGGATTTCGCGCGCGACATCAAGGGCAACAACGAACTGCTGTCGATCACGCAGCCGCAGATCATCCGCGAGATCCACGACCAGTACTTCGCGGCCGGCGCCGACATCGTCGAGACCAACACGTTCGGCGCGACGACCGTCGCGCAGTCCGACTACGAGATGGAAGATCTCGTCGTCGAGATGAACATCGAATCGGCAAAGCTCGCACGCGAAGCGGCCGAGAAATACGCGACGCCGGACAAGCCGCGCTTCGTCGCGGGCGCGATCGGACCGACGCCGAAGACAGCGAGCATCTCGCCGGACGTCAACGATCCCGGCGCACGCAACGTCACGTTCGACGAGCTGCGCACGTCGTACTACCAGCAGGCGAAGGCGCTGCTCGATGGCGGCGTCGACCTGTTCCTCGTCGAGACGATCTTCGACACGCTGAATGCGAAGGCTGCGCTGTTCGCGCTCGACGAGCTGTTCGAGGACACCGGCGAGCGCCTGCCGATCATGATCTCGGGCACCGTCACCGATGCGTCGGGCCGGATCCTGTCGGGCCAGACGGTCGAGGCGTTCTGGAATTCGCTGCGCCACGCGAAGCCGCTCACGTTCGGCCTGAACTGCGCACTCGGCGCGGCGCTGATGCGCCCGTACATCGCCGAGCTCGCGAAGCTGTGCGACACCTACGTGTCGTGCTACCCGAACGCGGGCCTGCCGAACCCGATGGCCGAGACGGGCTTCGACGAAACGCCGGACGTCACGTCGGGCCTGCTGAAGGAATTCGCGCAAGCCGGGCTCGTGAACCTCGCGGGCGGCTGCTGCGGCACGACGCCCGAACACATCGCCGAGATCGCGAAGGCGCTCGCCGACGTGAAGCCGCGCCGCTGGCCGAACCAGTACAGCGACAACGCCTGACCCGACCGCCCACGTCCTTCATCACCAGAATTCGCACCGCCATGACCGATCACATGATGCGCCTTGCCGGCCTCGAGCCGTTCAACGTCACGCCCGGGACGCTCTTCATCAACGTCGGCGAACGCACCAACGTCACCGGCTCGAAGGCGTTCGCGCGCATGATCCTCAACGGCCAGTTCGACGAGGCGCTCGCCGTCGCGCGCCAGCAGGTCGAGAACGGCGCGCAGGTGATCGACATCAACATGGACGAGGCGATGCTCGATTCGAAGGCGGCGATGGTGCGCTTCCTGAATCTCATCGCATCCGAGCCGGACATCGCACGCGTGCCGATCATGATCGACTCGTCGAAGTGGGAAGTGATCGAGGCGGGCCTGAAGTGCGTGCAGGGCAAGGCGATCGTCAACTCGATCTCGCTGAAGGAAGGCGAGGACGCGTTCCGCCACCACGCGCACCTGATCCGCCGCTACGGCGCGGCGGCCGTCGTGATGGCGTTCGACGAGACCGGCCAGGCCGACACCTACGAGCGCAAGATCGAGATCTGCACGCGCTCGTACAACTTCCTCGTGAACGAAGTCGGTTTCCCGCCGGAAGACATCATCTTCGACCCGAACATCTTCGCGGTCGCGACCGGCATCGAGGAGCACAACAACTACGCGGTCGACTTCATCGAGGCGACCCGCTGGATCAAGCAGAACCTGCCGCACGCGAAGATCAGCGGCGGCGTGTCGAACGTGTCGTTCTCGTTCCGCGGCAACGACCCGGTGCGCGAGGCGATCCACACCGTGTTCCTGTACCACGCGATCCAGGCGGGGATGGACATGGGCATCGTCAACGCCGGCCAGCTCGGCGTGTATGCCGACCTCGACCCGGAGCTGCGCGAGCGCGTCGAGGACGTGATCCTGAACCGCCGCGACGATTCGACCGACCGCCTGCTCGAGATCGCCGACAAGTTCAAGGCAGGGGGTGCGAAAAAGGAAGAGAACCTCGAGTGGCGCAACCAGCCGGTCGAGAAGCGGCTCTCGCATGCGCTGGTGCACGGCATCACGAACTTCATCGTCGAAGATACCGAAGAAGTGCGCGCGAAGATCGCCGCGGCCGGTGGCCGACCGATCAACGTGATCGAAGGGCCGCTGATGGACGGGATGAACATCGTCGGCGACCTGTTCGGCCAGGGCAAGATGTTCCTGCCGCAGGTGGTGAAGTCGGCGCGCGTGATGAAGCAGGCGGTCGCACACCTGATCCCGTTCATCGAGGAAGAAAAACGCCTGCTCGCGGAAGCGGGCGGCGACGTGCGTGCGAAGGGCAAGATCGTCATCGCGACCGTGAAGGGCGACGTGCACGACATCGGCAAGAACATCGTGTCGGTCGTGCTCCAGTGCAACAACTTCGAAGTCGTCAACATGGGCGTGATGGTCCCGTGCAACGAGATCCTCGCGAAGGCGAAGGTCGAGGGCGCGGACATCATCGGGCTGTCGGGCCTCATCACGCCGAGCCTCGAGGAAATGGCCTACGTCGCGTCGGAAATGCAGCGCGACGACTACTTCCGCGTGAAGAAGATCCCGCTGCTGATCGGCGGCGCCACGACGTCGCGCGTGCACACGGCCGTGAAGATCGCGCCGCACTACGAAGGCCCGGTGGTCTACGTGCCGGACGCGTCGCGCTCGGTGTCGGTCGCGTCGAGCCTGCTGTCCGACGAAGGCGCGACGAAGTACCTCGACGAGCTGAAGTCCGACTACGAACGGATCCGCGACCAGCACGCGAACCGCAAGGCGCAGCCGATGGTCACGCTCGCCGACGCGCGCGCGAACAAGACCAAGGTCGACTGGGCGGGCTACCAGCCGGTGAAGCCGAAGTTCATCGGCCGCCGCGTGTTCAAGAACTACGACCTGAACGAGCTCGCGCAGTACATCGACTGGGGCCCGTTCTTCCAGACCTGGGACCTCGCGGGCCCGTACCCGGCGATCCTGAACGACGAGATCGTCGGCGAATCGGCGCGCCGCGTGTTCTCCGACGCGAAATCGATGCTCGCGCGCCTGATCCAGGGCCGCTGGCTGACCGCGAGCGGCGTGCTCTCGCTGCTGCCGGCAAATACCGTCAACGACGACGACATCGAGATCTACAGCGACGAGTCGCGCTCGGAAGTGCTGCTCACGTGGCGCAACCTGCGCCAGCAGAGCGTGCGCCCGGTGGTCGACGGCGTGATGCGGCCGAACCGCTCGCTCGCCGACTTCATCGCACCGAAGGAATCGGGCGTCGCCGACTACATCGGGATGTTCGCGGTAACGGCCGGCCTCGGCGTCGACGTGAAGGAAAAACAGTTCGAAGCCGACCACGACGACTACAGCGCGATCATGCTGAAGGCGCTCGCCGACCGCTTCGCGGAAGCCTTCGCGGAAGCGATGCACGCCCGCGTACGGCGCGAGCTGTGGGGCTACGCGAGCGGTGAAACGCTCGACAACGAAGCGCTGATCGCGGAAAAGTACGCGGGTATCCGCCCGGCACCCGGCTACCCGGCCTGCCCCGACCACCTCGTGAAGCGCGACATGTTCGACGTGCTGCGCGCGGACGAGATCGGCATGAGCGTGACCGACTCGCTGGCGATGCTGCCGGCTGCGAGCGTGTCGGGCTTCTATCTCGCGCATCCGGACAGCACCTACTTCTCGGTCGGCAAAATCGGGCAGGATCAGCTCGAGGACTACGCGCAGCGCATGGCGCTGTCGCTCGACGACGCGCGCCGCGCGCTCGCACCGCAGCTCTGATCACCCCGTTTTCATCAGACAAAATAAAAAGCCCGCTCGGAAGCGGGCTTTTTCTTGTCTTACTAACCTTTCGTACTGCCGGGCAAGGAAGCTCAGAAACCCCAGTGCACGTCGGCCTGGCCGGCCTTCGCTTCGCGCAGCATCGTGAGGAACGGCGCGACGCGCTGTGCCAGGCTCGGCGGCACTTCGTGGTGCGAGTGGTCGGCTTCGTCCTCGTGGAAATGGCCGGCATGCTCGGCGCGTTCCTGCTTCGCCTGCGCGACCGCGCCTTCCAGCTTGGCGATCGCGTGGTCCAGCTCGTCGTGCGTAATCACACCGCGCTCGCCCAGCTGCTTGCCGACGAGACCCAGCACATACACGGCGAAATCCTTCAGCACGTCGAGATCCTGTGCCGCCTTGCTCTTGAACGTAATCATGACAATTCCCTTTTCATCTTGTTGTGCCTGCACAGCGCGGTTGGGGAACGCCGGCAGACCGGCGTCCGGCCTCGCGGACACGGGCCGCCTGAGCGGCATATTAGCACCTGTTAAAATTCTGCGATCCCTGAAACGCGCGCTTAAAAAGCGTGCCGGCGGGCCGGCGTTTCCGGCCGCCACCAACGAAGCCTTCTACCAGCATGCTGCCAGCACACAAACAGACCCTCGAAGCCCTGCTCGCGGATAGCGTCAAGCAGGTCGCACACGCGCTGAAAGGCGCCGACGCCGCGTTCGTCGCCCCCGCCATCACGCTGGAGCGCCCGAAGGTCGCCGCGCACGGCGACGTCGCGTGCAACGTCGCGATGCAGCTCGCGAAGCCGCTCGGCACGAACCCGCGCCAGCTCGCCGAGCAGATCGTCGCCGCCCTCACCGCCCAGCCGGGCGCGCAAGGCCTCGTCGAAGCCGCCGAGATCGCCGGCCCCGGCTTCATCAACCTGCGCCTGTCGGCCGCCGCGAAGCAGGCGGTGATCGCCGCCGTGTTCGACCAGGGCCGCGCGTTCGGCACGTCGGATCGCGAGAAAGGCAAGCAAGTGTTGCTCGAATTCGTGTCGGCCAACCCGACCGGCCCGCTGCACGTCGGCCACGGCCGCCAGGCCGCGCTCGGCGACGTGCTCGCGAACGTGATCGCGAGCCAGGGCTACGCGGTGCACCGCGAGTTCTACTACAACGACGCGGGCGTGCAGATCGGCAACCTCGCGATCTCGACGCAGGCGCGCGCACGCGGCCTGAAGCCGGGCGACGCGGGCTGGCCGGAAGCCGCGTACAACGGCGAATACATCGCCGACATCGCACGCGACTTCCTGAACGGCGAAACGGTCGCGGCGTCGGACGGCGAGCCGGTCAAGGGCACGGGCGACGTCGAGGATCTCGACGCGATCCGCAAGTTCGCGGTCACGTACCTGCGTCGCGAGCAGGACATGGACCTGCAGGCGTTCGGCGTAAAGTTCGACCAGTACTACCTCGAGTCGTCGCTGTACAGCGAAGGCCGCGTCGAGAAGACGGTCGACGCGCTGATCAAGGCCGGCATGACCTACGAGCAGGACGGCGCGCTGTGGCTGCGCACGACCGACGAAGGCGACGACAAGGATCGCGTGATGCGCAAGTCGGACGGCACGTACACGTACTTCGTGCCGGACGTCGCGTACCACGTGACGAAGTGGGAGCGCGGCTTCACCAAGGTGATCAACATCCAGGGTTCGGACCACCACGGCACGATCGCGCGCGTGCGCGCGGGCCTGCAGGGGCTGCACATCGGGATCCCGAAGGGCTACCCCGACTACGTGCTGCACAAGATGGTCACCGTGATGCGTGACGGCCAGGAAGTGAAGATCTCGAAGCGCGCGGGCAGCTACGTGACGGTGCGCGACCTGATCGAATGGTCGGGTGGCGCGGCGGCGGGCCAGGAAGCGGCGCCCGACCTGATCGACGAAGCGACCATCACGCGCGGCCGTGACGCGGTGCGCTTCTTCCTGATCTCGCGCAAGGCCGATACCGAGTTCGTATTCGACATCGACCTCGCGCTGAAACAGAACGACGAAAACCCGGTCTATTACGTCCAGTACGCGCACGCGCGGATCTGCTCGGTGCTCAACGAGCTGAAGTCGCGCTACAACGTCGACGTCGCGCAGCTGCCGGGCGCCGACCTGTCGCAGCTGACGAGCACGCAAGCAGCGTCGCTGATGCAGAAGCTGGCCGAGTACCCGGACATGCTCACGCACGCGGCCAACGAACTGGCGCCGCACGCGGTCGCGTTCTACCTGCGCGACCTCGCTGGCGAATTCCACTCGTTCTACAATGCGGAGCGCGTGCTGGTCGACGACGAAGCACCGCGTAATGCGCGCGCCGCGCTCCTCGCCGCGACCCGGCAGGTGCTCGAGAACGGTCTGGCGGTGCTCGGCGTGTCCGCGCCCGCCAAGATGTAACGCAGCAAGCGGCCCGAATCGGGCAGCGAATGGCCGCGGCAGGAGCGCCCGCCGCGGCCTTTTCACGATTCTTTTTGCAGGTGACTCAAGCAATGGCACAACCACGCCGAACTTCGAAGCAATCGAAACAAGCCGGAGGGACATTTCTTGGAATCGTGCTGGGCCTGATCGTCGGCCTCGCGATCGCCGTGGTGGTGGCGCTCTACATCACGCGCTCCCCGTCGCCGTTCGTGTCGAAGGTCGCGCCGCCGCCGGCCGACAACGGCGCGAGCCAGCCGCAGCAGTTCGATCCGAACCGCGCGCTGCAGGGCAAGACGCCCGGCCAGCCGGTGCCGCAGGCCGCGCAGCCCGCGCCGCCGAACACGGCGCCCGGCCAGGCCGCGAACCAGACCCAGGGCGGCCTGCTGCCCGAACCGCAGATCGTCGAAGTGCCGCCGTCGGCCAACGGATCGAGCGGCTCGAACAATACCGGCAGCTCGAACGGCACGACCGCGTCGAACAATCCGTCGTCGGGCAACGGCGTCGCCGTCGCGCCGAAGCCGGCCGACACCACGCCGCCGCCGAAGAAGACGCAGCAAGCGCAGCAACAGCAACAACAGCGCCCGCAGCAGCAGTCAGGCGGCGAGGACGACCTCGCGCGCTTCGCCGCGCAGAAGCAAGCCCAGCAAGCCGCCGCGCAAAAGCAGCAACAGCAGCAACTGGCCGCGAACACGCCGAAGCCGACCTCGTCGGCCACGGCCGCCGCGGCAGCGAAGCCGCCGACCGCGAACGATGCGAATACCGGCTACTTCCTGCAGGTGGGCGCGTACAAGACGGAAGGCGACGCCGAGCAGCAGCGCGCGCGCCTCGGCTTTCAGGGCTTCGAGTCGAAGGTGTCGAAGCGGGATGTCAGCGGCGTGACCTATTTCCGCGTACGCGTCGGCCCGTTCTCGAAGTTCGAGGAGATGAACTCGGCCCGCCAGCGCCTGTCCGATGCAGGTGTCGACACGGCGGTGATCCGTTTCACGAAGCAGTAAGCAACCGGCCGAGCCCACTCAGAACCCGTTACGTTCCGTAACCCGAGCAACTGATTCGACGTTCACAACATGAAAAAACTGCTTAGCACGCTCCTTCTGTCCCTGGGCCTGGCCGCCGGTCTCGCGCAGGCTTCGCCCGCCGCGCCGGTGGCCGGCAAGGACTTCGAGGTGATGAAGTCGCCGCAGCCGGTGTCCGCGCCGGCCGGCAAGGTCGAGGTGATCGAGTTCTTCTGGTACGGCTGCCCGCACTGCTACGAATTCGAGCCGACGATCGAGGCCTGGGTGAAAAAGCAAGGCAACAACATCGACTTCAAGCGCGTCCCGGTCGCATTCCGTGACGATTTCGTCCCGCACTCGAAGCTGTTCTACGCGGTGTCCGCGCTCGGCATCTCCGAGAAGGTCACGCCGGCGATCTTCAACGCGATCCACAAGCAGAAGAACTACCTGCTGACGCCGCAGGCGCAGGCCGACTTCCTGGCCACGCAGGGCGTCGACAAGAAGCAGTTCATGGACGCGTACAACTCGTTCAGCGTGCAGGGCGAAGTGAACCAGTCGGCCAAGCTGCTGAAGGACTACGCGATCGACGGCGTGCCGACGGTCGTCGTCCAGGGCAAGTACAAGACGGGCCCCGCTTACGCGAACAGCATCCCGGGCACCGCCCAGGTGCTGGACTTTCTCGTGAAGCAGGTTCAGGACAAGAAGCTCTGATCCCCGCCCGCGCGCCGGCATGACTACTCCGCTGAAGGTCTTCATCACCGGCGCATCGAGCGGCCTCGGCCTCGCGATGGCCGAGGAATACGCCCGCCAGGGCGCCACGCTCGCACTCGTCGCGCGACGCACCGATGCCCTCGATGCGTTCGCGCGGCGCTTCCCGAAGCTGTCCATCTCCGTCTATTCCGCCGACGTGCGCGATGCCGACGCGCTCGCGACGGCCGCCGCGTCGTTCATCGCGACGCACGGCTGCCCCGACGTCGTGATCGCGAACGCGGGCATCAGCCAGGGCGCCGTCACGGGCCAGGGCGATCTCGCGACGTTCCGCGACGTGATGGACATCAACTACTACGGGATGGTCGCGACGTTCGAGCCGTTCGTCGGCCCGATGACGGCCACGCGCCACGGCACGCTGGTCGGTGTCGCGAGCGTCGCCGGCGTGCGCGGCCTGCCCGGCTCCGGCGCGTACAGCGCGTCGAAATCGGCAGCGATCAAATATCTCGAAGCGCTGCGCGTCGAGTTGCGGCCGGCCGGCGTCGGCGTCGTGACGATCGCGCCCGGCTACATCCGCACGCCGATGACCGCGCACAACCCGTACCGGATGCCGTTCCTGATGGACGCCGACCGCTTCGCCGCGCGTGCGGCCCAGGCGATCGCGAGACAGCGCGCGTTCCGCGTGATTCCGTGGCAGATGGGTGTCGTCGCGAAGGTGCTGCACGTGCTGCCGCGCTGGCTGTACGACCGACTGTTCGAAAAGGCACCGCGCAAGCCGAAGGCCGGCGCACACTGACGCGCCAGCGAGCCGCCGGCCTGCGAAGCTTCGCGGGCCGTCTCTCCGTCTCTCCGTCTCTCCGTCTCTCCGCATCACCGCATCACCGCATCACCGCTTCTCCGCTTCTCCGCTTCTCCGCTTCTCCGCTTCTCCGCTTCTCCGCTTCTCCGCTTCTCCGCTTCTCCGCT
>NZ_CABVQC010000120.1 GCF_902499175.1 Burkholderia aenigmatica
CCAATGCAAACCAAAGTAGACGTTGGAGGCAGGCGATTCATTTACGTTCAATCAAGAATCGAACGCTACACTAGCAGCATGGATTCGGTGATGTTGGACAGGTCCTTCGCCTCGAAGAAATCGCAAATGCTGTCCTTGGCACGAACCGTGAACGGACCGTTATGACCGAGTGCAACAGTGTCGACAAGAGCATCTGTTGAATCCGAGTAGTCGCGGAGAGCATGAATCTTCTGCAGATCCATCTCAAGCACGACTTGCGTCACATCCACGGCTTGCTGGCCGTCGACGTACGTCGCGTAGTCGTTCACCCAGGCTTGCGGAAGAAAGACGGCGAGAATCCGCTTTTCCCGCAATTCCCCGTCCGGACGACCTTGACGGACCGTCTCGGCCGGATCCTCCCCAGCTTGACCATCTGCCAGCTCACCGAACGGGACGACTTCTGTGACCGTCCAATTGCCTTCGAGGCTCACCAGGCATTCACCGGTTTCGGTGGATGCCATCGCGTCTACGATTCGCGCGAGCAGTACCGCCGGCGGAGCCGTGCGAGACGCGTTGTCGACGCTCGTGGCGTAAACCCGCAACGTGACGCAGACGAACACCTTGCGATCTGTCGGCTTCTGCGCATCGTCTTCCGAAATCCATCCCCGCACGACGGAAAGGATTCCGGCTGGGAACTGTCCCTCGGTCATCGCAACTTCGCTGAAACCTCGCGCTTCGTCGTCAGCGAACTCGCGAGTGCACAGATCGGCGTCGGTAAAGCCCGTCGCCTCGAACGTGACATTGAACGGGACCACGTCCCGACGGGAAACCACGGAGGATTGAGACATATCCTGCTCCTGAAAAGTGCGAAGCAGGCCCCCGGCGGGAAGCTGCCCCGCTAGGGTTGTGCACGGAATAGTGCGTTTTGGGCTGGTTTCGGTCCAGCTACCGTCGAAAATCAGGCATCAGTATATCGCGGAATTCCTGACGAGAAGTTCCTCGATGCCGCACAGGTCAGTCCGAGTCTTGCGTTGGCTGCGACAGATACTTGGTCACGCCGTCCGGCAGATGTACGACGCCGTCTTTCGACTCGGCAGCCGCCTTTTGCACCGCATCAACGTTCGCCTTGAGCTTGGCGCTCTCGCCTTGCACGTAGCTCGGCCACGGCACGAACGGCTGGGCGTAGTCGCGCCCCAGCCTGATCGATTTCGGGCACCGATAAACAGCGGTATCGGCTTTCAGGCGCACAAGGATCTCGTCGCCACTGCAGGTCATCTGCTCACCCGTGAAGCCGACGTCCATCGAGCCGGATCTGTTGACGTCACGAAAGAAAATCCAGTGGTCGATGGCCGTCCCGCAGACATAGAGAGCTGCGAAGACCGCCCAAAGCGACAGGCCGAACCTCAGATTCCCGCCCGACTGGCCGGCCCGCGTAGCCGAAACGAACTTGATCCCGAACAGGATCAGGCTCAGCAAGCCGACGACGAAATACGCCAGCGGCGTCCAGTTGTAGGCAGCTCCGCCGATGCCGCCAAACAGGTTGAACTGAATCAGCTCCGTTCCACCGAGGAAGGCGATCGATGCCACCAGGCACGTCAGCATGTGCGCGCCGCCGATCAGAGGTCCCTTCCCCGGCTTTCCGATTTGCCGGATGGCGGCAAAGATATTCGCGTACATCAGGAAGGCGGTGATAGCGAGAAACGGCATAGTGGCCTCAGAAATTGGTGATCCCGCTCACTCGAGCGGACTGCGCGCCGCACCGGAGCGATCCATGCGGCGTAACCAGCGGCTCGGCATTTTACTGCGCCGGGTTGTCATCCGGGTGGTACCACCGTATCAGGGGGAGATCCCGATTCAAGGGGGAAGTGAGAATCCGGGTGTGTTCCCCGCCGGTTACAGATGCTCAATTCCCTTGGTCAAAGCCGGCCCGCCCGCGCAAGCACAACAGCATCCGGGTATTTGATGGGCTCGCCCAGAAATTCCGAAATCCGCGCATGGAGCAGCGTCGACTCTTCCCATGGCTTGTCACTGATGTGCTTCAGCGCCTCGCGCAGAAGCCCGACCGCCAATTCGTGTTGAACCGCATCGATCCAGTACTGCCCTGCCATGTCCACTCCGTGGCCAGTCGTTAAGCCGGAAGGCTCTCGACCGGAATCGTTTTAGGCATCTACTGCGGCGGAACGCCGAGGAAGTCGTCTCGGGAACCCGCCACATGTACGATGATTTTTCGCCACACCAGGCGAGCGCCCTCCCGCACCCAATCGAGGGCGTTGCGCGGGGGAACGCATCGGGGAGCGACGCTTTGCATAATGCGAAATTTTCCGTCAGACAGTTCACGTGAACAATCGATAAACGTTCACAAATAACGGGGGATTTCCTGAACGGAAAAGCCCGCGGCCTTCTCAAGAGAGAAGACGCGCGGGCTTGGTTTGCTGCGAACTGCTTTCCACATCACTGCGGACCGGCGCCCTGCTTGAAGGCTCCGGACGGCAGCGTCCAATCGGTCGTGGCGATCCGAATCGGCACCGTATATTCGGTCGAGAGCGCAAGGGCAGCGGTCTCTTCCTCATACCCGTACGGCGTGCCTTCATCGGCCAGTTGATGAACCGACTTCGTGCGGTGAATCGTGAGACCGAACTCACTTTCGAGATCGGCGATCCGCACGAAGCGCACCGACATCAGCTTTCGCTCAGTCGCCCGCTGGTGGCAGTCCGAGAAGATGCAATGCGCGCAGGACACACGGTTGAAGCCAAGGTAGTACGCCGGATGCGGACGTACACCGAAACGCTTCATGATGTCCCACACCTGCTCCTCGGACCACTGCAGTACCGGACGCCAGTGATCGACGTGCCGGCTCTGCGTGTGGCAACGATCCGGCTCGTTGGCTCGGTACTTCGACCGCGCTGCGGACTCTTGAGCGCGCTCCCCCGTGCAGACGAGGGTGCGGATACCCAAAAAGCGATGCTGGTTCCGCATCGCCGCGGCGCCGACGTCGACCTTGAGGCTGGCCGAGCACCAACGCTGAGACAGAGCCGCCGTGACCTGCGGAAACTTGCGCCGCGTGTTCTGCGGCCCAGCTCCGCCGGCCTGGATCAACCCGTCCGGCGTTTCGGCCATGACCGGCGCGGTGGACTGGTTCTCGCGAAGCATCTCCCGAAGAAAACCACCCTCGCGCCAACTGAAGTACAACGGCAGACCGAATTCAGCCGCGAACCGCCGGCAGTAGTCGCTGGTCACCGGCCAATCCATGAAGGATTCACCGTGCCCGTCAACGTCGTGATGCCAGAGTTCGATGCGACTCGAATCGATGCCAATATCGAGCAGGTGCAGGACCGTTGCCGCCGAGTCCTTTCCCCCGCTGAACATAACGACGTACTTGTCGTATGCGTGCGGATCAAACGCGACCGGTGAGTCGGCATCCGCAGGAGGTTCCACCTCGAACAGCAACTGCTGCTGTGGAGGCCGACCGTTTAGTGCTTCCAAGATGCTCTCCATGGCCGTGAGGCCGAAATCGCGAGCATCACCCCCAGCGGGAGCGAAATCCCGCGAGGGTTGAATGTGACTTTCCGTAACGCTGCTGACAGATGCCCTGCCTGAATCTCCAGACGGCAGCGCCCATTCGGGTGGTCAGGAATACGTGCGGTTGACGTTGCGCTTCGCACTGCGTTCACGAATGAGGCGGCGGAACAACTTGACCGCGTCTCCCCGTTCTTCAAGCTCGAAGCACTCCCACACGCGCGCATGGCCGTTGTACGGCCGCGCTCTCACGTGATAACAAGCCCCGTCAACTCCCAACGAAATGGCCTGACGGTCGTCGTTCAGCGTCGCACTATCGAGGTACCCGCATGCGTGAGCGAATCGGGTCAGGAAATTGTCGGACCGGACGAACTTCGGTTGTTTTGCGGCTCTCATCTGCTTCTCTCAGAAAATCTGCGGGAAGCAGTCCCGGCAGGGAGCGCGTCCCCGCATGGGTAAAAGTGAAGCGAGCATCCCCCTTGCGGAAGCGATGTCCCGCCAAGGGTGGATGCAACTTATGCCGCGACAGCCTCGGCCCGCACAAACGACGCAAATGAAATCGACGTCGCTTGTTTGAACGCCAGCAGCGCATGGCCGAGGGCCTTGAAAACCGAGACGAAAGGCGGAACGCTGACGGCCTGGCCACATACTTCATGACCGAACGTCTGCGTGACTCCTTGCACGAGATCCTCCCAGATCCCCTTGCAGCGAGCATGCTCGCGTACCGTGGGAATGCGGAGAAGATCCGGGTCGGCCGGATGCTGCAGGAAGGTTCCGGTGCTCTGACGCTTCGCGAGCGTCTTGTTGAGCGTCGGCACCTTGGGAGATTCTTCGTTGACGATCGTCATCTTGAATCCCTTCCCTGCCGCTTCGTCGCGTTCCTGCTTGTCCTTCAGATACGTGAGAGGCGACCAGCACTTATCGTCCAGCGCGACGACCTCCATGATCTCGCCCAGCTTGCGAGCCTGAGGCTCGGGACGCTCGACCAGATCGAAGGAGAACTCGACGCCCTGCGTGACCGCGATCATACACATGCGTTCACGATGCTCGAGCATGTTCCATTCGGCCGCATTCAGCACGGTCTCGTGGACGACATACCCGAGGTCTCGGAACATCGAGCGCGCGATCGCGGCCGACGCCGTGTTCAGCCAGCCGGGCACGCACTCGATGGCAACAAAGGCCGGCGAGGTTTGAGCCACCGCCGCCAGTGCCGGTACGATCAGATGCCCAACGTCAGGGTGCGACTCTGGGAACTCAAGCTTCCGCTTCGTGCGCCCAGCGTTTGATGCCCCGCTGCACGGGATACCGAGCACCATGCCGTCAAGCTTGGGCAGTTGAGACATCACCCAGTTGTCGAACACCACTTCCTGCATCGGAGCCGTCAGCAGGATAGTCTGCGCGTCGAAAACCGGGTTGTGCTCGATCGCATGCTCCATGCAATCGTCCCGTATCTCGTTCGCGAGTGCCAGCCGCGAGCGGATGCCTGCCTCTTCCAGCCCCGTATGAGCGGCTCGGTCGAGGATGCCGATTCCCGACGAGAACGAACCCATGAGCAGCGGTTCGTCATTCGCGAGCTTCGACTTCAGCCGGTCGAGCCGTTCCTTCGCGCGGACTTCCGAGGCGATCGGAAGCACGAAGATTCGGCGCAGCTGCACCACGATGCGGACGGCCGTCAGGCCCATGCGAACGAAGATGCCGAGGAGGCTTTCGTTCTGGATGTCGATTACCGGAACTTCGCGCTCGCGCACGACCTTCTTGGATACGACACGCTCGCCGTCGTCCGACGCCTCGAGGACCAACATACAGCGGTCCTCGTCTAGCTTGGCTTTGAGCTTCATGCCCGGCAGGAAGCCAGCACGGCTCGCCTGAGAGCCTTCGATCCACAGGCGCGGCGTGCCTTTGTTGCTGCCGAGCTTGCGAATCTCCATGCCTTGAAGGGATTTCATATGCTTCTCCAGGGGGTACGTGCGAGAAGCGCTCCCTGCGGGAACGCATCCCGCAAGGGTTGAAAACAAGGTGGATTACTTCGTGAACCAGGCAGCAGTCTCGAAGAGGTACCGCGCGGCCTGGTCGTGTTCGTCGAACGCGACCATCTTGCCGCCGTAGCCTTCCGCGACGGCACGCTCGATCGCGACGTCGTAGTGCTCGCCCTCGTCGATATCGACGTCGGAAACGGGCAATTCGAACGTGCGGATCTCGGGAATACCTTGCGAGTTGTCGCAAAGGACCGCCACCTTGATGCGGGTGCGCTCCTCATCGACGTTCGCCTTCAGACCGAGCAGACGGTACAGATTGTCTTCGGCCTGATTGAGCTCGGCAGACAGTCGTGCACCTTCCGCGTGCCCATCGTCGGACAGACGATGGTCGCCGCGCAGGAACGACGCTTCACCGTGAGCCGCGATCGCCGCCTTGACGCGATCGGCCCAGCTCGACGGATACGAGATCTCTTCCCAGGCTTCGCCGCGGGTCAGTTCAGTCCCGTCGGGCAACACGGCCGTGGTGATATCGATCTGGTTCTGATTCGCCGAATCGGCGCTTTCGACCGTGGCCTGCTCGATACTCTGCCCCGGACGACGGAACGGGTATTCGAGCAGCACGTGGCCGTTTTCGTACATCAGGCCATTGGCCTCGTACTCACCCGGGCCATCGGCATCGGTTGCCTTGACCAAGACTGCGTACGGAAAGACCTTCCCCACGAGAATCGGGGCGATGAACGACTTGATGTTTTGCTGTTTCATGTGTGCTCCAATGAACCGCGAAGCACACGCCCACCAGGGCCGAGATGCCCCGCATGGGTTGAGAATCACCGGATGGTGAGAATCGATTGCGGTCAGACCGCACCGCAATAAGGCTAGATTTCGGACTAGCTGCCGTTGGGAAAACGGACTTATTTTGCCACAAACTTCCTGATGGGAAAATTCCCCAGATCGGCACACTCCCAAATATTCCGCCGACACTCCCTACCCTTACCACAATGGTGTTGGTAAGGGTAGGTTGATTTCCCAAAGCCCCCCGAACGCTACGTTTCATGAGATTCGATTTTGCCGGAACGAACCGCCCTGGTCACCCTCTGAAGTTCCCCTCTGCGGATTTGGAGCCGCACCCTTTTGTTGTCGAGGCCAACGAACGGAACCAAGCACACGGTGAAAGCGGGTTGTTACCGGTTCTTTGCGGAACTGGGCCAAAGATGTTAGCGTTTGGGCGGGTCCGATGCGCCCCCGCCGCTCACACAGGCGAAGCCCGAGGCAGCATTGAAAGCAGACGATTTACACGCGGTTTCCCTTTCATCTTCGATTGGGCTGGGCGCGTGCGAGTGAGCAGCACCTTGGAGAACAAGCAGCCGTCTAGCCTGTTTGGAGATGAACATGCCATCCGTCGAATCGGCAACTGGCCGAGCGAGCAACATTGCGCTTTTTGAAAGAGCGTGTGCTGTTGCGCGGCGCTCGGTACCTGCGGGACGTACAGAAGGTCAAGAATTTGCCGACGCCTGTCTTCGAGGAGTGAAGACAAAGGCAGAACTTTTGTCCAAAACGCTGTCAAGCTCTTACCCCCATCACGAACTTCTGGACCTGAGCGCCGCTTTGCGGGGATTTCAAAGCTGGGATGAGCTTAGCCGCTTTGCGCGCAACTTCGCCAAAACGGAAGACGCAGAGCGAGGTGCGTGGTATCAAAGTCTCTTGATGACAACGGCGCTCTGGAAACTGACACCAGCCGACGAAGTGTGCCCGCTTGTCCAGGCCATCCTCAGCCGCATGCTCGAAGCGCTACTGATTGCTGGCCCCGAGGAAATCGACCGTCCGGCCGCCGAGCTAATTCTTCGAAGAATCATGTTCCAGAAGGACCCCGAGCGCGTGTACTGGGGAGAAAACAAGGAGATTATGCAAATCGTTTTGCATGGACTCCAGTACTATCTTGGAATCACGCCAGCTAGCATCTTGCTTTCGGTTTTGGCACGAGTACCAGTCGTCAACGGGCGGCGCGCTCCGTGGAAGTCCCTGAGCGCAATCACGGTCGGTCAGATGATGGACTTGTCTCTAGCTAACGCAAGGTACGACAAGGGATTTGGGTATTCCGGATGGGCGCACGCGGTCGTTGACGTCCATCACGAGCTTGAAACCATTTATGCCAAATACGGCCCTGCTTCGGAGATTTCACCTTGGTTCGACCAAGACAGCAGCGATTTGAGAAATCGAACGTTAGAGGTCGATCGCGCCGTCTCGTCGCCATTGTCTCGAATTATTTGCCGTGATTTTTTGATCGATACGCTCAAACCTCTCCTCAGCTTGACCGTTAAGGATGCGCTGATTCGAGACGTTGGAGAGACGGGCTTCTATGAGAGTTTCTACTCAGGCTCTCCAGAGAAGGTGCAAACTGATTGGGCGGAAAATTACGGGTACATGGACCCTGATTCAATCAAACGAGTCGCCTTTCGGGAACCGTTTGGTGAATTCCAACTGAGCATTTTCCGAGTGCGCCGTTGGTTCGAAACCAATGGTCCGCGCCTTTACGAATTCGAAGCAGTCGTTCACGACAGTAACGATGAGCTCATCGCCAAGTTAGGACTTGCGCTCTTCATTGGCGAGGGTGAGACGTCTCCCTACGAACTGGCCTGGTGTCTAGACGAACACGACCACGACGACTTACGGGAAGCGGGACTTGGACTGGCGCAAGCTGCGTATCGCTTCGACGTCAACAAGAGCTTGCTCGACCGTGTCATGGTATTACGCGACTGGGAGGTTCGGGAGGACCATCGAAGAAAGGGCTTGGGCAAGAAATTGCTTAACGAAGCGATACGTCGAAGCATTCGGGGATTGGCGACCCCCTCGATTCTGGCTTGCCGGCTTTGCCCGCTCCAAATGAAGATTCATCCATACAAAGAGTGGGTCGCAAAAGCCGCCCAAGGAAGCGCCGAGGGGCCGCAACTAGAATTGTGTTCACCTGTCCTGGAAGTCCAAGAGATTTTCAGACGAAGCGTAGGCTCTGGAACGTTTGTGTGTGACAAAAACATCGAGGTGTTCGACGTTCCCTATCTGCCGTGGGTGCATCGGGGACATGAATTGACTCTTTTGTCGATGAGCCTCGCGCGCCCGCCGGCCTGATGGCGAAGGGGCAGATTCGAGGACAGAACGTCGGGTACTTTGAGCCGAATGCTGGCGACTAAAAAGAACGAGCCTCCGAAGAGGCTCGTGAGAATCACCGCCCAACACGATTGCCAACACCTTCTTTGTGGTGCGGGCAGCGCACTCTCAGGGAGCACACGGCGGGCGGATTTCAGGCTTATCGATTACACGTCGATCGATGGGGTCGACGGCTTGTGCCCAGTCTCCTGCTCAAGTTCCGAGCGCGAAATCACTGCGCAGCTACGCACGTGCGGGTGCTCGTCATGCAAGAGCGCGTTACGGGCGACGTCATCACATTTCGCATACAGCAAGCTTGCGACGACAGTCCGTCCACCTCGATCAAGTTCGCGGAGGTCCGACTCCAAGATCACCGCTTGTTGACTCAGGGTGGCGATTTCGGCCTCGCGCAGTTGGTACAGCTGATGCACGACCGCATGAGGCATCGAGCCTTTCATCGGATATTGCTCAGCGAGCATTCGCGACGTAACCGGCTTTTCCAGCAGTCCGATTGCGCTGTTGCGACTCGCGCGAGACGCCGCCAGATAACTCCGGGTCGCCTCGCCGGCTTCCTCCAATGCCTCCTGAATCAGACCGTCCTCGTCCGGGAACAGCCCTTTCATCTGGTTGACCTGAGTCTCCAGTGAATCGACTGCACCGTAGAGCGATCCGGCCACTTCCTTCCAGTTCACCTCGGTAGACGCGATTTCAGGCTTGCGCCCTTCCCGCGCCGCCGGCAGTTTCCCCTCGATTGCTCCGGCTTCGCGAGCCAAGGCATTTTCAAGAGCGAAAGCCTCCTCTCGCAGCCAGGACGGTGTATCCCCGCCGAAAGCATTGAGCAGTGCCTTTGCAGCGTCGCGAACGGTCACTTCAGGCTGTTTCTGGTCCAGAACGTCATATCGGTTCCAGATCCCGGACGGTCAGTTGAAACTCCCCCACTTATGGTCGCGCAAATTCCCCCACCCTGTGAAGCAGGACTAAGGGTTA
>NZ_CABVQC010000121.1 GCF_902499175.1 Burkholderia aenigmatica
GAGGACAATGCGCCGGCCGGGATGAGGCAGTTCTATTACACGACCAGCCCGGTTGGATATGTCCAGGTCGACAACTCGGGGAAGATCACGCAGGCCGGGCAGATCACGATCCCGGCAGGCGGGACGAGTGGCTCGTTCACATTCCCTACCTATCAAGGCAATACGACGGCCGGGTTCCCGCATGCTGTCGTCAGCGTACAGGCTACGCCGACGACAGCCGCGGTGCCATTCTGGGTGTCGGCTACGAATACGGCCGTGACGGTCACGTCGGGCTCGCCGGATTCCGCGCTGACGTTCTCATTCAAGGTTGAGGGGTATTGAGCCATGCTGAAGAAGATCCTTGCGGGATTCGCGCTCGGCTGCGCATGCTCGATCGCGCTCGCTCAGTCGTCGATCCCGTTCTACATTCCGAGCGCGAAGATTGCCGCGCTCAACCTTACCGCGTCGTCCGTCCAGGTCAACGGGACAACGGTGCTCTCGTTCGGCAGTAGCAGCGTGTCGGTCGGCATCGGCGCGTCGCCGCCGCGAGCGACTCTGGACGTAGGTGGCCCGATCAAGACGCTCGGCTATACGGTCTCGACCTTGCCGACGGGCGTGGCAGGTATGCGTGCGTACGTGACCGATGCGACGAGCTGCACCTTCATGGGCTCGCTGACTGGCGGAGGCTCGACGGTCTGCCCGACGTTTTACAACGGCACTGCCTGGCTTGCCGAATAAAGGCACGTTGCTACCAATGCGGGGCGCCTTCGGGCGCCCTTTTTCATTTCCGGGGGATGAATGATCGACAACGCATCGGCGCCGGCGCGCGTCGAGGAACGGCTGCGCGCGGGTGACCGCCGCTTCTCGAAGCTGGAGCAACGAATCGACGCAAGCGACGCGGCAGTAAAGGCCCACCTTCAGCGGCAGGACGAAAAGATCGACGCCATCGTGGCTTCGGTTTCCCTGATCCAGACGAATACCCAGTCGATGGTCGATACGTGGGAGGGCGGCGCGCGCGCGGTGCGCGCGTTGTGCCGCCTTGCCGATGCGTGGCGGTTCCTTGTTCGACACGTCGCCGGCCCGACGATCGCGTTCGGCACGGTCGGCGTGATCGTCTTTCGCTACATGCGACACGAACCCATCCCCGAGTGGGCGAGTGCGGTCGTGAAACTTCTTCTGGGATGACCATGACACCACAAATTCTCGCTGCCGCTCTGCAGATCCAGCTCACGCGCGCGACGCCTTGGGCTGACCCGCTATCGGCGGCCATGGCGCTGTATGCGATCGACTCGCCCGCGCGCCAGGCTGCGTTTCTCGCGCAGTGCGGGCATGAGACGGGGGGATTTCAGTGGCTCCGCGAGATCTGGGGGCCGACTGCCGCGCAGCGCGCGTATGAGCCGCCGACCTCGAAGGCTGCTGAGCTGGGCAACACGCAGGCTGGCGACGGCTTCCGGTACCGAGGCGGCGGCCTGATCCAGATCACCGGCCGCTACAACTACCGCGTGATGGGTCAGAAGATCGGGATCAACATCGAGGGCAACCCCGATCAGATCGCACAGCCGAGCGTTGCTGCCGAAGCGTCGGCGCAGTTCTGGGCCGACCACGCGCTCAGCGCCTTCGCTGATGCGGGCGACTTCCTGTCGATCAGCCGCGCGATCAACCTCGGCAATCCGCGTTCGGCGGCGACGCCGAACGGCATGGATGACCGTCTGGCGCTGTGGGCCTCGTGCAAGGCCGCGCTTGGCGTGGCCTGACCCGCCAGCTTTCGATTTTTCGAAATTTCGCAATCCAGCCCGGCCGCGCGCCGGGCTTTTTTCATTTCTGGACCAGACATGACCCGATGCAGCCATGACGTCGCGCTCGAGCAGCGCTGCGAGAAGTGCACGTCCGAGGGCCTCGCCGGCCTGCCGAAGATCGCCGGCGAGCATGCCGTACGCGTGACCGACGTCGAGATCGAGTACTACCCGGATCACGCGCCGCGCACTGAATCGGCGACGTTCCGGCACACGAAGAAGGAAGGGCACGCCGCGGGCCTGCGCTGCTCGATCAGCGGCCAGCCGGCGCCCGAGTATCACCACCTGTTCTGCGAGTGGGCGGATTCGGACGCTATCGACTGGGCGACCGTCCGCGGCGTCGCGCTGGGCGACGTGAAGGCGTTGCCCGTGCTCGACCCGACGACCGATCAGCCGACGAAGGAACTGTATCCGGTCGAGGAATCGTTCCTGTGGCTCGTCTGCAAGCTCGTCGAGCTGCGCGGCTTCGACTGGCACGCGTTCGATCCGGCGAAGCCTGAGACCTTCGTCGATGCGATGACGAACATGCTTCCGCTGTCGGCGAAGTTCCACCGGTCGCCGACGCATGGCATCCATCACCGGTCGTTCCCGACTTTCGTGTTCCAGGCGTTCCCGCGCAAGGCCGGGTTCGTCTTCACCCCGGACGAGCTCGTCCAAACCGAGAAGGAGTAAGCCATGCCCGTGAAATCCAGCCTCGTGACCGGCGGCATCACCATCGGCGTCACGGATCTCGTCCCGACTGTCGACTGGGTGCTCGGCGGCTGCCGCGGCCCGGTGCCGGCCAGCCTGTCGTCGCTGATCGCCGGCCTGGTCGCTGCAGCTTTCCATGCCGCTGTTGCCGCGTACACCGAACGCGCGGCCGCCAAGGCCGCTCAGCAGCCTGCCGTCTCGCAGTAATCCGTCCGCCGCGCGCCGCGGCATCACTCCCGAAGGAACCCCCATGAAGAAGCTCATGCCGCTCGCGGCAGGTATCGTCGCGTCCGTCCTCATCGTCGCGGCTGGCTGCACGACGGCCCAGCAGCAGAAACTCGCTGATCTGGCGGCGACCGCCAAGGTGCAGGTCGCGCAAGCATGCGCGGTCGTGCAGCCGACGCTGCTCGACCTGAGCGCGTCGCTGCCGAATGACGCGAACCTGAAGCAGCTCGCGGCGGACAACGGCGAGATCTGCGCAGCCGCTAAGGCGCTCGACGCGACGAGCGCGCAGACGCTCGTGAACACGCTGATCCCGCAGGCGATCGGCCTCATTGGCATGCTGCCGATCGATCCGGCCGCGCAGACGTCGATTCGACTCGCGCTCGGCGCCGCGTCGATCGCTCTGTCTAACTGGCTGGTGGTCTACGGCACGCCGGCCGCCGCGTCGACGCCGCTCGCGGGCGCGCCGCTGCAATGACCCCGCGCGACTACGCGCTGCTCGCGCAGGAGGCGTATTCCGCGAAGCCGGACATCGGCAAAGCGGACAGCGCCTCGCGCGCCATCGTGCGGCAGACGGCCGCCGGCCTGGTCGTCGCCTTTCCGGGCACCGACAACCTCGACTGCGTCGCGGCCGATCTGGACGCGCACCCGATCGACGTCATCGGCATCGGGCAGGTGCATCACGGTTTCTGGAAGGCGTGGGGCGCGACCGCCGTCGACGTACTCGCCGCGATCGACGGCCGTCCGGTGACGCTCGTCGGGCACTCGCTCGGCGCCGCGATCGCGATCATGGCTGCCGCAGCGATGGTGGTCGGCGGCAATCCTCCGGCGGCCGTGTACGGCTTCGAGCCGCCGCGGGTAAGCACGAACGGGAGCGTCGCGGCGCTGCTTGAGAAGGTGCCGCTGAACCTGTTCAAGAACGGGAACGACATCGTGCCGGAGCTTCCGCTCGACTGGCATCACGCCGGCGCGATTCAGCAGATCGGGCGCCCGATGTTCCCGTTCCCGAACGTGACGGATCACGCGATCGCGCGTGTGATCAGCGCGCTTTCAGTCGTCGGCGAGCCTGGCCTCGTCCTGCAGAATCAAGCGTAGCTGGTGCAGGGCGACGAGGTGGCCGCCGACATCTTCACTCCACACCTTCTGGACCGATTTCCGGAGGCCTTCCGCATCCCTGAACTGGTGCCGACACCGGGCGATCTCGAGGATCAGGCGTCGCACCTCGTGACCTTCCGGGTAGCGGCGCCACATTTCGCGCAGCTCCCTATTGGTTGGTGACTGGAAGTGCGGAAGAGGTTGGCGAAGCATGGGAAGGCGAAACGATACTGTATGGATATACAGTTTATCGCGAGCCTAGGATAGGGCGTCAACTGGAAAAAATGGGGTCTGCGTGCGACATGGAGGCCCGGGCTGCCGCCGAGAGGAAGGGCTGAAACGTTGGGAATGAAGCTAAAAAAAGCCTGTTGAATCAAAGGCCAGTTTTGCTATATTATTCCCACGCGCGAGCCTGTGAGGCTTGATAGATAAGGCTAGCGAGCTAGGATTGTGATTCCTGGGCTTTCTCGGCCAGCTTGGGCTGGCCCTAGTGTAGGATCTCGCGTGGGGCACTTCGTGCGCCCCCGTTTTGCGCAAAAGGCCGCCTCGTGCGGCCTTTTGCATTTCTGACCCGCCCATCGAGGCGGGTTTTTTTATGGCCTCAGCAAATGAAGAAGATCGATTGGACCAAGGTCGTAGTCGCGGCGATTCGTGCGATCGCTGCGATCATCGTGGCCTTGATCACCCATCCGCATTCCAGCTAAGCGCCAAATCCCGAGCAGTCTTACCGTCACCCTGCAGTCCGTGACGGGTCGGTGATTTTTTGGCCACTGACCTGTCACCGGCTCCCGGTAGCGTTTTTATATATGATAATGTCCTTTATCAAACGTAAGGACAATACTCGTGGCTGACCCAACCACCGCTAACCCGAACTGGACACTCGAAGTCGCGAAGATCGCGGTCCCCGTCGTTCTGGGCGCTCTCGTCTGGGCAGGTCAGTTGCTTGCCCAGCGTGCGTGGACAGCCTACGAACAGCGGCGGGATGTCTACTTCGATGTTGTTTTCGGGCTGGACAGTTTGCTGCAAGGCAGTACTCGGGATGAGCGGCGCAATTACTTGGGCGCTATCAGAAAGTTGTGGCTCGTTGGATCGGACGAGGTAGTACGAGCGGCAAATGCCCTGTCGCACGCAATCAAGAACAGCCAATCATCGGAATACGAACAGCTGTACGGCGCACTCATCTTTGCGATGCGCCGTGATTTGACGACACGCAAATGGCTTCCTCCGGGAGAGACCTCGCTCGTGGCTTCAGACTTTCCGGTGGAGGGGCCTGGGCAATGAAACGCGACATGGACCCGATCCGCGAGCTGCTGCTGAAGCTTGAGGCGCGGCCCGTCCCGCACAGTGGCATTGAGTGGATTGTCCCCGATCGGCTCGATATCCAAGTGCCCGGCCATGACATCGAGGCGATCGGCTACCACCTGTCGCTGCTTGAACAGGCGGGTCTTGTGGAGGCGGAAGGAATGGGATTCGGAATCAGTCCGGGACCCGGTATCGCCTTTCGTGGTCTGAGCTGGGCCGGCCATGATTTTCTCGATACCGTTCGCAGTGCCGACGTGTGGGACAAGACCAGCAAAGTGGCCAGGGCTGTCGGGGGGCTGACGGTTGACCTGCTGATGGCAACGGCCAAAACCTATCTCGAAACCAAGATCAAGGGGCTGGTCGGTGGCTGATACCTCCCTCGTCCTTCCCACCGGCGCGACGGTGCCTGCGCTGGTGACGTCGGCCGGCGACCGCGCCAGTCTCCGATTCCTGGAGTTTTTTGCGTCGGCGATCCGCAATCCGCACACACGTCGCGCGTATGCGCGGGCGGCCAGCGACTTCCTCACGTGGTGCGCTGGCGCGAGTGTGACGTCGATCACCGCCGTGCAGCCGCTGCATGTCGCCGCGTGGATCGAACTGCAGACCCAGAAATCCTCGGCGCCGACCGTCAAGCAGCGGCTCGCGGCGATCCGCCACCTGTTCGACTGGCTCGTGACCGGCCAGATCGTGCCGCACAACCCGGCCGCCTCCGTGCGCGGGCCCGTGCATTCGGCCCGCACCGGTGCCACGCCCGTACTCGATCCCGCCGAGGCCCGGCAGCTGCTCGACAGTATCGATGTGAGCACACCCATTGGATTGCGGGACCGCGCGCTGATTGCGCTCATGGTGTTTTCGTTCGCGCGGATCGGCGCGGCGCTTGCGATGCGCGTCGATGACGTCTATGTGCGGCAACGACGGCTTTGGATATGCCTGCGCGAAAAAGGTGGCAAGGCACATGCGATGCCGTGCCACCACACACTTGAGATGGCCCTGCGCGCTTATTTGGACGGTACCGGCATAGCATTTGATCCGAAGGGAGCACTGTTCCGCACGATCGCGCGTGGCACTGGACAACTGAGCGAGACCACATTGGCACAGGCCAATGCCTACGTGATGGTGCGGCGTCGGGCAGCGGCCGCAGGTATTGCGACGAAGATTGGCAGTCACGCGCTCCGTGCGACGGGCATAACCACGTACTTGCGGAACGGCGGCACGCTTGAGAACGCTGCGGCAATAGCGAATCACGTATCAACACGCAGCACGCAGCGTTATGGCGATCATTCAAGGGCAATCGAGATTGAGGAGGTCGAGCGCATATCCTTATATGCTTGAGTCAAGACTTGGTCTCCCAGTCAGCGTCAGACCAGGTCTAAGATTCCTCGCCGTGCCTGCAGCAAGGGCCGTGATCGACCCATAGCTGCCGTTGGCCAAGGTAATTTGCTAACTTGACTGGCCCGGCCCTGACAGGTCCGAGGCACCTCGGCACTTGGCGAATTACATCTGTTGGCTGCATTTTTACGGCTATTCGTGGCTAACCCGCAGCGTAAGCAGTTTCAGCGGGGCACTTTCCCGGCAAATAGCTCGCTTTCCGGACGCGCCTCTAGTTGCTCCAACAGCGCGGCAAAGGATGGCGTACCGGTCAACAATTGGTCGAGCTCGGCATTGCGGGCATACCGACGTGCCATTTTCCCGGCCCGACTCGAAAGCATCATGCTTGCGTTGTAGTAGTCCACACCGACATAGTTGCCCAGCCAGTCCTCTAGCGAGTGGTGCAGGACTACCAGGGTAGCGCCGCTGCGCTGGAGTTCCTGCATTTGTTCCTGCTGGGCATCCGCGTCCGGGATCGGAGTGACGATGGCTGCTACATGTAGATTGCCTGTGCGTCGCAAATGCACGGCCAACGGCGCCACGGAGAGTTGGCCGCCGGCCGGAAACACCGTGACCTTAGCCGGGATCACAAAGCGCGCAAGCAACTCCTGAATAGTCCGGACATCATCCACTCCTTCGACGATGATGGTCCATTCGCGCTGTGGCTTTGAAATTGAGGCTTCCGCGCCGAGTCGTGCCTGCTCGGCGAGATGCGTGGACAGGTCAAAGAAGGGTTGGCCGTACTCGGCGGCATAACGCAGCTTCACCCGAATGGCCTCGCGCATGGAGATTTGCTTGTCTTCTATCAGCAGCAGGTCTTGGCGGCCAAAGAGGATCAGGTTGAGCTCCTTGCCGTAAAGCAGCGCGTCTACGGCCTCGGCGCTGTAGTCGGACATCGAGAAAAAGGCGCCAATGGTGCCGACCAGCTTGCCATCGACTTTACCCTTGAAGGCGTAAAGGGCGGAGGCAGCAATGGGCGGGGTGTGCCATTTGGCCTCTAGCAAAAAGAAGCGATCGTCCATGGCAAAGGACCCGTCTATTTCCTCCCCGCTGGGACGCATGCTGGCCCGGGGTGCCATGCCTTCGAGTTCAAACATTTGCTTGAGAACTCGCTCAAAGCTGCGGCCGCGACGCTGAAACCAAGCCGGATCAGCACCCTCAGGCGGTTCAAGCAAGTCTTTAAGTCTCAAGTTCATTACGCGTGGCCCTCTGTAGTCAGCTGATTGTGTGCGGGAACTGTACTATCAAATGCGGCGCCCGGACCGGTGCCGGCCGGCACCGTGGTGTGGGGGGCCAGGCCCCGCAGCGGAGGGAACTTTCTACTATGCCAGCGCCATGAACAAAACGGCCGCTGTTGGCCGACCTGAGTCAGACGATCTGACGCTGTCTGTTTGGTCTAATCCGGCTTCATACACCTTATAGGACGTGAGCAGATTGATATCCAACATCAAGTCTTCACTTGTGCTTTTTCGGTGGCCCTCGTGGCCGGTCGGCAACGTGCGGCCGGCATAGTTGATCTGCGAGTCGCATGCCTTTGCATAAGTCAGTCGAGTTCTAGGGCGGACTCATCAACGATGTCGTCCGGCATAAAAATCCCGCTTTCCTCTATCTTCCCTCGGGCGGCCGCGAGATCGCGAACGAACATTACAACCGCCAGATCCCGTTTCGCGCGTGAACAGCAGACATAAAAGAGGCGCCTGGTCCGATCGATCACATTGTCGTCGCCTGCATCGATGTTCTCTTGATCCGTCTCCGAGGGCGGAGCAATGTTGAAATATTTTTCGTATGAGAAGAGGCGCTGGCCTCTTCCTTCGTCGTCGTCGATCAACACAAGGACACGTTCGAATTCAGCGCCCTTGACACCCTGCTGAGTGGCAAATGGGGAAAGGTCCTCGAGGTAGTGACGATATCCTCTCAGCTCGCTAACTTGGCAGTTCAGGAAGGCGATGATGGAAGGCACTTCGGGGTCGTCATCGGCAGCAAGGGTCTCTGCATCGTCATCAAGATACTTGGACCAGGCCTCATCAAGCTGAAGCAACCCCGTGTTGGATGCGAATATCAGCACGGTCCTGAGCGTCGCATCGTTTGAGTGCATGAGTGTTGTAAGGCCCTCGGTGGCCGCTCGTAGATTTCTTAGTACTTCGGGCGCATCATTGCCGGCCAGACCCACCGAGCTCAACAGCAAACACTGTGAACGCAACAACGTCATTGCGTCAAAGTCGCGGCGATCTCGGACAGCCATTGCTAGTGTAGCGTTCGATTCTTGATTGAACGTAAATGAATCGCCTGCCTCCAACGTCTACTTTGGTTTGCATTGGA
>NZ_CABVQC010000122.1 GCF_902499175.1 Burkholderia aenigmatica
GCCACGCCAGCGCGGCCACCGCGGCCGGCAGCGCCCAGCCCGCGAGCGCGACGAGCCAGCCCCAGCGGGCCGCGGCGAACGGCGCGACGACGCTCGCGAGCACGGCGCCACCCATGATCGACGTCGAATAGACGCCCATCGCACCGCCGATCCGCGTCGAGAAATGCGCTTTCACGAAGCCGGGCAGCAGCGCCTGCACCATCGCGATCCCGACGCCCGCGCAGCAGGCGCTTGCGAGCAGCAGCCACGCGTGCTGCGCGCCGACGCGCGACACGCAGGCCAGCCCGATCAGCGCGACGCCGAGCCAGACGCCGCCCGCGATGCCGGTTACGCGCTGCAAGCGTCGCGCACTCAGCGCGCCGAGCCCCATCAGCAGGATCGGGATCGTCGTCAGCAGGCTGGCCGCACCGTCGCCGATGCCGGTTGCGCGCTGGATCATGTCGAGCAGCGGGCCGACCGCGGCAAGCGCCGGCCGCAGGTTCAGCCCGACGAGCACGATGGCGGCCAGCCGCCATCCGGGGGAAGTGAAGCGTTTCATCAAGAGGCCCTCGAAATCGGTGCGCGGGCCCCGGTGAGGCGCCGCGCGTTTTTCATGTAAAGTATCTCGACATCAAGATAAACGCCGATTTATCTCGACGTCAAGATAACTGCCAAGCCGAGGAGGGTTAATGGATCGAGCCGCGCATGCGCTCGCGCAATGGCGCACCGAGCGTCCGGATCTCGACGCGTCGTCGATGGTGGTGATGGGGCGGCTGCAGGAAGCCGCGCTCGTGATCGCGCGCGACCGTCTCAATCCGCTGTTTGCGCGCTACGGGATGCAGCCGGGCGAATTCGACGTGCTCGCGACGCTGCGGCGCGGCGGAGCGCCGTTCGCGCTGACGCCGACGGCGCTGTACGACGCGCTGATGATGTCGTCAGGCGGGATGACTGCGCGGATCGACCGGCTGCAGAAGGCAGGGTGGGTGGAGCGTCGGCCGAATCCGGCCGACGGGCGCGGCACGCTTGTGGCGCTGACGGAGACCGGTCGTGCGCTGATCGATGAGGCGGTTGTCGCGCATATCGACAACCAGCGTGAACTGCTGGCCGTGCTGTCGGACGCGGAACAGGCGCAGTTGTCGCAACTGCTGGAAAAGCTGCTGGCGGGGCTGGGAGACGGGGTACCGAAAGGGGCGGAAGGAAAGTAGCGCTGAGGAATGCGTGACGCACACGTACGCGGCGGGTAAAAAATTCCTTCGTGAATTTTCGTGGGCGTCGCTTGCCGACCCGTTGCGGACCGTCGGCGCATGCATGGGAGCGTCCGTTGAGTCCTCGAAAGCGGTCGCTCGAGGTATGGTCCCGACACGCAACGCAACCATTGCTGGCCGGAGTTGCGGATGACATTCATTGTCGTCAGCCGCTCGCAGGGCAGGGCGAGCCTCGCCGTACGTTAGTGTCGCTGCAACTGTTCGAGCAGGGCAGGCGAGCACTCGGTCGGCCGCGGGAAGCTGCGCTTTTCCGATCAGATCCTCAGGGTCGAGGACAAGTGCTTGAACACGGCCGACACCCGCCGCAAGTGCCTTGATTCCCGGTGCGTCAGCACCCACAGCTCGGTCTGGCAATCGTGCAGCACGTCGGTCAGCTGGACGAGGTCGGTGCGATTGCGCGTCAGGAAGGTGGGCAAGATGCCTACGCCCATGCCCAGGGCGACCAGCTCCATGACGGTCAGGATGCTGTTGACCTTGTAGTGTGGAATCACCTTCCGGAAATGGCGTTTGCGCCAGATGACGGACGGATGGCCCGGTAACGAATCGTCAGGGGCAATCCAGCGCGCGTTGCCCGCCATGACGTCTTCATAACTCGGCGCGGTACGGCAGCTGGACGCGAAAAGCGCAACCTGTATTGGGCCGACGTGCTTGCCGACCAGGTATTCCGGTGGCTGCGTCGTGACGCGAACAGCGATGTCGGCATCCCGGCGCCCGAGGTCGGCAATTTCATTCCCCGTGTGCAATTCGTACGCCAGCAACGGGTGCGTGGCTTCCAGCCGCTTGAGCGCCGGCCCCACCAGTGCGTGCAGGATCGTGTCGGTCGTCGTAATCCGAACCGTACCCGCCACCTGCTCGGGAACGTGTTGCGCGATCGAGCGGGCCGACTCGATTTGCACTTCCACTTGCTCGGCATGTTCGGCCAGCGCAAGCGCGAGTTCCATTGCACGGTAGCCGGAGCGTGTGCGTTCGAACAGGCGCTGCTCCAGGCCGCGCTCTATCCGTTGCAGGTTGCGAAAAACCGTCGACGCATCCACCCCCAGCCGCTCGCCGGCCTGTGCCAGCGTGCCGGCGCGGGAAAGCGTCAGGATCGTTTCAAGGTCCACAGCACTCAGTTTGAACTGCATTCTCAGGTTCCAGGTCATTGCATTTTCGCAATGCATGATTGTAATTGTGTGAGTATCGAGCGCGTATATGCAATGATAAATTGGGCGCCTGTCTGCTAACTTCTCTCAAAGGCACGGCCATGAATTCATTGACTGCTGCGAACGATACCTCTGCCACGTATGGCGTCTTGCTGCTTCGCGTCGCGTTGGGGGTGATGTGGATTGCTCACGCATTGCTGAAATTACTTGTCTTCACGCTGCCGGGCACTGCGCAATATTTTCAGAGCGTCGGTTTCCCGGGCTTTCTGGCTTACCCCGTGTTCGCTGCCGAGCTGGCGGGCGGCGTCGCGCTCATACTGGGAATCTACGCTCGTCAGATCGCACTGCTGCTGGTGCCGGTCATGGCATGCGCGGCATCGGTTCATTTGCGCAACGGCTGGGTGCATACGAGCCCGGGGGGCGGCTGGGAATATCCGGTGTTCCTGATCATCGCGTCAGTCGCTGTCTGGCTGCTTGGCGATGGAGCGCTGGCGTTGCATCGCAGCGCGCGCTTCTCGCCCGGTGCGGCCTGAGACCGAGGGGGCGATGTCATGAATACCACCTCGTATCACCTCGTCAGTCATGTGCTTTGTCCGTACGTGCAGCGCGCAGTGATCGTGCTGACGGAAAAAGGCGTGTCGTTCGAGCGCACGGACGTCGACCTGAGCAACAAGCCTGATTGGTTTCGCGGGATTTCACCGTTAGGCAAGACGCCGGTGTTGGTCGTCTCTGGCGTACCGATCTTCGAGTCGGCCGTGATTTGCGACTATCTCGACGAGACGCTCGAACCGCGGCTGCATCCGCTCGGCCCGCTCGAACGCGCACGGCACCGCGCGTGGATCGAGTTTTCGTCGGCACTGCTGAACGCGATCGGGGGCTTCTACGTCGCTCCGGACGAATCGGCCCTGAACGCAAAAGTCCGAGATATTCGCGCGCGAATCGAGCAGTTGGAGGGCGCTCTGAGCACCGGTCCGTATTTTGGTGGAGAGCGCTTCAGCATCGTCGATGCCGCTTTCGGTCCGGTGTTCCGCTACTTCGATGTGTTCGAGCAGATCGACGATTTCGGATTTTTCGCGGGCGTGCCCAGGGTCAGCGCGTGGCGGCAACGGCTCGCCGAGCGGCCGTCCGTTCACGCAGCAGTCCGGGCGGATTATCCACAGTTGCTGATCGATTTCCTGCGCGAGCGCGGCTCGGCCCTGTCAGCGCGCATCCGCACTCAGGGGTTGCCTGCGCCTAATCCGGCCCAGATCTGGACTGAGTCACGACACCCCTGAAACCCCCAACAAGGATCCGTTTCATTCTCGTTTGGATTACGCTGTCGGCCGGCGACACGTATCTCGGCAAGGTGGGAGGCGCCG
Source organism: Burkholderia aenigmatica (assembly GCF_902499175.1). Classification (GTDB taxonomy): domain Bacteria; phylum Pseudomonadota; class Gammaproteobacteria; order Burkholderiales; family Burkholderiaceae; genus Burkholderia; species Burkholderia aenigmatica. Next base: position 3,745 of record NZ_CABVQC010000122.1, read on the forward strand.
GCCAGCTGACTCGGGCGTCAGTTGTTTGCGACAAAGCGGCCAGTGGCAGCGTCGAAGAAATCGACTGCTTCTGGCTCCCCCGCCTCACAGTCGCGCCTTCCATGTCATCGTTACGAAACTAGTTCGGCGGGCGTGCCGGTTTGAGTGTGGCAGCAACAAGTTCCGCCACCGCCCGTCGGGCTGCCTTCGCTGCCGTCTCGTCATACGCGATAGTGGCGCCACGTTCGACACAGGGGTCGTCATACGAGAAAGGTTGTTTGGTCTTCGCATTGAAAATCTGGCCGTTGTCACCTTCCACCCATCGGCAATTGCGCATTGTCTGGGCTTGCCGCAACTTCACCGGCGGCTTGAACGCGCGTCCGTCGAACACATGACCGGCGCCGGGATATTCCGTAAGGCGAATGTCTTTGCCTTTGGCTTTTAGCCGTTCGACATAGGCTCGGCATGGCGCAACAGGCGCGTAATTGTCGTCAGTACCGTGAAACACGCGCACCGGCTGAGACACAATGTCTTCGTCGTCTCGGAAGGCGTAGGTGCAATCCGGATAGAAAGCAACATAGGCCGCGAAATGTGCGCCCGACGCATCAGCATGCATCCGCTGAAAACGCGTCAGGCTTGCGTAAAGCGCATTTTGGCCGCCTCGGGAAAGCCCCATCAGCATGACCCGGTTGGGGTCAATTCTTGGATGCCTGGCCAGCAGTGCGAGCGCTCGGTACGCATCCTCGGTTTGCGCCAAGCGACCGAGTTGGGACTGGTCGTCGTTCACATTGACGATGCCGCGAGCCGCGAAGCTGTCAATGACGAAGGTGGCAACGCCCAACGCAAGAAACTCCTGCTCCCAATCCAGAACATAATTGCCGACGCCGCCTGAACCGTGCAGCAGGATAACCAGTGGAAACCGCTCATTGCCTGAGCGAGGCAGACGCAGTTCGCCAGCGATGGTGACGGGCTTGCCATCCTCGCGGCCGACCAGGAATTCCTGGTCTGTCAATGTGAGTGACTCAAACGGGATGACTTCCATGCGCGCGACCTGCGCATATCCGGTATGCGCGAGCGACACGAGGAGAATACAGGCTGCGACGAGGACCATACGACGGCGACATGCGCCATACCATTCTGCAGTAAGCATACCGAGGTCCTTTAATCATGAATTCGTCGGCGACTTGCTCCGAGTAGCATAGTCCGGATTCGAGAACTTACAACGTCCACCGAACCAGATGCGGGCCTGGCTCTCACGATAGCCGCGAGTCGGGCTTCAGGGTGCAAAGGAGACGGCTGACGGGAACCACGCGATGACGGCGCCCCGGTCCGATAAGACGGATGACTCGGCGGTAAAGACAGCAATGGCCACAGCAAGAACTGTCAGCTAACCCGCACAAAATGGCCGCTTGAATGACCACGTGACGGTCATGGCGACCGGCGACTACTGGCCGGCAGCCGCCGGTCGTGATCTCCGGCAACTGGCCGAACGGCGAACGTCGAGCGCTCTCGTGCGACCCGCCGGCAAACTCAGGCGCCCATCGCGGTCCACGTGGCAATCCGCGAATGCGCGCCAAAGCGATCCGTACCAAGCCGTGATGACCTCGACGCCAGGTACGAGGGGCGGTGAGGGTGTATACCGTATGGTCGGCGTAAAGCGCGAGGTCATGCTTGCGACCACGTGGGTCGTTGAAGGGGGGGAGCGCTGGACAAGCACCGCCTTGTTGCCCAGGTACGCGATACGCGGAGGCGGTGCTTCGCGAGATCCGAACCTTGGTCAGACGTCCGAACGCTCCACGACCACCTCACTGATTTGCAGCACGGGTTGTATATCCGTGTAATTGGCGATGTCGGCCATGATCTCCTGCGCGTGCGGGTCGCGGGCTGCCTGGAAAGCTTCGACCGACGTGCAGACGAAGTCGCACTTGGCCACGTATGCAGGGGCCGTGCCCGGCGCACCGCCTGCGATGCCCTTGTCCACCGTGTAGTACAGACATGCAGCGCCAAGCCGCTGCTTCACCATTGGCATATGCCTTTCGCGGTAGTAAGCATGATCGAATCGCGCGCCTGCGGCGTACGGGTACATGACACTGACTTTGATCATCGGGTTCTCCTGTTGTTGCACGGTCATCGAGGTCGCCGATATAAGGCGTGGCCAAGGCTTCTTCCAGAAACGGCGTACCCATTCTTCTAATCCCGCCGTTCGCCGGGGATTCGCGATAAACCCCAAAAAGCCCGCCGCGTAATGCGGCGGGCCTTGCACTTCGCGGCCCGCACGGCGTGCGACCGCTTAGACGGTCAGCCTCGCGCCGGAATATTGAGCCCACGCGCGACAGCCGGACGCGCAACGAACGCGTCGAGCACCCGCTTGACGTTCCGGAATTCGCTGAAGCCAACCAGATCGCCCGCTTCATAGAACCCGACGAGGTTGCGCACCCACGGGAAGATCGCGATGTCGGCGATCGTGTAGGTATCGCCCATCATCCACTGGCGGTTCGCGAGATGCGCGTCGAGCACGCCGAGCAGGCGCTTCGATTCGTCGACGTAGCGGTCGCGCGGGCGCTTGTCCTCGAAGTCGCGGCCGGCGAACTTGTGGAAGAAGCCGACCTGGCCGAACATCGGCCCGATGCCGCCCATCTGGAACATCACCCACTGGATCGTCTCGTAGCGGCCGGCGAGATCCTTCGGGATCAACTGGCCCGTCTTGTCCGCGAGATAGATCAGGATCGCGCCCGATTCGAACAGCGGCAGCGGCTTGCCGTCCGGGCCGTTCGGATCGATGATCGCCGGGATCTTGTTGTTCGGGTTCAGCGACAGGAACGCGGGCGAAAGCTGGTCGTTCGTGTCGAAGCGCACGAGGTGCGGCTCGTACGGCAGGCCGGTTTCCTCGAGCATGATCGACACCTTGACGCCATTCGGCGTCGGCAGCGAGTAGAGCTGGAGACGGTCGGGATGCTGGGCCGGCCACTTTTGCGTGATCGGGAAGGCGGACAGGTCGGGCATGGAGGTTCGCTCGTCGAAGTGAATGATCCGCGCTCCGTCCATGCTGCCGCGCGCCACGGCCAGTGGTGCGGCGGCGGAGCGGAGCGCGCCGAAAACGCCCACTGTAGCCGATCCCGGCGATCGATGCCGACGGCGGCCGCTACACCGCCGGGAGCCGCCGCCGGCAGAGATCAGAAGTTGTGCCGCAGCCCGACCATCGCGGCCGTCGTGCCGACGCCCGGCGCGACCGGCTGCCCGTACACGAGCATCTGGTCCATCGTGCCGCGGTTGTTCACGTGGCCGACCTGCGCATAGATCATCGTCCGCTTCGACAGGCTGTAGTCGGCCGCGAGCACGACCGCCGTCGACTTGTTTGCAGACTGGTTGCGGTCCTTCAGGTAATACACCGCGGACGTCACCTGCAGCGCGGGCGTGAAGCGATAGCCGATGCCGGCCGACAGCATGTCGAGGTTCACCTTGTCCGCGTGCGACGGATTCCGGCCGTTGCCGTACGACGCCGACACCGAGAAATCGTGGATCGTGTATTTCGCGCCGAAGTAGATGAAACGGTTGTTGTCGACGCCGGTCGGCGCGACGCCCGGCGCCGGGTTCGTGTCGTGGCCGTTGTAGTAGACGGCCGATGCGTTCAGCCCGTAGTTCGCATACTTGAGCACGACCGATTCGCGCGTGCCGCCCTGGAACTGCCCGGCCACGCCGCCCGGCGCGTATTCGAGCGCGATCGACGCACCCGCGAAGGTCGGCGACTGGTAGACGAGTGCGTTGCTGTCGTACAGCGCGCCGATCGCGGCGTTGGTGCTCGTCCCGGGCCAGCCGGCCGCCGTGTTCAGGCCGAGCCACGCGATCAGCACGCTGCCGAAGAACTGCGCGTTGCGCACGTCGGTGTCGGCCATCGCGTAGATCATCGGCACGATCTGGCGGCCGGCCGTGAACGTGCCGAACGGGCCCGACACGCCGAGCGACGCGACCTGGTTGAAGATCGCGACGGTGCCCGGCGTATCGCTCAACTGCAGCTTGCCGGTGCTGCTGTCGAACGAGCCCTGCAGCTTGAAGTTGATCTTGTAGCCGCCGCCGATGTCCTCGCTGCCCTTGATGCCCCAGAAGCTCGAATAGATGCCGCCGTCCTTCATGCGGAACACCTTGCCGGTATTCGGCGCGGTCGGGCTGAACGACGCCGCCGACGTGCTCTGGTACATCAGGCCCGAGTCGATCACGCCGTAGAGCGTGACGGAGGATTGCGCATGCGCGAGCGCCGAACAGCCGGCAAGCGCCGCGAGCGCGGCCAGTTTCGTCTTCATCCAAGTCTCCAGGGTTTCGTGTCGTGACCGGTCGGGATCGAGCCCAGCCGGGTGAAGCGGGGCAACATCGAGGCGGGCGGGCAGGTGTGACAGGCATCGCCCGTGCGAGCCGTGCGGAAAGACTACGCAACGGCGGGCGGCCGCTCCCCCCCACGCGCGGGGGGCAGGGTTGCGGAGAATCGGAGGAAGGCGGGCGCGGCAACGCGCCCGATTGGCGGAACCGGCGTTACGACGTCAGGGCGCGCTTTCGAGGAGACCCAACACCAGCGCGCGGCGTACCGCATGCTTGCGCGAGCTGGCGTCGAGCTTGCCGAACAGGTTCTTCAGGTGCCACTTCACGGTTTCCTCGCCGACGGCGAGCGCCACCGCGATCTCCTTGTTCGACAGGTTGCGCGCGAGCAGCTCGAGAATCGCGCGCTCCTTCGGCGTCAGCACGACGCTCGGCACCGCGCGCGGGCTGGCCGCCGCGCGCGGGGCGGGCGGCACGATGCGCGGCTGCGGCAGCGTGTGTC
>NZ_CABVQC010000123.1 GCF_902499175.1 Burkholderia aenigmatica
CTCGACGGCACGGCCGCCGCGCGCGAGCCGGGTGCGGAACTCGCGGCGCTGCGCGCGCGGGTGGACGACGCGGTGCGCGCCGAGGCGGCCGAACCGGCAGGCTGGAATACGTCGCGGCTGTTGACGCTCGACCGGCTGGCCGCGATGCTGGCCGGATTCGAGCGGGCGTTTGCGGGCAAGGCGCTGGTCGACCGGGAGCGTCCGCCGGCGTCTCGCGTGCGCTATGCGTTCCACCGCGACACGGTGCTGGCCTGGCACAACGGCATCCGCGCGTTCATCGCGGTGCTGGCCGCGTCGACGATCTGGATCGTCAGCGCGTGGCCGTCGGGCGCCGGCTTCGTCACGATCACGGGCGTGGTCTGCGCGCTGTTCTCGACGCGCCCGAACTCGGTGGGCGCGGCCATGGGCTTCCTGAAAGGCACCGCCTGCGCGGCGGTTGCTGGCGCGCTGTGCAATTTCGTGCTGCTGCCGGCGGTGTCGGGTTTCGAGATGCTCGCGTACATCCTCGGCGTGTTCCTGATCGGCACCGGCATCGTGATGCGCAACCCGCGCACGGCGGCCATCGGCAGCGGCTTCTCGATCTTCTTCTGGAACTTCACGTCGCCGGACAACACGGCGCGCATCGGCGATGCCGCGTTCCTCAACTCGGCGCTCGCGACGCTGCTCGGGATCGCGTTCGGCGCGCTCGTGTTCGCGCTCGTGTTTCCCGGCGACCCCGGCACGAGCCGGCGGCGCCTGCACGGCGCAGTGCGCCGCGACCTGGCGAACCTCGCACGCGACCCGCGCGCGTGGCCGGCCAGCGCGTGGCTGAGCCGCACGGCCGATCGCCTCGGCCGCGAACTGGGCTTCGCAGGCAGCCTGCCGCAGAGTCTCGTCGAGCGCGACCTGCGCGATCTGCTCGCGGCCTGGACGATCGGCGACAGCCTGCTGGCGCTGGCCGAACTGGCGACGCGCGAACCGGCGGCACGCCGGGCAGTCGCGGCGGTGCGCGGGCGGATCGGGCAGGGCGATTTCGTCCGGCTCGAACAGACCTGCGACGTGGCCGCCCGCGCATTGCGGCGGCGCGTGGCCGACCTCGACAGCGACGACGGGCGCGCGCTGCTGCGCGGCGTCGTGCTGGTGCGGACGATCGCGGAGGCCGCTGCTGCGCACAGCCGTTTCCTGCGCGGGCGTCTGCCTTGGACCGCGAGCGGGATGGCGTGGCTCAACTGAGCCGATAGGCCTTGCCGGGTGTCACTTCCGCCAGAATCCGTTGTACCGAGGAATGGTTCCGATCAAACAACTGAGCGATCTGCTGTAGCGACTCGCCCGTGCGCCAACGCTCCCACATTAACGCCTACTGGGTGTCTGTATAGTGGATCCGCCGTCTCTGTTTCATGGCAACACGCCTTGCTGCTGTGCAGCCTCAAGTGCGTTGCATCGACGGGTTGAATCCGCAATCGATTGATCGCCATGTCCTCCACGAAGCATTCGACAACTTGGAACTATACTGGGCAACCTGGAGGCTTCCATGACCGATCACGACAGACTGCATCCACTACGTCCGCTCCTGAAGAATTGGGTTTGGGAGCATGGTCGAATCGGGACTCGCTATCTGGACTGCGTTGACGGCGAAATCAGGTTTGACGAGGGCAAGAAGTCGCATTTCGCGGCCGAGAAATATATCTATGTGCCCCTTGGCAAGGGCGCTGAAGACGATCCATCTGCGGAGGGTCCTGCGATCCAGGAGGCTGGACTTGCCCGGTTTTTGCGGGCCGCGCAGTTGGGTACGCCGGAGGAAGCCGGTTCTGTCGCGGATGTCCAGCGCGCAGTGCAGGACTGCGTGGAGATTGGCCTGTTCAGCGCATATCAATGGGAGGCTCGAAAGGCGTTTGCCCGATACGCGCAGGAACCCATGTTCGATGACGAGATCCGCGCGGCGGTTGTCGACGACATCCGGCGTATTTACGCCGGCATGCGGGAGCAACTGGCGCTGTACGATTTCAGTGTGCTCCACGGCTTGCCCATGCCGCTGCTTATCGGCGACACGCCCTTCATCGACTGGCGCGTGCGTGCCAGTCCGGCACTGCCGTTTGTATCGCTCCCGCTGGGACCTTACTGCCTGCTGGTCGGCGCGCCGTCGGGCAGGAAAAGCCGAATCGCCCCGGTCGTCTGGAAGGCCGCTGCCGCGATGGGCCCGTTGAAGGATCACAACCGCCAAATCGAGGAGCAGGCACGTCTGTGGCTGGTGGCGACCACGGATGACCAACTCGTCGCCGTGCAAAGCCGCATTGCTGCGGCCATCGGCTCCAGGCAAGGGAATGTGAAACCCTGACCGAAGTTGACCTTAAGCAGATCGTCGGCAGTGGCTGAATGATGAGCGGTAGTCCGCTGTCTCGTCGGGCGGTTACTGCCTGCAAATGTCGTCGGATCACCGGGTTTCCCTGTTTTGCCGGACGTTGCAATGCGGTAACGTCGCCATGCGGCCAGGAACGGGCATTCGCCTCCGTCGGTAGTCGGACATCCGAGTGATCGCATCGCGTTGGAAGCGGCCGTTTGGCTAACAGCAGGCGAATTCGACGCCCGGACATTCCTGGCGCGTGATGGTCGACCGAATCCAATTCGGCTCCAATCGACGGCCACGCATCACGCACTGAACATGTGCATCCCATCTGCCGCGTTTCGCCGATGAAACGCTTCTCGCGCACGCTTAAGGGCGGGATTTCTGAATCCGCTACCAAACGGCCATGGTGCGATTCGTGCGTACTCGAATCAGCCTGACTTGTGAGCCCAGAATCCAACCGGGACTGGCTTCAATACATTGGCAATGTGTCTTGGCCCGTGTCCCCAGAATTCGGCTCCGCAGGCAATTGCATATCGAGTCCACTTGTTCCCAACGCCACTGGTTGCCTTGGCGGCTGTCTCATTGTCAGGAGTTCATGATGAAATCCGCGTGCACGCTCTTGAGCAAAATTTACGGTGTGAGCCTCGTTGTGAGCATGGCTGCTGTGTTGGCGCTTGGCGCCGACACGGCGACAGCCGGGCAGGGTGCCACGATCTCCGATCTTGGCACCCTGCCCGGTGGTACCTTCAGCGTCGGCACCGGCATCACGGAACCCGACGAGGTAGTCGGCTATGCGTTCACCGCGAACCAGCAATATCACGCCTTTTTGTATCGCGACGGTGTCATGAACGACCTCGGCACCCTCCCTGGCGGGAACTACAGCATCGCCGCGGGTATCAACCATCGCGGCCAAGTGGCCGGCTTTGCAACTGTCGCGAGCGGGAACTTGCATGCCTTTTTGTATGACAACGGCGTGATGACCGACCTCGGCACCTTCCCTGGTGGAAACTACAGCGTCGGGAAGGCCATCAACGACCGGGGCCAAGTGGCCGGCTATGCGTATCCCGCAAATAGTGACTTGCACGCTTTTTTGTATGACCACGGCGTGATGAGCGACCTCGGCACCTTACCCGGTGGCGGCTTCAGTGCCGCCATTGGTATCAACGACCGTGGCCAAGTAGTCGGCTATGCAACCAACGCAAGTGGGCACTATCACGCTTTTTTGTATGACCGCGGCGTGATGACAGACCTCGGCGCCCTGCCGGGTGGCGGCAATAGCTTCGCCAACAATATCAATGCGCGGGGCCAGGTGGTTGGCCAATCGCAAACGGCGAGCGGCGACACTCATGCTTTTTTATATGACCACGGCGTGATGACGGATCTCGGCACGCTGCCTGGTGGCCGCAACAGTGGCGCCAGCGGTATCAATGCTCGGGGCCAGATAGTCGGCTACTCGCAAACATCGAGCGGTGACAATCACGCTGTCTTGTATGACAACGGCGTGATAAGTGATCTCGGCACTCTGCCCGGTGGCAGAAACAGCTATGCGGGGAGCATTGACAACGAGGGTAAGGTGTCCGGCTTGGCATACACCGCGAACGGGGCAGGCCACGCTGTCGTCTGGACGCTGGCCCATTGAGGACGCCACACGTGCGGTGTGCTGGTTCAAGATGGCGCTGTCGGGCCAACGTCAACTGGCCCAAAACGAGAAATCCGCCAACGGGTTCAGCCGCGTGCGTTTCCGTCGAGCGTCGCGTACGCGTATGCAGCCAGCGTCACGTGTCGTTTCACCACATGAAGGATGCCGGGCGACCTTTATACGGCCCGGCAGTGGACCAATGGGTGCCGTTGTCTCTATCGATCGAGGCGTCTCGCCTTTCTCCCGGAGGCAGAAAGGAAGTCGGGCGCTCCGAGTCCGCGAGTGGCGGTTGTACCGTGGAAGCGGTCGTCGAAGGCGCCGCGGCTCGAATGGCCGTGATGGGGCGACAGCACGCCTTCACTGGCAGGGACAGGGGGCGACTGCTCCCCCTTGTCGCAGCTAGAGAGCGCTGCACCGGTAAGCGTATGGAAATCCCAGGCGGCTCCCCGTCTTGTGCCGCACGATACATTCCGGTATCATTCACGCCCCCCACAAGCTGCGCATACGGATTTCACGCGAGGCGTCCCGCCCTCGACTATCTGTGCGTACACGATTCCGTTCGCATCCCGGCAGGCAACCCATTCTGGCGTCATGCTCGCGACGATCGTCGGCTCATCTGTCGAGGAGCATGTATTGACAAATCCTGATCGGAACGATTCCACATCCCCTGAAATCACGGCCACGGCAAAAGCCGGCCGCCGTGTGGCAAAGGGAAAGGCCCAGGCCCTGACACCGACGGACATCGCGTCGCTGGCACGCCAGAATGAGGAGCGCCAGCACCAGATGCGCGCGTTGATCGCGCTCGGTCGCGAGCGCGGCTATCTCACCCACGCGGACATCAACGACCACCTGCCCGACAACTTTGCCCAAACGGCGGCGATGGACACCATCGTCAGCACGTTCAGCGACATGGGTGTGGCCGTGTACGAACAAGCGCCGGACGCCGAAGCGCTGCTGTTAACCGAGGCTGCGCCGGCCGTGGCATCCGACGATCAGGCCGACGAGGAGGCGGAAGCTGCGTTATCGACCGTCGATTCCGAATTCGGCCGCACCACGGATCCGGTTCGGATGTACATGCGTGAGATGGGCGCCAGCGAACTGCTGACCCGCGCCGGTGAAATCGAGGTCGCGAAACGGATCGAAGATGGTCTGCAGGACATGATTCAAGCGATTGCCGCGTGTCCGTCGATCGTGTCCACGATTCTTGCCGATGTCGACCGCGTCGTTGCCGGCGAACTGCGCATCGACGAACTGGTCGATGGCATCAGCGTCGACGCCGATGAAAGCGAAATGACGCCGGAGTCCCAGGAAGAGGAGGCGGAAGCACTCGCCGCCGACGATGATTCGGACGAAGACGACGTCGATACGGACGCCGGGGATTCGGAGAAGGTGAACGCGGCACGCCTCGAAGAACTCACGAACGACAGTCTCGTGATTTTCGCGCGCGTGCGTGCACTGTTCGAGCAGTTGCCGGATGTGCCTGTCACTGGCGATGCCCGTTCCGCAGCCGCTGCGCAAGTGCGCACGGCGATCCAGCGTGAACTCGCGCCGATCCGCTTTACGGCCAAGACCATCGACCGCCTGTGCGCCATCGTGCATGGGCAAGTGACTGAGGTTCGCGCGATTGAGCGCAGCATCCTGGCGATTGCTGTCGACCGTTGCGGCATGCCGCGCGACGCGTTTGTCGAGTCGTTCCCGGGCCACGAGACCGACCTCGAATGGACGAGCCGCACGGCCGCGACCTCGCAGCAGTTCGGCGCGGCGCTCGAGCGACATCAGCCGGCGATTCAGGCGGCGCAGCAGAAACTCGTCGACATCGAATCCCGGGTCTCGTTGCCGCTCAAGCAGCTCAAGCAGATCAACCGCCAGATGAGCGCCGCGGAACTGAAAATGCGGCAGGCCAAGCGCGAGATGATCGAGGCGAACCTTCGTCTTGTCATTTCAATCGCCAAGAAATACGTGAACCGCGGCATGCAGTTCCTGGATTTGATCCAGGAGGGCAATATCGGCCTGATGAAGGCCGTGGACAAGTTCGAATACCGGCGCGGCTGGAAGTTCTCGACCTACGCGACCTGGTGGGTCCGGCAGGCTGTCACGCGTGCGCTCGCCGATCAGGCGCGGACCATTCGCGTGCCGGTCCACATGATCGAGACGATCAACAAGCTGAACCGGATATCGCGCGAAATCCTGCAACAGACAGGGCAGGAAGCGCATCCCGCTGTGCTGGCAAAGCGCATGGAGATGTCCGAGGAGAAAGTGCTCAGTATCCTCAAGATTGCCAAGCAACCTGTCTCGCTCGAAACTCCGGTGGGTGACGACGCCGATGCAACGCTCGGCGACATGATTGAGGATGTCTCGGCAAGTTCACCGGCTGAGGCGGCGATTCACGCGAACATGCGCGCGGCGATCGACGAGGCACTCAACGGGTTGTCGCCGCGCGAGGCCAAGGTTCTGCGGATGCGATTCGGGCTCGACACAAACTCCGATCACACGCTTGAAGAGGTCGGCAAGCAGTTCGACGTGACTCGCGAGCGGATCCGTCAGATTGAGAGCAAGGCGATGCGCAAGCTGATGCATCCCAGCCGTGCGGACAAGCTCAGGCCATTTCTTGAGCGCTAGAGCAAGCCGGGCGCGGTACCCCTTCGATGCCCGGCTCCAGACTTGCAGCGATCACGCGTCGGCCTGATCGTTGTCCTGGCCGGGCGTGTTCGCTGCGGGGAAGACTTACAGCGGCTTGATGCTGGCGGCCTGCTTCCCCTTGGGGCCCTGTTTGACCTCGAAGCTGACCTTCTGGCCCTCCTGAAGCGATTTGAGGCCACTTCCCTGAACCTCGGAGAAGTGCGCAAACAGGTCTTCGCCGCCGTCATCCGGGGTGATGAATCCGAACCCCTTCGTATCGTTCAACCACTCGAAGGTACCCGTTGCCATACCTTTAATGCTGCTAGCGCATGGGTCGCATGGATGAGTAGGGATCCATATGGCTTCGATCGAAGAGCGGGCCGATCGAGCGGCGAAGGTTGCGTCCGTGCTTCGACCGCTGGGCAACGGTGTGCTTGCCTGCAAGCAGGCCGAACGAGCAGCACTGCTATCAGGCGTTCACTGCACAACCGTATATCGCCTGCGTCGTCGTTTTCTCGCCAATCCGGTCACGGCGTCGGCTGATCAAATCCCTTTTTGCGCAACACGGCGGTCGCTTCGGCCGATTGCAGAAAATCGATCAGTGCCTTGGCACCGCGCGGATCCGCCGTATGGGTGGCGATGCCTGCCGTGTAAACCGTGTCGTGCTGCAGTTCACGCGGCAGCAAGCCGACCAGTCGGACACCCGGCACGTCGACGATATTGGGCACGGTGATCACGGTCGCGTCGGCCTGGCCGCCGGCAACGGCCGCGACCACGTCGCCGCCCGGGACGGGCACGAGATGCGCCTTGACCGTGTCCATGATGCCCAGCCGGCCGAGCAGGCCGACGAGATAGGCGCCACTCGCGCTCTCCGGCGACCACGACAGCGAACGGACACTCGTCAGCGCCCGCGTGAACGCGTCGACCGTCCCGATGTCGGGCGCGGGCTTGTCCGCACGCATCGCCATGCCGACTGCTGCTTTCGCGACGTCAACGCGTGTGTTCGATACGATCTTGCCCGTCTGGATCAAATCGTCGACCTGAGTGGGCAGCAGGATCGCGATGTCGAACGGCTCGTCTGCTTCGATCCGCCGTTTCAGCGTCGCGGCGTTGTCGTACGTCGCAGCGAGCCGGTGTCCGGTCAGCCGTTCGAATCCCGGCGCGAGTTCCGCGAGCGTCGACTTCATCGTCGGCGTGCTGAAAACCTTCAGGTCGTCCGCGTGCGCGTCGCCGAGGCTGGAGAGCACCAGCAACATGGCCAGACCGACATTCACCAGCACGGGAATGATCATCGTCGCCTCCTGTTCGAATGGCTCGCCGGCCGCTGGATTTCAGGTTCGCGAGGCTTTGCTGACTGCCATCCTAGGACAGCATTTGATCAACGGAAAGTTTCAAATTACGATGGTGTGATCACGAAATCGAATAGGTCAGGACATGGACGGCGACCGGCTTCGACGACGACTGAAGCTTCGCGACCTCGACACGCTGATGACGGTTATCAGCGCGGGCGGGATGCGCAAGGCGGCCGAACAGCTTCACATGTCGCAGCCAGCCGTGTCGAAGGCGATCGCGGACCTGGAGGGCCTGCTTGGCGTGCGGCTCCTGGACCGCAGCCGCCATGGTGTGTCACGGGGCGGCGCTATGGAGCCAATGCGGGGTCGGCATAAGGGCGCCACTTGAGGGGCGGCACATAGGCGCCAG
>NZ_CABVQC010000124.1 GCF_902499175.1 Burkholderia aenigmatica
GCCGCCGCGCCCGACGCCGATGACGCCGCCGCGACCGACGCAGCGGGTGCGGCCGGCGCGAAACGCAAGAAGAAGCCGGCCGCCGACAAGCCCGTGAAGACCGTCGACAAGCTCGCGAAGCTCGGCCTCACGCGTTCGATCGATCTCGTGCTGCATCTGCCGATGCGCTACGAGGACGAAACCACGCTCACGCCGATCGGCGAGCTGCTGCCGGGCGGCATCGCGCAGGCCGAAGGTGTCGTGTTCGACAACGAGGTCGCGTACCGGCCCCGCCGCCAGCTGGTCGTGAAGATCCAGGACGACGACGGCGAGCACCTCGTGCTGCGCTTCCTGAATTTCTACGGCTCACAGGTCAAGCAGATGGCCGTCGGCCAGCGGCTGCGCGTGCGCGGCGACGTGCGCGGCGGCTTCTTCGGGATGGAGATGGTGCATCCGGCGGTGCGCGTCGTCGAAGCCGATGCGCCGCTGCCGCAGGTGCTCACGCCCGTCTATCCGAGCACGGCCGGCGTGTCGCAGGCCTATCTGCGCAAGGCGATCGAGAATGCGGTCGAGCGCACGCCGCTGCCCGAACTGCTGCCGCCCGAGATCCAGCGCGATTACCTGTTGCCGCTCGACGTGCCGTCGCTCGAGCAGGCGGTGCGGATCCTGCACCACCCGCGCGTCGATTCCGACGAAGCCGCGCTGATGGACGGCTCGCATCCGGCGTGGACGCGCATCAAGTTCGAAGAACTGCTGGCGCAGCAGCTGTCGCTCAAGCGCGCGCACGAGGAGCGCCGCACGCGTGCGGCGCCCGCGATGCCGCGCCGCGCCGCGAGCGATGCCGATGCGCTGACGACCCGGCTCTACGCGGCGCTGCCGTTTACGCTGACGGGAGCGCAGGGGCGCGTCGTCGACGAGATCGCGAACGACCTCACGCTCGCGCACCCGATGCAGCGCCTGCTGCAGGGCGACGTCGGCAGCGGCAAGACGGTCGTCGCGGCGCTGGCCGCCACGCAGGCGATCGACGCCGGCTACCAGGCCGCGCTGATGGCGCCCACTGAAATTCTCGCGGAACAGCACGCGCGCAAGCTGCGTGCGTGGCTCGAGCCGCTCGGCGTCACGGTGGCGTGGCTCGCGGGCAGCCTGAAGGCGAAGGAGAAGCGCGCGGCGATCGAGGCGGCCGCGCTCGGCACCGCGCAGCTCGTGATCGGCACGCACGCGATCATCCAGGACACCGTCGAATTCGCGCGGCTCGGCCTCGTGATCGTCGACGAGCAGCACCGCTTCGGCGTCGAGCAGCGGCTCGCGCTGCGCGCGAAGGCCGCGAATGCGGCCAACGGCGCGCGCGACTTCCAGCCGCACCAGCTGATGATGTCGGCCACGCCGATTCCGCGCACGCTCGCGATGACGTATTACGCGGATCTCGAGGTCTCGACGATCGACGAGTTGCCGCCGGGCCGCACGCCCGTGCTGACGCGCCTCGTCGGCGATGCGCGGCGCGAGGAGGTGATCGCCCGCGTACGCGAGGCCGCGCTGACCGGGCGCCAGGTCTACTGGGTGTGCCCGCTGATCGAGGAGAGCGAGACGCTGCAGCTGCAGACGGCCGTCGAGACTTACGAGACGCTGGCCACCGCGCTCCCGGAGCTGAAGGTCGGGCTCGTGCACGGCCGGCTGTCGCCGGCCGACAAGGCGGCCGTGATGGAAGCGTTCACGCGCAACGACGTGCAGCTGCTCGTCGCGACGACCGTGATCGAGGTCGGCGTCGACGTGCCGAACGCGTCGCTGATGGTGATCGAGCACGCGGAGCGCTTCGGCCTCGCGCAGCTGCACCAGCTGCGTGGCCGGGTCGGGCGCGGCACCGCGGCGTCGGTGTGCGTGCTGCTGTACACGGGGCCGCTGTCGCTCACGGGCCGCGAGCGCTTGAAGACGATGCGCGAGACGACCGATGGCTTCGAGATCGCACGGCGCGACCTCGAGATCCGCGGCCCCGGCGAATTCCTCGGCGCACGCCAGTCGGGCGCGGCGATGCTGCGCTTTGCGAACCTCGAGACCGACGGCTGGCTGATCGATCCGGCCCGAGAAGCCGCGACGCGGCTGATTGCCGCGTATCCCGAGATCGTCACGCAGCATCTCGCACGCTGGCTCGGCGCGCGCGAGCAGTATCTGAAGGCCTGATTCGCGGGTCGGAGCCGGATTTCAAACCGCCGTTTGAAGCATTCCGATGCAGAGAAACTTGGCGAACCGGTGTCACAGGGTGTATAAATTAAACCTATCGCTTGTATATCTCTGATTGACCCACAATGACGCTGACTGAATTGAAATACATCGTCGCGGTTGCGCGCGAACGGCATTTCGGCCGCGCGGCCGAAGCATGCTTCGTGAGCCAGCCGACGCTGTCGGTGGCGATCAAGAAGCTCGAAGACGAGCTCAACGTGCAGATTTTCGAACGCGGTGCGAGCGAAGTGAGCGTGACACCGATCGGCGACCAGATCGTCACGCAGGCGCAGCGCGTGCTCGAGCAGACCTTCGCGATCAAGGAGATCGCGAAGCAGGGCAAGGATCCGCTGGTTGGCCCGTTCCGCCTGGGCGTGATCTACACGATCGGGCCGTACCTGCTGCCGACGCTCGTCAAGCAGATGATCCAGCGGGTCCCGCAGATGCCGCTGATGCTGCAGGAAAACTACACGCTGAAGCTGCTCGAACTGCTGAAGCAGGGCGAGATCGACGCCGCGATCATGGCGCTGCCGTTTCCGGAAACCGGCTTGATGGTGCGCCCGCTGTACGACGAACCGTTCGTCGTTGCGCTGCCCGCCGGCCATCCGTGGGAAAAGCGCGAGGAAATCGACGCCGAGGACCTGAAGCAGGAAACCATGCTGCTGCTCGGCAACGGCCACTGCTTCCGCGATCACGTGCTCGGCGTGTGCCCGGAGCTGATGCGCTTCTCGCAGACGGCCGACGGCATCCAGAAAACCTTCGAGGGCTCTTCGCTGGAGACGATCCGCCACATGGTCGCAAGCGGTGTCGGCATCACCGTGCTGCCGCGGATGTCGGTTGCCGAGGTCGGCCCGCGCGCGAACGGCCCCGATGCCGAACTGCTGTCGTACGTGCCGTTCAACGAGCCGGTACCCGACCGCCGCGTGGTGCTCGTGTGGCGCAAGAGCTTCACGCGGATGCCCGCGATCGACGCGATCAGCGACGCGATTTCCGCGTGCGAGCTGCCGGGCGTCGCGAAGCTCGACATGCCGGCGACGATGAACTGAGCACGCTGCAGCATGCACATGTGGCAGCACGATGAACGGGGTCTTGCGACCCCGTTTATTTTTCTCTATCGCATAGATTAAATTTATCAAATTAAAAAATTCAATAGATTTAGATAGAATCCTCACCATGGATCGGCGTGAAGTCGACGACTGATCCACACGTCGAATGCAAGCGTCAAAGGAGGGTGTCATGATGCAGTCGGTATTGCAGCGCGCGCAGCGGAACATCCCGTCGCGCGACGCGGTCGTACATCGCGCCAGGGCGGCGGTTCGCAGCCTGCGTCCGATTGCGTTCGCGTACCTGGCGGACCGTGTGTATGGTGGCTGAACGCCGCCTCGCGCGGGTTCAGCGTTCCCCCGCATCACCCGCCGTCAAGCCATGAGGGAGCATCGCATGTCCGAAAGCTGGAATACCGTCCGCAGCGCCGGCACGACGCCTGCCGGTAGCCGGTTCCCCGAGCGTCCCGCCTGCGGTGCATCGCAGCGGGAGCGCGCGTCACAGGCCACGCACGACATCCCGTAGTACGACAGGAGGACCAACCTGTTCCGTTTCCCATCCCCGCAATGACACTCCGCCAACCGCGCCCGGCATGCCGCCGGAGCGAACGGGTGGAGTCATATGAGCAAGCCAAGGAGAAATCGCATGTCGAACGAAACGAAGTGCCCGTTCAACCACACCGCTGGTGGCGGCACGACGAACAAGGACTGGTGGCCGAATCAGCTTAACCTGAACATCCTGCACCGGCATTCGGCATTGTCCGATCCGATGGACAAGGATTTCGACTACGCCGAAGCGTTCAAGAAGCTGGACCTTGCGGCGGTGAAGAAGGACCTGCACGCGCTGATGACGACGTCGCAGGACTGGTGGCCGGCCGACTTCGGCCACTATGGCGGCCTGTTCATTCGCATGGCCTGGCACAGCGCCGGCACGTACCGCACGGCCGACGGCCGCGGCGGCGCGGGCGGCGGGCAGCAGCGCTTCGCGCCGCTGAACAGCTGGCCGGACAACGTCAGCCTCGACAAGGCGCGCCGGCTGCTGTGGCCGATCAAGCAGAAGTACGGCCGCAACATCTCGTGGGCCGACCTGCTGATCCTGACCGGCAACGTCGCGCTCGAATCGATGGGCTTCAAGACCTTCGGCTATGCCGGTGGCCGCGTCGATACGTGGGAGCCGGACGACGTGTACTGGGGTTCGGAAAAGATCTGGCTGGAACTGAGCGGCGGCCCGAACAGCCGCTACTCGGGCAAGCGCGACCTCGAAAGCCCGCTCGCCGCGGTGCAGATGGGCCTCATCTACGTGAACCCGGAAGGCCCGGACGGCAACCCCGACCCGGTCGCCGCCGCGCATGACATCCGCGAGACGTTCGCGCGCATGGCGATGAACGACGAAGAGACGGTCGCGCTGATCGCGGGCGGCCACACGTTCGGCAAGACGCACGGCGCCGGTCCGGCCTCGAACGTCGGCGCCGAGCCGGAAGCCGCGGGCCTCGAAGAGCAGGGCCTCGGCTGGAAGAGCACGTTCGGCACGGGCAAGGGCAAGGATGCCATCACGAGCGGCCTCGAAGTCACGTGGACGTCGACGCCGACGCAGTGGAGCAACGACTTCTTCAAGCACCTGTTCAGCTACGAATGGGAGCTCACGAAGAGCCCGGCCGGCGCGCACCAGTGGGTCGCGAAGGACGCCGGCGACGTGATTCCGGATGCGTTCGACGCGTCGAAGAAGCATCGTCCGACGATGCTGACGACCGACCTGTCGCTGCGTTTCGATCCGGCCTACGAGAAGATTTCGCGCCGCTTCTACGAGAACCCGGCCGAGTTCGCCGACGCGTTCGCGCGCGCATGGTTCAAGCTCACGCACCGCGACATGGGCCCGCGTGCCCGCTATCTGGGCCCGGACGTGCCGGCCGAGCATCTGCTGTGGCAGGACCCGATCCCGGCCGTCCATCACAAGCTGATCGACGACGCCGACGTCGCGGCGCTGAAGGCGAAGGTGCTTACATCGGGCCTGTCGGTGTCGCAGCTCGTGTCGACCGCATGGGCGTCGGCTGCGACGTTCCGCGGTTCGGACAAGCGCGGCGGTGCAAACGGTGCGCGTATCCGCCTCGCGCCGCAGAAGGACTGGGAAGTGAACCGTCCGGCCGAACTCGCGAAGGTGCTCGCGACGCTCGAAGGCGTGCAGAAGGCGTTCAACGACGCGCAGACGGGCGGCAAGAAGGTATCGCTCGCCGACCTGATCGTGCTGGCCGGTGCGGCCGGTGTCGAGCAGGCCGCGAAGAACGCGGGCGTCGCGGTGACGGTGCCGTTCGCACCGGGCCGCGCGGATGCGTCGCAGGAAGAGACCGACATTGAAGCGATGGCGGTGCTCGAGCCGGTTGCAGACGGCTTCCGCAACTTCCTGAAGCACGCCTACCAGACGCCGGCCGAGGCACTGCTGGTCGACAAGGCGCAACTGCTGACGCTGAGCGCACCCGAGATGACGGCACTCGTCGGTGGCCTGCGCGTGCTCGGTGCGAACGCCGGCGATGCGAAGCACGGCGTGTTCACCGACCGTCCGGAAGCGCTGACGAACGACTTCTTCGTGAACCTGCTCGACATGGGCACGGAATGGAAGCCGGTGTCGGCCGCGAACGACGTGTTCGAAGGGCGCGATCGTGCAACGGGCAAGGTCAAGTGGACCGGCTCGCGCGTCGACCTGATCTTCGGCTCGCATGCGCAACTGCGTGCGCTGGCCGAGGTGTACGGCAGCGCGGATGCGAAGGAGAAGTTCGCACGTGACTTCGTCGCGGCCTGGAACAAGGTGATGAACCTCGACCGCTTCGACCTCGCGTGAGCGTCGCCGTGCAGTAGTGCAGTAGTGCGGTAATGCAGTAACGGGAAACGGCCGGTCATCCAGCCGGCCGTTTCTCCCTGACCCTGGGTTTCGTTGAAGGAGTGACGATCATGACGCAAATGAAGTTGAACATGCGCGCCGCACTGGCGGCGCCGGCCGAGATCGCGCGGTACGTAGTCGGATTCGCGATCGTCATCGGCGGTGCGGCCGAACTGGCGTCGCAGGCGCTGCACGCGATCGCCTGAGCGCGGCGTTTCATGCGCCACGCGTAGTGGCGAGCACTGTGTGCGAGTGGTGTGGTGTAGACAGGCAGGTAACCCGATTCGCTTTCATGGCTCCGGTTGATTGAATAAGGAGTCCAGAACATAATCGGGAAGACTCCCGTTGGCCGGATCAACATCGGCATCAGCGACAAGGACCGCAAGAAGATCGCGGAAGGCCTGGCATGAGGCGGTCGTACGCACCGCGCGCGCAATCTTCCCGCTCGCTGATGCGACGAGCGACGAGCCGACCGCCGACCTGTTGACGCAGCGCTTGCAGACGCATGAAAAACCCGCGTGGATGCTGCGGTCGCTGCTCGCGTAGGCGTGCAACGCGCGCCAGGCTGGCAGAAGCCCTCGCGCGCCGCTCCGGCCCTGATTGATCCGCCTGCATCGGGCCGAGCGCAGGCCGGTGCGCCCGACGGGTCCGCGCGTGCGCCGGCTCTGTCCCTTGATTGATGCGCTTTGCGGCTCGGCCGTGTGCAGCGGGCACGCGCAGCGCGCTGGTGTCCCGCAGCTACCGCCCGCCAGCTGCGCCGACATGACGCGAAGCACCGCTCGGCTCTAAAATGCCGGGGTTATCTTCCCGGTGCTTCGCCATGCTTGCCCGCTTTCCCCTGTATCTGCGGCTCGTCCGGATGGACAAGCCGATCGGCAGCCTGCTGCTGCTGTGGCCGACGCTCAACGCGCTGTGGATCGCGTCCGACGGCCATCCGCGCTGGCCGCTGCTCGTGATCTTCTCGCTCGGCACGCTGTTGATGCGCTCGGCCGGCTGCGCGATGAACGATTACGCCGACCGCGATTTCGACCGCCATGTGAAGCGCACGGCCGACCGGCCGCTGACGTCGGGCAAGATCCGCGCGTGGGAAGCCATCGCGATCGCGGTCGGGCTCGCCTTCATCTCGTTCCTGCTGATCCTGCCGCTCAACACGCTGACGAAGCAGCTGTCCGTCGTCGCGTTGTTCGTCGCGGGCTCGTATCCGTTCATGAAGCGCTTCTTCGCGATTCCGCAGGCGTATCTCGGCATCGCGTTCGGCTTTGGCATTCCGATGGCGTTCGCGGCCGTGCAGGACACGGTGCCGACGATCGCGTGGGTGATGCTGATCGCGAACATTTTCTGGTCGGTCGCGTACGACACCGAATACGCGATGGTCGATCGCGACGACGACATCAAGATCGGGATCCGCACGTCCGCGCTGACGTTCGGCCGCTTCGACGTCGCGGCCGTCATGCTGTGCTACGCGGTGACGCTCGGCATCTACGTGTGGATCGGCGTGACGCTGGGCTTCGGCCTCGCATACTGGGCCGGCTGGGCGGCGGCGGTCGGCTGCGCGCTGTATCACTACACGCTGATCAAGGACCGCGAGCGGATGCCGTGCTTCGCGGCGTTCCGGCACAACAACTGGCTCGGCGGCGTGCTGTTCGCGGGCATTGCCGTGCATTACCTGCTGGCAGGGAGCTGAGCTTCCCGATCTGTCCGCCGGCGTCATGTCGTGCGGATCGCAGCAACAAAAAAGCGGCCTGGGCCGCTTTTTTTGTTGGTCGTGACCCATCCTGAAATAGGTTGACACTTTTTCGCCGAAGCGAAGAGGTGCCAAGTGGAGCAAGGGATCAAACGAACGCAGCGGG
>NZ_CABVQC010000125.1 GCF_902499175.1 Burkholderia aenigmatica
CGCGTGCCGCGCGAGGCCGGCAAGCCCGGCGCGCACGCACCGTTGCGCGGCATCGGGCAGGTCGTCGCGCGCGGCGCCGCGGCGGATCCGCAGCAGCTCCTTGCCGACGTGCAGCGCCGCAAGTGCCTCGATGCTCGCCTGTGTCATCGCGGCCGGCTGGCCGGCGAGCAGCGCGCCGAGCTGCGCGATGCGGTGCTGCTGGCGCTGCTGCCAGTCCGCCCCCGTGACGCGCCTGCCGGCCACGAGCGCGAGCGTGTCGTCGCGGATCGTGCGGCGCAGCCGCGTGGCATCGGTGGCCAGGTTGCGTGGCAGGATCAACCGGAACGTGAGCAGCGTGAGGAACGTGGCGAGTACCCACGCGACCGACTGGTTGAGGAACAGCGCGACGTCGGGGCGGAACGGATTGGTCGCGCCGGTCAGCGTGTTGAACGCGACGAGATAGGCAAGCCCGGCGAGCGCGGTCTTCGGCACGCTCGTCGCGTAGATGCCCGGCATCCAGAACAGCGCGAGCGCGACGACGAGCAAGGGAAAACCTTCGATGCGCGGCAGGATGCCGAACGCACACACGAACGCCGCCGGTACGGCCAGGACCGTGCCCTTGATGAGCGCCCGTGCGGCAGCGGCCGGGTTGCCGGCGGTCGCGAGCAGCGCGCAGTACGGTGCGACGACGAGCAGCATCATGTCGCCCTGGTTCCAGCCGGTCACGAGCCAGAATGCGCCGGCAATCACGATCGCGCAGGCCGAGCGCACGCCGTTGCGCAGGGCCGCGCCCGTGTCGCGGTGAAAGCGCACCCGTGCGGGCCGATGGCCCGGCCGCGGGCGCTGCAGTTCGACGAGCCCGTTCAGCGCCGCACGGTAGTCGTCGATCTGTTCGATCAACCGCTCGCCGGCGATCAGCAACGCTGCCTCGACGCGCGGATTGCCGAGCGTGATGCCTTCGAGGGCGTCGCGCAGGCGTTCGCGCGCATCGGCCAGCAATGCAAGCGCGCGCGCCGCACCGCCGGGGCCGTCGCCCAATGCGTCGGCGGCGGCCTGCCACGCAGCCGCGAGACGCGGCTGCAGCGCCGCGACCGCGCGCGCGCCGGGACTGTCGGGCGGCAGTGGCGGCATGCCGCCCGCGAGTGCGCCGAACAGCGACGCCATGCCGTGCCGCACGGCGGCCGCGCGTTGCGCGAGATCTTCCGATTCGGCCTTGCCGAGCGCGAGCAGATCGTCGATGCCGTAGATGCCGGCGAACAGCGCGTGCCGCTTGGCGTCGGCGGGCTCCGCCGCGAGGCCTTTGCGTTTCGTGGCGATGACCCGCGCGACGTCGGCCGTGACGCGCGTCACCAGCGCTTCCAGTTTCGCGCGCACGTCGCGCGTGCCGAGCAGCATCGACACGAGGCTCAGGCACAGCACGCCGATCACGACCGTCGAGCCGCGCCCGATCACGTGCTCGAAGGTCAGCTCGGGATGCTGCATCGCGCCGTAGGTCGCGAGGCCGATCGTGTAGCCGGCCACCACGGTGCCCGACGCGCGGAAGTGCCGCAGCAGCGTCATGCCCGCGACGCAGACGCCGAGCCAGAACGCGAAGCCGAGGATGAACAGCAGCGGCTGCTGCGCGAAGCAGCCCATCAGCACGAACGCGACGACCATCCCGGCGATCGTGCCGACCACGCGCCACACGCCCTTGCCGATCACGGCTCCCTGGACGGGGTTGATCACGAGCAGCACCGTCGACGCCGCCGAGTACGGTGTTTCCAGTGCGAGCAGGTACGCGACGCCGAGCGCGAGCGCGGAGGCGATGACCGAGCGCACGACATACGCACCACGCGGCGTAAAAATGTCGATGCGCGCGATCAACGCCGCGGCCGCGCGGTTCAGGCGGCTGGGCGGCGCGACGGCGCGCGTCTGATCTGCTGCGTCATGCACTGCGCTCGCTCCGTGAGAAAGGACGAAGCCAGTCTACGGTCGAGCCATGGATGCGGAACAGTGACGTCTTTGCACTCGACGAGTGCGTGCGACGCATGCGTCATGCGTGCGCCGGATGCAGTGCCGGCTGGCCGGTGCACAGCCCGCGCACGACACGCCGCAACCACTGGTGCGCGGGGTCGCTCTGGAAGCGCGGATGCCACGCCTGCGTGATCAGCACGGTTTCGAGCGGCACCGGCAGTTCGAACGTGCGCACGCCGAGCCCGGCCTGCACCGCGCCGCGCGCGAGATGCTCGGGCAGCGGCAGGATCAGGTCCGACGCCTGCAGTGCGAAGATCGCCGCATATGGCGTCGGCACGACGAGCAGCACGTGCCGCGCGAGCCCGCGCGCGGCGAGCGCGTCGTCGATCGGCCCCGCCGACTTGCCGCGCCGCGACACGCCGATATGCGGCCAGCGCGCGAACTGCTCGGGCGTGATGTCGTCGTCGAAGATCGGGTGGTCGTGGCGCGCGAGACCGACGAAGGTCGTCGTGAACAGCGGCTGCACGCGAATCTCCGGCCCGAGGCGGCGCGACGCGCTGATGAACAGGTCGATGCGGCCGCTGCGCAATGCGTCGTCGTCGAGGTCGTCTTCCTCGGGCATGAGGCGCAGCATCGCGCGCGGCATCCGGCGCGCCATCTCGTCGAGCAGGCCGCTGCTGTGCAGGCCGACGAAGATGTCGTTCGCACGCACGTTGAACTGCTTGTCGAGCGTGCCGAGATCGGTTTCCGCGGACGGGGCGAGCAACTGCGACGCGCGCTCCACGGTCTCGCGGACGACGCCGCGCAGTTCGAGCGCGCGCGGTGTCGGCACCATCTTGCGGCCGGCCTGCACGAAGATCGGGTCGCCGACCGTTTCGCGGATGCGCGCGAGCGTGCGGCTCATCGCGGGCGGGCTGAGGTTCATGCGGCGTGCGGCGCCGACGACGCTGCCTTCTTCGAGCAGTGCGTCGAGTGCAATCAGCAGGTTCAGGTCGGGTGCCATCGGCTTCTCCGTTTCATCGCGTGCACGCCGCGCAATGGTCGTGCGGGATGTGCGCGCGTAGCGTGACTGCAGCGTACGCAACGATTGCGCGTGGCATCACGCGTGACGCACGCATCGGTGGTGCTATTGCCCGGTGCCGGCATCGGGTGGCGGCAAACACGCCGGGTTTCGGCGCCTGCCCGTCGTGGTCGACCGCCGGGCAGGCAAGGCATGCCGGACTTCATGGAAATCTCGTGCATCGATGTGCCGCCGTCGTCAGCAAAAGGGAAGCGGTGCCGCGTCGAATGCCTTCCCCCAGCGGGAAACAGGGAAATTCGCAATGTGCCGGTGCGAATGATCCAATCATGGGATGACTGGATCATTCGAATCTTACATGATGCAAGATCGGCCGCAAGTGTTGCCCGGTTGTCTGGGGTAGTTTCACCCGCAAGCGGGCGCGCCGGGATCGGTCCGCGCCGGACAGGCGGAGTGACGTGATCGCGGCCGTCGCCGCGTCGCGCGGGGCGGGCCCGTCAGTCGGCGGGCGTCTCGTGGGGCTCGTGCGTCTCGAGCCAGGTCATCTGTGGCTTGAGGATCGCAAGGGTTGCGCGAACCGCCTTGTTCTCGTCGCGCTGCTCGATCGCGTCGAGCAATGCCTGGTGCGCCTGCAGGTCCGGCTCGGGAATCGCGGCCTTGTCGAGCTCGATGAGGACGTCCTCGATGTTCGCGAGGATCGACCCAGAAAAGTAGCGATACAACGCTTCGAGCGCGTGATTGTGCGACGCGGCGGCCACGGCGATGTGAAACGCGCGGTCGCGCTCGACGAACTTCTTCACGTCGCGCGACGCTTCGCGTTCGCCGCGCGCTTTCAGCAGCTTGCGCAGCGTCGCGAGATCCGCGTCGGTGCGCCGGCGTGCCGCGTAGCGCGCACACTCCGTTTCGAGCATGCATTGCAGCTCGAGATGGTCGCCGCGCGCGGCGCGATCGACGTTGCGCATCGTGTCGGCCGGATCGACATTGCGCCGCACATAGGTGCCGTCGCCCTGGCGCACGTCGAGCACGCCGGAATACGCGAGCGTGCGAACGGCCTCGCGCACCGTGTTGCGTCCGACCTCGAGCTGTTTCGCGAGATCGAGCTCGGTCGGAATGCGCTGACCGACCTGCCAGATGCCGGAAGTGATATTGGATTTGAGGATTTCGATTGCCGATTCGACGAGCGAGTGTCGGGTGGCCGGGGGCAGGATGGACATGCGTGTTATGTGTCGCTTGGAATCGAAGAGTGCCGCCATCCTATCATCCGGTCATTCGTTCATTCCCGCGCGATCTCACGCCGTCTGAAACTCGTGCCGGTAGGCGAATAAACCCGGTAGCAGAACGCGCCGAACAGCGACGTGATCACGGCCAGCACGGCCAGCCACGTGAGGCTCGCGTTGACGGTCGCCTCGAGCACGGCGAGCTTCGCGTAGAAGCCGACGGTTGGCGGGATGCCTGCCAGCGAGAACATCATGACCATCATCACGAACGCGAACACCGGGCTGCGCTTGTTGCGGCCCTTGAAGTCGTCGATCGTTTCGGCTTCGAAATCGCGGCGCGCGAGCAGCATCACCACGCCGAACGAGCCGAGCGTCGTGATCAGGTAGACGATCGCGTAGAACATCGCCGAGCTGTATGCGTTCGCCGGTGCCGCCGCGTCGCCCTTCACGATGCCCGCGAGCAGGCCGAGCAGCACGAAGCCCATGTTCGAGATCGCCGAGTAAGCGAGCATCCGCTTGATGTTGCGCTGAACGATCCGGCCGCCGGCAGGAATGCATCGCTCCGGCATGCGGTGCGGGTTCCGGCCGGCGGTGACGATGGGAGGGGCGGCAGCGTCGTGCTCGATGACTTGCGATGCAGAATTTGAGGGCTCTCCGACCCCGATGTGACCCCTTTCGCCGTGGGCGCGTCCCCGCTTCCGGCCGGAATCGCCTGCCGGCACGCGGCACGTGCGGCGGAACAAGAGAAGTCGGCGGCCCGGAAGCCACCGCTCGCCCCCGGCAACCCTGGCTCCGATCGCCCCGGCGTGGCACGCCGATTGCTCGCCAAATTCCCGAAACCGCCAAAACCGACTCCGGCCAAACCCGCATCCAGCCGGCCGCTTCCGGCCTTGCCCCCGCATCCCGTGGCCGATTTTGTCACCAGGTGGGCCGGATATGACAATAAGAATCGACCGCCACGGCATTACGATGGCTTACGTCGTCGCCTGGGTCTGAGCCGGTTTCACCGCATCGCGCCCTGTAGCGTCCCTCATATACCGTCTGATTGGAACATCGACCATGAGCTATAACGCCCCCGTCAAGGACATGCTGTTCGTGCTGAAGGAACTGGCCGGCATCGACGCCGTTGCACAGTTGCCGGGCTTCGAGGATGCCGGTTACGACACGGCGCAGGCCGTGCTCGACGAGTCCGCGAAGTTCTGCGGCGAGGTGCTGGCCCCGCTGAACGTCGAAGGCGACCGCAACCCGAGCAGCTGGAAGGATGGTGTCGTGACCGCGACGCCGGGCTTCGGCGAAGCGTTCCGCCAGTTCGTCGAAGGCGGCTGGCAGGGGCTGCAGCATCCGTCCGAATACGACGGCCAGGGGCTGCCGAAGCTGATCGCGACACCGTGCATCGAGATGCTGAACGCATCGAACCTGTCGTTCGCGCTGTGTCCGCTGCTGACCGACGGCGCGATCGAGGCACTGCTGACGGCCGGCACCGACGAGCAGAAGCAGCGCTATGTGCCGAAGCTGATCTCGGGCGAATGGACCGGCACGATGAACCTGACCGAGCCGCAGGCGGGCTCGGATCTCGCGCTGGTGCGCTCGCGCGCCGAGCCGCAGGGCGACGGCACCTACAAGGTGTTCGGCACGAAAATCTTCATCACGTGGGGCGAGCACGACATGGCGGACAACATCGTCCACCTGGTGCTGGCCCGCACGCCGAACGCGCCGGAAGGCGTGAAGGGCATCTCGCTGTTCATCGTGCCGAAGTTCCTGGTCAACGAAGACGGCTCGCTGGGCGCGCGCAACGACGTGCACTGCGTGTCGATCGAGCACAAGCTCGGGATCAAGGCGAGCCCGACGGCGGTGCTGCAGTACGGCGATAACGGCGGCGCGATCGGCTACCTGATCGGCGAAGAAAACCGCGGCCTCGAATACATGTTCATCATGATGAACGCAGCGCGCTTCGGCGTCGGGATGCAGGGCATCGGCGTGGCCGACCGTGCGTACCAGAAGGCCGCGGAATTCGCGAAGGAACGCGTGCAGAGCCGCCCGGTGGACGGTTCGGCCAAGCAGTCGGTGACGATCATCCATCACCCGGACGTACGCCGCATGCTCGGCACGATGCGTGCGCTGACCGAAGGCGCACGGGCGCTGGCCTACGTGGCCGCTGCGCACAGTGACATTGCCCACCGCCATTCGGACGAGGCGACGCGTGACCGTCATCAGGCAATCTACGAGTATCTGGTGCCGGTGGTGAAGGGCTGGAGCACGGAGATGGTGAACGACGTGGCGAGCCTGGGTGTGCAGGTGCACGGCGGGATGGGCTTCATCGAGGAGACGGGCGCGGCGCAGTACTACCGCGATGCACGGATCCTGGCGATCTACGAAGGCACGACGGCGATCCAGGCGAACGACCTGGTCGGCCGCAAGACGATGCGCGACGGTGGCGCGGTGGCGAAGGCGCTGATCGCGGAGATCGGCGAGACGGTGGCGGCGCTGGGCAAGCTGGACGGCGCGGCGGCTGCATCGGTGAAGGCGCAGCTGGAGAAGGGCGCGAAGGCGCTGTCGTCGGTGGTCGATTACGTGGTGGCGAACGTGAAGCAGGACCCGAACGCGGTGTTCGCGGGCAGCGTGCCGTACCTGAAGCTGGCGGGCGTGGTGCTGTGCGGGTGGCAGATGGGCCGCGCACTGGTGGCCGCGCAGGCGAACCGCGCAAGCGACCCGGCGTTCTTCGATGCGAAGATCGCGATCGCGCAATGTTATGCGGAGCACGTGCTGGTGCAGGCGGGCGCGCTCGAAGCGTCGATCGTCGGCACGAAGGGCAACGAGGGCGTGCTCGCGTTGACGGAAGACCAGTTCTGACCGGCTGACGGTCGGGACGCAGGAGGAGACAGGATTTTGACCACACAGGACTTGCTCGCGCAATACGGCCCGCGCGAATCGATGGAATACGACGTCGTGATCGTCGGCGGCGGCCCCGCCGGGCTGTCGGCGGCGA
>NZ_CABVQC010000126.1 GCF_902499175.1 Burkholderia aenigmatica
GCCGCGCAGCTCGACGAGTGGCAGGCGATGGTCACGCAGGCCACCGAGCCGCACGCGCTCGCGCAGTTGCGCACGCTGGCGCGGCGCGGCTCGGGCGACGCGCAGGCAGCGCTCGGCATCGCGCTCGTCGACGCGCGCGAACCGGGGCTGCGAGACGAGGGGCGCGGCTGGCTGGAAACGGCCGCGACGGCAGACAGCAAGGCCGACGCGCCGGCTGCCCGACGGGCGCAGCTCGCGCTCGGCAAGGCGTTG
The DNA here is from genome assembly GCF_902499175.1 of Burkholderia aenigmatica. GTDB lineage: Bacteria > Pseudomonadota > Gammaproteobacteria > Burkholderiales > Burkholderiaceae > Burkholderia > Burkholderia aenigmatica. Next base: position 253 of record NZ_CABVQC010000126.1, read on the forward strand.
CTGCTCGGCAGCAGCGACATGCCGAAGGACTACGCACGCGCCCGTACCTTGCTCGGCGAAGCGGCCGCGCAGGGCGACGCGGCCGCCGCGTATTACCTCGGGCTGATCTATCGCAGCGGCTACGGCATCGCCGCCGATCCGGTGCAGGCCGCGCACTGGTTCGAGATCGCGTCGCGCGCGGACATCCCGGCCGCGGACTTCATGCTCGCAAACGCATACCGCGAAGGCAGCGGCGTGCCGCGCGACGAGGCACGTGCGCTGGCGCTGTATCGCCGCGCCGCCGAGCACGAGCTGCCGGAAGCCGTGCAGACGCTCGCGATGGCCTATCGCAACGGCGAGCTCGGGCTCAAGCCCGATGCGGACGAATTCCACGCGCAGTGGATCGAGACCGCGCATGCGCTGAAGCACCCGGTCGTCGCGCCGTAACGGTTCGTCCGCACGCACGCGCACGCACCGGCTGCATGACACGCATGCCCCGACGCCCCGCGCATCGATCACCCGGCAACGGAATCGATCGCGGGGCGCGGGCGCACGCGCCTGTTGCATTGCCGCCATCCGGCTGCTCCACGTCGATCGTTCGGCACGCGGCAATGCATTAACATGCAGCCTCACAATAAAACCTGAGAGAACTGCATCCATGTCCCATCGCCTTTCCAGGCTTGGTGCCGCTGCCGTCGGCGCCGCCGCCCTTGTCATTGCCGGCGCACCGCTCACCGCACGCGCCGCGCCGCCCGCCCAGCCCGACATCTTCAACGCCGCGCTTTGCAAGCCGCCGTTCACGGCGGACCTGATGGACTCGATCTACAACACCGCCAAGGCAGCCGATCCGAAACCGGACGAGTCGATGCTGGGTGCCGCGGTCTATCGCCTGCCGGAGCCGATCCACCGCGACGGCTTCACGACGCAGCAGGTCGTGTTCGTCAGTACCGGCATCGGTGTGCTCGTGGACGGCGAGGTTGCCGACCAGCTCGCGAAACGCTACCAGCTCACCCTCGAGAAGGGCCACCTGCTGGGCGCGTCGTCCGTCGGCTATTCGCGCAGGCTGACGGTCCGCGGCCCGGGCGGTGCACTGATTCTCGTGTCGGCCCGCCAGGGCCCGGCGCTGAAGGGCAAGACGCTGCTGGCCTGCGAAATGACGTCCGAGGAGGACATCAAGGCGCTGGAGCGGATGGAAAAGCATTGAGTCGCGCGGCGCTGCGGCGCCGCTCGCGTGCAGGCGGCCACGTGCCGCCCTGCCAGTCGCGCGCGTCGCCCGACGCGCGCCAGCGCCCCCTGTCGCTACAATAGGCGCCATGAACGCTCCCACCTCCTCCGACACGCCCGATTCCGGCGACGCGCACATCGCGCGCAACCGGCTCGAGGCGCACCTGGACGCCGCGCCGCGTGCGTGGCCGCTCGACATCGTCGCTGCCACCGGCTCGACCAACGCCGACGTCGCCACCCGGCTCAAGGCGCTGCCGCGCACCGCGAACGCGCTGCCCGCGCCGCTCGTGCGCGTCGCGTTCGAGCAGACGGCCGGCCGCGGCCGGCAGGGCCGCCCGTGGTTCGCACAGCCCGGCAACGCGCTGCTGTGCTCGGTCGGCTGCATCGTGCCGCGCCCCGTCGAAGCACTCGGCGGCCTCAGCATTGCGATCGGCGTTGCGCTCGCCGAAGGGCTGGCCGCGCTGCCGCTCGACGCCCATACGCGCGTCGCGCTCAAATGGCCGAACGACCTGCTGCTGACGGCCACCGACGACGGCACGCCGCGCATCGTCGGCAAGCTCGCCGGGATCCTGATCGAAACCGCGTGGACCAGCGCCGACGCCACCGCCGTCGTGATCGGCTTCGGCATCAACGTGCGCGGCGCGGAAGCCGTCGCCGCGCAGGTCGACGCGCTGCGCGCGCGCGAAGCGACACTCGCGAGCGGGCTGCCGCCCGCTGCGCTGTCGATCGCGTGCGCATCGGCCAACCTCACCGATACGCTCGCCGCGTCGCTGAACGCGCTCACGCCTGCGCTCGCGCAGTTCGGCGCCGAAGGGCTCGCGCCGTTCCTGCCGCGCTGGCACGCGCTGCACGCGTACGCGGGGCGCGAAGTCGTCCTGCTCGAACAAGGCGTCGAACGCGTGCGCGGTATCGCGACGGGCATCGACGCGACCGGCCAGCTGCTGCTCGACACGCCGGACGGCATGCAGGCGATCGCCGCCGGCGACGTGTCGCTGCGCGAAGCGCAATGAGCGAGCCGCACCTGCTGATCGACGCCGGCAACAGCCGGATCAAGTGGGCGCTCGCCGATGCGCAGCGCTCGCTCGTCGAGACGGGCGCATTCGGCCATGCGCGCGACGGCGGCGCCGATCCCGACTGGTCGAACCTGCCGCGTCCGCGCGGCGCGTGGATCTCGAACGTCGCGGGCGCCGACGCGGCCGCCCGGCTCGACGCGCTGCTCGACGCGCGCTGGCCGGGCCTGCCGCGCACGACGATACGCTCGCGCCAGACGCAATGCGGCGTGACGAACGGCTATACGACGCCCGACCAGCTCGGCAGCGACCGCTGGGCCGGCCTGATCGGCGCGCACGCGGCGTTTCCGGGCGAGCACCTGCTGATCGCGACGTTCGGCACCGCGACGACGCTCGAGGCGCTGCGCACGGACGGCCGCTTCACGGGCGGGCTGATCGCGCCGGGCTGGGCGCTGATGATGCGCGCGCTCGGCACGCACACCGCGCAGTTGCCGACGCTGACCACCGACATCGCGAGCGGATTGCTCGCGGGTGCGCAGGCAGAACCGTTCCAGGTCGATACGCCGCGCTCGCTGTCGGCCGGCTGCCTGTACGCGCAGGCCGGGCTGATCGAACGCGCGTGGCGCGATCTCGTGGATGCATGGAAGGCGCCCGTGCGGCTCGTGCTGGCCGGCGGCGCGGCGGACGACGTCGCGCGTGCGCTGACGGTTCCGCATACGCGGCACGATGCACTGATCCTGTCCGGGCTCGCGCTGATTGCTGCGGAAGCGGCAACCGCAACGGCGGCGCAGGAGTGACGGAACGGCGCCGGCATCGCGCCGGCGCACGGTAACGCAAGCCCGGGCGGGCCTGCGTCACGATGACGGTGAAAGTCGGGCGGCGCCACGACGGCAGCACGCGCGCACGGTCAACGGAAGGAATGAGACAGCCGGCCATGCGGCCGGCCCGATTCAATGACGTGAACCACGTCAATGACGACGAGGAGTGTCGACGATGCTGCGCTGGCTGATCGCTGTTCTCTTTCTCGCCAACATGCTCGCGTTCGTGGTGGCACGCGGCGTGTTCGGGCCGCTGCCGGCGGCCGGCCCGCGCGAACCCGGCGTGCTGGCGCGGCAGGTGCGGCCCGATGCGCTGCGCGTGACGCCGCTTGCGCAGGCCACCGACCAGCCCGTCATCGGCGGCCCGATCGCGCCGCCGGCCGTCACGGCCGAACCGCTCGCGGCGTCCGCGCCCTGACGGCGCCGGGCCGCGCTCAGGACTGCTGCGCGCGCACCTTCTTCAGCAACGCGGTGGTCGAGCGGTCGTGCTCGAACGGAATCGCCAGCGCCCGGCCGCCCCAGCCGCGCACCAGCGCCGATTCCGGCAACGCATCCATGTCGTAGTCGCCGCCCTTCACGAGAATGTCCGGACGGACGGCCTCGATCAGCGACACGGGCGTCTTTTCCTCGAATTTCACGACCCAGTCGACGCTTTCCAGCGCCGCGAGCAGCGCCGCGCGGTCGTCCTCGCGATTGATCGGCCGGTCGTCGCCCTTGCCGAGCATGCGTACCGACGCGTCGCTGTTCACGCCGACGATCAGGCATGCGCCGAGCGCTTTCGCGTCGGCGAGATAGGTGACGTGGCCGCGATGCAGGATGTCGAACACGCCGTTGGTGAACACGACGGGCGACGGCAGCGTGGCGCGCAGGGCGACGAGGGCGTCGCGGGTGATCAGCTTGCGTTCGAAAGTGGCGGACATGATGAAGGTCGGATCGAATGAGCAGTGCGTACGGCGACGTGGAGCCGTGGCGCCGGAAACGAAAAAGCCCGCCGGGCGCGCCGAGCGGGCTTCATGGGGCAGCGGCGAAGCGGCGCGCGCGGCCGGCGTGAATCGTGAATCAGGCCGGCCCCGGCGCGCCAGCCGGCCTCAGGCCGGTTGCGCGGCCGACGACGGGCCGCTTTCGGCCTGCAGGCGGCCGGTTACTTCCTTGCGGTAGCGGTTCAGCTCCTGCGCGGTCGCGAACGTGCGCTCGAACAGGATCGACAGGTTGTGCAGGATCCGCTCGATGACCTTCTTTTCCCATTCGCCGTCGAAACGGATCTGCTCGTCGAGCCAGCGCTCGAGCCATTCCGGATCGGGCAGGCGCGACTGCACGGTGTCGCGCGGGAACAGCGCCTGGTTCACGTGCAGGTTGGTCGGGTGCAGCGGCTTCTCGGTGCGGCGCGCCGACGCCATCAGCACACCGATCTTCGCGAACGCGGCACGTGCGACGTCGCCGCAGTTGTTCAGCGCCTTCTTCATGTAGCGCAGGTATGCGCCGCCGTGGCGCGCTTCATCGCGCGAGATCGTTTCGTAGATCTGCTTGATGACCGGCTCGGTGTGCCAGTCGGCCGCGCAGCGGTACCAGTGGTTCAGGCGGATCTCGCCGCAGAAGTGCAGCATCAGCGTCTCGAGCGGCGGCGCCGGATCGAATTCGAAGCGCACCGCGTGCAGTTCCTCTTCGGTCGGCACCATCTCCGGCCGGAAGCGGCGCAGGTATTCCATCAGCACGAGCGAATGCTTCTGTTCCTCGAAGAACCACACGCTCATGAACGCGGAAAAGTCGCTGTCGTGCTGGTTGTCGCGCAGGAACATCTCCGTCGCGGGCAGCGCCGACCATTCGGTGATCGCGTTCATCTTGATCGTCTTCGCCTGCTCGTCGGTGAGCAGCGAAGCGTCGAACTTGTCCCACGGAATGTCCTTCTCCATGTCCCAGCGGACGGCTTCGAGCGATCGGTAAAGTTCCGGATAAAGCATCGTGTTCATGATGGTCCCACCCCTGTTCTGCGCAATGCGACTTCTCTAAACGTGACTGTTGCCGCAAAGGCGCGCCAAGCGCGCTTTTTGCGGCCAAGACTGTGATTTTACGCGTGAAACCGACCGGCCGGACGCCGATTGCTCGTCCGGCAGCCGGGCGGCCGCGTCGCCGCCGTTGCGGCATGCCGCAGCCACGCTCCGCACGAACGGAACCGGCTGCACGCTTGCCTGAGTGGGGGCCGGCGCTGGCCGGCTCGTTGGCGCGCCCGTCCCCTGCCCCAGGCGGGTTCCCCGAAAGGTCCCGTGCGGATGCCGGATCGGCGGGCTGCTCGATATGGTGTATACGGCGGCGGCCATGATATCACGCGTGCATGACGGTTCCGAGACGCCTGCCCGGTCGTGCGCCGCCAACCGCGGTGCGGCGATCTGTCGCGGCCGACCGTCGCGAAAACGCAACCTTACATTGCCCTGTCCGCATCAGACCCGCATTTCGCCGGTCGCGAGGCCGTCTTCCGGCGGCATGCCGGCGGCCGGCACGCTGCCGCCATCCGCCAGTGCGATCCAGCCGGCCAGCGTGTCGCGCTGCGCGCGCCCGTCGCGGTAGCCGAGCTCGATCAGTTCGCGCGTGAACGCCTCCTCGAACAGCAGGTAGCTCGCGAACGACGCGCCGGCCGGCTGGCTGCCGCCGATCGCGCCGAGCAGCCCGCGCATCGTCGCCGGCATCTGCTTCAGGTGCTTCGCCGCGATCAGCTCGATCCGCTCGGACGGCGCGATCGCGAGCACGTCGACGTGCCGCCAGCCGCTGTCCACTTCGACCTGGTGCGGCAGGTGCTCGATCATCCGGTTGATGTGCTCGATGCGCTCGATGTCCGAGCCGATCGAGTCGAGGAACACGCTCGCGAGCACCTGCTGGCCGATCTGCGCGAGCGTCGGGTAGCCACGTACCAGCCCGGCGCCGTTCGCGGCCGGAATCTCGGGCCGCGGGTCGGCCGCGCCGACCACGACGATCCGGTCCGCGCCGAAGTGGATCGCCGGCGACAGCGGCGCGATCTGCCGGATCGACCCGTCGCCGAAGTATTCGATCTGCCCGTCGAGCACCAGCGGCACGGCCGGGAACACGAAAGGAATCGCCGACGACGCGAGCAGGTGCGACGCCGACAAGTCGACGAGCCGCGCGGTGCGCTGCGCGCGCCGCCACGCCTGGATCGGCTCGGCCGCCTGGTAGAACGTGAGGTGCCGCCCGCTCGAATAGCTGAGCGCCGTCACCGCGAGCGCGTGCAGCAGGCGCGCCTCGAGCATCTGCTCGATCCGGTGGAAACTCAGCTCGCGCTGCAGCAGGTGGGCGAGCGGCGCGTTGTCGAGCAACCCGCGCGGCGAACGGCGGGCCGCCCAGCCGAAGGTCATCGCCGCGAGCCAGCGCGCGCCGGCGGCCGCGATGCCGAGCCAGTCGGTGCGATACACGTAGTCGGCGCGCAACGGCTCCCAGAATTCGAGCAGGCGCCGCACGCCGTGGGAAAAGTCGTCCGCATGGCTCGCAATCGACGTCGCGTTGATCGCGCCGGCCGACGAGCCGCACACGACCGCGAACGGCAGCGTGTGCCGCTGCGGATCGGCCTCGCGCGCGATCTCGGCCAGCGCCTTCAGCACGCCGACCTGATAGGCGGCACGTGCGCCGCCTCCCATCAGAACGAGCGCGAGCCGCATGATCGACCTGCTACCTGCGCCGCGTCACGTCGAGCGCTTCGGCGGACGGGTTTCGGGCGACGAAGCGGCTGCCGCGCGCGCCGCGGCCGAACCGGCCGCTCCGGCCGGCTTTGCGCGCTTCGCGGCGGGCTTGCGCGGCGCGGCG
>NZ_CABVQC010000127.1 GCF_902499175.1 Burkholderia aenigmatica
CGACGCGTTCGCCGGCGGGCCGGCGTCGGCATCGAATGCGCAACCGTCGCGCTCGCCGCGTGCGTGGCGACTCGCGCTGTTCTTCGGCATCGCGACGGGCGCGTACACGCTCGTGCTCGCGTGGCTGCCGCCTTACTACATGCGGCTCGGCTGGTCGCCGACGGCGGCCGGCAGCCTGCTCGGCGGCGTGACGCTCGCGGAAGTCGTCGCGGGGCTGACGATCTCGGCGATGATCGACCGCCTGCCCGATCGCCGGCCCGCGCTGCATGCGGCGATCGCGTCGCTGTTCGTCGGCTTGCTGGTGATGCTGGCCGCACCGGAAGCGCTCGCGCTGCCGGCCGCGCTGCTGATGGGTGCGGGGATCGGCGCACTGTTTCCGCTGTCGCTGATCGTCACGGTCGACCACGCGGCGACGCCGGCCGATGCCGCATCGCTGACGGGGTTCGTGCAGGGCATCGGCTACCTGATCGCCGGGCTGTTCCCGTTCGCGGCAGGCATCGTGCGCCAGCATCTCGCGGACCTGTCACCCGCGTGGATCGCGATGGCCTGCCTGTGTGTCGCGCTGTTCGCGCTGGCGGCAGGCTTTGCACCGAAGCGGGCGCTGCACGCCGCGCGCGCGTAGCAGCGGCCGCCGCTCAGTTGACCGGTTCGCAAAACGGGATCTTGTCGCGCAGCGCGTGGCCTGCGGCGACCGGGTCCCGCCCTGCCGGCAGCGTGACGGAAACCGACGTATGCCCGGTTTTGCTGCGCGGTTCCTGGCCGGGCCAGTGGCTCTCCTTCCACGTGGCGATCCAGTCGAGATTGCCGGCGCTCGCTCCGGGCACGAAGCGCAGCCGCAGCGAACCGTCGAAGTCTTCGCTGCAATGCGGCGAGTGCTGATAGTCGTGCTCGGAGAAGCAGGCCCGAATCTGCTTGTCGCAGCTGAACGGGAGCTTCGAGACGCGTGGCGTGCGGGCATGGCCGCCGTTCGGCCGCAGTTCGACGAAGTCGGCGTTTTCCCAGCTTCCGCCTCCGCCTGAATAGCTTTCGGACCAACCGGCCAGTACCGCGACCGCGAAGCGCTCGCCACCCAGCGGGTACAGCGCGGGGTAGATCTGGAGCGGTGGCGGATCGCCGTCGCCTGCGCCCCGGTCGGCGGGCTGGTAGTCGGAGAAATTCCACTGCTGAACGACCTTCCAGCCGGCGGCAGGCGCGAAGCTCACTTTCAGCAGCTGCGGGCCTGGCAGGATCGCGTAGTAGATGCCCGACGCGTCGTTCCTGACCCGGTACAGCGACGGCGCGTTGTCCGCATCGCCTGGCTGGCCGGGCGCGCCGCACGATGCCGACGCCAACGCGCAAACCTTGCGCGGCCAGTCGCGATCGGGCACGGCGGTTTTCGCGACCGCGACGAATGGCACGGCGCGGGCTTCGGTGGCTTCACCGGCGGCGTTGACCGCGGATGCCGCCAGCAGCGCGGCCGTCAATCCCGCCAGGCCGACAATGCCCGATCGAATACGGGTACCCATTCAATGGTGTCCTTGTAAGGTGGTTGGCGCGCCGTGATCCCGCGAAGTGACCCAGTCTGCCCGAAAGCGCCCGCCTCGCCCAGACACTGCACCGTTCTCAGTCGCTCGCTTCCTGTTCCGCCAGGAACCGCCGATAGGCGCGTTCAGACGGGCAGCGCCGCAGGTCGCACGCGTCTTCGTCGCACTGACGGCACACGCGGATCGCGCTCGACATGTCGTCGGCGAGCGCGCCGACCAGTTGCTCGCAGATCGGCATGAGCTGCGCGCATTGCTCGGGCGTTAGCGTGCGCGTGAGATCCGCGATCGCCGTGCCGCGCGCGGCAAGCACCTGCTGCAGCGCATCGTGCCCCGCCTCGGTCAGCGTCAGCACGACGGTGCGCTTGTCGTCGCCGGGCTCGCGCGCGACGAGCCCTTCCTGCGCCATCCGCTCGGCAAGCCGCACGGCCGACGAATGCACGAGCATCAATTGCCGCGCCAGCGCGTCGATCGTCAGCGCATGAGATTGCGACAGCAGCACCAGCGCATCCACGCTCGATCCGTGCAGCCCCGTGTCGCGCGCGATTGCGTCCTCTACCCGGTCGTTCAGCCCGAGCGCGAGCGCGCCCAGCAAATTGTTCAGGCGTTGCTTTTTCACGTAGGCGCTCCTAGTATATGTGTGCGTCACGCATATAATTTAACCGATCGTTTCACCGATGTCAGCCGCGGCGCGGCCCGCTCGATCCGGGCGGCCGCACGCCCGCATTCTACGGGTCGACAGGCCGAGTGGAGTCCACGCATGAACGGCAACACGCGCAAGACCGGATATCTGATCACGGCGACGCTGTGCTGGGGCGTCGCCATTCCGTTCAGCAAGATGGTGCTGCCGGCCCTGTCGCCCGCGTGGCTCATCGTGCTGCAGATCGCCGCCAGCGTCACGGTACTCGCCTGTCTCGCCGTCGCGCAACGCGTGAGCCTGACAGGCATCGCGCCGGCGCAGCTCGCCGTCGTCGCGCTGATCGGCATGCTCGAACCATGCGGCGCGTACTACCTCGGGTTCGTCGGCATGCAATCCACGTCCGCGCTGCACACGGCGGTGATCTTCGCGCTCGAACCGCTCGGCATCCTCGCGTTCAACATCGCGCTGTTCCGGTTCAAGGTCGACAGGCGGCTGCTGGTGGCGGGCGTCGTCGCGTTGCTGGGTGTCGTCGTCATCACGCTCGGCGACCCGTCGGCGGACGGGCACGCGTCGCTGCGCGGCGATGCGTTCGTGTTCGCCGGCGTGATGGTGGCCGCGCTGTACGTGTCATTGTCGACGCAGGCCGTGACGCTTCCGTCCACGACCGCGATGCTGCTGATCCAGCAGGCCGGCTCGCTGCTGCTGGCGCTCGTGCTGCTCGGCGTCGATGCGGGCCGCAGCGGCCCGCTCCGGTTGCCGGCGTGGCCGGCCGTGTGGCCCGCGCTGGCGATCGGCGTGCTGCAGTTTACGCTCGCGTTCCTGTTCTATTTTCGCGGCGCGCGCGACAACGCATCGTACTGGAGCGTGGTCGTGCTCAACCTGATTCCCGTCGTGGGCATCGCCGCGTCGATCCTGATCCTCGGCGAATCGGCCTCGCCGATCTATTTCGTCGGCGGCGCAATCACGATCGGCGCGGCGCTCTACACGCACCTGCGCGAACGCCGTACCGGGCTCGTGCCCGCCCGCGCGTGATCAGCCCGCGCTTGCGTACAGCGTCGAATCCGCGAACCCTTCGGCGTCCAGCACGCGCCCGATCAGGATCAACGCGGTGCGCTCGATCTGCGTGCCCTGCACCCTGGCGACGATGTCGGCGAGCGTGCCCGTCACGCGTTCCTCGTCGGGCCAGCTCGCGCGATAGATCACCGCGACCGGGCAATCGGCGCCGTAATGCGGCAGCACTTCGTCGACGATGCGGGCGAGATGGCGCACACCGAGATGGATCGCGAGCGTCGCGCGGTGCGCGGCGAGCGAGCCGAGCGCTTCGCCTTCCGGCATTGTCGTCTTGCCCGCGAAGCGCGTGAGGATCACCGTCTGCGCGACGCCGGGCAGCGTCAGCTCGACGCCGAGCGTGGCCGCGCATGCGGCCGTGGCGGTCACGCCAGGTACGATTTCGTACGGAATCCCGAGCGTCTTGAGACGGCGGATCTGCTCGCCGATCGCGCCGTACAGCGATGGGTCGCCCGAATGTACGCGGGCGACGTCCTGCCCTTTCGCATGGGCGCCGGCGAGCAGCGCAACGATTGTGTCGAGGTCGAGCTCGGCCGTATTGACGACCTGTTCCGCGCGATGGCCGTCGAGCACGGCGGCCGGCACCAGCGAGCCCGCATACAGAATCACCGGGCACGTGCGCACGAGGCGCTGGCCCTTCACCGTGATCAGCTCCGGGTCGCCGGGACCCGCGCCGATGAAATACACCGTCATCGAAAAATCTCCGTCAATTCATGGGATGACCGGCCGCGCGGCGTCATGCGCGCGCGGCCGGATCGAGCGCGTCGATGAGCGCCGCGGCCAAGTCGAACGCACGGTCGGCGTCGGGCAGCGGCGGCCGGCGCAGCATCACGACCGGCAGCCTGCGTTCGCGCGCGACGTCGAGCTTGGCTTCGGTGGCCGTGCCACCGCTGTTCTTGCTGACGACGACGTCGATGCCCATCAGCGCGAACAGCGCGCGCTCGCCGTCGAGCGTGAACGGCCCGCGCGCGGCGACGATCTGTGCACGCGCGTTGCCGGGATGCGCGTCGAGGCAGCGCACGAGCCAGAACTGGTGCGGCGGGATCGCGTCGAGATGCGCGAGCGGTTCGCGGCCGAGCGTGAACAGCGGCCGCTTGAACGGCGCGAGCGCGGCTTCGATGCCGGCCCAGTCGTCGACCATGCGCCAGTCGTCGCCGGGTTGCGGCGACCACGGCGCGCGGCGCAGCGCCCACAGCGGCACGCCCGCTTCACGCGCCGCAGCGGCGGCGTTCGCGCTGATCTGCGCGGCATAGGGATGCGTCGCATCGATCACGAGACCGATGCCGGCGCTGCGCAGATACGCGGCCAGCCCGGCAGCACCGCCGAAGCCGCCGACGCGCACGTCACAGCGCAGGTCGTCGGGCACCTTGCCGAGGCCGGCCAGGCTGTAGACGTGACGGGGCCCGAGTGCGCGTGCGATTTTCAGTGCGTCGCCGGTGCCGCCGAGCAGCAGGATGCGCGTGCTCATCGCGCCTCCCCGACGAAGCGGCCCTGCCGGTCGATCGCGAACATCTCGACGGCGACCGACGGCGGCACGATGTCGCGCGCGACGCGCAGCGCGTGCGCGCAGACGAGATCGCCGAGCGGCACGCCGTCGGCGTGCGCGAGCTTCAATGCTTCCTGGCTCGTGTTCGCGGCACGCATTGCGGCCTGCAGCGTGTCGCTTGCGCCCGCCTCGGCCGCCCACTGCGCGAGCAGCGGCAGGTCGATGCTCGAATGGCGGCTATGCAGGTCGAGATGGCCGGCGGCGAGCTTGCTGAGCTTGCCGAAGCCGCCGCACATCGACAGCCGCGCGACCGGTGCACGCCGCAGGTGCTTGAGCACCGCGCCCGCGAAATCGCCCATCTCGATCAGCGCCATGTCGGGCAGTTGGTAGTGCGCGCGCATCGCGTCCTCGCTCGCGTTGCCCGTGCACGCGGCAATGTGCGCGATGCCGTTCGCCCGCGCGACGTCGATGCCCTGGTGGATCGACGCGATATAGGCCGAGCACGAGAACGGCCGCACGATGCCGGTCGTGCCGAGGATCGACAACCCGCCGACGATGCCGAGGCGCGGGTTCATCGTCTTCAGCGCGAGCGCTTCGCCGCCTTCGACACCGATCGTCACGTCGAAGCCGCCCGCATAGCCATGCTCGGCCGCCAGCGCCTCCAAGTGCGTCGTCATCATCTGGCGCGGCACCGGGTTGATCGCCGGCTCGCCGACCGGCAGCGTCAGCCCCGCGCGCGTGACCGTGCCGACGCCGGGCCCCGCATGAAACCGCACGCCGGGTACGGCCGCGAGCGCGACGCGCGCGAAGATCAGCGCGCCGTGCGTGACGTCCGGATCGTCGCCGGCATCCTTGATCGTGCCGGCTTCCGCACCGTCGGCGGTGGCCCGGCAGAACTCGAGCCGCATCATCACGCGCTGCCCCTTCGGCAGCACGATCTCGACCGCATCGTCCGCCAGGCCCGCGAGCAGCAACCGCGCGGCGGCGAGCGACGTCGCGGTCGCGCAGCTGCCGGTCGTATAGCCGAAGCGTAGTGGCGCGGGCTGTTCGGGGGTCTCGTCGCGCATCACGCGTCCGTTGCGTTCGTCGCGCTCGTCATGGCCGGCGATCCGGTCGTGTCGGCCGCGTCGGGCTTGCGCACATCGTACAGCGTGACCGGCAACGGCTGCCGCCACGTATCGAAGCGGCCGAGCGGCTCGGCATGTGCGAGCGACACGCGCGTGAGCGTGCCGCCGTGCGCATCGCGCCAGGCGGCAAGCGCCATCTCGCCCTGCAGCGTGACCGCGTTCGCGACCAGCCGGCCGCCGGGCTTCAAGGATGCCCAGCAAGCATCGAGCACGCCCGGCGCGGTCGCCCCGCCGCCGATGAAGATCGCGTCGGGCGCGGCGAGCCCCGCGAGCGCATCGGGTGCGCGGCCGGCGACGAGTTGCAGGCCCGGCACGCCGAGCGCGTCACGGTTGTGCTCGATGAAGCGCTGTCGCTCCGCATGCGCTTCGATCGCGATCGCCTGGCAGGACGGATGCGCGCGCATCCATTCGATGCCGATCGAGCCGCTGCCGGCGCCGACGTCCCACAGCAGCTCGCCGGGCGCGGGTGCGAGGCGCCCGAGCGTCATCGCGCGCAGGTCGCGCTTGGTGAGCTGGCCGTCGTGACGGAACGCATCGTCGGGCAGGCCCGGCGTGAGCGCGCGGCGCGGCGCGTCGGGGCCGGCCTGGCAGTCGAGTGCGACGAGATTGAGCGCGGCCGTTTCGTCGACGCGCCAGTCCTGTGCCAGCCCGTCGAGACGCCGCTCGAGCGGGCCGCCCAGATGTTCGAACACGCTGACGCGCGTCGGCCCGAAGCCGCGCGCGACGAGCTCGGCCGCGACGGCGGCCGGCGTCCGGCCGTCGGCACTCAACACGAACAGGCGGCGGCCGGGCAGCAGGTGACGCGCGAGCGTCGCAAGCGGCCGGCCGACGAGCGAGACCGCGCCGACATCCTGCAGCGCCCAGCCGAGGCGCGCGGCCGCCAGCGACAG
>NZ_CABVQC010000128.1 GCF_902499175.1 Burkholderia aenigmatica
CAGCGTATGCGGCGGCAGCGCCGCGGCGGCGCGGGCTTCGGCCGTGCGCAGGTCGGCGACGCGCAGCAGCGCAACGGGATCGGAATCGGGGAGCGGGCGGGTAACGGTCATCGCGGGGTCGTGGCGGCTGGCAAGGCGGCCGCCGGGGACGGGCCCGCGGCGGTCAGGTCGTGAAGCGCCCGGCGCGCAGCGCGGCGAGCGTGTCGGCGGGCCAGTGTTGCAGGTCGCCGCCCAGATAGTCGGTCACCACTTTAGCAGACCCGCATGCGAGCCCCCAACCGGCCGGGCCGTGCCCGAAATTGACGAACACGCGCGGATGCGGGGTCGGACCGACGACCGGCAGGCCGTCCGGCGACAGCAACTGCATGCCTTGCCACGACAACGCGGCCGAAATCCTGGCGGCACCGGGCACCCAGTCGTGGACGGCCTGGCCGAGCAGCGCGAGCGCCGCCTCGGACAGCGGCTCGGCGAGCGGTTTGGCGGTGTCGGGCACGCTCTGCAGCACGGCGCCGCCGCCGACGCGCAGCCGCTGGTGAGTGCGCGTGATCGAGATCCGCTTGATCGAATCGATGACGTTCAGGTGCGGCACGTGTTCTTCGTAGGCGATCGGCGCGGTGAGCGTATGGACGCGCACCGGATGCAGCGGCAGGCGCCAGCCGAGCCGGGCGAGCAGCGGCAGGCTGCCGGCGCCGGCGGCGACCACGATCGCGTCGGCGGAAATCACGTCGACCTCGCGCGCATTCGACGCGCGTCGGTCGCCGGTCGGGACGAGCTCGACTGCGGCGCGGCCCGTGTCGACGCGGATCGCGGCGACTTCCGCGCCGAAGCGGAACTGCACGCCATGCTCGTCGAGCGCCTGCTTGACCAGCTTCGTGAACAGCGGGCAATTCCCGGTGCGTTCGGTCTCGAGCAGGACGCCGCCGGCGAAGCCGGGCTCGGCCGGCACCGACGGCTCGATGGCCGCGCATTCGTCGGCGGAGAGCAGGCGGTACGGCTGGTCGAGCGTGCGCAGCAGGTCGAGCGCGGGCTGCATCGCGTCCCAGTCGCGCGGATCGCGCACGACGTGCAGGATGCCGGGCTTCTGGTCGAATTCGAGTTCGAGGTGCGTCTCGATGTCGGCGAGCGTGTCGCGCGACGCGTCGATCAGCGGGCGCAGCCGCGCGTACTGGGCCGCGAACGCGTCGGGCTCGCGCAGCGTGCCGAGCTGCTTGACGAAGCGGCGCACGCCGCCGTTGAAGCCCGGCTTGTAGACGATGCCGCTGTCGCGCGGCTGGCGCTGGCGCATGAAGGTCGGGCCGAACCAGACGTCGAGCGGGCTCGGCTGCAGTGCGCCGCCGTCGCCGTAGGTCGCACCCTGCGCGACGGTCGCGTGGCGTTCGACCACGCACACGCGGTGGCCAGCCGCGCGCAACTGGTAGGCGGTGGCGACGCCGCTGATTCCGCCGCCGATGACGATGACATCCATGGATTGCTTCGATGACGGGCGGCGCGCAGGCGCCGCCCGGTGAGAATTCGCTGAGGGCCCCGGCCCGGTGAACCCGGAATGATAGCGCCAAAATCGCGCAAACCGGCGCCGGGCGAGCAGGGATCGTGCAGCCGCGCCACGGCCGCCGGTTGCCGCGCCCGCGCAGGGCGGCCCAGTGGGCAATCCGGCGAGCGATCCGTGCACGGCGCGCACCGCGGCACCGTTGCGGTGCATGCGGGCTGCCGAACGGCCGGTCTTGGGCGACCGACTTCCGGGTATAATTACGGCCTTCCTTTCGCCCCACGTCGCCACCTTGCGCGACTCATCGACGTCAGTCCAGCCCATGGCTCACTTCTCGTGTTTTCCCGGCGCTTCGGCCCTCTCCGATTTCCGTCAAACCCGTCTGCTCGACACGCTCAAGCAAATCGACGCCAACATCGTCGCGGTGCGCGGGCAGTTCCTGCACTTCGTCAATGCGGCCGAGCCGCTGTCGGCCGACGACAGCGCGCGCATCGATGCGCTGATGCACTACGGCGCGCCGTTCGAGCCGGCGGCCGAGAAGGGTACGGCCGAGACCTTCGTCGTGCTGCCGCGCTTCGGCACGGTCTCGCCGTGGGCGAGCAAGGCGACCGACATCGCGCAGCACTGCGGCCTCACGCAGGTGCGCCGCATCGAGCGCGGTATCGAATTCACGGTCACGCTGAAATCGGGCCTGCTCGGAGGCAAGAAGGCGCTGTCGGACGACGCGCGCGCAGCCGTCGCAGCCGCGCTGCATGACCGGATGACCGAAAGCGTGGTCGCGGCACGCGACGACGCGAAGCACCTGTTCGACGAACTGCCGGCCAAGGCGCTCGCGAGCGTCGACGTGCTGGGCGTCGGCCGCGGCGCGCTCGAACGTGCGAACGCCGAGCTGGGCCTCGCGCTCGCCGATGACGAGATCGACTACCTGGTCGACGCGTTCCGCAAGCTGGAACGCAATCCGACCGACGTGGAACTGATGATGTTCGCGCAGGCGAACAGCGAACACTGCCGCCACAAGATCTTCAACGCACAGTGGACGATCGACGGCGAAGCGCAGGACATGTCGCTGTTCGCGATGATCCGCAACACCGAGAAGCTGAACCCGCAGGGCACGATCGTCGCGTATTCGGACAACTCGTCGATCATGGTCGGCGCCGAAGCCGAACGCTGGTTCCCGCGCAACGCAGGCGCGGCCGGCGAGCCGGGCGAGCGCTACGGCCGCCACACCGAGCTCACGCACACGCTGATGAAGGTCGAGACGCACAACCACCCGACGGCGATCTCGCCGTTCCCGGGTGCGGCGACCGGCGCCGGCGGCGAGATCCGTGACGAAGGCGCGACGGGCCGCGGTGCGCGCCCGAAGGCCGGCCTCACGGGCTTCACCGTGTCGAACCTCGACCTGCCCGATGCCCGCCAGTCGTGGGAAAACGCACGTGACGCGGCGCAGCCGGTCGGCGAGCGCAACCCGAACGACGCGCACGGCCCGCACGGCCCGTACGGCCGTCCGGACCGCATCGCGTCGCCGCTGCAGATCATGATCGACGGCCCGCTCGGCGGCGCCGCGTTCAACAACGAATTCGGCCGCCCGAACCTCGGCGGCTACTTCCGCGTGTACGAGCAGAACGTCGGCGGGAAGGTGCATGGCTATCACAAGCCGATCATGATCGCGGGCGGCCTCGGCAACATCGCGGATCAACATACGCACAAGCACGACGTGCCGGCAGGCTCGCTGCTGATCCAGATCGGCGGCCCCGGCATGCGGATCGGGATGGGCGGCGGCGCCGCGAGCTCGATGGCGACCGGCGCGAACACGGCCGAACTCGACTTCGACTCGGTGCAGCGCGGCAACCCGGAAATCGAGCGTCGCGCACAGGAAGTGATCAACGGCTGCTGGCAGCTCGGCGCGGAAAACCCGATCCTGAGCATCCACGACGTCGGTGCGGGCGGCCTGTCGAACGCGTTCCCCGAGATCGTCGACGGTGCGGGCAAGGGCGCGCGCTTCGAGCTGCGCAAGGTCGCGCTCGAGGAATCGGGCCTGTCGCCGCGCGAAATCTGGTCGAACGAAGCGCAGGAGCGCTACGTGCTGGCGATTGCGCCGGCCGACCTGCCGCGCTTCGAGGCGATCTGCGCACGTGAGCGTTGCCCGTTCGCGGTAGTCGGTGTCGCGACCGACGAACGCCAGCTGAAGCTCGTCGACGACGAAGCGACGGGCGCCGACGAATACCCGGTCGACATGCCGATGGAAGTGCTGCTCGGCAAGCCGCCGCGCATGCATCGCGACGTCACGCGCGTGGCAACCGAGCGCGCACCCGTCGACGTGACGGGCATCGCGCTGTCGGAGGTCGCGGTCGACGTGCTGAAGCACCCGACGGTCGGCAGCAAGTCGTTCCTGATCACGATCGGCGACCGCTCGGTCGGCGGCACGTCGGTGCGCGACCAGATGGTCGGCCCGTGGCAGGTGCCGGTGGCCGACTGCGCGGTCACGGCACTCGACTACGCGGGCTTCAAGGGCGAGGCGATGACGATGGCCGAGCGCACGCCGCTCGCGGTGATCAACGCGCCGGCCTCGGGCCGCATGGCGGTCGGCGAGGCGATCACGAACATCGCGAGCGCGCCGATCGCGTCGCTCGACAAGCTGAAGCTGTCGGCGAACTGGATGGCTGCGTGCGGCACGGCCGGCGAGGACGCCGCGCTGTTCGACACGGTCAAGGCGATCGGCATGGAACTGTGCCCGGCGCTCGGGATCGGCATCCCGGTCGGCAAGGATTCGCTGTCGATGAAGACGAAGTGGGACGAGCAGGGCGTCGCGAAGGAAGTGGTGTCGCCGGTGTCGCTGATCATCTCCGCGTTCGCGCCGGTCGAGGACGTGCGCCGTCACCTGACGCCGCAGCTGCGCCGCATCGCCGACGCGGGCGACAGCGTGCTGATCGCGATCGATCTCGGCCGCGGCAAGAACCGGATGGGCGGCAGCATCTTCGCGCAGGTCACGCAGCAGGTCGGCGACACGACGCCGGACGTCGACGACGCGGAAGACCTGAAGCGTTTCTTCAACGCGATCCAGTCGCTCAATGCGCAGGACAAGCTGCTCGCGTACCACGACCGCTCGGACGGCGGCCTGTGGGCGACGGTGTGCGAAATGGCGTTCGCGGGCCACGCGGGCGTGTCGCTGAACGTCGACATGCTGACGCTCGACCCGAATCACGAATCCGACTACGGCGACGCGAAGGACTGGGCGAAGCAGACGAGCGGCCGCCGCGAAGACCGCACGCTGCGCGCGCTGTTCTCCGAGGAACTCGGCGCTGTCGTGCAGGTGCGTGCGTCCGACCGTGACGCGGTGCTCGGCGCGCTGCGCGAGTTCGGCCTGTCGGCGTGCTCGCACGTGATCGGCTCGGTCAACGACCGCGACGTGATCGAGGTGTACCGCGACGCGAAGAAGGTCTTCGACGCACCGCGCAGCGAACTCCATCGCGCCTGGAGCGAAGTGAGCTGGCGCATCGCGCGCCTGCGCGACAACCCCGCGTGCGCGGATGCCGAATACGACGCGCTGCTCGACGTGGCCGATCCGGGCATCTCGCCGGTGCTGAGCTTCGATCCGGCCGACGACATCGCCGCGCCGTTCATCGCGACGGGCGCACGGCCCCGCGTCGCGATCCTGCGCGAGCAGGGCGTGAACTCGCATCTGGAAACGGCCTACGCGTTCGACCGCGCGGGCTTCGATGCGCACGACGTGCACATGAGCGACCTGCTCGCCGGCCGCGCAACGCTCGCCGATTTCGCAGGTGCGGTCGCATGCGGCGGCTTCTCGTACGGCGACGTGCTGGGCGCGGGCGAAGGCTGGGCGAAGACGGTCCGCTTCAACGCGAACCTCGCCGACATGTTCTCGGCCTTCTTCGCGCGTCCCGACACGTTCGCGCTCGGCATCTGCAACGGTTGCCAGATGCTGTCGAGCCTCGCGTCGATGATCCCGGGCGCGGAAGCGTGGCCGAAGTTCACGCGCAACAAGTCCGAGCAGTTCGAGGCGCGCTTCTCGTTCGTCGAAGTGGAGAAGTCGCCGTCGATCTTCTTCGCGGGGATGGAAGGTTCGCGGATTCCGGTCGCAGTCGCGCACGGCGAAGGCTATGCGGACTTCTCGCAGCAGGGCGACATCGATCGCGTCGCGGTCGCGATGCGTTTCGTCGACCACCGTGGCGAAGCGACCGAGGGCTATCCGTTCAACCCGAACGGCTCGCCGGCCGGCATCACGTCGGTCACGACGGCCGACGGCCGCTTCTCGGTGCTGATGCCGCACATGGAGCGTGTGCATCGTACGGTCGCGATGAGCTGGCACCCGGAAAGCTGGGGTGAAGCGAGCCCGTGGATGCGCGTGTTCCGCAACGCGCGCCGCTGGATCGGCTGATCGGGATGATGTTCGACCCGAACGCGCCGGTCGAGGTCGTCACGCTGCGCGACGCACGAGCGAGCGAGGCCGACGCGATCGGTCGCGTGATCGTCGCCGCGTTCGCGGGCGAACCGGAAGGCGGGCAGTTCGAACGGCGGATCGTCGACACGCTGCGGGCGGACGGTGCGCTGAGCGTATCGCTCGTCGCGGAGCGCGACGGCCGCCTGATCGGGCACGTTGCGTTCTCGCCGGTGTCGATCGGCGGCGAACCGTTCGACGGCTGGTACGGGCTGGCGCCGCTCGCGGTGCTGCCCGACTGCCAGCGGCAAAGTATCGGCGCGGGGCTGGTGCGCACGGGGCTCGACGCGTTGCGCCGGCTCGGCGCGCGCGGCTGCGTCCTGCTTGGCGAACCTGCGTACTACACGCGTTTCGGTTTTGCGCCATCCGGCGACATCGTGTTCCCGGGCGTGCCGCCGGAGTATTTCCTGGCGCTGTCGCTCGACGATTCGGTGCCACGGCCGTCTGGCGACGTTCGCTATCACGACGTGTTCTATCCCGCGTAACGCGAGTCGATCTGGTGCACGCGAAAGGCCGCTCTTCGGAGCGGCCTTTTCTTTTGGTGGGGGTGGAGTGCGGCGCAGCGTGAGGCACCGGCAATCGGTGCGCGGTGTCAAGTCCTGGAATAGGTTGACAGTATCCAGACGCTAGAACGCCCGATGCACCGCATCGGGCGTTTTGTATT
>NZ_CABVQC010000129.1 GCF_902499175.1 Burkholderia aenigmatica
CGCGGCGCGCGGCTGGCAGCGCGTGCCCGCGCGGGCGGCGAGCGGATGCGCACGTCGCCGGGCGGGCCGGGCCGCACGCTGAAGAACCTGTTCCAGGAGCGTGGCGTGCCCGCATGGCAGCGCGACGTGCCGCTGCTGTTCGCCAGCGACCAGCTGATCTACGTGCCGCGCCTTGGCGTGAACCGCGATGTCGGCGTGTCCGGCGGCGGGGCATCCGGTGACGGTGCGTGGCGCCGGATCGAGTGGCGTCCGGACCTGCTGATCGCATGATGGGGGCAGGCTGCCGGCGGCGCCATGGCGTGCCCATTTTCACCATTTGGTAAACAGCGCCGGAACGACCTCGGACGCGGCGAGCGGCTTGTCAAGCGGGCCTCTATCGGGTACGCTCGGACGTTTGCTCGGCTCGATTTTTGAGCGATTTGTGCAGGTTTTCCGCGTGACGTACCCGGTTTGCGCGGCCTGATCGGCCTTCCGGGCAAAATCCGTCACGCTTGCGTGTTGCGTCCCAGCCGTCCCCCTCGTCGTCCGTCCACAGCCACAAGCCGCGTGACCGAACGGCTACGCGGCCTGCCCAGCGCGCCCGTGCGGTTTCTCCTCCAGTTCAGAACGACAATGGCACTCATCGTACACAAATACGGCGGCACTTCGATGGGCTCGGTCGAGCGCATCAAGAACGTCGCGAAACGCGTCGCAAAATGGCATCAGGCCGGGCACCAGATGGTGGTCGTGCCTTCGGCGATGTCCGGCGAAACCAACCGTCTGCTCGGTCTCGCGAAAGAGATTTCGAGCCAGCCGAGCCCGCGCGAGCTCGACATGATCGCGTCGACCGGCGAGCAGGTCAGCGTCGGCCTGCTGTCGATCGCGCTGCAGGAAATCGGCGTCGAGGCCGTGAGCTACGCGGGCTGGCAAGTGCCGATCAAGACCGACAGCGCGTTCACGAAAGCGCGCATTCACTCGATCGATGACGAGCGCGTGAAGGCCGATCTGAATGCAGGCAAGGTCGTGATCATCACGGGCTTCCAGGGCGTCGATCCGGACGGCCACATCACGACGCTGGGCCGTGGCGGCTCGGATACGTCGGCGGTCGCGGTCGCGGCTGCGCTGGATGCCGAAGAGTGCCTGATTTATACCGACGTCGATGGCGTCTACACGACCGATCCGCGCGTCGTCGAAGAGGCGCGACGCCTCGATCGCGTGACGTTCGAGGAAATGCTGGAAATGGCCAGCCTCGGCTCGAAGGTCCTGCAGATCCGCTCGGTCGAATTCGCCGGCAAATACCAGGTGAAGACGCGTGTGCTGTCGAGCCTGACCGATCCGCTGATTGCGCTCGACGAAGAAATGCGCTCGGGCACCCTGATTACTTTTGAAGAAGACGAGACCATGGAAAAGGCAGTCATTTCCGGCATCGCGTTCCAGCGCGACGAAGCACGCATTGCGGTGATGGGCGTGCCCGACAAGCCGGGCATCGCGTATCAGATCCTCGGCCCGGTCGCGGATGCGAACGTCGACGTCGACATGATCATCCAGAACCAGAGCGTCCAGGGCAAAACCGACTTCACGTTCACGGTCGGCCGTGGCGACTACCAGAAGGCGATGGACATCCTCACCAACCAGGTGAAGGGCCACGTGAACGCCGAGCAGGTGCAGGGCGACCCGAAGGTGTCGAAGGTGTCGGTCGTTGGCGTCGGCATGCGTTCGCACGTGGGCGTCGCGAGCAAGATGTTCCGCACGCTGTCGGAAGAGGGCATCAACATCCAGATGATCTCGACGTCCGAAATCAAGATTTCGGTGCTGATCGACGAGAAATACATGGAGCTGGCCGTCCGCGCGCTGCACAAGGCATTCGAACTCGACCAGGCGTCGTGAATTTTTCGTGATGCGTTGAAGAAAATGCATCACGGAAATTGACGCGCGGTTCGAAATCCTATATTATCTTGTTCTCGTCGCACTGCCTCCCTGGTGCGAGCGAAAGTTTGGGAGACGTGGCCGAGAGGTCGAAGGCACTCCCCTGCTAAGGGAGCATCTGGGCCAAAACCTGGATCGAGGGTTCGAATCCCTCCGTCTCCGCCAAAAGCGGTGACAAAGCCCCGCAAGTTCTCGGACTTGCGGGGCTTTTTCTTTTTCCGGCGCTGCAGTACCGTTCACTGTTGTACCTCTTCACTCGAAGAGGGCCAATGAAACTGCCTGTCCGCATCGCCCAATCACGTCACGGCATCTTCTGCTACCGCTACCAGTTCACCAGCGCTGGCAAGCGACGTGAGAAACGTCTCTCTCTGAATACCAAAAAACCAATCATTGCCAAGGAGAAGGCATTGATGCCTTCGGCTATCCTTGCTGCAGAGAGAAGCAGCTTAGCTTGCCGAACATGCCAAAAGACGACGAACTCATCAAAGGGGTTTTAGGGAAGCTCAAAGAGCAGGTGCGTGATCTTGAGGTTGTGTATTCCACACCTCAGGGGCATAGCATCACCATGAAGGCTGATCCCAATGTACCCGGCGATCTGGACGCGCCTCCGAAGGCTTCTGAGACGTTTTTGAACAGTGAGTTGGGGCAATCCTTCAAACGTGCTCAGGATGCCGTTGGAGCAGCCACAGCACAACCTGCTGTGCCTGCATCGATTCAGGTGCCTGCCACGGCCGCACCCGCACAACTGATCATCCAAACACCTCAGGCGTGAGCGTCACAATGAGGCTGCAGCAAAACTCGGGTGATAAAAGCAATGCCCAATATCGATTGGGGGGTGTTGGCAACAGTTGCATTGGGGAGCACTGTTGTTTCAGCAGCGGTTTCCCAAATAATGACTTGGGTGAAGGAGCGTAGGCGTGAACGTAAGGTTGGACGGCTGGACGCAAAGATTGCCGCGATCAAGGTTATTTCTCACCTTGAGGATTATGCGATTCAATGTTCCGGTAAGCTCAATCGGAATGTGAGGCTGACACAAGAACTTGGTCGTCATGAAGCGGATGGTCGGCATGATCTGGATTTTCCAGAATTTAAAAATTCGTCTGATTTGGAATTGCGTCATTTGAATTCCGACATTGCAGCGAAGGTTCTGATGCATGGAAGTCAAGTTGCCCTGATGTCGTCATATCTCAATGATTGCTTTGAGAATTGCATTCCGCCAGAATTTGTGGGTTTTTTTAATGAGCAACTTGGCTTCTTTGGCTATGAGGCATGGAAGCTTGCAAAAAAGACCCGTGCTGAGTACGATTTGCCAAAGCTTGAGGTTGAGTCAAACGTTGATTTCGCCGGATCGTGGTTGGAATCCTATGCCGAGGCAGCATTAAAGAATGCAGAAAAGCGGCAATCTGGTGATGATTCTGACCCCTTTGATTTGGATGTGTGAGTTATCTCGTTGCTGGGTAATTTTTAATTTTGTTATTGAAAATATTATGGCTAAAAATCTTCTGGATTTAATTCCTCTCAGCAAGGAGGCGGCAATTGTTGTGATTACAGCGGGTGCGACGGTAATTGCGACAGCGGGGGTGGTATGGGCTGCGTGCGACAAGTTTTATTCGGTACAGATGGCTTCCGCGATAGATAGATATAAATCGGATAATGAGGAGTTGAGATCAAAAATCCGGGATCAAGCAAAGGGATTGGGGCAAAACGATCTTAATGTTGTGAGACTTCAGTCTTTGGAGCAAGCAATCGAGCAATATAAGAAGGCATTGAGTGATGAAAGGGTGAGGTCTGTGGGATTGGAGGCTCAAGTCAATCAGCTTAGTCAAGGTTCCAGGGATGTCAAGCAGACATCGGATAGCTGTGCTGCTGAGGTGGAAAATCTGAAGATGGATAATGCAAGGCTTAACGAATACGCTTTGAAGATTGCGCCATTCGTGAATAAACGAAATCAGATTCAAGTAATTGAAAATAACAAGGATTCAGTTGAGGCGAAGCTTGCAGAGTTGGAGGGCGATCACATCGGGCGGTCATTCAATACTGAAAAAATTGCGCAATTGAAGCGTGTTTCCGCAGAGTATCAGCAGCAGATTCTTCAATTGCAACAGTGTGAAAGGTAGGCATTGATGCCGATGCGAAAATGATTTCGTGCGGCTGTGCCTTTTTCTTTCTCGTTGGTTGCGATGATTTTTTGTATATCGAAGGCGTTGGTCATTCATGGGTCGACTTTGCCATCCACCCAATAGCTCGGATCATCACCCGAGTAGTCACGACCACCCAATCGCCAATTAATTTTAAATTTTCCCACCTCAACGGCTGTGACCTGCGGCGGAATTCCGTGACCAATCAGGCAGTGAGTTTCGCATCGATATTATCGGAATCCGGCCAGGCTCGACGGACCGTGGCCGGGGGGGTAGCGATGAGCGCCGTGGGGCCGGCGCTCGTTATAGAACTGCCGCCAGCGTTCGATGAGCACCTTGGCCTCGGCGCGGCTGCGGACCCATTCGCGGTTTAGCAATTCGTTTCGCAGTTTGCCGTTGAAGCTTTCGACGAATCCGTTTTGCCATGGACTGCCAGGCGCGATGAAGGCCGGACTGCTTGCAGCGTCTCGCAGCCAACGCATGACCTTGGCAGCGGTAAATGGCACCGTTGTCCGACCGAACAAACGCGGGCTTGCCGTACAGCGGCGTGAGTCGCGATAGCGTCAAGATCACGTCCTGCGACCGCGGGCTGGCGTCCAGACTCCGATCCTTCTCCGGTTGCTTGAGCGTATAGGTCGCCACTCGGCGGCTCAGTCCCAGGTAGCGACATGCCTTGCGTTGCGAGAGCCCCCGCCGAGTCAGGATTTCCAGCGCTTCGCGCCGGCCCGTCGGGGTGGTCATTTTTTTTCGGCTGAACGCCTTCAGGCCGTCGATTACCCGCATCTGCTCGGCGATCAGGCGCTTGAGCCGATCGTTTTCCGATTCCAGCTCCTTGAGCCGACGCGCGTCAGCCACGTCCATCCCGCCGAACTGGTTGCGCCAACGATAGAACGTTTGTTCCGAAATGTTGTGGCGCTTGCATGGATCCTTCACCGGCTCATCCCGGCTCTCGGCCTCGCGCAAGATGCGGATGATCTGCTCGTCGGTAAATCGCTTCTTCATCGAGTCCTCCTTGTCCCTGGGATAAAAGAGAACTCACTTGCCGGATGGCTAGAAGGAACGTCTAAGGTCAATGCTGTCGACGAAGACGCGAGCCGGCATGGCCCAGCCGAAATGATGGACGACCTCATTCAACACGTGTTGTTGCTGTTGGTCGGTGAACGCCGCGGTGGCATCACTCAGCACGATCGGCTCATAGCCGAGATCGTGCGCGGCGCGCAGTGTCGACTCAATGCATACATGGGTGGCGTAGCCGGCAAGGTACAGCCGAGTGATGCCTTGGCCACGCAGATAGTTGTCCAGATCGGAAGCGGAAAAAGCGCTGGCGCCCGCCCGTCCGCTGACAACGAATTCATTTTCGAGCGGGGCATACGGCCCATGGAACTGCCAACCGCTATCTTGCTTCTGCCAGGTGCCGGCCTTTTGAATTGCTCCACGCAGACCGAATCGAGCCCGCCCCAACTCTCGGTAGTCCGAAGACATCTGCAGCGTCGCGTGAATCACGGGCATGCCCGCTTGGCGTGCTGCCGCCAGCGCCAGCTTGGCGGCTTCCTGCGACTGAGAGAACTGATGCTCATCCTCGATCAGCCGTCTCAACTTGCCTTCCGGAGCAAGCCATTCATTGACAAATTCGATCATGAGCAGCGCGGATCGACCGTCGTTCGGCACGTTTGGTATCGGTTGGCGTGCAGCTGCGTCAACGCTGACTTCAGGCTGCGACGAGGGAGGGGCTGCCTCACTGGCGTCGGTTGCCATGGCGGACAACAAGAACAGTCGCGAGAACCAGCTTTGCGTGAATCTCAACATCTCTACCCCCTCTTCAAACAGTGAGGGTTCGACTATAGGGATGATCCTATATCACGATAAGGCCTTAAAATTCAGACTTATTGTGAATTGAGGGAATGGCAGAGTGGATCCATTTACCGATATCAGCACCTTTGTCCGCGCTGCCGAGGCCGGCAATTTCACGCGTGCGGCACGGTTGCTTCAGCTCAGCCCCTCAGCCGTGAGCAAGGCGGTCGCACGCCTGGAAGCTGAACTGGGGGTTCGGCTGTTTCACCGTTCGCCGCGGCAGATCACCTTGACCGGGGATGGCGAGTTGTTCTTTGCAGCCTGCCGCCAGGGAATGACGGACATCGAGGACGCTCGCAGCAGGCTTGCGGGTGCGTCGCAACCATGGCGGGGCAAGTTGAGGCTTTGCGTCCCGGTGAGTTTCGGCCAGTATGTGCTGGCGCCTGCGCTCGGTGAATGGCTGAGCGCACATCCCGGACTGGATATCGAACTGGCCATGACGGATCGTCACGTCGACATGACGGCCGAGCGTTTCGACCTGGCCGTGATGTTGGGAGACGTGCCTGACTCCCGACTGGTGGCGCGCCCGTTGCCCGCTCATCGCTTCGGCGCGAGTCAAGCTAGTTGTCGTCTCGGTCATGCTGCCAATGGCTCTATATCGGTCGAGCGCGTATACGTTTTG
>NZ_CABVQC010000130.1 GCF_902499175.1 Burkholderia aenigmatica
CACACCGCACACCGCACACCGCACACCGCACACCGCACACCGCACACCGCACACCGCACACCGCACACCGCACACCGGTGGAACGCCGTGCGCATCGTCGTCTCCCTGCGGCATCCGCTACGCGGTGGCCGGTTGCCAGTGATGCGTGGCCTGCACGTGCGCGAGCCCGCCCGGTGACGTCGCATGCGTGCCGGCCGGCATCCGGAACGCGGAGACCGTTTCGGACAGTTCGTGGCCTTGCGCCTCGAGCGACTTCGAGGCGGCCGCGGCCTGCTCGACGAGCGCGGCGTTCTGCTGCGTCGTCTCGTCCATCTGCGTGATCGTCAGGTTCACCTGGTCGATGCCGCGGCTCTGCTCGGCCGACGCGGCCGCGATCTCGCCCATGATGTCCGTCACGCGCGCGACGGCCTGCGTGACGTCCGACATCGTCTTGCCGGCTTCGCCGGCGAGCGCCGAGCCGTCGCGGATCGTCTGCACCGACGCGGAGATCAGTTCCTTGATCTCCTTCGCCGCCGTCGACGAGCGCTGCGCGAGACTGCGCACCTCGCTCGCGACGACCGCGAAGCCGCGGCCCTGTTCGCCCGCCCGCGCCGCTTCGACGGCCGCGTTCAGCGCGAGGATGTTGGTCTGGAAGGCGATGCCTTCGATGATGCCGGTGATGTCGGCGATCTTCGACGAGCGGTGGCCGATTTCCGTCATCGTGTCGACCACGCGGCCGACCACCGAGCTGCCGCGATGCGCGACATCCGACGCGTTCGCGGCGAGCGCGCTCGCCTGTTGCGCGTTCTCCGCGTTCAGCCGCACCGTCGACGTGAATTCCTCCATCGTCGCGGCGGTCTCCTGCAGCGACGCGGCCTGTTCCTCGGTGCGCTGGCTCAGATCGAGGTTGCCGGACGCGATCTCGCTCACCGCATGCGCGATGCTGTTCGACGAATCGCGCACACGGCCGACGATGCCGATCAGCCGCTCGTTCATCGTTCGCAGCGCTTCGAGCAGATCGCGCGTCTCGTCGTTGCCGCTCACGTCGATGCGGCTGCCGAGATCGCCGTTCGCGACCGTGCGTGCAACGTCCACGGCCGCGCCGATCGGTACCGTGATCTTGCGCGTCAACCACAGGCCGCCGCAGACCGCGATCGCGACGGCACCGAGGCAGATGCCGGCCAGCAGGTTGCGCTCCATCGCATAGCGATCCGCGAATTGTTGGGCGATCGCGAGTTCGCGTTCATGCGTATAGGTCGCGTACGCGTCGGTCGCGCGCACCAGCTGCGCGAGCAGTGGCCGGCAGTTGTCGTCGATGTCGGCGGTCGCCTCGTCTTTCTTGCCGGCCTGCGCGAGCCCGACGATGCGCAGCGCGACGGGCCCGTAGCTGGTTTCGATGCGCACGATGTCGGCCACCAGTTCGCGTGCGCGAACGGACGTGTCGGTCGCGTCCGCCATCATTGCCTTGAGCTTCGCGAGATGCTCCTGCACGTCCTTGTGCGCCTGGTTCACCTCGGCCAGTTCGAGCTCGAGGTCGGACGGCTTGGTCACGAGCACGAGGTTGCGCGCGGCGATCGCGCGCCGGTCGACGGCCGTGCGGATCTGCGCGGACAGGTTCGCCCGCGCGCTGATGCCGTTCATGTAGCGGGAAAACTCGGCGTTGGTATCGGATAGCGCCTTGAGTGCCATGCCCGACACGATCACGACGACCGCGGCGAGCAGGCCGAAGCCGCCAAGGAGTTTTATTTTGATACTCATTCTGGCGATTTTCACGTAGTGCCCCTGCGCGAGTGGTTGGCAAATTGAAATTATTGTTCGACCAGATGCGGGCTCGTGCCGGCATTAACGGGTGTGGCTGATGATTCTTTACCCGTAGAAAACCCTGATATTAGTTTTTTTAGCGCTGAAAGCCTTGTCGGCTGGAGGTTCTCGATTTCGATCAAAAACCGCTGGAGCGCCCGTGATTCAAAGGTTTATACGTGGAATTTGAAACCGGTTTTATTGGGTGAAACGGTGCCGGTGTCTATGCGAATAATTGTCTGATGAATTTGTTTGATTTTATGGGTGAATAAATAAATTTCTCGCGGCTTAGAGTCGCTAACACAAGTCATCAATGAAGCGGGAGCAGATGACGGCAGCGGCAAGGGAAAGCAACGCGACATGAATGTCGAGACGACGCTCGAATCGAATGCGCAGCTTGCTGAAACCGGCAATCCAGGCATGCGTGCGCTCGACTATCCAGCGATGCCGTCGGCGCTTTTCCTTGTTTTCCACACCGCGACGAGCGATACGAGCCGTGATGGCACGTTGCTTCAGGTGACGCCGACCGCGAGCAAAGTCGTAGCCGTGGTCGGCATGCGTTTGCCAGGGCGTTGCGAGGCTCGCCATTCAGGCCCGACACTGCGGGACTCGCATCGCGCGTGGATTCGAATGCCATCGAATCATGCCGGTGGGCACCCGTGACCGTGGCGGCCAGCGGAATGCCTCGGGCATCTACGACGATGTGTCGTTTCGACCCGAGCTTGCCCCGGTCCGTCGGGTTGGGGCTGGTTTGCGCGCCCCTGGGCTGGGAACGCTGGCGCCATCGATGCTCGCCCGCTCCCAATCAATTTGGTCATGCTCACGCAGCCGGCGCAACAGAGCCAGATCACGGTGGCAGACGGGATCGATCCATGGTTCAACATGGCGTCGTGCCGCATCGCTCGAGGCGCTGGCGGGCGCGGGTAGCATGCTCGCGGCCATCGCTTCCGGCGTTCTGCGCGACATCCGTCAGGCAAAGTCGGGGGCGAAGGTGTCGATGAAAGCAGCGGTCGCGGTCGTTCGCGTCGGCGATACGGTGAAACGTCTCGCTGCATTGCAGCAAGCGCGGGACGATCTGTGCGACGCGAGGCACATCGGCGAACTCGTCAAGGCAGTGTCGGAGCCACCATGCGTTGACGTGACGCTTGGCTGAACCCACTCGGGCAACCACGCATCGCAGCGTGGACCGATAGGTCCGCGCCTGCCGGAAACCGTACGGTTGCGCGAATTCTGCAGATAAGTATGTGAGGGAATTTTCTTGGACATGCCGATATCCCCTCAATAACATGTCAACTGTATTGTTTTGCTGCGGCACTGCAGCAAGGCTCCAGCGAGCAATATTAACGAGCAGCAGTCCGATCGCACATAGTGCGAGTTGGACGCGCCATACATCATGACGAACCTGACCACCGATACCGGGAAGCAGCCACGGCGCTCGCAGCACGCGCGCAGCTCCGCCGCCCGTCACGCACTGATCAACGCGACGCTTGCGTGCCTCCGGGAGGTGGGCTACGCGAAGGCTTCCATCAGCGAAATCTGCCGGCGTTCGGGACTGTCGCGCGGCGCGCTGCTTCATCATTTTCCTCACAAGAACGAGTTGCTCGTGGCGTCCTACGTCACGTGGATCGGCACGAAAATCGGCATGCTCGAACGGCGTATCGCGGCCGGCGCGAGTGTACGCGACGAGGTGACCATATGGCGCGCGCAGATGCGTGAAACCTTCCCGACGTCGCTGGAGTTCTATTGGGCGTTGCAAAGCGATACGGATCTGCGGGAGCGATTCAACGAGGCGCTGCTGTCGCACCCGATCGGCGACGACGAGAGCGGTCACCCGATTGATACGTGCGTCGACAAATCACCCAAGCCGTCTCTCATGCGCTATGTGATCGTGTGCTTCATTCGTGGCTTGTGTCTGCAGGAGTTTTTCGTTCGGGATCCGTCGATTCCCGATCAGGCTTTCGAGCATTTCATCGAGATTCTGAACGCGTACATCGAGCGGCCGATTCCGGCTCGCGCCTGACACGGGGAAGTTTCGGTTCGGCTTTGGTGCTCTTTGGACTCTCCATATTATATCGGATTACTAATTATGAAGGCGGGACTTCTCCATTTGGGTGTGCTTCCAGCCATGCTGGTCGGTGCGGGGTTGTTGACGGCAGGCCACGTGTACGCCGCCGACGAAAACAGTGCGAACGATGACGCGTCGTCGGCTACGTCGACGAAAAATTCAGCGGGCAAGCAGACTGCAACGCCAACCGCAAAGTCGATCGACACAGTACGCAGCCTTTCCACCGTGACGGTGCAGGGTTCGCGCCGACAGGCGCCTAAGGTGTCGAGCGGCGCGCTCGGCACGCGTTCGGATCTGGAAACGCCATTTTCCACACGCGTGGTCACGCAACAGGATCTCGAAGACCGTCAGGTGAAGTCGCTCGGCAAGGTGTTCGCCGAGGACGCGGCGGTGCTGTCGTTAGGCGATACGTATTCATTCAACGCGTATTCGATCAATGTTCGCGGCATGGCGCTCGACGATTTCAACGGCTACAAGATCAACGGCCTGCCGTTCTATATGACGACCGTCGAACTGCCCGTCGAGTCGTTCGAATCGATTCAGTTGCTCAAAGGCGCATCCGGTTTCATGTATGGCTTCGGTGCGCCGGGCGGCATCATCAACTTCGTGACGAAGAAGCCGACCGATACGTTCACGTTCAGTGCAGATGTCGGCTATAGCTCCGACGGCGTAGCGAGCGAACACATCGACACGGGTGGCCGCTTTGGCCCGCAGAGCATGTTCGGCTATCGCTTCAACATCACGCACGAGCAGGGCGATACGTACAACGGCGCGCATGTGCTGCGCAATTCGGAGTCGCTGTCGCTCGATGCGCGCCTGACGCAGTCGCTCACGTGGACGTTCGACGGTCTTTATCAGTCGCGCAAGGTGGACGGCGGCATTCAGGACATCACGCTCGGCGATTTCACTGGTGCGAGCGTGCCGCGCGCGCCGAGCGGACGCACGAATCTTTCCGCTTATGGCGATACGTTCTTCAATTCGAACGTCTATTTCCTGAGCAGCGGCTTGCATTGGCAGATCGATCCGGTGTGGAAAGCGAGCATCGACTACAGCCATAGCAAGGACGAACGGAGCTACTCGGGGCAATGGCTCAATCTGCTCAATCCGCAGGGCGATTTCGATACGATCCTGAACCGAGCTCGCGGCTCGTCGATCTACGATATCGTGCAGGCGACGCTCGAAGGCAAATTCTCGACGGGGCCGATCGATCATCAGGTCGTGCTCGGCGCGTCGGAACAGTGGCTCTCGAAGAAGACCGTGCCGAAGGCACTGTACACGGATATCGGCTCGAACAACCTTTACAACCCGATCACGCCGCTAACGTGGAACGGCACGTTCGACTACGGCCAGCAGTACAACAATTTCAATTCGCAGCAGAAGTCGCTGTTTGCAAGCGACACGCTGAGCTTCCTGAAATACTGGTCGATTCTCGCAGGCGTTCGCTACACGAGCTATCGCCAGACGTCGTATACCGCGCCCGGCACGGCCGGCAGCACCTATACGAAGACGCCGATCACACCCACACTCGCGCTGATGTATCGTCCGCGCAGCGACCTGATGTTTTACGCGAGCTACGTCGAGGCGCTCGAGGACGGCGGCACGGCGGGGTCAAGCTACGCGAACGCCGACCAGGTGCTCGACCCGATCAAGAGCAAGCAATACGAAGTGGGCGTGAAGTATGACGCCCAGCACTATGGCGCGTCCGCCGCGCTGTTCCGCATCGAGCGCGGCGCGCAATACGGCAATGCGCAGAACGTGTACGTATCGAACGGCAAGGTGCGCATCACTGGCCTCGAACTGAACGGTCGCGTCGATCTGCCAGCGGGTTTCCGTGTCGCGGCGAGCACCGCGTGGGAAGCGGGCACGTATAACGAGACCGAAGCGGATCTCGTCGGCAATCGCGTCGAGGGCATTCCGCGCTGGCAGGCCACGTTGCAGGTGAGCGACCGCATTCCGGGCCTGCAAGGTCTGACCGCGAACGTCGAGGCGCATTACTACGGCAGCATGAAAGCCGATGCGAACAATCAGTTTGTGCTGCCGAGCTACACGCTGTTCAATGCAGGCCTCAGCTATCGCACGACGATCGGCGGCCATGGTGTGACGCTGCGCGCCGAAGTCGACAACATCTTCAATCGCCATTACTGGGGCTTCCTGCAGTCCGATTACCTCTTTGTCGGCGCGCCGCGCACGCTCGCGCTCAACGCGAGGTTCGACCTGTGAGCGCCGCATCGCTGACTGTCGAAGATTCCGCGCTTTCGCAGCGGCGGCGCGCGGCGTGGCGGGCGGTCGTCGCCGGGGCCAGGCATGGTGTGCCCGCTGAGTCGCGGCATGAGCGTGCCCGCGCCGATGCATCGTTCGACGCGCGTGACGGCGGTCCTGTGACCGCTCGTCAGGCCGTGGGCGGCGCGCTCGTCGTCGGCGTGTTGCATGCGGCGCTGATCGCGGCGTGGCTGCATGCGCGGCCCGCGTCGCACGAACCGGTCGTCACGCCGCCCATCGCGTTGCAGATGACGGCCGCACCGCAACCGCTGCCGCAAGCGCCTGCACCCAAGCCGGTGACACCGCCGAAGCCGTTGCCTCAGGCGCGGCATGCACCGCAGCCGCGCCACGTGCCGCCCCCCGCGCCAGCGCCGTCGGCATCCGTACCGCCGCCCGCTGCGCGGCCCT
>NZ_CABVQC010000131.1 GCF_902499175.1 Burkholderia aenigmatica
CTCCAATGCAAACCAAAGTAGACGTTGGAGGCAGGCGATTCATTTACGTTCAATCAAGAATCGAACGCTACACTAGCTTCTCAACGGCCGTAACCTGCGCCGTCGCAAAGACGGCCCGAAATTCTGAGTTGGTCATGTTCTCGCAGATCGGTCGTAGGTCAACATCCGCGAACGTCTGCGATCCTGCAATGGTGTTCGTCGTCGTCTCAGCGACGGTGGTTTGGTTCCCCATCCTCTTAATCCTCGACTACAAGCGTCATTGTCTGCGCGCGTTCGGTTCGCACGCGCTCGGTACAACCCTGCCCATCGCTCACACCAGATGCAAGCACGTTTCCAGATCGATCTTTGATCCAATAGCGCACGTTACTTAACGGTTCCTTCGTTCGAACGTCGCGGATGACGAATTGATCGTCGTGGGTGCCGCGAGCGGGCGCGAACCGCTCGGGGGAGTATGCGACGTTACCGAAGTACGGCATCGCGTTATTGCGACCACCGTCGCCACCAATGAAAAACGTGCAGTCGGCACCTGCGATTAGTCGGTTTTGCCCGCACGGACAAAGTACCGGGTCGCCTTCAACCGCAACGCATCGGTTAGATGAGATAACACTGACAGCACTCCCGGCGATGGGGAACATACCTTCGCAATTTCCGCACGTCGCCCTATCGCCGTTTAATGCGGCGAGCCTGTCGCTAACGACGATGGACGACGTGCCTTCGACGACGATTCCGCCCGTTGTCGTCATGTCGCCAACTCTGATTACTCGCTTGCTCATGGTGTGTCCTCAATCGAAATCGGTAACGAACCATTCGCCGGATTCGGGATCATAGATCGCGTATTGATCGACTGCGGCCCCGGTGATTGCAATCGTCGGTGGCTTGCATGTCAGTGCTTCGGCCTCTGCGTCGGCTATCTGCTCTGCCGTCCACTTGCGCATCGCGTCAAGCGTTGCGCCGAACCCGGATAACCCGGCGCGCTGATAGGCAATTTCGATTCGCTCGACCACGTCATCCGGAAATTGGATCGTGAAATGGTCGCGCTGATCGAGCGGCACATCGAAGGAAGAAGCAAAGTAGACCATCAAGGGGTGTCCGGCATCGGACACAACCAGACGCCCCCCGGTCGCCGCATAGGCATAGTTCACGGCGACTGACAATCGGCCTTGCTGCTCGATGAAATGACGGGTATCGACTTGCCGAAAGTCGATCGACCAAAAATGGCCGTCGTTGCGCGTGAGCGCTCGGGAACCCATGACCGCATCAAGTGGAGAAAGGTAGGTGCAAATGAACGGATCACGCGTACAGATCATCCGCATGTTGCCGTTGTACGTCGGATCGATCACCTCGGGTGCATCGATCGGTGACGTGTATAGCTGCTGCACCATCGTATAGAGCTTGATCGAAGAATGAAGGAAGTACGGACATTCGGCATTTTCTCGTTGGGTCATAGGCTCAGATACCTTAGGCGTCGACTGACCATAGACATTCGCCGGTAAGAGTTTCCTTGTCTATAGGATGAGTACGATATTTATTCGCACTCCGACTCAATATTTGATCACGCGATGTTCAGCAAACGTCCCTCGACATGCCCGACGCCCCACCGAGCCCCAGCCCCGCCGCCCGCTGGATCAGCTCGACGTCGTTGTTCACGCCGAGCTTCTTCATCGCACTGATCTTCTGCGCGCTGACCGTCTGCTTGCCCTTGCTCAGACGCTGCGCGATCGTCTTGATCGGTACCCCCGCCAGATACAGGCGAATCACCTCGATCTCGCGCGCCGACAGCTTCACCGGCGCCTCGCCGCGCTCGCCGAAAGCATCGACCGCGCGCCTGACGAGCGGCGACAGGTAGCGCCCGCCGCTGTAGCTCGAATGAATGGCCGTGACGATATGGCCGACCTCGTCGAACTTGCTGACGATGCTCACGCCGCCGATCGCGTGGATCGACCCGAAGATCAGCGGATTCTCGTTCGCGACCAGCGCGACGATCCCGACGTTCGGACGCGTGCGGCGCAGCCAGTCGAACAGCGCAAGGCCGTCCATCTGCTCGTCTCCGGGGATCGCATAGTCGACCAGCACGACATCGCAGTCGACACCGCCAAGCGACGCGACCAGTTCGGCCACGCTCCGGTACACCCCGACGAGCTCGATCGCGCAGCCGCTGCCGGCGACCTGCTCGATGCCGGCCAGCGTCAACGGCCAGTCGTACGCGAAGACGACGCGAACATTGAATTTCCTCATGCGCAGTTCCAGGTGGTTCGTCGGCCGCGCGGCGCGGAACGCGCACGGCCGGTTTGGCGTTGAAAGGATGTTCGGGCTATTTTTAGCCTGAACGTCAATTCTATGAAGCCGCGCGCAAGCGGGATATCGGACGGCAACGGGATCGGCCGCCGGGGACGTAATACGAGTTTGATATTTGTGCCGGTTCGAGCGTCCGACTCATGGCGGCCGGTATCCGCGGACATCGGCCGGATGGCCAGCCTGGCGGGCCATCCGGGCCAAGCGACCGGCCAGCAGGTAAAATCGACGCCTTTGCATACCGCGCCGGGCCACCGGCGGCGAGCGACGCGCCGATGCCGGCCGCGCGCCACCGCCCGTTTGCCCGCTGCCCGTACCCCCGCTTTCCACATGACCGAATCCGACCTGCAATCCGACGACACCTCCATCCACGAAGACGGCCTCTGGCGCGACAACGGCTGGACGGCCCGCATCATCAAGAACGAAGACGACGACGGCTGGGCCGTCGAGATGATCAAGGACGGCGAGTCCGAGCCCGCGCTCGTCGGGCCGTGGACCATGGGCCGCGACAAGAAGAACCCGAAACCGATGGACGCGAACGCGTTCCGCACGCTCGTGAAGACCGCGACCGAGGTGCTGATGCGGCACGAGCAGCAGCGGCGCGCGATGCTGCACAAGGAAGTGACGGTTCAGGGCGACGACGACCAGGATGTGTCGGTGACGCTCGACATCGTGCCGGACGAGTTCGAACCGTACGCGCAGCTCAAGGCATTCGATCCGTACGGCGAGCTGCTGGCCGAAGCGAAGGTGTCGGCCGGATTCAAGCTCAACAAGGCCAGCGCCGAGCGCTGGGTCGCATCGGGCTTCGAGCGGCCGGCCTCCTGACGTTGCGCGCCGGGCCACGCGCTCAGGCGCTGACGCCCTGCCTGGCGCGCCGCAGCCGGCGCGCCGCCAGCTTGCGCCGCACGAGCTGCTCGAACTGTTGCGTCGCGACCTCCGGATCGCGCGCGGCCAGCCCGAGCGCGTTGCGCGCGAGCTGGATCGGCGTCAGCACGAGGCCCCACGGCAGCCCCCACCAGCCGAACGCGGCCGACGCCAGCAGCGCGACCGCCTGCTTCCGGCGGCCGCAACGCCGGCAGCACACATGGCGCCGCGTCGCCCAGCGCGTGACGAACAGCAACGACACGACGCGATGCGACGCATGGACATCGACCGGCCGGTCGTCGCGACGGCAGATCGGGCATGGCCCGTAACGCCAGTCGTGCACGTACTCCCAGACTTTCGCGTCGGGCACCCGTTCCGCCTCGACGACGATCGCATGCGCCCGGGCGCACGCCGGACGGCAATAGCGGCGGCCGTCGATCGACCGCCCGCCGACCAGGAACGTCCTGCCGCAGTGACTGCACTCTGCCACGGTAACCTCGGATAAGCGTGATGCGCCGCGTGCCGGCCGCGCGCGCATCGCTGCGCCGGCGGTCCGGACGGGCCGTTGCCTGTCTTAACGGCCGCCGTCGGGCGGTCTTGAGCGGCTGCGCTGCGCCGCGGCGCGTCAGCCGTGCAGCCCGTGGGCGGTCATCAGCCGATACAGCGTCGCGCGCGAGATGCCCAGCTCGGCCGCCACGTCCGCGTGCTGGTGGCGGTGCCGCAGCAGCGTTTCCTCGATCGCGTGCCGCTCGGCCTGCCGGCGCGCTTCCGCGAGCGTCGGCGGCTGCCGCGACGTGTACTGCTGCAGTTCGAGATCGGCGGCTGAGATCATCGGGCCGTTCGTCATCACGACCGCGAACCGGATCCGGTTGATCAGCTCGCGCACGTTGCCGGGCCACGGATAGTTGTGGATCGCTTCGATCGCGCACGGCATGAAGCCGCGAATCCGGTGCGAACTGTCGCCGCGATAGCGCCGCAGCACGTGGTCGGCGAGCAGCATGATGTCGCGGCCGCGGACGCGCAGCGGCGGCTCGTCGATGCGCAGCACGCACAGTCGGTAGTACAGGTCGGCACGGAACCTCCCCGCCTGCATCGCGGCCTCGAGATCGACGTGAGTCGCCGACACGATCCGCACGTCCACCGGAATCGACGCGTGCCCGCCGAGCCGCTCGATCGTGCCTTCCTGCAGGAAGCGCAGCAGGCTTGCCTGGCTTTCGAACGGCATGTCGCCGATTTCATCGAGAAACAGCGTGCCGCCGTGCGCAGCCTCGATCCGCCCTATTTTGCGCTGGTGCGCGCCCGTGAACGCGCCGCGCTCGTGGCCGAACAATTCGGCCTGCAGCAGCGTCGACGGAATGGCCGCGCAATTCACGGCGACGAACGGCGCCTCGGCGCGCAACGACTGCTGGTGGATCGCTGCCGCCGTCAGCTCCTTGCCGGTGCCGGATTCGCCAGCGATGAAGACGGTGGCATCCGTGTTCGCGACCTTGCGGATCGTCGCGAACAGCCGGCGCATCGCGTTGCACGAGCCGATCATCGTGCCGCCGGGGGGCGCCGCATCGGCGTCCGGGCTGCCGTCCGCGAGCTTCAGCATTCCGTACGCATGGCCGACCAGATAGCCGATCGTCGTGTACGCGGTCGCGTTGCGCACGTAGTCGAAGCAGCAGTGGCGAATCAGGCGCGCGATGGCGAGATCCCGCAGCCGCTCGTCGTCGGCGAGTGCGACCCAGCCGACGCGCGGGTCGCGCAGCAGCGCCTCGAACGACATGACGTCGGGCGACGCGAAGCCGCCGAAATCGACGATGCCCGCATGCGGACGGTTCGCCCTGACGAGATTCAGTGCGTCCGCAACGGTTTTCGCGCGCCACACGTCCCAGCCACGCGACGCGAGACAGTCGACGAGCGCGGCATCGGGCTGCTGCGACAGGTAGACGAGCGGCCGCGACGGTACGACATGGTTGCGCCGGACGGCGACGAACGGCGCCGTCCCCGCATCGCGTTCGAGATCCTGCGGGCCCGATACCCTGATCTGGCAGCAATAGTTCACGATGGCCTCGTCGCTTGGGTTGGTTGTCGAAACGGCCGTTGCCGGATCGCGCAGGGCGGGACATCGTGGTCCCGCGGCGCGGCGCCCGGCCGTCCTCGAGTTGACGTTTCGTTATCGGCAGAAAACGACGCGCTGTGTGTAGATTTGCGGCTCGACGACCGGCTTCGTGGAAGCGTTGAGGTCGTCACGATAGGCGCGGTAGGTCTTGCCGTTCACCGTGACTTCCGTCGCACGGGCCGTCTCGATCGAATTGAGCCCGTTGCGCTGCCACCCGCTCACCCGATCCGCCGCCGTCACGCTCGACTCGCCGGCGATCTTCTGCGTGATCGCGCTGCCGTCGCTCCATGGCTGCGTCTGCATGTCCTCGGCATGCTGCATCGCGCCGATCGTCTTGCCGGTCGGCGTCGGCCCGTTCTGCGCTTCGAACGGCGCACCACGGCCGTACACCGGCGATTGCCACGACGGTGCGTGCCCCTCCTCCGGCATCATGTAGATCATCTGCGGATCGCCGATCATCATCATCGGCGCGCATGCCGTGTTGTCGGCACGACCGAGCGTCGTCAGCGCCTGCTCGACGCTCACGGCGTTCGCGGCGGTCTGCTCGCCCAGGATCACGAAGACCGCCGGGTTCTGAAATACCGCCTGCGCTGCGGCTTGCGCGCTGTACAACAACAGAGCGACCAAAAAGATCCTCATGATTGAGGCCTCCTTGCATCCTCGTCGGGCAAAAAGAGGTGTTGACCTCGGGGATGGGACCAACACCCGTCAAACAGGAAACGACCGTCGGGCATCGGGTCCGAACGACGCCCGTGCGGCCGGCGTTCCGGTCGCACGGGCGTCCGACCCGCGTGCTTACGACGACGTGCTCGTCGAGATGACAGCCGGAGCCGGCACGACCGGGGCAACCGGGGCGGCCTGCTGGTCGACCGAAGCCGGCGGCAATCCTTGCGCCGGATCGGACAACGCCGGCATGTCGGCGGGCTGCGCAGCGGCCTCGTCCGGCACCTTCGCGTCGGCGCTCGGCTGGTCGGCCGGCGCAGCGGCGACGGCAGGCTGCGCGGCTTCCGGCGCGGGCGCTTCCGCGGCGACC
>NZ_CABVQC010000132.1 GCF_902499175.1 Burkholderia aenigmatica
ATAACCCTTAGTCCTGCTTCACAGGGTGGGGGAATTTGCGCGACCATAAGTGGGGGAGTTTCAACTGACCGTCCGGGTATACGTCAATCGACCTTCCATTCACCATGTACGCGCTCACGCCCCTTTCGGTTTCGCCGTCCGGCCCGGCCGGCGTGCGCGCGCGCGCCGGTCATCCGGCGCATCCCCTCGCTCGACGCACGGCCCAGGCGCCGCTCGCCCCTGCCCGGCGCCTGATCTGACGGCTCGGTCTCCTCCCGGAGCCAGGTCAGACAGGCTCCGGGCGATCCTCATAGGCACGCCACGCCTGCCCCTGCCGATCATTTGGAGAACTGCCATGAAACAACGCCTTTACCAGTTGACCGAACTCGACGTCGCTCGCCTCGAGAAGCACGCCGAACACAACCCGCGCTTCCAGACGATGCTCGATACGCTGCTCGAGCGCGCCGACATCGTCCAGCCCGACGCCATCAAGGCGAACGTCGTCACGATGAACTCGCAAATCACGCTGCTCGACGAAGCGACCCAGGAACAAGCCACCTGGACGATTGTTTATCCGGATGCTGCCAATCTCGAGCACGGCCGCCTGAACGTCTTCTCGCCCGTCGGCATGGCACTGCTGGGCACCCAGCGAGGCCAGATGGTCAAGGTGATGCAGCCGAGCGGCGCCGAAAAGTTGATGAAGGTCGCCGCGATCGTGTTCCAGCCGGAAGCCAACGGCGAATACACGCGCTGACGCCACCTGCCGCCGGCACCGCGCCGCAACGGCGCTCAACGAAAAAAGCGAGGCACAGGCCTCGCTTTTTTGCATCCGGACGATGCGAATCGTCGACAACTCATTCCGCAGACGAAAAAAAAGGCGCCCGAAGGCGCCTTTTTCGATGCTGCGTAGCGGGTTACCCCGCCGTCACGCTTAGAAGCGGTGACGCAGACCAACCGTTGCTGCGGTTTGGTTGATCGACGAGCTCGGCAGCGTGTTGATGTCGCCGTTGTAGATCGATGCGCCAACGCCGTTCTTCGCTGCACGCTGGTACACAGCTTGTGCGTAGACGTCCGTGCGCTTCGACAGTGCGTAGTCAGCCTGCAGACCGAACTGGTTCCAGTGCGTGCTGCCGTTGTTGATCTTCGCGTTCGTGTACGTGTAAGCAGCGCCCAGGCCGAGAGCCGGCGTCAGGTTGTACTTTGCGTTGACTTCGTAGTTGTCGGTGCGAACCGAACCCGTGCCAACTGCATTGTTGTCCAGACGTGCTTGCGTCCATGCAGCGCCGACTTGTGCCGGGCCGAATGCATAACCAGCAGCAGCACCGTACGTGCGGACGCGGCCTTGGCTAGCGATGCCACCGATTGCCGACGACGTTGCGCCGTTACCGTTGGAACCGTCACCCAGGTTTGCTTGCGAGTATGCAGCAGCCAGCTTCAGACCTTGGAACTGGTATGCAGCACCCGCGCTGTATGCACGGTTGTTGCCGAAGTTCGTGTTGTTCGAGAACGAGTACGTGCCGCCGAATTGCAGGCCAGCGTAGTTCGCGCTCGTGAACTTGATCGTGTTGTTCGATGCGACATCGCCGTTCGTGCTCAGGCGGTCGAGGTTCAGCGGGTGCGCGAAGTACGTGCCGCCCCACGAACCCGTTGCCGTCAGCGGCGCCAGGTAGTCTTGCGTTGCGTCATACTGCTTACCCAGCGTGACCGTGCCGTACTGGCTCGACAGGCCGACGAAGGCTTGACGGTTGAACATGCCGCCGTTGTTGCCCAGCTTGCCGTTACCGATGCCGAAGCCGCTTTCCAACGTGAAGATTGCCTTCAGGCCGCCACCGAGGTCTTCCGAACCACGCAGGCCGAAACGGCTTTGGTCGATACCCGAGCCCATCGACCACAGCGACTTGCCGTTCACCGGCCGGCCAGCTGCGTTAACGCCCGTTGCGACGTTGCTTTGGTAGGTGATGCCTGCGTCCAGCACGCCGTACAGCGTGACGCTGCTTTGCGCGTGAGCGACGGTAGCGAACGATGCTGCAGCTGCTGCAACGATCAGAGTCTTGTTCATTCGTGGAGCTCCCTTCTAAAAAGAGGCAGGTCTCGCGACCTTGTTCATAAACGGTCTGCAACCGCCCGGGAGCGCCATCGATCCTGCTGGCCGCGCCCGGATAGTTGCCCGTTTGGGAACCGTGAGTTTAGGGGTGTACCCTAGGCGAGCGATCCGCAAATAAAGAAATAAGCTTTTCCAGAACTAGAAATAATAGAAATGGGGCCGCGTTATAAGTATTTGTTTTGACGTTTGTTTTTGACTTCTTGACGGGGGCTTTTTGGAGGCTTCCATCGCATCATTCTTTCATGTCATCGTCTTGACGGTTGCATAGAAACAACAAACGGATTCGGCGAGACACCCCGTAATCGGCAAATTTTACCCGATTCAGCCTCGAATTCCAGGCTCCGGACACCTAAAACGCGTCCGTCGGCCAGTAAACAGGGCGCGACGCTCGTACAGCGGGCACCCCGATCAGTTGCTGAAACAGAAAGCCCCCCGCCCACCAGCGGTTCACCCGCCCGCCGTGACACACCGTAACAGCCTTAACCGCTCGCGTAACCCGGCCGGCCGA
This sequence comes from Burkholderia aenigmatica, assembly GCF_902499175.1. Taxonomy (GTDB): domain Bacteria; phylum Pseudomonadota; class Gammaproteobacteria; order Burkholderiales; family Burkholderiaceae; genus Burkholderia; species Burkholderia aenigmatica. The sequence goes on from NZ_CABVQC010000132.1 coordinate 2,592, forward strand.
CTGGCAGGCTAACGTAAGACAGCCTCGAATACAGAACAGGACACGCCATGAATCGACGCTCGTTGTTGCGCGCCATCGGATTGACCGCCGCCTTCGTCGGCACCGGCTGGCTGCGTGCCGCCTCGGCCCAGCCCGCGCCACCCGCGTACCGGCCGTCCGGTCCGAACGGCGTACCCGGCGGGCCGCCCTATGGGGACCGCCCGGGCTTCGCGCCGCCAGCCGCCCGGCACGACCGCCGCCCGCCGCCACCACGGCCGCACGGCTATATATGGACGGACGGCTACTGGCGCTGGCAGCGTGGCCGCTATATATGGGTGTCCGGCCGCTGGGTCGCGCGGCGCCCCGGGCGTAGGTGGGTGCCCGGCTACTGGCGCCGTCAGGGACCGACGTGGATCTACGTCGACGGTACGTGGCGATAGGCAAGCACCTGGGATCCGGCCGATGGCCGGCCCGGAACCGGGTGGCGCGGGCGAATCCGCGCCGTTCGACTCCGACATCGTGACGCCTGGCAGGCGCCTCCGCGAATCCTGCCCCACTCCGCCCCGATGCCGGCGCGCAAACCGGTGCCGAGGCGTCCGGTCACTCAACTTCGACCATCGACATGTCCGCCGACCTACGGCGCACCGCCCCGTCTCGACCGGATCCTGCCGAACCCGCCGTGCGCCATGCGGCGGAAGACCGCCGCTTCGGTCGCCCCCGCACCTGCCCTTGCAAACGGGGCACCGCCAGCGCATTGCCGCATTCGGGACAAACGGAATACGCCGAAGCATCGACGATCCTGTCCATCCTGATCAAATCATTCGGATACCGAAATCATGCGGTGGCGATACACACGCAGTTTCGCCATGCCTCGCCGCATCGCCCCCGATCCGCAGCACAACACCCATCGACAGGACAGCGCGAGCGTCCCGCTCAGCGCCCGCCGCCCTCCAGCTCCCGTGCACGACGTCGCGCGGCGCAGATCGCGCGATGATGTTCGTCGGCCCACCGGATCATCGCCTGCATCGGCGTCAGAAACCAACGCCCGAGGTCGGTCAGCGCATATTCGACGCGCGGCGGCACTTCGGCGAACAGCGTGCGACTGACGAAGCCGTCCTGCTCGAGCCGCTTGAGCGTGCGCGACAGCATCTGGTTCGACACATCGCCGATCGCACGGCCCAGTTCGTTGAAGCGCATCGTGCCGCCGGACAGCGCTTCGAGCACGAGCAGGCTCCACTGGTCGCCGATGCGGTCGAGCACATCGCGGATCGGGCACGGCTGATCGAGTTCGACGGTTTCATCGGCGGGCTGGAACGGCATGGCTGGATTCTCTTTCACGGGCAACGCACGGTCAGCGCGGTGTGACCTGTTCACACCGCGCTGACTTCTTGTGACGGGTTCGCGGCAACTGTACCATTCGATCGGCCCGACAGCCGCGCGGATTCGCCAGTTGAACGAAGCATGATGACGACGTGCGACCTCGCCCTGCCCATACCGTGACGTTACGGACCGGGCGGCGAATCTGTCGCGTCGATCAGGTACATGCATCCGCAACCAGGTCCCTTCGCCCGCCGATCGGCACGGCCGCGTCAACCCGCCGTCGCGCATCGCGCACCAACCCACGCTTCGTCAGACAAGGAACCCGCTACATGCCATTGCTCCGCTCCCCCGTTCGCGCCGTTGCCGCGCTCGTCCTGCTGGCCGCGTCGACGGCCGCGCTGGCGGCCGGCCCGGCCACCCGCGACCTGGCCGCCGAGGAAGCCAACCGCCAACTCGTACTGACGTTCTACGACCGCTTCTTCAACAAGCACGAAGCGGTCGAGGCCGCCGCCGTCGTCGCGGACGACTACAAGCAGCACAACCCGCACGTGCCGGACGGCAAGAAGCCGTTCGTGTCGTACTTCGTCGGCGCCTTCCAGAAGAACCCGGCATCGCGCGCACGCATCGTGCGCAGCGCAACCGACGGCGACCTCGTCTACCTGCACGTGCATGCAACCGAGCGTCCGGGCGACCGTGGCGAAGCCGTCGTCGACATCTTCCGCGTGAAGGACGGCAAGATCGTCGAACACTGGGACGTGATCCAGCCGGTGCCCGAAACGGCCGCGAACGCGAACACGATGTTCTGACCGCCGGGGCGGAACGCGGTGCGCAACGAAGCGCGCCGCCCGTCGACGGACGATCGGCCGCCCGCCGCGCAAGCGCACATGCCCCGCGGCGGCGAAGTCCCCTACAATCGAGCTTCGCCGCCGCGCCGGCCTCCGTCCCGCATGACCGCACCGCCGCCGGCGCGCCGTCGTATGCGAAGCACGGCCGGCACGGGCGGCCGTTCGCGAAGACGGTGTCAACGATGAGCCCCGCCCACATTTCCCTCAGCAATGCCGGCGACCTGGTCGCCAGCCTCGGCAGTCCGCTGTTTCCCGCCCGGCTTTGGGCGTGGCTGCGCGAAACTGTCGATCCGCAGTCCCATTACAGCGTCGCGACGCGCTACCGTCGCGACGCGCCGTCGCAATCGGTCGACAGCGTCGACGTGCTGTTCTTCGCGGGCGGCGACGATCCCGACGGCACGCGCCACGCGCTCGATCTGTATACACAGGGCGACTGGCGCACCGACACGCTGCTCCCGCATATCGAGCGCGCCACCGATTCGCAGCTCGTGTTCTCGTGCAACGAGGAAATCGACACGGCGACCGAATACGGCCGCCATTTCGCGCTCGGCGAACTCGGCGAAGACTGCACGCTGCTCGGCAGCGAGCGCGACTATGTCTATGCGTTCTCGCTGTTCCGCCGGCGCGGCCAGCCGTCCTATACGCTGGCCGAACTGGCGCTGCTGCGCCAGCTCGGCGATTTCGTGCTGCCGCTCCTGATCCAGCATGCGCGGCTCGCCCGCCTGACGCCGCGCTCGGACGACGGCGCACTGCTGCAGCGGTTCGAACAGCGCCTGTCGGCCAGCGGCACGGCGCTGTCGCAGCGCGAACGGCTCGTGTGCCGCGCGGTGCTGCAAGGGCAACCGGTCCCGCAGATCGCCGATACGCTCGCGCTCAAGCCGAGCAGCGTGCGCACCTATCTCGGGCGCGCGCTCGCGAAGCTCGGCGTCGCGAACCGGGCCGGGCTGTTCGCGTGGTGCGTGACCGAAGAGGAAGCGCCGGAGGATCGCGGTCACTAGTGTAGCGTTCGATTCTTGATTGAACGTAAATGAATCGCCTGCCTCCAACGTCTACTTTGGTTTGCATTGGA
>NZ_CABVQC010000133.1 GCF_902499175.1 Burkholderia aenigmatica
ATCCGCGTTTTACCCCCGGTTCTGCTGGCGCCATTACGCCGCCCATCCCCGGCTCCTTTACGCCGCCCCGCGACACCAACATCCCACCTACCCCCGCAGCGACTGGCCGAATTTCGGCCTCACCGACGTGGATCCACGGGAATACTGGTTCTGGGTGCTCCGCTTAGTCGGAGCTTTCGGCGAGGATACCGAAGGATAAGTTGCAAACCTGCCCTCGACGCTTGAGGGCATTTTTTTCAATCGGAAATGTGGAGCGGGTGAAGGGAATCGAACCCTCGTCGTAAGCTTGGAAGGCTTCAGCTCTACCATTGAGCTACACCCGCGGAAGCGGAATTCGCGGGCTTTGCCGCGAAAGCGCTCTTTTACTCTGCAGCGGGAATCAGAAAGCGATCGCGATTCTTCGCGTTTGCAATCCACTGCGGTGCCTTGCCCCGCCCGCTCCAGGTGGCTCCTGTCTTCGGATCCTGATACTTGGGTGCCACGGGAGCTCGCTCCCCAGACGCTGCAGCACGTCGGCGCCCAAACAGCTGCTCGGGCGTGATGCCGTACTCTGCGATCTGTTCGCGCATCGCTGCAATGACACTGTCGAGCTCTGCGAGACGTGCTTCTTCTGCTTGCTGTGCCAACGCATCAGCCTGCGCTTTCAATTCAAGATAAGTTGCCATGGAGATGGAAGAGAATCAGTTAAACAACGAACGAGTAGCCTAGTCGGCAAACTCGGTCCCGTCAACACGATTCCGGCATAATCACAAATACCGTCGGTTACGTTTTTCGCGTCCAAAGGTACGCCGGCACGACGCACACACGATAACCAGTCAGTCGATTGAGAGCGACTAGAAAATGGAACAAGCGATGAGCGCAACTACCACCTCACTCGAAGCCGTCGTGGACAACATTTCCTCGAAGCTGCGCGACGAGATCAGGCTGCTCGTCGACGCAAAATACGAAGTCGACGAGCTCGCATGCCGCAGTGCGGCCGGTCGGCGTCTCATTGAACCGTTCCACGACGGTGCCTACGGCCCACGGATCGGAGCTTCTTTTTTCAGAACCGTCTTTCCGTTCAGCAATCTCGAACCGTGCGGCGATTCGTTTAGCGCGCTTGCGCCTGTTTCGCAGACGATCGGCGCGAGCTGGCGATGGACTACCTCCTCTGTCCCTGAGAACGAGCGACCGGCTCTGCTGGCCAGGTTGCAAGACCCGGCTCGCGCGACGGCAGAAGGCTACGATCGAGCCGAGTTCATCTGGATCAAACCGCTCGGTCTATTTCTGGCGCACGAGGGCAAGAATCGCGTGGGATTCTTCCGCGATATGGGTGCGCAATGGATCCCGGCGCACGTTGCGCCGTACGATTACCCGGCCGCCGATCGCCTCGCGACCTACGCGGCGAAGCACGCGCATCAGACCATGTATTGGGCCGTGCTAGACGGCCAACTGCTAGCACCGATCAACCATCCTGCCTGGGCGCTGCCGATCCTGCGGGCCTACGGTGTGGCGGAACATCATCGGTGGCCGCACGAGTTCCCTGCGGTCGACGTAGTCACTGCAGCGCTTACCGAACGCCTGGTCAATCCGGTCTCCAGTCGGCCGGCACCGCTCGACTTGGAGTTGGTCCGCGAGAAAGAGGAATACGAATCGGAAGAGATTCCGTGCTCGATCCTCGACATCGACGCGCTCTCCGCACCATGGTTCTTTCTGAAGGTAATGTTCGGCGTCAGCATCATCGCGATCATGTTGATCTGCATCATGCCGGCAGACTGGTCGAATCTGCGCATCGCGGCCGGAGTCGTCGCCGGCTTGGGTTTCGGCGGCTTGCTAACACCAGGCGTCAAGCTGCTTCGTGCGCCGCGACGGCTCGTCGATCCCTACGCGTCGCTACGCAAATTCTCGCCGCTCGAGCGTAAGGCAGCGGGGATCCGGTGACGTACAACCAAGCCGGCATGGCCGGCCACTTTTCTAACACAGTGTCGAGCTATGCCGATCAAATTGACGCACGAAACAGCGCCGTACATTGCGCGCGCCATCGTCGAATCCGGGTCGTTTATCGGCGGACCGATCCTCGGTGACGCAGGCATGAACGCCTACATTGATGGTGGCCTCTACAACCGCGACTAGGCCGAGCGAACCGGCGCTACCCTGGAATTCGAATGGACTGGACCGGTTTCCGCTGCGCCGGCGAGAGGTGTGCATGAGCCGGATGTGCTGTATGACGAGCGGCCGCACCGCGCGTTCATCGTCGTTTGTACACGCAAGCATCTTCGAGTCACTGGCGTGCGGTTCCGGTCGGGCCTCTCGTGGCGAGACGCGGTTTACGTGCCATCGAAGCCGACCGCGGCCGCCAGCCTTTCGCCAGCGGCTTGGCTCGCGTGGGCCCGAACGTGGCAGCCAGGGTGGTTGGACAACCAGGCGGCCGAACTCGAAAGCGCAATGTTGGCTCGCCTGGCGAGCAAGCCTTCCGTGTCGATCGTGCCGCCGGCGGATTGCCCCTACCTTTTCATCTTGCGCAATCGCGACCTGATCTAACAGTTGTTTTCATTGTCTCTGATCGATTTTCCGATGAATCGATTAATCTGATACCCGTTCGTTTGAAAAGTCGTTATTCAAGGCCCTATGCCAGACGTCAAGAAAGTCCCGTATTACCAACTGGAGTCCGGAGTTCTATATTCCAGCAAACGGTGGAAATGTTACTCTGGCGTGGTCGGATGCGTTCCCATCGACACGCAGCAAAAAATCTCGTTCGATAGACTTGCGCCGAACGAGCCGCCGTCACCGCCACCATCGAAGGCAGCCGCTCCTCTCGCGCCACAGAAGCCGCCTGCTCCAGCACCGGCCAAGCCGCCCGCCAAGCCACAACCGAGTGATAAGCCCCAAGACGCCGAGCAAGCGAACAAGCTGCCTGAGTTCGATCTGCAGGACATTCCCAAAGCGATGGACAAGATGGGCTGGCCGATCTCGGCCAAGCTTGCGCGAGAGTGGTTTGCAAGCCCTAAGCACGCCTATAACGACCAGCTCAACTCGGTGCAGCCGATCGACGACAGGACAGTCTCTCTGGAATGGGCGTTGCGGTTTCGCGGAGCACTTGAGCGTTTCAATCAACTCGTCCGACAAGCGATTTACACTCCGAATGCTGCTACATCGGCGAGGAATACGCTGACGCCCGTGATCGAGAAGAGTTTCGCGGCCGGACAAATGAACGCGGCAGGTATCGTGATCGACACTACGCCGTTTCTGACGGATCTGCTTCAGTTTCATGTCGCCTGGAGATTTCAGTACCAGTCAGTATCATCCGTCGACACACTCGACGGTACGGCGTTGACCGATCTAACCGGCGCACTGGCAAACTTCAACTTCTACGCTGCTGTTGGGAAGGCGACCGTTACCGGCGAGCGTTACTACAAGTACGAAGGCAAGAACAAAATATTCTGTCTCGAACCGGTTGCACAGATTACCCACATCTATGTCTACATCAAGGATAGCTATTCATTTAACGATGATTCGCCTTCCAAGAGCCAGTATCTTGGCCACTGGAACAAGAACGGAATGGTGCTGTCGTACGTCGCTGCAGCCAACGATTTCTTCAAGAGCAGCAACTTGAATGTCGGAAATTCAACCATCGAAAAGTGGCACTATCTTCCTGAAGGCGAAGAGGTCAACAAACCGATCGACAAACGGACAAGTCTCTTTCGGAAATTTATGGCGAAGGATGTGTACTGGCCAGTGCACAACAAGACATATCGCGAGTGGAGAGCGGCACACAATCGTGGCGGTGACTTTATGGTTTACAGTAGACCCAAACTCGTGAAACTGGACAACCCGATTGTTTTGAAACTTGATACCGTATGCAGACCCATCCCGGCGGAACAATGAAGATGATCCGCCTCATCCTCAGAGCGATCTTGGTAGTCGGGGCCGTGGCCTTGGTTGCCGCCATCGTGTGGCCGTTCCTGCCGCCTGGCGCCACGAACGCGATCGCGATTTTCGCGCTCAAGAACGGCAAGACCGCGATCTTCATCGTCACCGCGGTCATCTTTGCAGCCTACTTCTACTGGCTTCTTCGAAATATCGCCCATTTCGGCCGAGCGAAGCGCGCGGGACTGGCGATCGTGACACTTGGCTTATTGGCCTGCCTCGCGCTCATCAGTTTAGGCGGGGTCACGACAGACGACACCGATTGTCAGCGCTTCAACTACAACGCCAAGATGAATGGTGGAATCAAACAGGTCGACGGCACGACCTACATCGTCAACATCTGCGGAAGTGGTGCGCGCAGTCATGGATTTTTTGCAGATCAGAACGAGCAGGTCAAACTCGTCATCACCGATGCGAATGGCTCGACGCTCGCCACGCGCTTATTTTTCGTTTTTTGGGACGGCCGGCCGGGTGAAGACTCGATCAAGATCCGCGATGGCAAATTGATTTACTTCGACGCGTCCGATCAGTACGACAGCATGCGTTCGATCTCGCTGCCGCCCACCTTGATCGACTGGGTTGCCGCAAGAATTCCGATTTGGCTTCGCTGAGAGTAGCCGCCCGTACAGCCATCAAACGGCTCCGCCGTCCAATCCCACAAAAATCAGCCTCGGCGAAATATGCAGGTCACCAGAAAACATGTAATCGCGATCGCGCTTGTCTTGGTACTGGCGATTCCGGCTCTTGCGTTACGGAAGCCATACGAAGATTGCGAGAGCTATACGCAGGATCTTAACGGGGGAACGAAAGAGTTCGGTGGCAAGAAGTACAAGATCGAGCTATGTCGGGTGCCCCGCTCTTTTGCCGATGGTGACGAAATTCGACTCCGGGTGATGGGTCCGGCAGGAGACGTGCTGGCGGAGCGTTATTTTGCGGTGCGCACGCTCAACGATGCAGCACCCACGGAACTGCGGTACAGCGACGACAACATTTTCTACTACGACCAGTCGAAGTCGTCTCCGTTGCGCTTCATTGCCATGCCGCCTTCCCGGACGGACTGGTGGACGGCACGCATACCGTTGCTGCAACGACTGCTCGCGTTCTTTTCATAAGATCGGGAGACGCACTCAGCCGTCGCGTGTTAGCCGGGCATGGTACTTCGCCGCCTCGCGGCGCATCCGCGCCTCTTCCGGCGACACGTAGATCGACGTGGTGCCGAGCGACGCGTGGCCGAGCGTGCGCTGCACGACCTCGAGCGCGACGCCGGCGGCCAACATCTGCGTGCCGACCGTGTGCCGGAATGCATGGGGCGACGTGCTGGCCAGCTTGCGCCGTTCAGACTCAGTGAGATCCGACATCACCGCGAGCAGCTGCGCGATCGCCCATTGCGTGAGTCCGCGCGCGCCGCGCACCGA
>NZ_CABVQC010000134.1 GCF_902499175.1 Burkholderia aenigmatica
GCGACGATGCCGGCGCGCAGGCGCTGGCGGCCCTCGCCGGCCGCCAGCCGCGCCTGCTGCGCGCGCTGACGATGGCGCGGCAAGGTCTCAACAACGGGCTGCCCGTGCTCGTGCAGGGCGAGACGGGCACCGGCAAGGAAGTCGTCGCACGTGCGCTGCACGATGCGAGCGCGCGCGCCGGCAAGCCGTTCGTCGCGGTGAACTGCGCGTCGATTCCGGAAGGGCTGATCGAGTCGGAGCTGTTCGGCTATCGCGACGGCGCGTTCACGGGCGCCCGCAAGGGCGGGATGACGGGCCGGCTGATGCAGGCGCACGGCGGCACGCTGTTTCTCGACGAGATCGGCGACATGCCGCTGCACCTTCAGGCGCGCCTGCTGCGCGTGCTGCAGGAACGCAAGGTTGCACCGCTCGGCGCGGGCGACGAGCAGGCGATCGACATCGCGGTGATCTGCGCGACGCACCGCGACCTGCCGACGATGGTGCGGGACAAGTCCTTCCGCGAAGACCTCTACTACCGGATTCACGGCGTGAACGTGCTGCTGCCCGCGCTGCGCGAACGCGACGACGTCGACCTGATCGTCACGGCGCTGCTCGCGCGGCTCGGCGCGCCGCACGTGAGCGTGAACGCCGAACTCGCCGACGTGTTCCGTCAACATCGCTGGCCCGGCAACATCCGCCAGCTCGAGATGGTGTTGCGCACCGCGCTCGCCGTGCGCGACGAGCACGACGACGTGCTCGGTCTCGACCATCTGTGCGACGGCTTCATCGACGGCGTGTGTCCGGCACCGGACGCATCGTTCGGGCTGATCCGCCGCCACGAGGACGACCTGATCCGCGAATCGCTCGCGCGCCACGACGGCAACGTCGCGGCCGCCGCGCAGACGCTCGGCATCAGCCGCGCGACGCTGTACCGTCGCCTCAAGCGGCTGCAGTCATGAGGCCGCGCGCGCGTTCGTCCGCTGCGTTCGTGACGGGCCGGTCGCGCCGATGCTGAAACTCGTCCTGCGTTTCGTGAAGACCGACGACCACGCGCAGCTCGCGCGCGCGTTCGGCTGGCTGTACGGTTTCGTGCGGCCGCACCGGCTCGCGATCGCCGGGCTGCTCGCGCTGTCGGCCTGCGCATCGCTGCTCGCGCTCGCGCAACCGTGGCTCACGAAGGAGCTGATCGACCGCGGGCTGGTCGGCAAGGATTTCCGGATGCTGGTGGTGGTCGCGTTCGCGATGGTGTTCGCGGGCTTCGTCGGCACGCTGCTCGGCGGCATCAACCGCTACCTGCATACGCGGCTGTCCGGCCGCGTGCTGTTCTCGCTGCGCAGCGCCGTCTATGCGCACCTGCAGCGGCTGTCGCCGTCGTTCTACGGCCAGCGCCGCCTCGGCGACCTGCTGTCGCGCCTCGACGGCGACGTCGCCGAGATCCAGCGCTTCGCGCTCGACGCGCTGTTCTCCGCCGTATCGAACGTGATCGGGCTCGTCGGCACGCTGGTGCTGCTCGTCACGCTGTCGTGGAAGCTGTCGCTGCTCGCGCTGCTGCTGATTCCGTTCGAGATCCTGTGGCTGCGCACGATGCGCCGCAAGGTCGAGCGCGATGCGCGATCGGTGCGCGAAGGCGCGGCCGACGTGTCGTCGTTCCTCGTCGAGACGCTGCCCGCGATGAAGTTCATCCAGGCCGCCGGCCGCCAGCGCGCCGAACAGGCGCGGCTCGACGGCCTCGGCGATCGCTACATGGAACGCCTGCTGAAGCTGCAGGTCACCGAGTTCATCACGCAATCGGTGCCCGGCACGCTGACGTCGCTGTCGCGCGCGGGCGCCTTCGTCGTCGGCGGCTACTGGGTGATTCGCGGCGACTGGCCGCTCGGGTCGCTGATCGCGTTCTCCAGCTATCTCGGGATGGCGATCGGCCCCGTGAAGAGCCTGCTCGGGCTCTACGTCGCGCTGCAGCGGATGACGGTCAGCCTCGGACGCGTGATGGAGCTGCAGCGCGCACCGGTCGCCGTCCAGCCGCCGGCCGACGCACGCGAGCTGCCCGCGCGCGGCGATCTCGAGTTCGTCGACGTGTGGTTCGCGCACGACGAGCGCGCGCGCCCGGTGCTGCGCGGCGCCGGCGCACGCGTGCCGGCCGGCAGCAAGGTTGCGCTGTCGGGGCTGTCGGGCAGCGGGAAGTCGACGCTGATCGACCTGATGCAGCGCTTTTACGACCCGCAGCGCGGCAGCGTGCGGATCGACGGCATCGATCTGCGCGACGTCGATCTCGACGCGCTGCGCCGCCACGTCGCGGTCGTCAGCCAGGACATCGTGCTGTTTCGCGGCAGCCTCGCCGACAACATCCGCTACGCGGCGCCGCTCGCGACCCATGACGACATCGTGCATGCCGCGCGCGCCGCGCAGCTCGACGAACTGATCGCGACGCTGCCGGGCGGGCTCGACGGGCCGGTCGGCGAACGCGGACAGCAACTGTCCGGCGGCCAGAAGCAGCGGATCGCGATCGCACGCGCTCTGCTGCAGGCGCCGGCGATCCTCGTGCTCGACGAAGCGACGTCGGCCGTCGACGAAGCGACCGAGCGGCAGGTCATCGCGCAGATCGACACCCTGTTCGGCGACCGCACGCGCATCCTCGTCAGTCACCGCGCGTCGACGCTCGCCGGCGTCGACCTGCATTTCGAGCTCGCGGACGGACGACTCGCGCGGCGCACGCACCGGGATGTCGCGCATGCGTGACGATCGGGCCGTGCGCGTGGGCGTCGTCGACAGCGGCTATCCGCCTGCACTGGACGCACGCGTCGCCGCCGCGCGGCGCTTCTCGTTCGACGCGGCTTCCGTGGTGCAGGCCGGTGCCGTCGAGCCCGACCGGATCGGTCACGGCAGCGCGATCTGCACGACGATCGCGGCCGCCGCGCCCGAGGCGGCGTTGTGCGTCGCGCAGGTGTTCGAGGCACGCGGCGTGACGAGCGCCGCGCAGATCGCCGACGCCATCGACTGGCTGCTCCTGCAACGCGTTCGCGTGATCAACCTGAGCCTCGGCGTGCGCGCCGATCGCGACACGCTGCGCGATGCGTGCGCGGCAGCCGTCGCGCAACGCGTGACCGTCTTCGCGTCGAGCCCCGCGCAAGGCACGCCGGTGTTTCCGGCCAGCTATCCGGGCATCGTGCGCGTCACGGGCGATGCGCGCTGCATGCCGGGCCAATGGTCGTGGCTCGACAGTGCGCAGGCCGATTTCGGCGCGGTCGTGTCGAGCGGCGCACCGCGCGCACCGGCCGGCGCGAGCATCGCGTGCGCGGCGCTCAGCGGCCATGCGGCGGACTGGTTCGCGCGTCACCCGGACGACGATACGGCTGCCCTGCTCGATCATCTGCGTACGGACGCCACCTACATCGGCGTCGAGCGACGCACGCACGCATCATGAACCGCGCATCGGTCGTCGTGCTCGGCGCGGGGCCGGCGGGCGCCGCCACCGCGCTCGGGCTCGCGCGGCTCGGCTATCCGGTCACGGTCGTCAGCGAATGGCGACGCTTCGATGCGGTCGAAGGCGTGTCCGATCGCGTGCTGCAGGGGCTGCGTCATGCCGGGCTCGCGCAGGCCGCCGCCTGTGCGCTGCCGCCCTGTGCACGCACGACGCGCTGGAACGGCGACACGCGTACGCTCAATCACGAACACCTGATCGACCGCCGCCGTTTCGACGCGGCGCTGCGCCGCGATCTGGCCGATGCGGGCATTGCGGTGCGCGAAGCGACCGTACGCGCGGTGCAAGCCGACGGCGACGGGCATGCGATCCGCATCGACACGCCAGCCGGTGACGCAACGCTGCATGCGGCGTTCGTCGTCGAAGCGCGCGGCCGGCTCGCGCCGCACGCGCGCGATGCGATGCGCGGCCCGCAGACGCTGAGCCTGCTGAACGTGTGGCAAGGCACGCCCGGCGATGCGGCTTCCGCGATCGAGAGCTTGCCCGAGGGCTGGGCGTGGATGGCGCGCCTGCCTGACGGCCGCTGCTACTGGCAGGCGACGCTCGACGTCGCGACCACGACGCTGCCGCCACGCGACGCGCTACCCGCGTGGTGCGCGACGCTGCGGCAGACGCCGCTCGCCCATGACTTCTTCGGTGCGGGAGGCGTGGATACCGGTGCCGATGCGCGCGTGTTCGCGCGCACCAGCAGCGCGACGCTGTGCGGCGACGCCGGCGGCGCGAACTGGCTGCGCGTCGGCGACGCGGCGATGGCCGTCGATCCGCTGTCCGGCAACGGCATCTTCCAGTCGCTGTCGTCGGCACTGCAGGCGCCGGCCGTCATCCATACGCTGCTCGCACATCCCGAGCGTGCGGCACTCGCGCTGCGCTTTCACGCGCGACGCATCACCGCGCTGTTCATGCGCTTCGCGCGGATCGGCCGCGACTTCTACGCGCTCGACACGCAATGGGCCGACCGGCCGTTCTGGGACGCGCGCCGCGCGTGGCCGGACGATGCGCCGTCGCATCGCGCCCCCGATTTTGGCGCGCTCGCGATCGAGCGTGCGCCCGTGATCGACGGCGACACGATCGTCGAGGCCGACGTCGTCACGAGCCCCGATCAGCCGCTCGGCAGCTGGCATCTGCAAGGCATCCCGCTCGCGCCGATCGTCGCGGCGCTGCGCGAGCGGCCGGTGGCGCAGGTGCTGGCGGAGTTCGCGCCGCCGCAGGCCGCGCTGGTGCGGCACTGGCTCGAAACGCAGGGATATCCGTTCGTACGCGCGTGACGCGCGCGCCTCTGCCCCTTCCGCCCCTTCCGCCTCTTCCGCCTCTTCCGCCTCTTTCGCCCCTTTCGCCTCTTTCGCCTCTTTCGCCTCTTTCGCCTCTTTCGCCTCTTTCGCCTCTTTCGCCTCTTTCGCCTCTTTC
>NZ_CABVQC010000135.1 GCF_902499175.1 Burkholderia aenigmatica
GCGGGGTTCAACTTCCAGGCCAGTGGCGCGCTCCAGACTGCAGCACACCGCCAACCTTGCTTCCCTCTTCCGCGCCGCGTTTCCGTTAGCGCGAAAGAGGCGTTATTGTAGGGAGCTCTCGGCATTCGCGCAAGGGGTTTGAAGCAACTTTTTTTACAAAAGCTGCAATTCGGCCGGCCGGCCATGCGTCGGCACGAGACCGCTTATGGTGCAAAGAACGGACTAGAATGTGAGGTTCTTCGCCTCTTTCTATATACGTCTTTAATATGCGCCAGCGAATCGCCAAACGCCTCCCCCCCGATGCCGACAAACTGGTCGGTCTGTCGCTTGCGCTCTTCGCCTCGGGTAGCCGCATCGAGGATCGCTTCTGGGAAGCGAAGCTCGACGCGCTGCTCGCCAAGATTGTCCGCAACGGCAACCAGACCACGCTCGACGCAGCGCTCGACCATCTTCAGCAGAATCACCCCGATGCCTATGGCGCACTCGCCGACATGGCCGAGACGCACAGCGAGTCGATGGTGATCGAGCACGACGGCCAACCGTTCGACGCACTGCTGGTCGCCGTCCCGGTTCTCGCATGGACGCGCTACATGATTCCGTCGGGCCCGCTCAAGGGTGACGTTGCCGATGCGCTGCGAACGCACCTGCAGGCTCACGTCCTGGCGAACGGCACCCTCGTCGGGCTTGCTCCGTTCCTCTACAGCATCGATCAGTTGCCGCGGCACCACGTCGAGACCTACCGGCTGGCCCAGCAGCTCGCGCATGCAGCGATCAGCCAGCACACGCCCAAGCTCAGCTTCGGCGACCTGCCGGAAACCTCGCCGATCCTGGCCGACCCGCGCTTCCTGCTCGCCGTCGTCGCTGCGCCCGCCGGCGCACCGCTGTTCCGCTGGCAGGAAGAAGAAGGCGGCAGCCGGATCGAACGTGGCCAGTGCCTCGAGCAATGGACCGCCCAGGGCGGCCCGAACCTGTCGATCGCCCTGCCCGGCTGCGAGTTCGAATGCCTGCTTCCGGACGCGTACTATTCGGCCTGCCGGGATGCGGACGAACGCGTGCGTCCGCACACGGTCAGAACCGCCATTCGTTATCTTTTCGACACACTTGGTGCGGCACCGCAAGAGCTGCGCGCGGTGGTCGCCGGCTTCGGCGAACGCCGTATCGACGAGTATCGTGTCGGCTTCACGCGACGTGCCAGCAACGACGTAATCTACGGCGTCGTATGGCCGCTCTACGGCCGTGAAAACGGCGACGTGTCGATCGACAGCGCGACGCTCGAAGGCGAAGCACCGATCGAAGGGCCGCTCGAGGAAATCGTGAGCCTGTTGAAGGAATGCGGTGTAACCGACGTCCGGCGGCACGCGGGCCGCTTCGAGCCCGAATACTGCGATGACTGCGGCGTGCCGCTCTACGCCGATCCGCTCGGCGAAATCGTCCACGCGGAAATGCCGGAAGACGCGTCACCCGCCCAGCCGCACTTCCACTGACCCGCAGCACAGCAGGCCCTGACGGCCTGCCCGCCTGAAGCCGCTCACGGTTCCCGCCGGAGCGGCTTTTTACTTGTCCGCCATCCCGCCGCCCGAAATTTCATACTTTTCCTAAGCCTTTCAGCCAAGCAGACATCGTGTAAGGTCTTTGTCATTATCAGACCCAAGGCATGCCAGACGGCAGATCAATGGCTCACATTATGGAGGTTGAATATGCGGTTCCTGATGCTCAATTCAGACGCCGAACGGCGTGACGGACTGAAGGCCCTGTTGCGACAGATCGACCGTCACGCCAGCATCAACGATGCGCCCGACAGTTTTCAGGCGCGCAGGCTGCTGCGCAACCAACGTTTCGACCTCCTCGTGATCGACTGGCTCGATGTCGGCCGGCTCAGCGAGCTTCAGGCGCTCTGCAGCGCGTGCTCGCCGACACCCGTCGCCGTCCTGGTCGACGAGACATCGCCGGAAGCCATCCAGCGCTTCTTCAACTATGGTGTTGCCGGCGTGATCCCGCACTCCACGCGGCCGCACCTGATCGTGCGTGCACTCGAGATCGTGCTGCTGGGCGGACACTACATCCCGCCGATCGCGCTCCGTCTGCTGCCTTCCACCGCCGCGGCGCGCTACGATGCCCATTTCCAGACGCTCGCCGGATCGCTTCCCCGCCGCCCGCCGAGCGGTCTCTTGTCGCCGCGGCAAGCGCAGATCATGCGCTTCGTCCACATGGGCAGCACGAACAAGATGATCGCCCGCACGCTCGGCATCAGCGAAGGTACCGTCAAGATCCACCTCGCCAGCATCTTCCAGCAGCTTGGTGCCGCCAATCGCGCCGCCGCGGTCGCGATCTACAACGGCTGGCTGTCGCCCCATCTCGAGGTGCTGCTGGCGAACCGCAGTCGCCCGCGCAAGCCGCCCACCGGCGAACACGGCCCGGTTCCGCTGCGTCCGCAACGGCATGACCGGCCATACCCGTTGCCAGCCTCGATCGACGGCGCACAGGACCTGCCGCTCGCCGCCGAGCCGCCAGCGCGGTTCCGGCGCGAACGCTAGGCAAACAGTCTCGATATTGCGACGGTCGGTATGTGCGGATTCCCACCTTTGATGCTCAACGAGTAATATGGACGCATGGGTTTTCTTTTCACACCGCTTCCGCTCTGGGTTGGCATCGGCGGCTGGATCGCCGCCGTGGCCCTGCTCGCGCTCGCGATCTGGAATCGTCCCTTCGTGCGCCTGCAGGACGCCACGCTCCAGCACGTGTGGCTCGCGCTCGTGACCGCCATTGCAGTCCTCTGGGCCTCGAATGCCTGGCTCGAAGATGGCATCGTCATGCATCTGCTTGGCGCGACGCTGCTCGTCACACTGTTCGACTGGACACTCGCACTGATCGCGATGGGCGCCATCACGGCGGTCGCCGCGATCATCTTCGACGCGCCTTGGCAGGGTATTGGCCTGACCTATCTGATCTACGGCGCGCTGCCTGTCGCCGTGTCGGCGTTGCTGCAGCGCGCCGCGCTCGCATGGTTGCCACACAATCTCGCGTCGTTCATCACGGGCCAGGGATTCCTGTCGCCGGCCATCGCGATCATCGCGGTCGCCGCTGCCGCAGCCGGGGTCCAGCTCGCACTCGCGGATGGCGTGCCCGTCGTGATTCCGGCCGGCTACCTGCTGAACACTGCGCTGCTCGCACTCGGCGAAGCGTGGTTCACCGGCATGGCGACGGCACTCATCGCCGTCTATCGCCCCGCATGGGTCACGACCTTCGACGTCCGGCGCTATCGCCTCGGCGGCCCGCGCGCCTGAATGACCTGACCCACTGGTAGCGGCACCGTCATCACGTACCGGCGGTACCTCGTGCAGCGCGGCAGAATGCGACATCTACTGCCGCACAACTTTTTTACGCTAAGATTGAACTCCGGTTCTTCATCGGACATCTATACGTGCCCGATGTCTCATTCGCTCCTCACCAATAACCAGATGGACAGCTCTCCTGCGTCGCTCCGGATTTTCCGGGCGCTCGGCAAGCTGGCAGCCTGTATTGCGGGCCTGTCGCTTGCGCTTCCGACACCGGCATTCGCCGACCTGCTCGACCAGCGCTCCGAACTGATCAACAAATTCGTCAACGAAATGCATGCCGATCCGCTCGCCGCCGATTGTGCGGCGCACGGCAGCTTCATCGCCAGTACGTCGTCGGCGTTCGACCGCGTCGACTTCGCGCCGAACGCATTCGACAGCGGCAACGCGACGATCACGCCTTGGAACGACTCGTTCGATCAAGGCAAGCAGCGCGTGAAGGTCGACAATATCGTCACGGTCGACGGACTCGGCATCCACAGCGACGGCAGTGACCCGACGCCACTGAAATTCCGATGCGGCTACGTCGGTCAGCAAATGCTTGCGTTCAGCTGGAACGACCCGGTTCCGCCGCTGAAGCCGCGCGTCGAGCGCTCCTCATCCTCGACGAAGAAATTCAAGGGCAAGTCGCACCGAGGCAAGGTCAAGGCATCGAGCCGCACCGGCAGCAAGAAGGCCGTCGCAACGAAAAAGTCGAGCGGCCAGAAGAAGGTCGTGAAGAAGAAAGCCGCGAAGAAGTCCTGATACGGCGCAGCGACATCGACAGACGCAAAAAAGCCGGGGCATCTCAAGATGCCCCGGCTTTTTTCATACGGCTGACCCGTCCTGAAATAGGTTGACACTTTTTCGCCGAAGCGAAGAGGTGCCAAGTGCAACAAGGGATCAAACGAACG
>NZ_CABVQC010000136.1 GCF_902499175.1 Burkholderia aenigmatica
GGCTTCGCGGCCTGCTCCGGCGCAGCGTGCCCCGGCTGTGCGGCCGCGGCCTGCGGCGCATCGCCCGGCGCGGCGGGCTGCATGCCCGGCTGCGCCATCGCGAGGCTCGCGAGCTGGTTGAACTGCGACTGCAGCAGGTTCCACCAGCCGGAAGGATCGAAGGACTGCTGCGCGGCGTCGCCCGCCGATGCATCCGCGGCGGACGCCGCAGCGTCGACATCCGGCGCCGGCGACGCGTGTTTCGCCGCATGCGCGGCCGCGACGGCCGCTTCCTCGGCCGCCGACATCGAGCTTTGCGCGAACGCGCCAAAAGCACGCAGCGTCGCGAGCGTCGCGCGCTGCACCTCGAGCGCCTGGATCGCGGACTGCAGCATCCCGAGATTGAGCTTCAGCCACTGCTCGACGGCGCGCAGATCGGTGATCCGCTTGTCGAGTTCCTCGACGCTCGTGAGCGGCGCCATCATGTCGGACATGCTCGACAGCGACGGCGGCAGCCCTTGCGTGGCGCCCGGAAACGACGTCATCCCGCCGAACGGAGACATCCGCATCATGTCCCACATGCGGTCCATCATGTCGGCGGGCTTGAAGCCGGCAAAGCCGGCGAAAGGGTTGGAGCCGGAGGCATCGGTCGTCATACGGGCATCCTGGTTGACTGGGTGAGAGCGAGGCGGCCGCCATGCGTCGCGCGAGCCGCGCCTGGATCGATCATAGCGCCAGCGCGTGTCAGAACGGCGCGTCGCCGGGAAACTCGGGCGGGCGCCGCTCGCGCAGCGAGCGGATCCCTTCCTGCACGTCGGGCCCGGAAAAACCCATGAATTCGAGCGCAAGCGACGTATCGAAGGTCGGCCCGGCCGTGCGCAGCCAGTTGTTCAATGCGTACTTGGTCCAGCGGATCGCCGACTGCGAACCGTGCGCGAGCCGCTCGGCCACTTCGTAGGCCTTCGGCAGCAGGTCGGCCGGATCCACCGCGAGCGAGACCAGCCCGATCCGCTCGGCCTCCTCGCCGCTCACCGGCTCGCACAGCAGCAGGTAGTACTTCGCCTTCGCCATCCCGCACAGCAGCGGCCACACGATCGCCGCGTGGTCGCCGGCCGCGACGCCGAGCCGCGTGTGGCCGTCGATGATGCGCGCATCCTTCGCGGCGATCGAGATGTCGGCGAGCAGTCCGGCGACGAGCCCCGCCCCGACGGCCGGCCCGTGCATCGCCGACACGATCGGCTTGCTGCAGTTGATCACGTTGTAGACGAGGTCGCGCGCCTCGCGCCACACGCGGGCGCGCACGTCGAAGTCGTTCGCCATGTCCTCGACGAGCGCGAGATCGCCGCCCGCCGAGAAGCCCTTGCCTTCGCCGCGGATCACCGCGACGCGCGTGTCGGGATCGCGGTCGACGTCGCGCCAGATGTCGGCGAGCTCGCGATGCATGCGTGCGTTCGCGGTCGCGAGGCCGCTGCGGTTCGCGCCCTCGCCGCTCATCACGATGTCGAGCACGCCATGGTCGCGGCGCGTCACCTTCAGTGCTTCGTAACCGCCGTACGCGGCGAGATTGGCCATGCGCTGCTCCTTGCTCGAGGTTCTCGAACCCCTGAATCGAGTGTAGCCAAGCCCGCGCGGGCAAACATCAGGCGAAACCCGGCGCGCGGGCCGAAGCCGGGTTTCGCGGGCGCGGAGCGCTGCGTGCGCCGCGTGGCTTACGCCGCGCCGTCGGGCGGCGCGACCGACTGCTCGATCGCGCCGAAGATCGACTTGCCGGCCGTGTCGAACATCTCGATGCGCACGGTATCGCCGTAGCGCATGAACTCGGTCTGCGGCGCGCCGTGCTCGATCGTCTCGAGGCAGCGCTTCTCGGCGATGCAGCAATAGCCGCGCTTCGCGTCCTTGTTCGACACCGTGCCCGAACCGACGATCGAGCCGGCGCGCAGGTTGCGCGTCTTCGCCGCGTGCGCGACCAGCTGGCCGAAGTGGAACACCATGTCGGTGCCCGCATCGGGCTGGCCGACCTTCTTGCCGTTCCAGTGGACGATCATCGGCCGGTGCACGCGGCCTTCGCGCCATTCGTCGCCGAGCTCGTCGGGCGTCACGGCGACCGGCGCGAACGCGGTGGCCGGCTTGCTCTGGAAGAAGCCGAAGCCCTTCGCGAGCTCGGCCGGAATCAGGTTGCGCAGCGACACGTCGTTCACCAGCGTGACGAGCCGCACGGCCTTCAGCGCTTCGTCGGGCGTCGCGCTCATCCGCACGTCGCCGGTGATCACCGCGACTTCCGCCTCGAAATCGATGCCCCACTCCTCGGACGGGCACACGACGTCGTCGCGGGCTCCAAGGAAATCGTCGCTGCCGCCCTGGTACATCAGCGGGTCGGTCCAGAATTCGGGCGGCATCTCCGCGCCGCGCGCGCGGCGCACGAGCTCGACGTGGTTCACGTACGCGGAGCCGTCGGCCCACTGGAACGCGCGCGGCAGCGGCGCCATGCAGTTGGCCGGATCGAACGCGAAGGAATTGCGCGCGCGGCCGTGGTTCAGCGCGTCGTACAGGTCGCGCAGCTGCGGCGCGTAGAACGCCCAGTCGTCGAGGACGCGCTGCAGCGTCGGCGCGATCGCATCGGCGATTGCCGCGGTATGCAGGTCGCGCGACACGACGATCAGCTGGCCGTCGCGCGTGCCGTCCTTCAGCGAAGCAAGTTTCATAAGGGGGACTCTGCCGTTGTAGTGACGATGGAGGGAATCTATTTTACGATGGTGAATCCCTGCGGCGCGTCGCGATTGTGCGCGCCGTTTTCACCCCGATTTTTCGGCCCGGTTTTTTAGCTCGATTCCTGCCGCCTTTTCGCGCACCTGCCGCCCATGCCTGCCAGCCCGCTTCCCGACGACGATCTTGCCGACTCCGACACTGACGACGCCGCTTCCGGCGAGCACGGCGAGAAGGTCCGTTCCGGCATCCAGTCGATCGAGGTCGGCTTCCGCCTGCTCGACGTGCTGACGAGCGAGCCGCGCGCGATGATGCTGCGCGACCTCGCGCAGCGCGCGGGCATGAGTCCTGCGAAGGCGCACCGCTACCTCGTCAGCTTCTCGCGGCTCGGCGTGGTGTCGCAGGATCCCGTCTCGGGCCGCTACGAGCTCGGCGGCTTCGCGCTGCAGATGGGGCTCGCGCGGCTCGCGCGCGTCGACGGCGTGAAGCTCGCGCGGATCGCGCTGACCGAATTCCGCGACCGCCTCGACCAGACGGTCGGTATCGCCGTATGGGGCAACCAGGGGCCGACGATCGTGCACTGGATGGAATCGAGCCACCCGGCGAAGGCATCGCTGAAGCTCGGCGACGTGATGCCGCTGCTCGGCTCCGCAACGGGGCTGCTGTTCGCCGCGTACCTGCCGCGCAGCAAGACCGCCGCGATGCTCGAGCGCGAACTTGCCGATACGCGCCGCTCGCCGCACCACGGCGGCCCGCGCACGCTCGACGAGGTCGACGCGGTGCTCGCCGACGTGCGCCGGCACGAAGCCGCGCGCGTCGAGGGGATGCTGCTGCCGACGATCCACGCGTTCTGCATGCCCGTGTTCGATGCGGTCGGCGAACTCGCGCTCGCGATCGTCGCGCTCGGCCAGGAAGGCTCGTTCGACATTGCGTGGGGCGGCGAGATCGACACGGCGCTGCGCGCTTGCGCGCAGAAACTGTCTTACGAACTCGGCTATAGTCCCGACGCGCGCGACGCCTGACGCACGCGGTACCCGCCCCGTCACGCAGCGCGAACGCGCGACGCATTCGACAGTCCGATTCCTGTGGCGCGCGCTGCGCGCCCGACGTCACGCGAGCGCCCCGATCCTGTTCCGATGCCCATGCAGCCTGCCGACCCCCGTCCGAGTCACGCCTTGCCCCGCCACTGGCTGCGGGTGGGCCTTGCGCTCGTCGTCGTGCTGGTGCTGCACGCGCTCGCCGCGTTCTGGCTGATGCGCAACCGCGACGCGTTCACGCCGCCCGAGCCCGCCGAGGTCCCCGTGCAGATCGAGCTGCTGAAACCGCAACCGATCGAGCGCCAGCCCGCACCGCCTGCACCGAAGCCGGTCGAGCAGCCGGCCGCGCCCGCACCGGCTGCCCCGAAGGCCGCCGCACCGAAACCCGCGCCGGCGCCGGAGCCGGTCCTCACGTCGACGCAAACGGCCGAACACGGCGAGCCGCCGGCCGCCGCGTCCGCAGCGAGTGGCGTGCCGGGCGC
>NZ_CABVQC010000137.1 GCF_902499175.1 Burkholderia aenigmatica
CAAAACGTATACGCGCTCGACCGATATAGAGCCATTGGCAGCATGACCGAGACGACAACTAGCTTGACTCGCGCCGACATGAGCCCGGCATTCAATGGGTTGAAATTCGGTGGCGAATATAGCGTCGGCGGTGTTGCCGGCAACTTGACGGCCAATAGCGGTTATTCGGTCGGCGCATCGTATGAATACGGACCGTTCAAGGTTGCGGGGGCGTACGAATATTTCAAGAATCCGACCTCGGCGACGGCCGGATCCGGCTTCTTCACTGACAACGCCAGCGGTGCTTCGCCCCTGGCATTTTCACTCAACTCCGGATACAAGAGCGCGCAGTCCTTCCAGAATGCGGTCGTAGCGGCCAACTACAAGATCGGGGCGCTGACGCTGGCGGCGTCATACTCGAATATTCAGTATGGCCACCTCAACGGGGAGTTGCTGGGTGGAACCGCTCGCTTCAACAATTTCGATGTTGGCGCGCAGTATCAGTTTTCGCCCTATTTCTTCGCGGGCATTATGTACAACTATTTGAACGGCCGGGGTGTCAGTACTACCAGTGGTGCAACGATTGGCGGACAACACTACAACCAGATCGGGCTGATGGCTAACTACTTCCTTTCCAAGCGAACGGACGTGTACTGGACCATCGGCTGGCAACGTGCGTCCGGCATCTCGTCGACTGGCGCTCCCGCCGTTGCGGATATCGGCAACTACGGCGATTCGTCGAACAATCATCAGATCCTGATTCGCGCGGCGTTGCGTCATCGCTTCTAAATCCGAGCGGGGTTGCATGCGGCGCGTCCAGTAGACCGTGCCGCATGCAACTCTCCACGATAGTTGTGCTTACCAGGTCGACTATCTGCACTGACGGTGAAGATCGAAGCATTAATGGAGTCTTCGGTGCTTGACAGTGAGAGAGCATCGATCCAGTATCTACTCGTGAGTAAATAAAATACTTTGCGGTAATTTTTGATTCGTGACGTTTCCCAAAACGCCTGAGAGACGAGTCGTACTTTTATCGGAACGGAGATTGGCATGCATATCGAGGGATTGGCTGCAATTGTGACTGGTGGCGCATCCGGACTTGGCGGTGCGGTAGCACGACTGCTGGCGGAGAAGGGCGCCAAGGTCACGATTTTCGATCTCAATGAGGAGTTGGGCCGCGCCTGCGCGCAGCAAGTTGGTGGCAATTTCGTCAAGGTCGACGTGTGTGATGAGGTTGCGGTCGATGCAGCGCTCGCGAAAGCGGAGGGGCTCTATGGGAAGGCGCGCTTGCTTGTGAACTGCGCCGGCATTGGCCCGCCGGGAAAGGTAATCAATCGCGATGGATCTCCGCTCGCGCTGAACGACTTCGCGCGGATCGTCAACATCAATCTGATGGGGACATTCAACGTCTTGTCAAAATTTGCCGCGCGGTTGCACACGGAAGCACCGATCGGTGAGGAGCGCGGTGTCATCATCAATACTGCGAGCGTGGCCGCGTTCGACGGACAAATCGGTCAGCCCGCTTATGCCGCGTCGAAGGCGGGTATTGTCGGCATGACACTTCCCATTGCGCGCGAGTTTGCTCGGTTTGGAATTCGGGTAATGACGATCGCCCCCGGCATTTTTCTTACTCCGTTGTTGGCCAGCTTGCCGCAGGACGCTCAGGATTCGCTTGGCAAGCAGGTTCCGTTTCCGAGTCGTCTCGGGCAACCGGACGAATTCGCCAAGCTCGTGCAATCCATCGTCGAGAACTCCATGCTGAACGGGGAGGTGATTCGGCTCGACGGCGCAATCCGCATGGCGCCGCGATGACGTATTGCAGTTGCGGGCTGAGCGTTTAAGTTGTGCTGCAAGCCGCCGCGTTGAAAGCAGGCTTGTGATCGCGATGACGTGAACGGCCGGAAAGTTTGTGGCATTTCCGACCGTGAGATATAGGAATGTGTATGAATGGAGAAAGCTTGCTGGTCGACGTTGAGGATGGCATCGCAACCCTTGCTCTCAACCGACCGGAATCCGGAAACGCAATCGATTTGCCCCTGGCACAGGCGCTGATGAGGGCGGCAATCCGCTGCGACCAGGATCCGGCGATTCGATGTGTCGTACTCACGGGCATGGGGCGACTCTTCTGTACGGGAGGAGATCTGGGTTCATTCGGGGCGGTAGGCAACGATCTGCCCGGATTTCTGAGCGAACTGGCCGGAACGCTTCATCTGGCGCTTTCTCGCCTCATGCGAATGCCCAAGCCGCTTCTCGTCCTGGTGAACGGGCCGGCCGCCGGCGCGGGCTTCAGTCTGGCGATTGCTGGAGACATCGTCCTTGCTGGACGCTCGGCACATTTCACCCCTGCTTACGGAGCGGTTGGCCTCAGTCCTGATGGGGGCATGTCCTGGCAACTGCCTAGGTTAGTGGGGGTCAGACGCGCCCAGGAAATGCTGCTTTTGAACCAGCGCGTTCGGGCAGAAGAGGCACTCGCAATCGGCCTGATCAATCGGGTCGTGAACGATGAGGATCTCGCGAACGAGGGACGCACGATGGCGCGTACGTTGGTCGAATCAGCGACGAAAGCACTTGCCGCCAGTCGCGAGCTGCTGCTCGAATCGTTTCATGGCGAATTCGAGGCTCACCTCGAGCGGGAAGCACGGTCAATCGCAGCACTTGGTGCAGGAGAGGAGGCATGTGAAGGCATTCGAGCTTTCACGGAACGGCGAAAACCTCGATTCGTTCAAGATACGGAAATCGGCTGATGTGATGGCGCGGCAGTCGTAGCCTGGTTCGGGGCGGCAATGACCTAGGATCGATGATAAACGGGCGCCTAGGACTGGCATTCTTGCGTGCTGCTCACGGAAACTGAATGATGAGGTAGCCGCATCGGCGTTTGCTCATCAAGCGACGGGGTGCGTCAACGCGCTCGCCTCGCGAATTTGAACCATTGTCGTGATGGTGGCATCCCGCTTTCAGCACAACAACGAAGGTGCGGGATTTGTCAGGTAATTGCGCCAACGTCTCCTGTAGCGACGGGCCGACTCGATCGTGGCTGCATCGTACTTCATTCGGATACTGAATGTAGTTGCGATGCGGCCACGAGCCGTTTTGGGACGAGGATTTCTGTCGGGCGCATACGCAAGACGTCGGCTCGCAACCTTAGCCGTCGCAGCTTCCGCAAGCGCTCTGTCCAGAGTCGTCGATCCTGATCTGACGAGCTAATTTCGTGCGTGCGCAAGGTTTCCTCGTTTTGACCGCCTCGAATGCACGCAAATTCCATTTGCCGTCCGACAGCCAATATTGGCTATCGAGGTCATTCCGTAGCATTGAACCAGCCGGCGAGCATGCGCCGGTTTGGAGCGGTAGCGATCGCCGCTCGTTTGCCACGAAAGGACACCACTGGGCGACTACTGATCATGACCACCATGAAACATACTCCTGCAATGCTGGCTATCACACTGGCTCTCCAGACCATTTCTGCACAGGCCGATGTCACCGTAAGAATTGGGCAGGTCTCGCCACTGACCGGAGAGCTCGCTCACATCGGGAAGGATGACGAGAATGGTGTGCGTCTCGCAATCGAGGATCTGAATGCGAAACGGTTGAAAATCGGTGGTCAACCCGTCACGTTTGTGCTCGATTCACAGGACGATGCAGCAGATCCGAAGACAGCCATGGTTGTGGCCCAGAAGCTGGTCGACGATCGAGTTGCCGGTGTGATCGGTCACGCGAATTCAGGTACGTCCATTCCTGCCTCGAGGATATACGCCGATGCCGGCATTCCGATGATTTCCGAGTCCGCGACGAATCCGAAGTTGACGCAGCAGGGCTATCGAAACGTGTTTCGAATGGTCGCCAACGACGTACGTCAAGGCAACGTGATTGGCACTTACGTTGTGAAAGACCTGAAGGCAACAAAAGTGGCAATCGTCGCCCCCCGCGGCAAAATAGTTGTCGCCCCGATAGAAACTTGAATCTTTCCTGAATTCAAGTTTCGTAGATGGTGG
>NZ_CABVQC010000138.1 GCF_902499175.1 Burkholderia aenigmatica
GTCGAAACGCGGCTCCGACGGCAGTGCCGGCACGGCCGCCGGCGCATGCGCGACCGGCCGCGCCACATCGCGCGACGGCGCGAGCACGATGCCGCCCGCCACGCGCCAGCCCGACACGATCGCCTTCATCTGGCGCGTCTGCTCCTCGAGCGACGCGGCCGCGGCTGCCGCCTGCTCGACGAGCGCCGCGTTCTGCTGCGTGACCGAATCCATCTGGCCGACCGCGCGGTTGACCTGCTCGATGCCGGTCGACTGCTCATCCGACGCGGCGCTGATCTCGCCCATGATGTCGGTCACGCGGCGCACGGCCTGCACAATCTCGTCCATCGTCGAGCCGGCGCGTGACACGAGCGCCGACCCGCTTTCGACCTTCTCGACCGAATCGCCGATCAGCTGCTTGATTTCCTTCGCGGCGCTCGCGCTGCGCTGCGCGAGCGAACGCACCTCGCCCGCGACCACCGCGAAGCCGCGGCCCTGTTCGCCCGCACGGGCGGCTTCGACCGCCGCGTTCAGCGCGAGGATGTTGGTCTGGAACGCGATGCCTTCGATCGTGCCGATGATGTCGACGACCTTGCCCGAGCTCCCCGCGATGTCCTGCATCGTCGCCACGACCTGGCCGACCACGTCGCCGCCCTGCGTCGCGATGTCCGATGCGTTGACCGCGAGCTGGCTGGCCTGCCGCGCGTTCTCCGCGTTCTGGCGCACGGTGCCCGTCAGCTGCTCCATGCTCGACGCGGTTTCCTGCAGCGACGCGGCCTGCTCCTCGGTACGCTGCGACAGGTCGATGTTGCCGGTCGCGATCTCGCGCGCGCCGACGTCGATCGATTCGGTGCCGCGATGCACGGCCTGCACCATCGTCGTGACGGCGTCCTGCATCCGCTTGATGCCGCCGAACAGGCGGCCGATCTCGTTCGTGCTGAACACGTTCACCGGCTGCGTGAGGTCGCCGCCGGCGATGCGCTCGAAGTGCGCGATCGCGTCCTCGAGCGGCTTCACGATCAGCCCGCGCAGCGCGAAACGAATCGCGACCACGACGACGAACGCGATCGCGATGCCGGCCGCGATGAGCCCGATCATCAGCGAGATCTGCGATTGCGTCGTGGCCTGGCGATCTTCCGCGCGCTTCTGCAGCGACGCGATCACGGCCGCCGCAGCCTGGTCGTACGCGACGAACATCGGGCTGATCTTGGTATCGGCGACCGCGTGGTACGCGGCCATGTCGCCCGCGCGCGCGGCCGCGAACTCGGGCTCGACGCCTTCCTTCACGATCGTCGTGTAGCGGGTGGTCAGGTCGTCGACGAGCGCCTGCTCGATGCCGAGCTTCGGCGTCGACTGGAACGCCTGCCAGTTCTGGTTCGACTTCGCATACAGCTCCTGCGCGCGGTCCAGCACCTTGGCCGCTTCGGCCGTGTTGCCGCCTTCCGTCAGCGAACGGAAGCGGTCGAGCGACACGCGCGCGCGCAGCAGGTACGACGACGTGTCGTCGAGCGTATGGAGTGCCGGCAGGTCGACGTGCGCGATCTCGTCGAGCGAGCGGCTCGCGTGATTCAGCGCGACCAGGCCGAGCCCGCCAACGGCTGCGGCCAGCGCCGCGAGGATGAGTCCGACCGCCGTGAGCGTCGTGCGGATCGACCAGTTATGCAACATTGCAGATTCTCCCGAAATTCCTGCGCGCGCGACGCGCTTACCCGCCGAGCGTCTCGATCAGCGCCATTTCACGGCTCGACATCAGCTTCTCGATGTCCATCAGGATCAGCATCCGGCCGTCGACCGTGCCGAGGCCCGTCAGGTACTCGGTCGTCAGCGTGGCGCCGAACTCCGGCGCCGGCATGATCTGGTCGGTCTGCAGCGTCAGCACGTCCGACACGCCGTCGACCACCATCCCGACCACGCGATGCGCGACGTTCAGGATGATCACGACGGTCTGGTGGTCGTACTCGACGCGGCCGAGATGGAACTTGATCCGCATGTCGACGATCGGCACGATGATCCCGCGCAGGTTGATCACGCCCTTGATGAATTCCGGCGCGTTCGCGATGCGCGTGACGCTGTCGTAGCCGCGGATTTCCTGCACTTTCAGGATGTCGATCCCGTATTCCTCGTCGCCGAGCGTGAACACGAGGAATTCCTGGCCCGTCGCGTCGCCTTGCTCCGCGTCGCGGCGGCTCGTTGCCGCGTTCGCCGCGGCCGGATTGATCATTTGGACTTCAGCAGCCACGTTTGCCCCCAATCGGTTGAATGGCGAGAGACATCAGAACATCGCGAGCTCGGCGCCGGCACGGGCGCCGTGCGTCGCACGGGTTTCGCGGTTCAGCGCCGCGACGTCGACGATCAGCGCGACGCTGCCGTCGCCGAGGATGGTCGCCGCCGAAATGCCGTGCACCTTGCGGTAGTTGGTTTCGAGGTTCTTCACGACCACCTGCTGCTGGCCGACCAGCTCGTCGATCAGCATCGCGAAGCGGCGCCCCTCGGTTTCCATGATCGTGACGATCCCTTGCGTCGGGTCGGTGCGCGCGTCCTCGACCGAGAACACTTCGTGCAGCGCGACGAGCGGCAGGTATTCGCCGCGCACGCGCACCACGCGCTCACCGTTGCCGACCGTGTAGATGTCGTCGTTCGACGGCTGCAGCGACTCCATCACGAAGTTCAGCGGCAGGATGAAGATCTCGTTGCCGACCTTCACCGACATCCCGTCGAGGATCGCCAGCGTGAGCGGCAGCACGATCCGCGTGGTCGTGCCGCGGCCGGCCAGCGACGAGATCTCGACGTGACCGCCCATCGACTGGATGTTGCGCTTCACGACGTCCATCCCGACGCCGCGGCCCGACACGTCGGTCACGGTCTCGGCGGTCGAGAAGCCCGGCGCGAAGATCAGTTGCCAGACTTCGTCGTCGCTGATGGTGTCGGACACCTGCATGCCCTGTTTCGCGGCTTTCGCGAGGATCCGCTCGCGGTTCAGGCCCGCGCCGTCGTCGCTCACCTCGATCACGATGTTGCCGCCGTGATGCGCGGCCGACAGCACCAGCTGGCCGACCGCGTCCTTGCCGGCGGCGACCCGCTTGTCGACGGTCTCGATCCCGTGGTCGAGGCTGTTGCGCACGAGGTGGGTCAGCGGATCGATGATCCGTTCGATCAGGCTCTTGTCGAGCTCGGTCGCCTGGCCGAACGTCACCAGTTCGACCTGCTTGCCGAGCTTGCCGGCGAGGTCGCGCACCAGCCGCGGGAAGCGGCTGAACACGTAGTCCATCGGCATCATGCGGATCGACATCACGGCTTCCTGCAGATCGCGCGCGTTGCGCTCGAGCTGCGCCATTCCGTTGAACAGGCGGTCGTGCAGCGCCGGATCGAACGCGCTCGCGGTTTCCGCGAGCATCGCCTGCGTGATCACGAGCTCGCCGACCAGGTTGATCAGCTGGTCGACCTTCTCGACGCCGACGCGGATCGAGCTGCCTTCGGCGCCCGCTGCGGCCGCGGCGGCCGGGCGTGCGCGCTTGTCGTCGTGATGCGCGGCAGCCTGCGGTGCGTGGTCGGCGTGCGCGTGCTGGGACGGCTGCTGCGCTTGCGCGGCGGCAGCGGCGGCCGGCTC
>NZ_CABVQC010000139.1 GCF_902499175.1 Burkholderia aenigmatica
CGATCCCGGCACCGTGCGCGCGGTGGCCGACGCCGCCGCGCAGCGCGGCTTCCCGCTCGCCGACGCGCCCGTGTCGGGCGGCACCGGCGGCGCGCAGGCCGGCACGCTGACCTTCATGGTCGGCGCGGACGCCGCGCTGTTCGAGCGCATCCGCCCCGTACTGCTCGCCATGGGCAAGAACGTCGTGCATTGCGGCGGCACGGGCACCGGGCAGATCGCGAAGATCTGCAACAACCTGCTGCTCGGAATCTCGATGATGGGCGTGTCGGAAGCGATGGCGCTCGGCGCCGCGCTGGGGATCGATCCGGCCGTGCTGGCCGGCATCATCAATACGTCGACCGGTCGCTGCTGGAGCTCGGACACGTACAACCCGTATCCGGGCGTAAGCGACACCGCGCCGGCCGCGCGCGGCTACGCGGGCGGCTTCGCGGCGAACCTGATGCTGAAGGATCTCGGGCTCGCGACCGAAGCGGCACGCAGCGCGCACCAGCCGGTGTGGATGGGCGCGCTCGCGCAGCAGCTCTATCAGTCGATGAGCCAGCAAGGGCTCGGCACGCTCGACTTCTCCGCGTGCGTGAAGCTGTACGAGGCACAGCCAGCGTAACCGCCGCAGCCGACGCCGGACGCGCGCCGACCCGCGATGTGCCTGAACGGCATCGCGGGTCGTTTCGCATGCGGGGGAAGGAAAACGCGGAAGGCGACGGCGCGTCAACGCCGCCGGTCGTTCAACCGCGCGGGTTCGACGCCGTCTCGAAGGTCGGATGACACTCGAACGCGAGTTCGGAGCGCGCGCCGACACGGCTGCCGCTGGTCAGCGATTCCTGCTTCATGCTCGCGCGCATGCCGCGCTGCGTGCAGTAGTTGGTGGCTTCGTCGAAGGCCTTCGTATGGGCGTCGGCCCACGTCGTCGACATGCCGACCGTGCGCGTCGTCACGGTAAACACGTTCGGGTTCGACGTCGCGGTCACGTCGGAAGCGGTCGAACACGCGGCGAGCAAGCATGCAGCAGCCGCGACGGTCAACCATCGCAGGGTTCGAAAGGAAACTGGAGTGGACATGGGGGCAGGCGCGCGCCATTCGACGCGCATTGAGCAACATAGGCGACAGTATGCCTGCTCGATCGCCGGAGATCATGCCCCTTTCAGTGAACACATTGTTTCGAATGGTTAAACGATGATGAAAATGGGGCAATATTTTCGCCCCGTTTCAGGGCCAGATGCCGCCAGCGGGTAGATTTGCCCGGCCGCCCCGCCGCATCGCGTTTTCTGACAGCCGATCCGGGGGCGGCTCGCTGCCGGATCCTTCCGGTGCTTCCACGAGGCGCCGGCATGCCGCCATGCCGGCTGCCCGCGGCGCATGGCGCAGATGTGCGCGGCAGGTCGGCCATGGGCAGACCGTCGAAACCATCCCCCAAGCCCGGCGCGCAGCCACGCGGGCACAGCGCTTGCGTCATCCACGCGCCGCCGATCCGCGCATGCGTCGCGCCGCCTGCGCTTGCGCCGGACGCTTCGCCCCCGCGTCCTGCCGATATGTCGGGTCAGGGTTCGATTCCGCTATGCACTTCTACCCTGCTAGGGCGCAGGCAGAACGGGCCGCCGGAGCAATCCGCGCGGCCCGTTTTTCATTTGTGCGCAGCTATTCGCTATGGGCGGCGCGCTCAATCGCTTCCGTGTCCCATCGACCAAGGCGCATTGCCTCTTCCAACATCCCGAGCGTAAGAGAGACCAACTCCGGGTCGCGATACCTAGAAGAGAACAGCCCGAGAATCGACCGAACCACGTCAAGGGTATCGGGGCCGAAGTAGCGCTTGTACGGGAAGTTCGTCACGTCGACGCCGAAGGTCTCGGCCCACTTGTCGATGAACTCGATTGCGTCGATTCCGGTAATGCGAAGG
Source organism: Burkholderia aenigmatica (assembly GCF_902499175.1). GTDB lineage: Bacteria > Pseudomonadota > Gammaproteobacteria > Burkholderiales > Burkholderiaceae > Burkholderia > Burkholderia aenigmatica. The sequence continues at coordinate 1,895 of NZ_CABVQC010000139.1, forward strand.
TCTTCTTCCATCCGGCTATCACGCGTCAGCTTCAGCGGACCACCAAACATCGGCCGTCCTAGCTCTTCACGGGCGAACGCCTCAAGCCGCTCCCATGTCGTGTCTGTCATGTCACAGCACCCGATCTTCCGGCTTCACGATGCCGTTATAGACCTGCACCGTATTCCACATGACGATTGCCGCATCGGTCGCCAGCATGACGGTTCCGACGACAGGCACCGCACGCCCCACAAACGCCCCGAGATTGCGCGTCATAGCGATTCGCAATCCACCCGCACCGGCCTTCGTGATGGTCGGCATCCGCATACCGATATTGAACGGCAAAAGTTTTCGTGAGGCCATTGAAACAACAGACGTGCCAGCAACCGCGCCGCGCATTTTTCCCGGCACCGGCACATCGTTTTACCCTAGCAGAATGCCAGCAGCGGCAGCAAGATCGGTGAAGCCGAACCGCTTGCAAAGTTGGTCGACCGCGACCCAAAAAAACAAATCGCCCGGTTGAAGATTGGTATGCCCGTTGTAGGAATAGCGATTGTCCGCCATACGACTCTCAAGATTGTTTGAATGAGTGCCGAGGTTACCAGAATCGCTCCGCCCCCCATATTTCAAGTATGGCGGGTCGGTTGGCGGGTTGAAAAATAAAAACCGCCAAAACCCTTTATCCATATGAATCATAGGCGGACACCGCTGCATCACACCTCCTTGTCCGGCCGGCGCGCGCCGGCAACACGCTGGCGCCGCCGGTCCGGGAATCGCTACAACGGCCCTTGCAAATCTTTCATGTGCGCGGCAGAGCGCGCGCCACCCGGCGCCCGTGCCAGGCCGGCACGGCACCCGTCCCGCAAACGTCGCCCCCGCGCGCAGCCCGCGCGACGTCCGCCGCCCTGGTCAGCCGCGGGTCAGCCGCCGCTCG
>NZ_CABVQC010000140.1 GCF_902499175.1 Burkholderia aenigmatica
TGATGCACTTGAGGGCGCCGGTTTGCATATCGCCATCATTGGCAGCGGCGGGGCCGCGATGGCGGCGGCGCTGAAGGCCGTCGAGCAAGGCGCGACGGTCACGCTGATCGAACGCGGCACCATCGGCGGCACCTGCGTCAATATCGGCTGTGTGCCGTCCAAGATCATGATCCGCGCTGCCCATATTGCCCATCTGCGCCGGGAAAGTCCGTTCGACGGCGGTATTGCGGCAACTGTGCCTGCGATTGACCGCAGCAAACTGCTGGCCCAGCAGCAGGCCCGTGTCGATGAACTGCGGCACGCCAAATACGAAGGCATCCTGGACGGCAATCCAGCCATCACCGTTTTGCACGGTGAAGCGCGTTTCAAGGACGACCAGAGCCTGGTCGTCCGTTTGAACGAGGGTGGCGAGCGCGAGGTAACGTTCGACCGCTGCCTGGTCGCCACCGGTGCCAGTCCGGCCGTGCCGCCGATTCCGGGCCTGAAAGAGTCACCCTACTGGACTTCCACCGAAGCGCTTGTCAGCGACACCATTCCCGCACGCCTGGCCGTGATCGGTTCGTCGGTGGTGGCGTTGGAACTGGCGCAAGCCTTTGCCCGGCTCGGCAGCCAGGTCACGATCCTGGCACGCAGCACCTTGTTCTTCCGGGAAGACCCGGCCATCGGCGAGGCCGTGACAGCCGCTTTCCGCGCCGAGGGCATCGAGGTGCTGGAGCACACGCAAGCCAGCCAGGTCGCCCATGTGAACGGCGAATTCGTGCTGACCACCGGACACGGTGAATTGCGCGCTGACAAGTTGCTGGTTGCCACCGGTCGGGCACCGAATACGCGCAGCCTCGCGCTGGACGCGGCGGGGGTCACTGTCAATGCGCAAGGGGCCATCGTTATCGACCAAGGCATGCGCACGAGCAACCCGAACATCTACGCGGCCGGCGACTGCACCGACCAGCCGCAGTTCGTCTACGTGGCAGCGGCCGCCGGCACCCGTGCCGCGATCAACATGACCGGCGGCGACGCAGCCCTCAATCTGACCGCGATGCCGGCAGTGGTGTTCACCGACCCGCAAGTCGCCACCGTGGGCTACAGCGAGGCGGAAGCGCACCACGATGGCATCGAGACCGACAGTCGCACGCTGACACTCGACAACGTTCCGCGAGCGCTTGCCAACTTCGACACACGCGGCTTCATCAAGCTGGTCATCGAGGAAGGTAGCGGACGGCTCATCGGCGTGCAGGCGGTGGCCCCGGAAGCGGGCGAACTGATCCAGACGGCGGTGCTCGCCATCCGCAACCGCATGACGGTGCAGGAACTGGCCGACCAGTTGTTCCCCTACCTGACAATGGTCGAGGGGTTGAAGCTTGCGGCGCAGACCTTCAACAAGGACGTGAAGCAGCTTTCCTGCTGCGCTGGATAAAAAAAGGAGGTTTTCAATGAGCGCCTACACCGTGTCCCGGCTGGCCCTTGATGCCGGGGTGAGCGTGCATATCGTGCGCGACTACCTGCTGCGCGGATTGCTGCGTCCGGTGGCGTGCACCCCGGGCGGCTATGGCCTGTTCGATGATGCCGCCTTGCAACGGCTGTGCTTCGTGCGGGCGGCCTTCGAGGCGGGCATCGGCCTGGACGCGCTGGCGCGGCTGTGCCGGGCGCTGGATGCTGCGGACGGCGATGAAGCGGCCGCGCAGCTTGCCGTTCTGCGCCAGTTCGTCGAGCGTCGGCGCGAAGCGTTGGCCGATCTGGAGGTGCAGTTGGCCACCATGCCGACCGAGCCGGCACAGCACGCGGAGAGTCTGCCATGAACAGCCCCGAGCGCTTGCCGTCCGAGACGCACAAACCGATCACCGGCTACCTGTGGGGCGCGCTGGCCGTGCTCACCTGTCCCTGCCATTTGCCGATTCTCGCCATTGTGCTGGCCGGCACGACGGCCGGCGCGTTCATCGGAGAGTACTGGGGTATCGCAGCCCTCACGCTGACCGGTTTGTTCGTCCTGTCTGTGACACGACTGCTGCGGGCCTTCAAAGATCGATCATGAGCGCTTCCCATTGAGACAAACCACGCTGTCGCTACGTTGCCTCATGCCGGCATCAAATTCGGCTGAGTAGCTTCTCGCCATCTGGACGTAGCTCACCCTTGGGTGAAACATGCCGATACAGGGTCTGCCGCGTGACGCCAAGTTCCTGGCACAGGTCGCCGACCTTGGTCTCTGGCTGACCCATTGCCGCCATCGCCAGCCGCAGCTTGGCGGCGGTCATCTTGAACGGCCGGCCGCCTTTCCGCCCGCGCGCGCGGGCCGAGGCTAGGCCGGCAATCGTGCGCTCCGCGATCAACTCGCGCTCGAACTCGGCCAGGGCGGCGAAGATGCCAAAGACCAGCTTGCCGGCGGCGGTCGTGGTGTCGATGGCCGCGCCGTGCCCGGTTAATACCTTCAAGCCGATGCCGCGCCCAGTCAGGTCGTGCACGGTGTTGATGAGATGTCGCAGGTCGCGTCCGAGCCGATCCAGTTTCCACACGACCAGTGTGTCGCCAGTTCGCAACGCCTTCAGGCAGCTCGTCAAGCCGGGCCGATCCTCGCGCATGCCGGATGCCTGGTCCTCGTAAAGATGTACTGGATCGACCCCGGCGGCAATCAGCGCGTCGCGCTGCAAATCGGTAGCCTGGGAGCCGTCCGCCTTCGATACCCGCATGTAGCCTATCAGCATGTCGTACCTGTCACATATACGTTCGATTATGTGACAGT
>NZ_CABVQC010000141.1 GCF_902499175.1 Burkholderia aenigmatica
CCCGGACGGTCAGTTGAAACTCCCCCACTTATGGTCGCGCAAATTCCCCCACCCTGTGAAGCAGGACTAAGGGTTATTTAGCTGGTTTTCGATTTCCGTGCAAGCGTTTCAGCGGCTTCCTTGAGGCGGTAGCTGCGGCCGTCGAATTCAAGCAGGTGGCAGTGATGCATGAGCCGGTCGAGGATCGTGGTGCTCATCGTGTTGTCGCCCAGGTATGCGCCCCAATCCTGCACAACGCGGTTGGACGTGACGACAACGCTTCGATGCAGTTTGTAGCGTTGATGGATCAGCGTTTGCAGCAGCGCGCCGGCGGCGTCGGGGATCGTACGCGACAGGAACAGGTCATCCAGCACGAGCAGATCGCTCTCGAGGATGGCTCGCAGCCGGGCTTCGCGCTGGGCAGTCGGGCTCAGCGCGTAACGGTTAAAGAAGTCGTCGGTCTCAAGATACTGCACCTTGTGGCCTTGCAGGACGGCCTGGTAGGCGACGGCCTTCGCAACGTGCGATTTGCCGGTGCCTGGTTTACCGATGATCAGCGCGTTGTCGCCAGCGGCGATGAACTTCAGCGTGTGCAGCTGGAAGCAGGCCTGGCGAGGCACTTTGGGATTGAAGGCCCAGTCGAATTCGGCGAGCGTGAGTTTCTCTTCGAGGCCGGAGAGCTTGTAGCGGCGTTCGATGAGTCGGGACTGGCGGCGATCCAGTTCGTCCTGCAGGATCAGTGCGAAGGTTTCAAGGAACGGCTGCTGGGAGCCCTGGGCCTGCAACACGCGCGTTTCGAGTGTGTCGCGCACGCCAGACAGGCGAAGCTGTCCGAGAGCCCGTTCGATTTCCGGTAACGTCATGGTCATGCCTGTGTGTCTCCAGTTGGAGGTTGAGGTTCGGCGCCGTGCTGCGCACCGAGGGTAAAGAGTTCGCCGTACTCGGCGGCAGGACGGATCAGCGGGTGATCCTGCGTAAGAGGCAGCTCTAGCTGCGGTGCCTGATCGAGACGCTCGAGTGCCTGTTCGAACAGCCGTTCGACGATCGCGCGCACCTGTTTGTAGCGGTGGACGTGATGACGCAACGCGTGATCGCAGGCCTGCTCGACGAGCCGGGCGGGATACTTCTTCGCCAGACCAACGATGCCCCACATGGCGCGATGGCCGACGCGACCTTCGCTATCGAACATGTGCTGGCACAGCGCCTTTGTTTGTGGCCCGATGTCGCCGGCGCTCGCGAGCAGGAAGGCGCTCTGGCGGGACGGATTGAAGGGGCGTTCGTCTTCAGGCAGTTCGAGCGAACCGGCCTGCAGCGCACGAGGATGAGTGCGCAGCAACGCCTGCGTACGGCGATCGCGAATCTCGATGGTGGAATCGTAGATGCGCACCGAGACCAGACTGCCGATCGGCGCAGGTCGTGCCGCATAGTTGCTGCGATCGATGTTGACCGTGGTGTCGTCCCAGACGGTACGCACGACCTCCGTGAAGTAGCGAAAGCCGGTGGTCGGCAACGGCCGCAGATGCGGCCTCTCCTCCTGGAACATGGCCTCGACCTGTCGCCGGGTGCTGCCATGGATGCGTTTGGCCGCCCAGTTTGCCTCCCAGTGCATCAGGAATTCGTTCTGGGCTTCGAGCGACTCGAAACGGCGGCCGGCAAGCGCGGTGCCCTGCGTATGTTGGATCGCGTTCTCGACGGTCCCCTTTCGATTCGGGTCCCGCACACGTGCCGGATCGGCGACGACACCGTAGTGCTCAAGCATCGCCTCGTAGAGCCGGTTGATCTCGGGTTCGTACAGGTCGGGCGTGATGACGCCTTCCCGGAGATTGTCCAGGACGACGTAACTCACCGAGCCCCCGAAGTAGCGGAAGGCTTCTTCGTGAAGCCGGGCCCAGACCTGCTTGCTGGACTTCCAGACCACGCGCCGGAAACTGCGCCGCGAGTACCGCAGGGTCATCACGAACAACCGCGGGCGTCGGTAGCGGCCGGTCTTCGGATCGCGGGTCAGTGCACCTTCGCCATAATCAACTTGAGCTTCTTCGCCGGGGGCGAACGCGAGACGGTCGAACTGCTCGGGATCAATGTGGCGCAAGGCGCGCACGAAACGCTTGATGCTCTCGTAGCTCGCGGTGAATGCGAACTGATCGACCAGATCCTGATAGATCGCCTGCGCGTTGCGCCTCAGGCGGACCTGCTGTTCGATCCATTCGCGATGCGGTTCGCTTGCGGAGCGGGCGAAATTGAACGTTGTGGTCTTGCTGGAACCGTCGGTAGCCGGTGGTCGCGGCGGTGGGGGAGTTTGCGTGACGGCCGTTTCAGAGCCGGTGGTCACCATGGGGGAGTTTGCCGAAGCGGACTTCTCCGACTCGAACATCGCCTGATAGCGACGAATCGTCTTGCGGTCGATGCCCGTGAGCCGCTGGATCTGGCGCTGGCTCTTGTTGCGCTCGAGTAATGTGAATACGGTGCTTTGCAGGTGCGGCTTCAAGACGTTCACTCCCTGAACTCCTTCTTGTTCGAAGGAGACGAAGATATACGTCCTGCAACACCTCTCCCGGCGGCTTTAGTGGCTCAGCCGACGGTCGTCAGGTGGGGGAATTTGAAGTGACCATACCCGGAGGAATTTGACCGACCGCCGGGG
>NZ_CABVQC010000142.1 GCF_902499175.1 Burkholderia aenigmatica
TGTCACGGGGCGGCGCTATGGAGCCAATGCGGGGTCGGCATAAGGGCGCCACTTGAGGGGCGGCACATAGGCGCCAGTCCAAGGGCGGCGTAATGGCGCCACGTTAGGGGCGGCGCATAGGCGCCAGCAGCATCAGGGCGAGAACGCGGTTCGAACTTTCCGAGTCGGTACGCTCCGTTCTTTTTGAACGGAGCGTCCATGGCCAACAGGAGGTTCGAATTGTTTGAATACCGCCAAGTCCTTGTCCGCATGCGGCAAGGCGATTCTGACCGCGACATCGCGCGCGGCGGTTTGATGGGGCGCAAGAAGCTGACGACCGTGCGCCGCGAGGCTGAAGCGCGTAGTTGGCTGGATCCGGTGCAGCCGCTGCCGGACGACGCTACGATCGCGGGTGTCTTCGGGCGCACGCCGCACCTGCCGCACACCTGTGTGTCGACGGTTGAGCCATATCGCGAACAGGTCCGCGAATGGCTTGCCGCCGGCGTTCAGGGCACCACGATCCATGCCGCCCTTCAACGCAATCATGGCTACGCCGGCAGCTATTGTGCCGTGAAGCGCATGCTGCGCCATCTGGCTGCCGAGCGCAGCGTGGCCACCACAACGATCCTCGACTTCGCACCGGCCGACGCCGCGCAGGTCGACTTCGGCGCGGGACCCGTGCTGACGGTCGAGGGCATTGCGGTCCGGACGTGGATCTTCGTGATGACGTTGTGCTGGTCGCGCCACCAGTATGCCGAGATCGTGCTGGACCAGACCGTCGAGACGTGGCTCGCCAGCCACCGGCGCGCCTTCGAATGGTTCGGCGGCTGTCCCGACCGGGTCATCATCGATAACGCGAAGTGCGCGATCATCCGGGCGTGTCGATACGAGCCGGCGGTGCAACGCTCGTACGCCGCGCTTGCCGAGGGATATGGATTCCGGATCGACGCCTGTCCGCCGCACGATCCCCAGAAGAAGGGCGTCGTCGAATCGGGCGTCAAATACGTCAAGAAGTCCTTCGTGCCGCTGCGCGAGTTCCGGGATCTGGCCGACGCCAACCGGCAACTGCGCGAATGGGTGATGCAGCAGGCCGGCACTCGTATCCACGGCACCGTCCACGAACGGCCGCTGACGCGCTTCGGCGTCGAGCGCCCGTTGCTCGCTGCATTGCCGGACGTGCCGCCGGTACTGTCGGTCTGGAAGGAGGTGGCGGTCCATCGCGACGGCCACGTCGTCTACAAGCACGCGCTGTACTCTGCACCGTTCACGCTCGTCGGCAAGTCGCTCTGGCTGAAGGCGACCGATACGGTCATCCAGCTGTTCCATCGGCATGAACTCGTCGCAACCCATCCGCGGCAGCGGGCCGGCGGTCGCCACACGGTGCGAGATCACCAGCCGCCCGAAGCGCAGGCCTGGCTCGAGCACGATCCGCAGTGGTGTCTGGCGCGCGCGAAGGAGATCGGGCCGTCGTGCCACGGCGTGATCCTCGCGCTGTTCAACGACAAGGTGCTCGTCAACCTGCGCGGCGCGCAGGGGATCATCCGGCTGCGACAGAAAGTCGGCGATCAGAGGCTGGAAGCAGCCTGCGAGCGTGCGCTCGCGTTCAGCAGCGCGAAGTACAGCACCATCAAGGGCATCCTCGACAAAGGCCTGGACAGCGAACCGGTGCCGCGTCCCGCGTCGGCCCCGACTGGCGCTTACCAGAACGGCGGCCGCTTCGGCCGTGATCTCCAATCCCTGCTGATCCACTGACACCATGAACCCGAGTCCCGAATTGAATTCCATCCTCAAACAGCTGCGCCTGTCCGGCATCCTCGACTCGCTTGAGCAGCGCAACCGTCAGGCGATCGACGGGCAGCTCGCCTATACCGAGTTCCTTGCCATGCTGCTGCACGACGAGGTTGCCCGTCGCGAACACAAGAAGCTCGGCACCCGTCTGCTGCGCGCCGGCTTCGCGATGGGCAAGACGCTCGAGACGTTCGACTTCGACCGGCTGCCTACGTTGAACCGCTCACACGTTCATGATCTCGCGACAGGCCGGTATCTCGACGAGAAGGTCGCGATCCTGATCGCCGGTCCAACCGGCACCGGCAAAAGCCACTTGGCCCAGGCGCTGGGCCACTGCGCCGCCCGCCAAGGCCGCGATGTGCTGTTCATCTCGCAGACCGAGCTGCTCAAGCGATTGAACGCCGCGCGCGCCACCGGCGCCTATGACCGCAAGTTCCAGCAGTACGCCCGGGTGCCGCTGCTGATCGTCGATGACTTCGCGCTCAAACCGCTACGTACCCCGCAGGACGAGGACTTCCACGATCTCGTCGCGGCCCGCTACGAGCACGCGGCGACCATCCTGACGTCGAATCTCGACTTCGGTGAATGGGGCGCCGCGTTCCCCGACAACCGCATCCTCGGCACCGCCACACTCGACCGACTACGCCACGGCGCCTACCGGCTCGTCCTCGAGGGCGACAGTTACCGCACCCCGAAACCGATGCCAGATCCCCCTCAAAATGCAGTTGCCAAAAACGGCAAAAAACCGCAACCTTGAAACCGTTCGAATCCGCGTTTTACCCCCGGTTCTGCTGGCGCCATTACGCCGCCCATCCCCGGCTCCTTTACGCCGCCCCGCGACA
>NZ_CABVQC010000143.1 GCF_902499175.1 Burkholderia aenigmatica
GGTTCGCGGCGCGAAAGCGGCCTACCGCTTCACGCACTGCGCTTCGCTTCATGTCAAGCACAACAGACGGTCGCATGCGCATCCTTTCTTATCGAAACTCGTTGAGATGATATGCAATCAAGAATAGAATTTCAAGAACTATTTTCGAGAATCGCAATGCCTTGATTCCCGTGCCGCGCCTGTGAATTTCACCCGCTCGACGAGCGCAACACCGACGCCGCCTACGCCAAGAACCGGCGAATCGACCTCAAACTCACGAACCGCTGAGCGACGCGTCACCGCGCTGCTGCGCCAGCCAGTCGCGCGGGGCGCAGCCCATGCGCACGCGGAAGGCGCGCGCCAACGCGTTCGGGCTGCCGTAGCCGACGCGGTCGGCCACCACCGCCACCGGACGCCCCTGCTTGAGCAGGGTGCAACTGACGTTCATCCGCCAGTCGGCCAGATAGTCGCCCGGCGTGACGCCCACCGCGTCTTTGAACGCGGCGGCGAAGCGCGCGCGTGACATGCCCGCCTGCGCCGCCAGCGCCTCGAGCGACCACGCGGTCTGCGGCGCATCGTGCATGGCGGTTATGGCGCGCGCGAGTTTCGGGTCGGCCAGTCCCGCCAGCAGTCCGGTGGCGCCAAGCCGCCCATCCATCAGATAACGCAGCAACTGGATCAGTAGCAACTCGCACAAGCGGTCGATGGCGGCCTGCCGACCGCACTGGTCGCGCTCGGCTTCGGCAAACAGCAGCTCTAGCGTCGGCCCGAGGCCGGGCAAGTCCGCCAGCGGAATCAGCAGCATCGACGGCAAGGCCATGGCCAACGGATTGCCCGTCGAAGCGCCCAGATCGACCTCCGCACACAACAGCTCAGCGGTATCGCCGGGGGCGGCGACAAAACGATGCGACGCCACGCGCGGATAAAACAGCAGGCTCGGCTCGGTAACCAGCAGATCTTCATGCACGGGCGAACGCGCCGTAATCGGGCCGCGCCGCACCAGATGGATATAGCCATGCGGCGCCGCGTAATGATGCTGCTCACAGAAGGCGCCGCTGTGAAAAACGCGCGCCGAAAGCGAGTAGTGCCGGAGCAAGCCGGCCAGTCGATCCGCCATTCCACTCTCCATATAAGACGATAGGTTACGTATTTGATACTTTACGTGCCATATCGTACCAAACAAAGGGCGATCATGCCCACGTGCTCTTGCACCTCACCCACTACGGAGATAGACATGACCCAAATCGCCCCCCTGACCATCGACACCGCTGACGCCGCTACCGCTGCCACACTCAAGGCCGTCAAAGCCAAGCTCGGCGTGGTGCCGAACCTGCTCGCCACGCTGGCCCACGCGCCGGCAGCGCTCAACGGCTACCTCGGCCTGTCCGAAACGCTGGGCACCGGCCGCCTGAGTGCCACCCAGCGCGAGATCGTTGCGCTGGCTGCCGGTCAAGCCAATCGCTGCCAGTACTGCCTGAGCGCACACACCCTGATCGGCAAAGGTGCCGGACTGTCGGCAGAGGCCATCGCCGCGGCCCGCACCGGCCAGGCGGCCAACGCACTTGACGATGCAATTGCCGGCTTTGCCCGCGCGCTGGTCGAGCAACGCGGCGTGGTGTCGGCCGACGCCATGGCCAACTACCGCCGCGCGGGGCTCGACGACGGCCTGATACTGGAAGTGATCGCCAACATCGCGCTGAACACGCTCACCAACTACACCAACCACATCGCCGACACCACGGTGGATTTCCCCGTGGTCGCCGTCTGATCTCCATAGGCATATAAGGAGAACACAACGAAAATCGCACTCACCGGCGCTCTGCTCGCCAGCGCCCTCGTCCTGCCACTGGCCGTCACGGCCGGCGACTTTTCGCCCTATGTGGACAGCCAGGGCGGCATCAGCCGCCCCACAGACTTCCGCACAAACTTCGTCCACCTGGGCTCATATGCGGTGTTGGACGAAAAATCCGCCTCTCGCGGCCTGCACGATGTGTACACCGAAAAGGCCTCGGCCGAGCACTACCGCAAGACCGGCAAGTTCCCGGACGGCGCCACGCTGGTGAAAGAGATCCGCAAGCTCGAAACCAGCGCCATGACCACCGGCGACCCTGTGGTCTGGGGTTCCGATGCGGCCGTGTGGTTCGTGATGGTCAAGGACGCCAAAGGCCGTTTCGCCAGCAACCCCTTGTGGGGCGACGGCTGGGGCTGGGCGCTGTTCAAGGCCGACGCCCCCGCCAAGAATGTCGCCGTCAGCTACGCAGCCGACTGCATGGGCTGCCATGTGCCGGCGGCCAAGACCGACCGCGTATTCATCCAGGGCTATCCGACACTGACCCAGCACTGACTTGCTTGTCACTTTCAGAAGGCGACAGCACGAAATATCAAAAGTCGACCGCACGGTCTTTTCTGACGTTGGAGTCGCCTCAG
>NZ_CABVQC010000144.1 GCF_902499175.1 Burkholderia aenigmatica
GCGGTTCGGCGGTTCGGCGGTTCGGCGGTTCGGCGGTTCGGCGGTTCGGCGGTTCGGCGGTTCGGCGGTTCGGCGGTAGATTAGCGCGGAAAATTCACGGAAGTTCCCGCATCACACCGGCATCGTCGCGAAAATCGCGCATCACGCCGAGTCGCGCCTCGCCCATAGGTGCGCGAGCGGAAACGAAAACCCGCACGACCGCCGCGCAAACGTGAGCGACGGGCCGACTTACCCGCGCGCCATGCCCGCTCGTAGCCGATCGCCAGCATTGGCCGCCAGCCGTGCATATCCCGGTAACGTGAGCAACGCGAGTACGCCCGCGGCGACGAACGCCCAGCGGAAATCGTCGAGCACGTAGTGAACGCCCGTCGCATCGCCGCGCGCAAGCGCCGCCACCCGCAGCGACAACGCGCCGAACGCGATGCCCATCCCGATCGTCATCTGCTGCGCAGCGCTCCAAAGCGTGCTGGCGGCACTCGTCTGCTGGGCCGGGATATCCGCGTAGGCCAACGTCGCAAGCGTCGTGAACTGCATCGACCGCGTCAGTCCGTAGACGAACACGACAAGCAGCGTGATCGCCAGCGGCGTCGACGCGGTCAGCCACCCGCACGCAATCGTGAAGAAGCCGACGATCGTCACGTCGACGAGCGCGACGCGCCGGAAGCCGAAGCGGTCGAGTATCCACGACGTGCCTGCCTTCATGCCGAGGTTGCCAAGCGCACTGGCGAGCAGCAACAGGCCGGACTGGAACGGCGACAGCCCGAAGCCAATCTGGAACAGCAGCGGCAGCAGGTACGGCACGGCATTGATCGCCATGCGCGTGACCGAGCCGGTGATCACTGTGACCGAGAATGTCGGCACCGTCAGCGTCGTGAAATCGAGCAGCGGATGCTCGCACCGTCGCGCATGCAGCCAGGCGGCGATGCCGAACAGCACGCTCGCGCCCACGAGCAGGCCCGCGCGGGCAAACTGCGCATCCTGCTGGCCGGCCGTTTCGGTGCCGATCAACAGGCACGTCAACGCACCGCCCGCGAGCACGAAGCCGACCCAGTCGAGCGGCCGTTGCTCGTCGGCGCGCGTGTTGCGGACGATCAGCCACGTGCAGACCAGCGCCGCGATGCCGAACGGCACGTTCAGCAGGAAGATCCACCGCCAAGATGCATAGGTCGTAATGAAACCGCCGATCGGCGGCCCGACGACCGGCGCAACGATGCCGGGCCACGTGATCGTCGCGATCGCGCGCATCAGCTTCGCCTTCTCCGTGCTGCGCACGACGATCATTCGCCCGACCGGCACCATCATCGCCCCGCCGACGCCTTGCAGCAGCCGCGCGGCCGTGAACGTCACCACGCCATTGGACAGTCCGCACAGTACGGACGCACCGGTAAAGATGACGATCGCGCTGCCGAACACCGTGCGCGAACCGTATCGGTCCGCGATCCAGCCGCTGATCGGGATGAACACCGCGAGCGCGAGCATGTAGGCCGTCATCCCGAGGCTCAGTGCGTTCGGCCCGACGCCAAACGAGTTCGCCATCTGCGGCAGCGCAGTCGCGATCACGGTCGTGTCGAGGTACTCCATGAAGAAGGTCGCCGCGACGAGATACGGCAAGAAGTCGGTCGTCCTATCACTATGGGCAGAGCGGGCAGTCATGAACGATGCGGGAGACGGAATACGGAGGACACCGACCGCCAGCGGGACCTGGAAGCACCGGGAATCGGGACGAACGGCGATATTACCCCGAAGAGCTTGCACCCCGCTCTGCTGAGCATGTCGCGCGGTCGGACTTTATGCGCATAGATTTCTTTGACGAATTCAGATTGCGTTCGCCGAATGACGCCTACGATCAGGCCGATCGCAACGCGCCGAAGGATGAATGACTCAGGATATCTTTCACCAAAACGAGTCATTCATCGAGCATTTCCGACGAACGTCGCGCATCGTCGCCCATTACAAACTCGCGCGCAGAAGGAACGATATTGGCTGGGCGCCAACTGGAGGGGGATTGATGTGATGTGCAGCGGAACGCACTAGGTGATTTCAGGTGCGCAGCGTGAGGATCGCTCGAGAACGGCTGGTGCCAGGATCGACTCATTCGGCGCCTAGTTCCCACCAGGCTGCCCTTCCGGCCCCATGCACATTTCCGTCGCCGAAATGCAAAAACCCCCGCCTTTCGGGCGGGGGTTTTTGGCTTAGGGAGCCTGACGATTACCTACTTTCACACGGGAATCCGCACTATCATCGGCGTAGAGTCGTTTCACGGT
>NZ_CABVQC010000145.1 GCF_902499175.1 Burkholderia aenigmatica
TAGTGGCTCAGCCGACGGTCGTCAGGTGGGGGAATTTGAAGTGACCATACCCGGAGGAATTTGACCGACCGCCGGGGCAGATAGCTTCAACGGCCGTCTCGATCCCCTCCAGATACGCGGGCAAGCTAACGTCGATTCCGGCCACAGCATGCGCCAACATCATCGACTCCACGCCGTCAAGCGCAGCTTTGGCTTCGGAACTGTCATCGTCGTCGTGCAGCGAAGACTCGATCACACCGCCACCCTGGGGCAACAGCGTAATCACGATGTCATAGGCAGCGAGCCGTATCTCTCGATACCCATTCGCCCGCGGTTTCTCGTCGCGCTCCAGATACGCCTGAAGGGCTCCAACATCCAGCATCGGAGCGGTACCCTCTAGAATCGCCAATCGGGCCTTCTCACCAGCGTCCCGCGTGTCGAATGGTCCGGCGATGTTTTCCTGCCGGTCAACGTCGAAGACAACGAACGGTGCATTTTCGCCGTCACCAGCGAAATTGCCACAAGGATCAGTTCCATCGACAACCAGACTTCTCTGAACAGTGGCCGAATTGATCGCGTGTCGCACCGTATCTGGCAATTCGATGAAGTCATCAAGGTAGCCTTCCACGATGAACGCTATCGCTTCGTCAAACGTCACCGTCTGGGCAAGGCTGACGTAGGCGTGGGCCTCCGAAATCAGGCCATCGGCACGCTCGCCCTCAACCGTGAAGATTCCGCCTTGCCGAACGTGCGGGACCGCATGAGCGTCGATTTTGACCGACGGCGCTGTCTCATTGACGTCGATCACCACGTTCAACGCCTGCATGCGCTGCACCGCCGCCAGGATGCTCGTAGCAATGGGGTTCAAAGGGGCTTTCACCGCGGCGGAATCCGCTTCAGCCTGGAATCCACGGGGCCCGCGAAATGCATCAACGCGGAAGTCAGCCTCAGCAGCCAGTTTCCACTCAGAATTCCAGAGAGGATGCAGTTCGTCGCCGATACAGGCTTCCTGATTCTCGGCACGGCCGCATTCTACAAAGGCATCGAGCATCAGCATGTTCGCGTCACAGAAGTCATGGGTATGGCATACCCCTGCGCTTTCTTCGACGCGGTTCCGTTCACGGACGAGTGTGAGTTCCGCTTCCGTCAACGACAACGCCAATTGACGGCAGAAGGCGATTGCTACACGTACTGCCGCTTCGTGAAACTGGGCAACAACCGACTTGCCGCTTTGCTGGTTCATATGTGCTCCGTTGATTGAATCGCGAAGCACACAGCCCACCGGGACTGAGATGCCCCGCATGGGTTTGAAATAGTGGCCGGTGAACCCAGCCTAAGGATCAAATCCCGATCCCGGGCGACAGCGGAATTCCGCCATCGACCCGGTACCGGTATCTCGTCATCTCCTGACGTAGAGCCAGTAGAGAACGCACGCCACGAGCCACAGCAGCCATGCGACACAGAAGACGCCGTCGAACGCCGGCTTCAGTGTCTTGTGCCTGGCCGTAGCCCTGCCCAGTTGGGCGCCTACGAAACCACCTCCGAGGGTGATCAGATGCAGCCATGTTTCCTTGATGCGCTTCTCCCGCTCCACTGCCCGGCGTTTGTCTTCGACGAACATCACGAAGGCAACGACGTTGATGCAGAGGAACAGGATGCGGAACGCACCGGGAAACAACGGCGACAACACGATCAATCCTGACACGAAGGCAAGTCCGGTCAGTTCCCGAAACGGTTTCGGCTTTGCTTGAGTCTGCATACCCCTCCTTTCGGGATTGAACACGACGAAGCTCATCCCCGATCGAGGCCGGGAAGCTCGTCGAACTTGGTGAAACTGATGCCGGCGCCGGTGTAGGTTGCGATTTCGCCGTACACCACGACGCGATCGACCTGCAACTGCGCAGCACGCGCTTCCTCGATCAGCTTCTTGTAGGTAGCGCGATTCAGTACGCCGTTGACGACGAAGATACCGGTCCCCTTGGAGACGGTGGTAGCTCGAACGAAACCTGCGAGATACTGGTACCCATCCAACGGAGAGACCGCGGCGTAGCTATACATCCCCAGCACCTGCTGTCACGGGGCGGCGCTATGGAGCCAATGCGGGGTCGGCATAAGGGCGCCACTTGAGGGGCGGCACATAGGCGC
>NZ_CABVQC010000146.1 GCF_902499175.1 Burkholderia aenigmatica
ATGGAAGGAGAGCTTCATTTGCTCATCCACTTGCGCAGCAGGCGCTTTTTCAGGGAGGCGCGTTCTTGCGGGTTGCGTCCCTTGTGATTGGCGATGCGATCCGCCGTGGCGGCCTGGCGCTTGACGGGCCAGTAGGAGCGGCCATCCTTGCCCATCGACCAGACGCTGCTGGCCTGGTTTTCCAGCAGGGGCAGATGGGCGCTCAGGGCTTCGGGCGACGCGCTGGTCAGCGCCGTGCGCTCACGGGTGCGCCAGCGCTGATGCCAGAGCTTCTTGTCCTCGCGCTCGCTGCCGCAGGTCGTGTGCCCGACGATGGGTGTTTTGCGGCGGCTGCGGCTCATAACGTAGTGGTCTCCAAGAACATTCAGGACTGATCCCAGGCGTCGATGGTCAAGACCTGATCGGCAGGACAGGCGGCTACGCGGTCGGGAACTGGATGGTGTTCAGTCTCATGCCGACCCCATTCGATTGATCGCGTCGCTTGCGGCACGCTGCGACGCAAGGAGGTTTGCGACCTGGTTTAGCAGCCGTGTCCGCTGCATGTCTGTTACCTATCTCCCCGACCGCTCATTGGACCAACTCCAGAGATTGGGCTCTATCGCTCAGCCAATACGAAACCGGCATTGGCTGATGCCACAACCGAGACGAACACAAATGGCTCGGTACCTGTATTTCGCGCCCCGTGCACTTGGCCCGGTCTTGCCACGGCTATCTCACCTTCCCTGAGGGCACGAACAATCCCATTGCCCTGAAAGTAATCAGCCATTCCCGACAAAACAGTCCACGTGTCTTGGCCGTGAGGATGAATGTGAGCCGCAATTTCCTGCCCGGGATGGACATGCCAAACCACGATAATTGAGTCTCGGGTTTCAAGCACAACGGAACGAATAGGCTCGCCTTCGGACGGCTGAACATACTCGGCTACAGAAAATATTCTCGATTCAACAGTCATCGGAGATCCCTCTTTCACAGTGCCCCCAGACAGGCTGGATATGAGTTCTAACTCGAATTTGAACGGGAGGCTGGTCGTGCGGTCGTGCAGTTGCCGATGAGCGTGTCGGCTGCTGCCTCCTTGCCCACCAGCGAACTCACGTCCGTTGCGGCCATCCAGAAGGTCTTGCCCGAGCGCGGCTCATAGGTCGCGGGATCGAACACGCCAGAGGGGCCGAACATCGGCGGCTTGATTGGTCATGGCTCCATGCCTTTGTCGTTACGGTCTTCATCGTCGGCATCCTGACGCACGGCGGGCAATTGCTGGAGCAACGCCGGCAGCCATTCCTGTACCGTCTCCCACACCACATCGAGGTTGATGTCGAAATAGCCGTGAGCCATGCGATTACGCATATTGCGCATGCTGCGCCACGGCACGTCGGCATGCGCCTGGGTGAACTCGACGTAGCCATCCATCACCTTTGTGGCCGCCTCGCCGATGACGATCAGGCTCATGATGACGGCCTGCTGGGTGCGCTTGTCGGCCAAGAAGTCGTCCTTGGCCATCCCTTCCACGAAGCTGCGCGCATCGGTTGCGGCCTGCTGAATGTGGTCGAGGTAATCGGGCAGGCGGTTCTCGCTCATATCGGTTGCGCCTCCGCGAGCACCTTGGCCCGGAACTTCGGCGGCAGGTCGCCGGGAGTCAGCAGATCGACGTCAACGCCGAGCAGCGATTTCAGTTCTTCTTCCAAATCGCCCAAGTCCAACAACGTGGCACCGGGCAGCGCATCGACCAACAGGTCGAGGTCGCTGCCATCCCGGTCGGTGCCATGCAGCACCGAGCCGAAGACGCGCGGGTTCGCGGCGCGAAAGCGGCCTACCGCTTCACGCACTGCGCTTCGCTTCATGTCAAGCACAACAGACGGTCGCATG
>NZ_CABVQC010000147.1 GCF_902499175.1 Burkholderia aenigmatica
GAGTTGTCGACCTGGACATATCCAACCGGGCTGGTCGTGTAATAGAACTGCCTCATCCCGGCCGGCGCATTGTCCTCGCTCCACCAGAGCGACGATCCGGGATCGATCGTCGGCATCGCTTGCGAGTTCTCGGCGTCGTACCAGACGATATTGTTGCCCGTCGCCGGATATGCGAGCGGGTTCCCGGACGCGTCGAGCCCCTGCGAATACACGCCCCCTTGATTGCCGTGCTGACCGCCCCCCGTGCCCACCAGATAGAACGTGTTGTGACGCGTATTGGCATACGGCGACGTGTTCGAACCGTTGAGCACGAGACCCTTCGCAGTGCCGTTGTCCGCGTTGTAGAGATTGATGACATCGAACCGCTCACTGTCGTCACCGTTCAATACGACACCGGGCGAATTGAAATAGACGGCTTGAATCAGGAAGAAGTGATTCCAGCAGGCATTGTGGTTGTAGGCACTGTTCGTGATGAGTACGGACCCATCGGTCGGAAGCGTTTGATACCCGGAAATGTTGTAGAAAATGTTTCCGGTGACGTCCGAGTTTTCCGTGGCCGCGGGCGAGATATCAGTCTGCACAAAAGCAGTCGCCCAGTGGGCTGCACGAATATCGTAGGTCCCGTAGCGCGCCGAGATCAGATTGACAGCGATACCACCACGGGAATTATTGCCATCCCAGAAGATCCCCATGACGCTGTTGTCTTCTGTCTTCTGATCAGCGGATGGGGTGATCTTCAGCGCGGTCCCGCCTTGCGGGCCGACCCAGCGATTGATCGTCGTCGCGTTGATGTTCGGCGAATTGTCGTTGTATCCGCCACCGCCCGCGCCGATCAGCTTCACGGCAGGACAGTTGATCGTAACGCCGTGATCCCACAGATAGGTGCCCGGCGGCTCATACACGGTCTTCTGTGACAGCGACGCACATGCGTAGTTGACCGCATTCTGAATCGCCGTCGCGCTCGGCCGCGTGCCAGTCGGGTCCGCACCGAATGCGATCACCGAAATTTTCTGTTCCTGCAGAATCGCCTGCAACGCACGATCGCTTGCGCCTACCCCACCGAGGTTGAAAAGCAGCGAAGGATTCGACGTCGACGCAGCAAGCGACGTGAACGCACCAGAACTCGGGCGCGAGTTGCCGATCGTGGCGCCGTTGATAGCACCACCCTGAATCGCCGCATTCTGGAATGCACTGTTGAGCTGGGTGGCGGAAAGAACCTGCCCAGGAACAAACTGTGCGTATGCGGGATCGAGCACGGCCGCTGCAACCAGGAGGCCTGTGATGCTGCGAAGCCTCGTGCAGAAAATTTTCATTCTAGGTGCGCTCCTTGTTACGATCCGCTCGGTTCCGACCAAACGACGCTCTGCACTGCTTGAATGGTTGTCGCCGCATTCACCTGGTCAATGAGTGCTGCCAGTTGCTGTTGACACTTGTTGAGCCACGCTGCAAAGCTCGCAACAACGGCCTGCGCCTGAGCCTGCGTGTGCGACTTGAACGACCACGATCCGACGGCCTCGCACCAAAGCATCCCGCCCGACGGGCAGGCGGCCACGGTGTTCTGGTTTGCCTGATCCACGAGCGTGCTCGGATAGCTGCATGTGGACCCGAGTGCGCTCGACGAAAAACCTGCCGTGATCGTGCCCGAGCATGCCGCGTAAAGAACTGCATTCTGCATCGTCTGAGCCTGCGCGAGCAGTTGGGCGGCAGTCGGCGCGGCAGGCGCTACGAGCGCGCCATTCGACACGGTATAGCCGTGCGTTTCCACTGCCTGCTGCCATTCGTCGTCGGTGATCGCAATCGCGCTCACCCCA
>NZ_CABVQC010000148.1 GCF_902499175.1 Burkholderia aenigmatica
CCCCCCGCGGCAAAATAGTTGTCGCCCCGATAGAAACTTGAATCTTTCCTGAATTCAAGTTTCGTAGATGGTGGTGGGTTGCCGTCGCCGAAGGCGACGGCCCCCTTGCCACCGATTTCCGCAACAAGGGGGCGATGATGAGAGAACAAGTTGGCTCGATACGGACAAGGTTTTAAGGACAGAGCGGTGGCGCGGTTGCTGCCGCCGGAGAGCGCCCCGCTGGAGGTGGTGGCTCGGGAGATTGGGGTGAGCACAGATACGTTGGAACGCTGGCGCGGTGAGGAACTGGCCAAGCCGGCGCGAGAACGCAGCTGGACGGCAGCGGCTCGGCTGGAGGCAGTCATTACCACGGCAGCCATGGACGAGGCCACCCGCAGCGCCTGGTGCCGCGAACACGGCGTGTATCCACAGCAACTACAGCAATGGCGTGACAGCGCAACGCAAGCGCTTGCCGAACCCGCGGAGAAGCGCGCCAGCCCGCAGCAGACCAAGGAAGACCGTCGGCGCATCAAGGAACTCGAGCGCGAGCTGCGCCGCAAGGACAAAGCGCTGGCTGAGACGGCAGCGCTGCTGGTGCTGTCAAAAAAAGTCGAGGCGATCTTCAACAAGAACAGAAGCGAGGACGAATGATCGGGCTCGAAGATCGCCAGACCCTGGCCCAGGACATTGAAGCGGCTCAACAGGCCGGTGCGCGGCTGGCGCAGGCCTGTGAGGTCGCCGGCATCGACGAGCGCAGCCTGCAGCGCTGGAAGGCCAACCATGGGCTCGTATCGGGTGATGGCAGACCCGGCGCGGTGCGGCCGACACCGGCCCACGCGCTGACACCCACCGAGCGCGAGCAGATTCTGCAGGTGGCCAACGAGCCGCGCTTTGCCGACATGCCCCCGGCGCGCATCGTCCCGATGCTGGCCGACGAAGGCGTGTATCTGGCCAGCGAATCGAGCTTCCAGCGCGTACTGCGCGAGCATGGGCAGAACCAGCACCGGGGCCGCGCCAAGGCACCGCGCAAGAGCCGCCCGCCAACCACGCATATCGCCACTGCACCGCGCCAGCTGTGGTGTTGGGACATGACGTACTTGCCTGCCGAGATCGTGGGGCGCTGGTTTTATTTGTACCTGATTCTGGACGTGTACAGCCGGAAGATCGTGGGCTTCGAAGTGCACGACAGTGACGACGCCGACCATGCGGCGCATCTGGTCAAGCGTACGGCGCTGGCCGAAGGCATCCATGCCATGGCGACCAGGCCGGTGCTGCACGGCGACAATGGCTCGACCCTCAAAGCCACGACTGTCCTGGCGATGTTGAACTGGCTGGGTGTCAAGCCTTCGTACTCGCGCCCGCGCGTGAGCGATGACAACGCCTACGTCGAAAGCCTGTTCCGCACGGCGAAGTACCGCCCCGAGTTCCCCGACAAGGGCTTTGCCAACCTCGATGAGGCTCGCCGCTGGGCTTCGCACTTCGTGCATTGGTACAACCATGATCACCGGCACAGTGGCATCCGCTACGTCAGTCCCGCCCAGCGTCATGCGGGTGAAGATGCCGCGATCCTTGCCGCCCGTCACGAGGTATATCTCCAGGCGCGAGAACGAAATCCGCGGCGCTGGTCGGGCGCCACCCGGAACTGGACGCCTATCGGCGCGGTAACACTGAACCCCGAGCGCGACTGCATCGTCAAAACGTATACGCGCTCGACCGATATAGAGCCATTGGCAGCATGACCGAGACGACAACTAGCTTGACTCGCGCCG
>NZ_CABVQC010000149.1 GCF_902499175.1 Burkholderia aenigmatica
TGTCACTTTCAGAAGGCGACAGCACGAAATATCAAAAGTCGACCGCACGGTCTTTTCTGACGTTGGAGTCGCCTCAGAAAACGGAAAATAAAGCACGCTAAGGCGTAGTTCCCTCGGGCTACACCGCGTCCGCACTGCGCGGTTCTTTCTTCCCTTGCAGTGACGCAATCAGCGGGCAGGAAACGTTCCCCTTCCGCGCATGGCAGGCGCACACCAAATCAGACAGCACGGCCTCCATGCGCGCCAGGTCAGCCATCCTCTCGCGCACGTCCTTGAGCTTGTGCTCGGCCAGGCTGCTGGCTTCCTCGCAATGGGTGCCATCCTCCAGCCGCAGCAGCTCGGCGATCTCATCCAGGCTGAAGCCCAACCGCTGGGCTGATTTCACGAAGCGCACCCGCGTTACATCCGTCTCGCCATAGCGGCGAATGCTGCCGTAAGGCTTGTCCGGTTCCGGGAGCAAGCCCTTGCGCTGATAGAACCGGATGGTCTCCACATTGACCCCGGCCGTCCTGGCGAAAACGCCAATGGTCAGGTTCTCCAAATTGTTTTCCATATCGCTTGACTCCGTACATAACTACGGAAGTAAGCTTAAGCTATCCAATTCAGATTCGAAAGGACAAACGTATGTCTGAACCTCAAAACGGGCGCGGCGCGCTCTTCACTGGCGGGCTGGCCGCCATCCTCGCCTCGGCTTGCTGCCTCGGGCCGCTGGTTCTGATCGCCTTGGGGTTCAGCGGCGCTTGGATCGGCAACTTGACGGTGTTGGAACCCTATCGCCCCATCTTTATCGGCGTGGCGCTGGTGGCGTTGTTCTTCGCCTGGCGGCGCATCTACCGGCCGTCAGCCGCCTGCAAACCGGGTGAGGTTTGCGCGATTCCCCAAGTGCGAGCTACTTACAAGCTCATTTTCTGGGGCGTGGCCGTGCTGGTTTTGGTCGCGCTCGGATTTCCCTACGTCGTGCCATTTTTCTATTGATCACAGGAGTTCACCATGAAAAAGCTGCTTTCCGCCCTTGCCCTCGCTGCCGTTGTTGCCCCCGTGTGGGCCGCCACCCAGACCGTTACGCTGTCCGTACCGGGCATGACCTGCTCGGCCTGTCCGATCACTGTCAAGAAGGCGATTTCCAAGGTCGATGGCGTCAGTAAAGTTGACGTGACCTTCGAGACGCGCGAAGCGGTGGTCACCTTCGATGATGCCAAGACCAGCGTGCAGAAACTGACCAAGGCTACCGAGGATGCGGGCTACCCATCATCAGTCAAGAACTGATCATGAAAGACCCGAAGACACTGCTGCGGGTCAGCATCATTGGCACAACCCTCGTGGCGCTGTGTTGCTTCACCCCTGTTCTGGTCATTTTGCTCGGTGTGGTCGGCTTGTCCGCGCTGACCGGCTATCTGGACTATGTGCTGCTGCCTGCGCTGGCGATTTTCATCGGCTTGACCATCTACGCCATCCAACGAAAACGCCAAGCCGATGCCTGCTGCACCCCGAAATTCAATGGAGTAAAAAAATGACCGAAATCACCGTGAATGGCATGACCTGCACATCCTGCGCCACCCATGTCAAAGATGCTTTGGAAAAGATTCCCGGCGTGAATGCCGCTGTGGTGTCCTATCCAGAAAGCCGCGCGCAAGTCATGGCAGACACCGCCGTGAGCCACAACCAACTGCTGGCCGCCATCGCCGCATTGGGTTATCAAGGCTCGATCCGGGTTGGTGATTTCAAAGATGAACCAAAAATCC
>NZ_CABVQC010000150.1 GCF_902499175.1 Burkholderia aenigmatica
CCAATGCAAACCAAAGTAGACGTTGGAGGCAGGCGATTCATTTACGTTCAATCAAGAATCGAACGCTACACTAGCATTGGGCCATACCCGGTGTTCCAAGGTGCTGACGTGGAAGGAGTACTGTTCGACCCCTTTGGGACGGACGGCACGCATACCGCTTACTACAACCTGTTCAATCCCGTCATCAAGTACTTCGACGAGCAAAATGCGAATGGCACGAGTACCGGTTTTGACTACCGTGCGTGGCAACCGCGGGTCACGCAGTTGTCCAATGAGCTGGACGCGACGAATCCGGATCTCGATACGTTTCAGAAGAAAGGCGGAAAGCTGATCCTGGTGCAGGGCACGACTGACATGTTGGTGACGCCCAATCAAACGACCGCTTACTTCAGTAAGGTGGCGGCACGATACGGCGATTCGACGAGCAGCTTTGTCCGGTATTACGTTGCACCAGGGTTCGGCCATGCGAACGGCACGTTTGCGTTGCAGTGGGACTCGCTGGCAGCGCTGGATGGGTGGGTGGCATCGGGACAAGCACCCGTCAGCCCGGTCGTGACGGATGGGAATCCCGCTACCAAGGGACGTACTCGTCCGTTGTGCGAGTACCCGCAATTCCCGAAGTACAAGGGATCCGGTGACGCAAATAGCGCTTCAAGTTTCGTTTGCGCCGACAGCTAAAGGACAGGACTCGGCTCCCTCGTCTGGGCGCCGAGTCCACACAAATGCGGGAGCCGACCACCCGAGTCAAATGGTTGCGATGACCGAGACCGATGTTTGTTCGAGCACTTCAGGCATGGTGCCGAAGCGCCGCACCTGAGGTAAATCGTGCGGGGCCGTCGAGACTCACCATATCAAGCCTCGCTCGTTTTGCCGGAGATCGAGTAAAGGCATTTGAGCAAGCCTGTTTACTTCGCGGTAAACGACTATCCGGAAACAAAAATATTCTTACATTTGGTTAGGAGATCTACGCATGAAAAATCCGTTCTATCGAAACCTTATCTGCACAGCTCTCTTCGGCGCGTTCTCGGTTGCGAGTTACGCACAAAGCTCCGTTACGTTGTATGGGGTCATCGACGAAGGCGTGGTGTTTCAGAGCAATAGCGGGGCCGGCAAGCGGGTCTCTCTTGACTCGCTGGGCGGCATCTTCGGCAGTCGATGGGGGATGACGGGCAGTGAAGACCTCGGCGGCGGCCTCAAGGCGATCTTCACACTTGAGTCCGGCATCAACTTGAACAACGGCGCATTCGGTCAAGGTGGAACTGCATTTGGCCGCCAGGCATTCGTGGGTCTCAGCAGTGATCGCCTTGGGAGCCTCACCCTCGGGCGGCAGTACGACATGATCTTTTATTTCCCGGAACCCGTGACCGCCGAGGGGCTGCTTGGGGGGCCGGCCTCGTCGCATCCGGGCGATCTCGATAACGCCGCCAATACTATTCGCGTGAACAACGCGATTCGCTACATCCCCCCGCGGCAAAATAGTTGTCGCCCCGATAGAAACTTGAATCTTTCCTGAATTCAAGTTTCGTAGATGGTGGTG
>NZ_CABVQC010000151.1 GCF_902499175.1 Burkholderia aenigmatica
CAGGGGTCGTCTCAGAAAACGGAAAATAAAGCACGCTAAGCGTGCGTGGAGGCTGGCACCCAGCGGTACAGCGTCGGAATGGACACGCCGAGGTTCTTGGCCACGTCCTTGGGCGGCACCCCGCTGGCCAGCAGCTTCTTGGCCGACTCGATCTTGCTGTCGGTCATCTTCGGCTTGCGGCCGCCTTTGCGGCCGAGCTGCTTGGCGACTTCCAGCCCGGCGCGGGTGCGCTCGACGGTCAGCTCGCGCTCCATTTCGGCAAGGCTCGCCATGACGTGGAAGAAGAACCGCCCGGATGGTGTGCCGGTGTCGATGGAGTCGGTGAGGCTCCTGAACTGGACACCGTGCTTGTGCAGATCGCCGACCAGATCGACCAGTTGCTTGACCGACCGGCCCAGCCGGTCGAGCTTCCAGACGACCAAAGTATCGCCTTCGCGCAGCATTTCGAGCGTCTTGGCCAAGCCAGGCCGGTCTGCCCGCGTGCCACTCACCTTGTCCTCGAAGACCTTTTTACATCCGGCCTTGCTCAAGGCTTCGCGTTGCAGCTCCAGGTTCTGATCCTGCGTCGAGACGCGCGCATAGCCAATCAACATGGCTTGTCTCGCGCCCGGTCGATGCGTTCCTGCATCGCCTGCATCACTTCTTCGTGGGTGTACGATCTGGCGTTGGCGTCGGTGGCTTGCCGCAGGGCTTCCTCAACCTCGCGCGTCATCCGCTCGTAATCCTCCGGCCACAGCGCTTGCTCCATGCGCAGCGACGCCTGACCCAGCAGGTGCAGCAGGCTGAACAGCCGCATGTCGTTGGTGGCGACGATGCGCTCCCGAATCTGCTCCTGAATAGCTTCGCTAGCCCGATGCGCTTGTGGTGTGGCAGTCCCCTCGTAGTCAGCGGGGAATTCCGCTTCCTCGGCAATCCTTGCCCAGGCGCTGGCCAGCGCCTCGATGGTTGACGTGCTCATTTCCGCCGCTCCTGTGCTCTTTGGCGAATCAACCGGCCAAGGGGCCTCGACGCGAAAACCAGCAGCATCACGCCTATCGGATACCAGGTCGAGAAGACCACCAAGGCATCGAAGGCTGGC
Organism: Burkholderia aenigmatica; assembly: GCF_902499175.1. GTDB lineage: Bacteria > Pseudomonadota > Gammaproteobacteria > Burkholderiales > Burkholderiaceae > Burkholderia > Burkholderia aenigmatica. Next base: position 1,079 of record NZ_CABVQC010000151.1, read on the forward strand.
CGTCCGGTGTTGGTAGGCAGTACGGCGGTCACAGCCATCAACCCGCCGACCGTCCAGATGATGCGCCACACGTAGGGCATCACGCGGGGCACGTAGCCGTCATCGAAAGCGGTCTGGTAGTAGCGGCGCAGGCCGCGCTCGGCAAGCGCCTGGCGCTGCCGCTCCGACAGCGCATCCGTCCGGCCATACCAGCGCCGGAATGGTGGACAGCGCAGCAGCAAAGGGGTGAAGAGGATCATCACCGCCACGATCGCGACACCCCACGCCATGACGGCGCCGGCATCGGGCCGCTTGGCGTTCTCGATCACGGGCGCGAAGACGCCCGGAGCACCGATCATCCAGAACAGCGCAATGTGCTGAT
>NZ_CABVQC010000152.1 GCF_902499175.1 Burkholderia aenigmatica
GAACCTGTCCGCATTTTTGTGGGCGAGGCGGTTGAACAACAGGTTATCCACGCGCCTGCGTGAATCGCTCGCCGAACAGGATAGCAAACTGGTTCATCGCTGATTTCCAGTCGAAGGCGGCCCGCACGGTCTTGGCCAGCACGTTGCGCAGCGCCAGCCAGAGCAGCTTGATCGCCGCCTCGTCATTGGGGAAGTGACCACGGGTCTTGATGATCTTGCGCAGTTGCATGTTCAGACTTTCAATGGCATTCGTTGTGTACACGACCCGTCGAATCTCCGGCGGAAACACGAAGAACGGTATGACGTGCTCCCAGGCGCGCTGCCACGATTGCACGATGGTCGGATATTTCTCGCCCCACGGGCCGTCGGCGAAGTCCTGTAACGCCTGCCTTGCCGCCTCTTCGCTAGCGGCTGCGTAGATCGGGCGCAGGGCTGTGGCGAGCGCCTTACGGTCCTTGTAGCTGGCGTACTCGAGGCTGTTGCGGATCAGATGCACGATGCAGGTCTGAACGGTTGTCCGCGGATAGGCTGCACTGATGGCCTCGGTCAGCCCCTTCAGGCCATCGACCACGGCGATCAGGATGTCCTGGCAGCCGCGCGTCTTGAGTTCGTTGAACACCTTGAGCCAGAACTTGGCGCCCTCGGTCTGCTCGATCCAGAGGCCCAGCACGTCGCGCTGGCCGTCGGCCTGGATGCCCAAGGCCAGATAGACGGCCTTGTTGCTGACCACGCCGTCGTCGCGGATCTTGACCCGCAGCGCATCGAAGAACACCACCGGGTACATTGGCTCGAGCGGGCGGTTCTGCCAGCTCAGCGCCTCGGCCATCACCTCGTCGGTGACCGAGCTGATGAAGTCGGGCGACACTTCGGTGCCGTAGTGCTCGGCCAGAAACCCTTGAATCTCGCGCACACTCATGCCGCGGGCGTACATCGCGATGATGCGTTCGTCGAAGCCGGTGAAGCGGCGCTCGTGCTTGGGAATCAGAATCGGCTCGAAGCTGCCGTCGCGATCGCGGGGGACTTCGACCCGAACCGGGCCACGATCGGTGATGACCGTCTTGCCGCTGGCGCCGTTGCGCTCGTTGGCTTGCCCGGTAGGCTTGGACTGGCCGGACGGGTAGCCCAAATGCAGATTCATCTCGGCGCCCATTGCGCGTTCGATGATCGCTTTGTTGAACGCCAGCATCAGATCCTGGACCTCGGTCGGCGTCATCGGCCCCTTGACCAGTTGGTCCAGCAGTTCCTTGGGCAACTCAGGCAGCGGCCCGCGGGCCGCTGCCTGACGCGCTACGGTTTGTCTTTTCTTCTTCATCGGCATATCCATGGCTTTTACACCTCATGATATGCCCCGCCCACAAAATGACGGATAGGTCC
>NZ_CABVQC010000153.1 GCF_902499175.1 Burkholderia aenigmatica
CTGAACCGCACCGAGTTTTGTGGAGGCTCCAACTCTTGAGAGAATGGAGCCATGAACAAGAAGCCAAGCAAGTTTTCCCCGGAAGTCCGAGAGCGCGCAGTGCGCCTCGTACGCGAGCAGCGTAGCGAGCACCCGTCGATGTGGGCGGCAGTCGAATCGATTGCGCCGATGATCGGCTGCACGCCGCAGACGTTGTTGGATTGGGTTAAGCGCGACGAGGTCGACCGTGGAGAGCGCGATGGCGTGAGTACGGCCGAGCGTGAACGCATCAAGGCCTTGGAGCGCGAGGTCAAGGAACTGCGCCGGACCAATGAGATTCTCAAACTGGCGAGCGCGTTTTTCGCCCAGGCGGAGCTCGACCGCCGTTTCAAGTCCTGAAGGCCTTCATTGATCAGCATCGCGACACCTTCGGGGTCGAGCCGATCTGCAAGGTCTTGCGGATTGCCCCGTCGGGCTACCGACGCCATGCAGCACAACTTCGCGATCCGTCGAAGCGCTGCGCCCGCGCGAAACGCGATGAGCTTTTGCAACCGGAGATCAAGCGTGTCTGGCAGGCCAACATGCAGGTCTACGGCGTGCCGAAGGTCTGGAAGCAGATGAACCGGGAAGGCATTGCAGTGGCACGCTGCACGGTCGGACGGTTGATGAAACTGCAGGGCTTGCGTGGCGCAGTTCGCGGTAAGCGTGTTCGCACGACGATTCCCGAGGTGACCGCGCCGCGCCCGCTGGACCGAGTCAACCGGCAGTTCAAGGCTGACCGACCGAATCAGCTCTGGGTGTCGGATTTTACGTATGTCTCGACATGGCAAGGCTGGCTGTACGTGGCATTCGTGATCGACGTGTTTGCCCGCCGTATTGTTGGCTGGCGCGTCAGCTCGTCGATGACCACGGACTTCGTTCTGGATGCACTTGAACAAGCGCTGTACGCCCGCCAACCGGGTGAGGACGGGACTTTGATTCATCATTCCGACAGAGGGTCTCAATACGTCAGCATCCGCTACAGCGAACGGCTGGCTGAGGCCGGCATCGAGCCGTCGGTCGGCAGCCGGGGCGACAGCTACGACAATGCGCTGGCCGAGACGATCAACGGCCTGTACAAGACGGAACTGATTCATCGGCGCGCCCCTTGGAAAACGAGGGAATCCGTCGAACTGGCAACGCTGGAATGGGTCGCCTGGTACAACCGTCATCGGCTGATGGAACCGCTCGGCTATATCCCGCCTGCTGAAGCTGAGGCAAACTACTACAGGCAACTCAGAAATGCCGCTGACGTGTCCGCATTAACTTAAACCAACCAGCCTCCACGATTCCCGGTGCGGTTCAG
>NZ_CABVQC010000154.1 GCF_902499175.1 Burkholderia aenigmatica
CGGCGGTGACGCCCGCCGACGTCGGCGCGAGCGCGTCGCCGGCGTCGACGTCGGCCTCGACGGCTGCGCCGATCGACGACGCGTGGCGCCGCAACCAGGCGACCAGCACGCGGGCGCGGCCGACGCCGATGCGCGGTACCGATCGCCACCACTGCCCGCCGCGGCGGTTCGCCACCGAGTATCTCAACGCAGAAAGCATGATCTTCAACTACGCGAGTCGTCTGTCCGAAAGCTATACGGGCGGCCTCTGGCAATTCTTCGAGCTCGACAATGGCGGGTGCTACCTTGCCCCGATCACGTGCGCCGGTTCCAAGTTCAGTGGCCGCTCAACGGCGACGAGGGCGAGACGGGTGCCGACGCGTTCGGGATCGTCGTCACGTTGCTCGTGCTCTGTCACATTGCCGAAGTCACCGGCGACGATCGGTTCGTGGATCGCTATCATCGGCTGCTGGACTATGCATCGCAGCGCCCCGAGTCGGCCGAGATCTCGGCGGCAATCGATTGATGTTGTCGTCACTGCGCCCGGGCATCGTTATGCCCGGGCTTTCTCGTCTTCTCACGGAGGCATATGATGCTGGACTTCAAACAATTGAACGACCCTGAGCGCCGGGAGAAATGTCGTAAGGAACGCGAAGAGCAGGAAGCTAAAGCCGAAGCACACGAAAGGGCTTTGCGTCGCGAACTGAACATCTGCATTGAGGCGTTGGACTATCAGTTCTCCAACAGGACGAACGAAGTCTCGTTCGTAACTGCCAGTCGAGAATGAACAGCTACCTACCCTTGTCAGAAAAGCAGGAAAAGTGGCTGCTCGATATTGCGAAGCGTGTGCGTGACACACTCGATGGCGAGATCCAGAAGCTGGTCCAGCGCCATGCTGCAGGCGACACACTGGGCCAACTGTCACGGGGCGGCGCTATGGAGCCAATGCGGGGTCGGCATAAGGGCGCCACTTGAGGGGCGGCACATAGGCGCCA
>NZ_CABVQC010000155.1 GCF_902499175.1 Burkholderia aenigmatica
GACAGCGAGCCGATCGAGCTGTTGGCCGACGACAGGCCGGTCGACGTGGAGGTCGACAGCGAACCGATCGAGCTGTTGGCCGACGACAGGCCGGTCGACGTCGAGGTCGACAGCGAGCCAATCGAGCTGTTGGCCGACGACAGACCCGTCGAGGTCGAGGTCGACAGCGAACCGATCGAGCTGTTAGCCGACGAGAGACCGGTCGACGTCGACGTCGACAGCGAACCGATCGAGCTGTTAGCCGACGAGAGGCCGGTCGACGTGGAGGTCGAGAGCGAATCAATCGAACTGTTAGCCGACGACAGACCCGTCGACGTCGAGGTCGACAGCGAGCCAATCGAGCTGTTGGCCGAGGAGAGGCCGGTCGAGGTCGAGGTCGAGAGCGAACCAATCGAGCTGTTCGCCGACGACAGACCCGTGGAGGTCGAAGTCGACAGCGAGCCGATCGAGCTATTCGCCGACGAGAGGCCCGTCGACGTGGAAGTCGACAGCGAACCAATCGAGCTGTTGGCCGACGACAGGCCGGTCGACGTGGAAGTCGACAGCGAACCAATCGAGCTGTTGGCCGACGAGAGACCGGTCGACGTCGAGGTCGACAGCGAACCGATCGAGCTGTTAGCCGACGAGAGACCGGTCGACGTCGAGGTCGACAGCGAACCGATCGAGCTGTTAGCCGACGACAGGCCGGTCGACGTGGAAGTCGACAGCGACCCGATCGAGCTGTTAGCCGACGACAGGCCGGTCGACGTGGAAGTCGACAGCGAACCAATCGAACTATTGGCCGACGACAGACCCGTCGACGTCGAGGTCGACAACGAACCGATCGAGCTGTTGGCCGACGACAGGCCGGTCGACGTGGACGTCGACAGCGAGCCGATCGAGCTATTGGCCGACGACAGGCCGGTCGACGTGGACGTCGACAGCGAGCCGATCGAGCTATTCGCCGACGACAG
>NZ_CABVQC010000156.1 GCF_902499175.1 Burkholderia aenigmatica
AGCTCGATTGGTTCGCTGTCGACCTCCACGTCGACCGGCCTGTCGTCGGCGAATAGCTCGATCGGCTCGCTGTCGACCTCGACCTCGACCGGCCTCTCGTCGGCCAACAGCTCGATCGGTTCGCTGTCGACTTCCACGTCGACCGGCCTGTCGTCGGCCAACAGCTCGATCGGCTCGCTGTCGACTTCGACGTCGACGGGCCTCTCGTCGGCCAATAGCTCGATTGGTTCGCTGTCGACCTCCACCTCGACCGGCCTGTCGTCGGCGAATAGCTCGATCGGTTCGCTGTCGACTTCCACGTCGACCGGTCTGTCGTCGGCTAACAGCTCGATCGGTTCGCTCTCGACCTCGACCTCGACGGGTCTGTCGTCGGCGAATAGCTCGATCGGCTCGCTCTCGACCTCCACCTCGACCGGTCTGTCGTCGGCGAATAGCTCGATCGGCTCACTGTCCACGTCGACCTCGACCGGCCTCTCGTCGGCGAATAGCTCGATTGGTTCGCTGTCGACTTCGACCTCCACGGGCCTGTCGTCGGCTAACAGCTCGATCGGCTCGCTGTCGACCTCCACGTCGACCGGCCTGTCGTCGGCCAACAGCTCGATTGGCTCGCTGTCGACCTCGACCTCCACGGGTCTGTCGTCGGCCAATAGCTCGATCGGTTCGTTGTCGACGTCGACCTCGACCGGCCTGTCGTCGGCGAATAGCTCGATCGGCTCGCTGTCGACCTCGACCTCGACGGGCCTGTCGTCGGCCAATAGCTCGATCGGTTCGTTGTCGACGTCGACCTCGACCGGCCTGTCGTCGGCGAATAGCTCGAT
>NZ_CABVQC010000157.1 GCF_902499175.1 Burkholderia aenigmatica
GACGTATACAGGATGAACAGCGGATGCTCGGCGCCGACCCATTCCGGCTCGCACTGGTCGGATTCGGCGGCCGTCAGTTCGTGCATCCACAGATCGCGCTCGGCGTGCCAGTCGATCTTGCCGCCGGTGCGGCGATAGACGATCACGCTCTTCACGGCCTCGCAGCCGCCCATCGCGATCGCTTCATCCGCGATGCTCTTCAGCGGCAGCGTCTTGCCGCCGCGTGCCTGCTCGTCGGCCGTGACGAGCGCGGTCGCGCCGACGTCGACGAGCCGCTCGTTCAGCGACTTCGCGGAGAAGCCGCCGAACACGACCGAGTGCGTCGCGCCGATGCGCGCGCAGGCCTGCATTGCGACGATGCCTTCGATCGACATCGGGATATAGATGACGACGCGGTCGCCCTTGCCGATCCCGCGCTTCTTCAGTGCATTCGCGAAACGCGACACGCGGGCGAGGAGATCCGCATAGGTGACGCGCGTGACGGACCCGTCGTCGGCTTCGAAGATCACCGCGACGCGCTCGCCGTTACCGGCTTCGACGTGACGGTCGAGACAGTTGTACGACGCGTTCAGCTCGCCGTCGTCGAACCACTTGTAGAACGGCGCGTTCGACTCGTCGAGCACTTTCGTGAACGGCTTGTGCCACGCAAGGCCCTCGCGCGCGAGACGCGCCCAGAAGCCTTCGTAATCGTTCTCGGCTTCGGCGGCGAGCGCACGGTAGGCCGGCATGCCGGAAATGGTCGCCGCCTGCTCGAGCGCCGCGGGCGGCGCAAACTGGCGGGTTTCGTGAAGAACCGATTCAATCG
>NZ_CABVQC010000158.1 GCF_902499175.1 Burkholderia aenigmatica
CCGGCAGTACGGTTGCAGATGCTGGAGGCGGCGGCAACGGCAATCAGCTTGATTGAGGTGAGGGATATAAGCCCGCCAGGCGAGCACGCAAAGCTATTCTGGTCCGAGCCCCAAACCGGGTTCACCAGTGGCCTGCCGGCGAAAGCGCCGAAGCCCGAACCCGTCGATCACTGGCAGCGTGCAATCCAGGCCATTGATGAGGCCATCATTGAAGCACGACACAACCCCGAGACGGCACGCTCGCTGTTCGCGTTGGCTTCCTATGGTCGGCGCGACCCCGCTTCCTTGGAACAGTTGCGCGCCACCTTCGCGAAGGAAGGCATCCCCCCGGAATTTCTGTCACATTATGAGCCTAGCCTACCCTTTGCATGCCTTAGACAGAATGACGGGTTAAGTGACAAATTTTGACGTGCAGAGCTTCCCGATGCAAACTGTCACATAATCGAACGTATATGTGACAGGTACGACATGCTGATAGGCTACATGCGGGTATCGAAGGCGGACGGC